>NZ_JAUSXM010000001.1:6371244-7008369 GCF_030815985.1 Paenibacillus sp. W2I17
TTTATATTTCAACTATAAACAACGAAGTGATATTTTCACAAAAAAAGATATGGAAAACTATGATTTCGAATGCATTTTGCTAAATTCAAATCAGCACAACTATCATTTGGAGGTCTAATAGATTGTTAAGCGATAATTATTCTCAGATGGCTGTTAGAATTCAAGTGGGTGGTACTAAACCTTCTCTAGGTAGTGGTTGTTTGTTTCAGCCACATTCAGATGAATATTCATATGTCTTAACAGCAAAGCATTGTCTAATAGGTAAAGATTTTGATAACCCAAATGTTTTTGAACTATCTGATATTAGTATATTCAGAGATTCAGATTTTGGAGGAGAAAAATTGAATGTGATATCTTATAAGATACATCAAGATGACTCTTATGATATTGCTTGTATTATTGTGAAAAAAGTTAATGATCTCCCCAATCTATTAATCGGTGAGCCACATAGGAACTGTGAAATTATCTCTTATGGATACCCGTATATCTTGAATGATCGAAACATTTGTGGGCAATTATTTGAAGCTAAAATTATGCATATTCAAAGAAATGAGCAAAAGCGGTTTACAGCGAAGGTAGATGTAGGATTTTTAACATATGAGAATGATGCTTTGACAAATATTGAAGGATACTCTGGATCGGCCGTATATATTCAAGAGAATGAAGGTTTACTTATAGTTGGCGTAATAATAGAACTTAAACATCCATCAGGTGTTTTTTCTGAGTTTATTGTTGAAAATATATCAAGCTTCAACGAGTTCTTGTTGGCAAATTCGTTGAAGCCATTGGAGCCAAGTTGTTTATCAACATTTGATTATTATTTCCATAATGCATTTTTAGGATATAGTGAATTCGAAAGGTCTTGGTTGAAACAAAAACTGCAAAGTTCGGTTAGTGCGGAAGTTACTCCAGCAAAAATTAAAGATGTTCTTAGAGAGAAATTATTGGTTCCTTATTCGGATTATAGTGAATCGGTATCTATTCATGATGATTTATGGAGGGGATGGGTATTATTATTAGTTGCGCTAAGTCATGATAGTAATTTTAAATTAGAGTCAAAAGACCTATCATCCCCTATTCTTTTATATAAAACTAATTCTGATGCCAGAAAAGATCCAATTCATCACTTTTTCGTTAAAAGATTTTATAACTTCCATGACTTTATTGAACACATTGTTACTAAAGATAATATTTATGATGATATTCGCCAAGACGGAATAATCATTGTAAATAACTCTGGATCATTCAAAGCAGCGGCTCTAAATAAGTCTCAGATAAAAAATATAATAACCGATATTTCACAAACTAAACCACTAAATGGAGTAATTAATATTGATGACCCAGAGATCGACAAAAATATTTCTGTATTTCATTTGAAGAAATTTGAAAATATTTTCGAATCGGTAGACTGGAATAAGGATCTTAGTACAATCGATCAAGAATTAAAAATAGAGTTAGAAAGGGTATTTGAAAAATGATAGAACAGAATAATATTATAATCCCTAAATTAGAACTAGATAGTCAACAAAGTTTAGAGCACCTGCTATGTTGGGAAAAAAAAGATCCTAACTTCTCATTTTATATATTCAGTATTCAATTTCATAGCAATGTTCAGTTGGAAGAAATGTGGAGAAAAATCAATAACATCATAGCTACATATTTTCAAAGCAATCTAAATAAAAATGTTGAAAAATGGAATATTTATTTATTTTTCTTTGTTGTAGATAAAGTATCAAGAGATGTTAAATATAAGATTGAACAAGATAAATACTGTTCAAGGAAAATAATAATTGATAGTAATGAAGAATGGTTAGATGAAAATAAGATAATGAATTATATACAAATGCAACTATTTACCTTGAAAATTGAGAAAAAAATTGATGGATTGAATGATATTGCCTTGGCAAGTAAATTATTTAACTCAGATAATGCTGAATTAGCTAATCTATTCCTAGAATTCATACAACTGAATAACAAAAAATTAAAAAAAGAAAAAATACAAAATTACTTAAATGAAAGGAGAAAAAGAAATGAAATTTAAATCGATTGAGATTGAAGCATTCCGGGGTTATAACGAAAGTCAGATTTTTGATTTTACAGTAGAAGAAGAAATTATGAATTTGATAGTTATCTATGCCCCTAATGGTTTCGGGAAAACTTCTTTTTTTGATGCGGTTGAGTGGGGGTTCTCTGGAAATATAAAGAGGATATATGGCAATAATCGAGTAAAAGAAATTGCTAATCATGATAAAGGTTACATATTGAAGAATAAAAATAGTTTGAATAGATATGGAAGAGTAGAGTTTATATTAGAAAATAATGAAAAAATTGTTTTAGGAACACCTGTATTAAATGGTAAAAGACAACGTGATGATGATAAGCCAGTTATCTTTCAGTCTAGTGAATTCTTCAAAGAACATCGGAATAAATTGTTTATAAATCAGAATGTATTAACACATGATAAGATAGATTCTTTTTTAAGATTTTCAACTTCTACTGAAAGATTCAATGCATTAAAAGAATTTTGGGATCACAGTGATGATACTCTGGTGTACAGTAACTTAATCCAAATGTACAAAGACGTTCAAAAAAAATGGGAGGATATCTCTAATAAGATAAGTGCTCAGAGGACTGAACTCAATGCCATTAAGCCTAATGAATTAGTAATTTTGAATGTGCATAAATTGGTAACTGAGGTTTTCAGAAATGATCCGGATAACATGCCAATTATTATGGATGAATCTTCAGATTATGACCAGGCTATGCAAAGTCTTAACAAAAAGTTGTCTGTGTTTGAGACAATAGCGACTCAGAGTAAGAATGAAATTGAAAGGGCAACTAACTTAAGTGTAAGACTTAAGAAGGACTATATTAACTCCAAGAGTTCAATTATAGAAAATTTTAGTCAGAAAAATGAGTTGAATAAAATTTTAAATACTTTCAACAATTTGAACGTAGAACAACAGAATTTCAAGCAGTATGAAGCAAAGATAGCAGAATTAAATTTAAAAATTAGAGGTGTCACATACTTAATAAATCAATACGGTTTTTATGAAATGATGAACAGTAAAATAGCTGGATTAAGTGCGAGTAAATCTGAGTTAGATAGAAGAATATATAATATTAATGAAGAGATGTTTCTTATTGAAAAAGAGCATATAAATGAAAATCAAGAATATGAATTTCTTATAGAGAAACGAAAAAAGATAAAAAACGACCTATCTTTATTAGAAGATTGCTATAGCAAAATTTCGTCTTTAGAAAAGAAAATATTCTATGAAAATAGAATAAGGAGAATTGAACACTGTTTAATCGAGCAAAGGAAGAAAGAACAACAATTAGAATTTATTATCAATAAGTATAAAGAATATAGAGCTGCAGATAATAATTCTTTATGGGGAAAAGTATCAATGGAACATCCGTCAGATGATATTGAAGTTCTATATGATCAATGTGTAAAACTGTTCAATAGAAATGTTGAGCTTAGTAATTTAATTGACGAAAAAAACAGTTTATATTCTAAATACAATGGTTTAAATGGTGATTTGTTAGAATTAATTGAGTTAGGGACTAAACTCGTTACAGAAACAAAAAATTCTTCTTGTCCCTTGTGTAAACATCAATATAACGATTTCAATGAACTCTTAAAAAAAATAAACAATGACACGAAGTATCTCTCAGAAATAGATATCCTTACTAATCATATAAATATGTTAGAAGAAGAGAAAAATAATAATACTAACAAGCTAATAATACTTAGAGAAGCTTATAACGAAAGTATTAGTACTACTATAGAAAGTCTCCAAAGTAAATACGTGAGGTATATTGATAAAGAGAAGTATTTAATTGGAAAGTTAAAAAATTCAAAAGAGCTATTCAATAAACATCAAGATAATATAACTTTAATCTATGATTTTCTTATAGGCTATAATAAATCAAACTATTTCGAGGAGACTCGTCAAAAGCTTGATTTAGTTTCACTTGAAATAAATTTAAATCTTGAGCGAATGAAAGAGACAATAGGTGGAATTGAAAATTCTATAGAAATTACGAAAAATATAATAATAAGTAAGAAACATGAATTAACTAAATTAAAAAGTAACTTTGAATTTATTAACAATCAAATCTCTGATCTTTTAAATAATAAAGAGTTTAATGAATACAGAAGAATTTTATTACATGAGTATGAATTGTTAGAAAATGAGAATTTCATTGAGACACTAACACAAATGAAAGATTCTTTTAATGCATTACTAGTTACCGAAACTTTAGGTTTAAATGAAACAATTAAAAATTACAATAATTTTTTAAAGGAGTTAGAAGGTAAGAATTATGAAAACATTGTTAACAGTGTTAATCAAATTGATGTATTAAACCATGAATTAAATAATATCAAAAACCAATTTTTCACTGAATACAAACTGCTCCTTGATGTAGATGATGTCTCTCTGAATCACTTAGAGCAATTTATATCACAAAAAAATAAAACTAAATCCCAAAATGATAAATTAATACAGGTGTGTAAAGAAGCTATTAACAATCTCGATGTTCTAGAAAAAAATGAGTTATGGATAAGGAAAAAAAATATCTTAAATGATTTATTGGCTGAACAAGAATATGTTGATCAGTTGTTAAGAGATACAAATTCATTAGTTTTAACTGGCAAAGAGCATATTGAAAAACAAATAGAAACAAAATTTAATTTAGCAACAATCAACAAAATATATCAAATGATAGAGCCTCACCCCGACTTCACCAATATTGAATTTAGAATAATACAACAAGAGGATAGTCAATTAGGCTTAATGGTTTCAGCCTTGAATAAAGAAAAAACAAAAGAAGAGTCTCCAATACTATTCTTTAGTTCTGCCCAAGTAAATATACTTTCTTTAAGTATATTTTTAGCTAAAGCTCTTGAAAGTAATAATGGTTATAACACTATTTTTATGGACGACCCGATCCAACATTTAGATAGTATAAATTTACTTTCATTTATAGACCTGTTAAGAATAATCACAACAGAATTGGACAAGCAGGTTATAATTGCTACCCATGATGATAGATTTTTTAATTTAGTGAAAAGGAAATTAGATCCAAATTTTTTTAAGTCTAAATTTGTACAACTAGAGTCTTTTGGGAGAATTAAATCTGAAGATCATTATTGATTTTGAAGAAGAATTAATATAGCGCTCTAACTGTTAATGCGCTTTTGTACAAAATTATTTATTTTCAATTGTACGTCTTCGCGTACCACTTTCGCCTTTAGTCTATGTTAATCTCTTTTTAACAAAGGAGAGATTAACATGACAAGTACCAACAGCGAAGACCTGTCTTCGCAGTACGCACAACTCGTAAAGCAAGAAGACGATTACGTAGACCAACTAGTCACATGCAACAAACTCATCCTAGACGCCATGGACATTATTGCGAAGCAGGCAGGTGTGCTAGAGATGGATACCGTGAAACAAGCAGCATATCACCTTCATTCCATGGAACAGGATCTGAACCGAAAGTTATTTAAAGTCCGACTGGAGAAGAGCATCTTGGCAAATCAAATGAGTCAGTCTACATAAAACCACCTTAACTAAAGGACAGTGCAGGATCATATAAGCTGATCTTGAACTGTCTTTTTGCCTTTCCGTCCAAACGTTTCTCACTCTCAATTTAGCATTGACTTTCCTCCCAAATCCCCCTACACTTCAATTATTAAAATACTTTTAAAAACATTCATTGAATGGTTCGAAATGAATGAAAGGAGGCATATAACTAAGCATGTTACCCACATCACACAACACCCAACAGGTCAAACGTATTAACGTTGAACTGGTGAAGAATACGCTTCGATCGATGGGCGTAGGCACGAAGGCTTCCATTGCAAACTTGACGAAACTCAGCGTAGCCACATGCGGCACGATCCTGAACGAATTACTCCAAACGGGTGAGATTATCGATCTGGGTCCAGACGAATCAAGCGGGGGAAGGCCAGCGAGTCGGTATCAGTTTAATGCGGACTACGCAAGCGTACTATGCCTGATTATTCGAACGGAGGGCGGCATTCACTCAATCACACATACATATGCCAATCTGAACGGAGAGATGGCGGACGAACAGACGCTCATTTTGGATGAGATTAATGTAACTGTGGTAGAGGATCTGATTGCAAACCTGATTGAACAACACCACAATGTGCAGGCGATTGGTATCGGTATACCTGGTGTAGCACACAACGGTGTTATTGGCATTTGCGATGTACCGGAGCTGATGTATCAGCCACTTGGGCCAAGGCTTAAAGAGCAATATGAAGACGTGGAAGTGGTCATTGGCAACGACATGAACCTGACGGTCTACGGGCTGTATAACCAGCAGCAATTTGAGGAAGAGAAGAACTTTGCGGTGGTCACGTTTCCAGAGAACCATTTTCCGGGTGCAGGCTTTATCATAGATGGTCGTCCGCTGACCGGGAATACGCAATTTGGGGGCGAGGTGTCGTTTTTACCTTTTGGCGTGTCACGAGAAGAGCAGTTGCGAATGTTGAAAACGGCGGAAGGGTTGCAGGAACTGGTTGTACAGACGCTTGTATCCATCATCGCAATCATTAACCCGGCTACGATTGTGGTTACAGGCGATACGATGGACCCGGCTATGAGGGATGGACTGACGAAAGGTTGTCTGGATCGAATGATTCCATTGGAGCATATGCCGGAGTTAATCATCCAGAGAGATACTCGGCGCGAATATGTTACGGGGTTGGTCGCGGTTACGCTGGAGAGCCTGACCTACCGCATTCAGGTAATTGAGAAGCAGTGGTAAAGGAACTGAACGTTGATCGAAGGATGATCTCTCATCAGATCGAATAAATTGTAGTAACCCTTTTATATAAAATGAACTATTTCATTAAACAGGTAACGGAGAGGACAGAAAAAACCTGAAAAAACAAAGTGTTCGCCTTTATCACCGGATTTTCCCTTTGGAGAAGGGAATTCAAAAAATCTGGGGATAACAGCGATTGGAAGGTTATTCTGTCATTGGAGTGTCCAAGTTAATGACCGTTGTCTCAACTTATATAGACACAATGGAGGAACTTATTTTGAATGAGCAAGCAGGTACGCAAGGCAACAAACGAAAGTTCAACAAGCTGTACGCCATGCAACTGGCAACAATCTTTCTGGGATTTATCGTATTTGGCATATCGGAAAATATTAAAGGGCCGGCCATTCCGCGCATTCAATTCGACTTTAATCTGGATGAGAAACAACTCGGGACATTATTGTCCCTGAACGCACTCGGTTACCTGATCGCCTGCTCCTTCACGGCTATTCTGGTTCGCAAATGGGGCATCAAGGCGGTTAGCATCATATCGTTTGCATCGATGATCCTATCGGGTGTGTTCATTTATGTGTCTCATACCTATCCACTCTTTGCTTCATCGTACTTCTTCATGTACATCGGTAACGGCATGCTGGAGATTGCTTTGGCGATTCTGGGTGCGCGGATTTTTGTGAAAAACACAGGTACGATGATGAACCTGTCTCATTTCTTCTATGGACTGAGTTCAACGGTGGCGCCTTTGCTGGCGACGGGTGTGATGTCCTTGACGGTGTTCGGACACGAATTGGACTGGCGCGGTATGTATCTGGTGATGTTGTCACTCTGCCTGCTGCCGATTATTGCGGCGCTGCGCAGCAAATTCCCGGGGGACGATCTTCCACATGAAGATCGGACTTCACTGAAGACGCTAACACGTGATCCTGCCCTTTGGCTGATGGTGCTCATTCTTTCTTTTGGCGTGGTATCGGAGCTGGCGGTTGGGGGTTGGCTGGTTAATTTCCTGGAAAAAGCCTACACGTGGGACACGGTCAAAGCCTCTGGGTTATTATCTGCGTTCTTCCTCACGTTCTCGCTGGGACGCCTGCTGCTCGGACCATTGACGGACCGGATCGGATTTGTATTGTCACTGATTCTGTTCTCGGCTTTCTCGGGAGTATGTACGTTCGTGGCGCTTGGAGGGGGAGAACGTCTTGCGATTTTCTTTGCAATATCTGGCGCAGGAATAGCGATGATCTATCCAACAGTTATGGCATTTATCGCACGCAGATATCCGAACGGCAGTGACACCGCGATTACGTTCACGGTTACCTTGATGGGGGTTGGTAGTGTCATCGGTAACTATGTGATTGGCTGGGTGATTGAGGGCGTGAAGAATTTGTACGGTTCAACGACTCAGTTGGGACTGCTGCGCGGACTTCAAGCGGGATATGGATTCATCGGTTTATGTGCTGTGATCTGTGCGGCATCGGGAGTAGTGCTGTATGTGTATTTGAAAAGACGAAAGGAATTGATTTAGAAATCAATTGAACTGATAAAGCCCCACTGATCGCCATGATCGGTGGGGCTTTGCATATGAATAACCAAGTTAGATTAGTACGGTGTATCACCTATCGCAGTATCTTCAACAAATCATAACCACGGGCCATGTAGAGTAAGGTTTTTTTCAACATAAACCAGCTACTCTACTATACAGCCCGCATTTCCTCAGGCAAGCCTATGACTTGTTCAAAGCCGTTCTTCTTTTCCAACGTTTCAGCAGCACATACAAACCAAAAGCACCTAAGAAAATCACCGCTGCCGGAACGATATAAGGTTTAACAATCTCGTCCACATGCTCCCACTGAGAGCCTAGTTTGAAGCCTAAGTAGATGTACAATGTGGTGATCGGAAGCATGGCCAAGAATGTAAAGATACTGAATTTAAACACATTCATCTTCGCCATACCACAAGGGATGGAGATCACGGTCCGAATGCCGGGGACAAAACGTCCATAGAAAGCTACCCCGCTGCCATATTTCTCGAAGAACTTATCGGAAGCGTCCAGATGGTGGGGGCGAATCAAGAAATACTTGCCGTATTTTTCGACCATCGGTCTGCCGCCGTATCGTCCCAGGGCATACAACGTCAGAGGTCCAAACGTTCCACCTACGGTACCAGCCAGAATCGCCAGCCAAAGCTTCATATCTCCAAGATACACCCAGTATCCTGCCATGGGCAGCACAAGTTCAGCGGGTACAAATTCAAACGACAAGGCAATAACCAGACCTGCGTATGACAAATCTTTAAAAAAGAGTATAAATTGCGTGATCCATTCTGTCATGCTTTCCCTCCATGAATCTATCTTTTTTATATATAAAAGAAACACTCCTGTACAAAGAGTAACAATAGCGAATAGAGCTTGTCAAAGCTCACATGAAAGGCCTTTTCGGTACATGCTTCAGCAATATGTTTACCTGTACATAAGGTTTGACATGGATTCAACGGATGGCTAATACAGAACTTCGTACGGAAGCAAGGATATAACTCTCTGAAAATGTTTCCAAATATAGTATGATAAGACTATCACTAGCTTCTTCACCATCCTATACATAAAGAGAAGGAGATCAGCACATGACCGTAACTTCGATTATCGAACAAATTCATATTATTGAATACGATCCCTCTTACGCTGCCGCACTCGCGGATATGTGGAACCGTAGTAATGAAAGCTGGGGAGGTGGCACCAACCATAGAACAGAGGAAACGGTTCGCCGGGAGATGGAGAATTCGTCCAATCTTCATGCATTTCTAGCTGTTCATGGGAAAGAGGTGGTTGGTTTTTGCAGTTTTGCCCACTACCGCTATGACGAGAAAGCCCTATATGTACCGCTGCTGAACGTACGCCCCGACTATCACGGGTACAAGGTTGGACGTAATCTGATCCTGAATGCTGTGCGCAAGACCGTAGAGGTCGGATGGCCCCGCTTGGATCTGTTCACATGGGCAGGCAATACAAAGGCTGTACCGATGTACAAGAAATGCGGGTTCTTCTGGGAGAAAAAAGATGATAACGTGCATCTGATGAATTTCATCCCTACCATCTTGCAGACCGAAGCACTCGCTCCTTATTTTGAGGAGTTGGATTGGTATGCAGATAGCACGCGTGAACTCGTCATCGAGCCGGATGGCCGACGGGAGCGCGGTTTTGATTTCTTTGACTACACGTGGAAAAAGGGAGATGTCTCCCTGCGGGCTGAATTTGAAAAGTCGGGTCGCGGGCTGACTGCCCTCGAAACACCGGATTACGAAATCTCAACAGAGGTCGACGATCATGATCTGGTTTTCGGTTCCAGCTATAACGTTCGCTATCGCATCAAGAACACTTCCGCGTCCGAACTGGCGGTTGAGATCAAGGGTGAGGATAACAAAAACATTCGATTTGCGCTGGACACTGCACGAGCAGTTGCTCCGGGAGAAACCATCATCGTGGAAGGTGAGTTTCACCTTGATCCGATTACAGAGGAACAGAATAACAATAAGACGCATCCCGTTGTTGCCAGCACATGGTTAATCGGCGGTAAGAAAGCGGAGTTCAGGTTGGGTATCGCCCCGAAATTCCCAGCCAAGATCAAGACCGTCTTGCCCGAGAAGGAGCTCTATCCAGGCATCCCGGCGGAGTTGGTTCTGAACGTGGAAAATAATGTGGATGCAGAAACGGAGTTCAGCTTGGACCTGCCTGAGGATGAATTCCTTGAATGGGCGGAGCGTTCGATACGCTTTACGGTGCCTGCCAAAGGCAAAGTGTCCGTGCCGGTGCCTTTCACCTTGCGTTCGTATGGTCTCTATTCTGAAGAAGTTGAAGTGACGGCTGTCCCAGTGGGGAACCATGCGATCTCTTTTACAAGCAAACTTTCTGTACTGATGAAGGGAATCGAAGGGAAATATGGCGGGCAGATTGAGGATCAATGGGTAGCTGTCAACGGCGCGTTTTCCCTTCATATGAGCAAGCAGGATAACATCATGTGGATTGAATACCCGGGCTCCCGTCATTCGTTCTGGTGGACTTATCCGAAGCTGGGTAAGCCGTTTGCCGAAGAGTTATCCAAGAAACAAGCAAAAGAAGTGAAGATCTATCCTGAAGGGGAACGTCAGGTTCTTGAAGCACTGTATGACTCGGAGGATTTCCCTGGCTTGCAGATCAAGTCCCTGGTCAAGCTGTCTGCGAATGGAATCGCCGAATTCCACCACGAGGTTGAGAATACACGAGACACCGCCTGGGAAGAGGACCTGTATCTAATGAATAACTTCGGTTTCTATGGTAACAGGTTAATCCTTCCTTATCAGGGGCGCTTCGTGGATATGGGTGATGATTATGCGGGGGATCCGAACCATTGGGACAGTTCACAGATTACGGAAAACTGGCTGTTTTGCAAGGAAGAGTATGGCGCGTGCGGCATCTATTGGGACCCTTCTCTGAAGCTGCTTCGTCCGGAATACACGCTGGGGTTGCAGCATGAGCTTGGACGCTTGGAGGCTGGGGCTGTGGCACAAACCAAGGAAACGGTGTTTGCCCTGAACACGTTTGCCAAATGGTCGGATTTCCGTGCGTTTGCACGGAAGCAGCGTAACCCGGTCATTCCGTTGCTGGACAGTCATCTGGATCTGACACTGAGTGAGGGGAATCCATTTGCTCCGGACGTGCTGCAAGCAACATTGACTGAACACAAACTGGTTCCGCTTGCGGGCAAACTGGAGCTGTACGTACAGCAGGGTGCCGAACCGGAGGTTATGGCAATTGCGAAGGAGTTCAATCCGGAGCAGAATCTTAACTCCGCCAAGCTGACATTTTCACCAGACGAAGTGGACCGCCACCAGCACGTGAGTGGTTGGAAAGTTCGTGGGCTATATCGGGGTGAAGATCGGATTCAGGAGCGAACTGCCCTTTGGTTCCCGCAGAGCGGAACAGAGGTGAAGAAGAAGATTGAAGAAGGTTCATCTGGACCTTTGTACACCGTAGACAATGGAGTATTGTCGATCGCCGTTGCTCCTGAATTCGGGAGTGTAGTACACTCCCTGAAATATGCAGGAGAAGAATGGCTGGACAGCTCGTACCCTGAACCGTCTCCACGCTCGTGGTGGAATCCGTGGTACGGCGGACTGGGTGTGGGGATTCCGGGCATGAATGGTTTCAGCCGTCAGTTGGAACAGAGGGCCGCTTCCTGGACAGAGCAGAAGGATCAATACGGCAACGTCTGGAAGGGTGTGAAACTGACCACCCGGATTGAGAAGCATGAAGCGAATCGGGGAATCACGATCCACCAGCATTATCTGATGCTGCCGGGTGTCCCTATACTCTGCACCCTGCTTGCCGTGACGAACGAAAGCGGACTGACGCTGACGAATTACTCGCTTGCGGAGGAACGTTTCCTCCAGCCTTCATCTGTATTTGCGGAAGGTTGGATAGAGCAACCGGGTAAAGATCGATTCCCGCTGGGCAAGGTGGATGTGGGCCTGCCACTTGAAGACCTTTTGCGAGTAGGATCGGTTTCGCGTGAAAACATGCTGCATGCGGTCCATCGTTACCCGAATCAGAGTGCGTGGGGGTTTGCCAATAATCAGGTGACAGGTCTGAACGTGAATCATCATCTGACACTCCATCACGGGGAGACGGTCTGGACGGAGCCAACATATCTTGTCCTGGGGCCAATCCCGCTGAGTTCACCGGATGTGCATGACCTTCTCAAACTGAATTTTGCAACTTCTACCGATGAAAAGGAGGCTTCACATGCCGATCATTGATATTCACATTCATCTGTCGGACATCGACAGCTTTCACCGAACAGCAATCGATCTGTCTAAAGTGGATTACTCTGCCGCTGGTCTTAAAGCGGAGTTTGATAAAAACGATGTCATTCTTGGCATTGGAATGGGGGTTACGGAGCAGACGAAGGGAGCGTTCCCGGATTCCAGTTCTCCTAACCCGATGGGACTTGACCTGGAAGAGAAGGTTCCGTCATTCCTCATGGAGTGTGTGGGGATCAATCCCAATGCGCTAGATGGTAAACACGCTCAGGACGAGCTTGACCGGATTGAAGCTAGACTGCAATCCCCTGAGGTAGCCGGAATCAAACTCTATGCCGGATACTATCATCACTATGTGTATGACAAAATCTATACTCCGGTCTATGAACTCGCAGCCAAGTACAACTTGCCTGTCGTGATTCATACGGGTGACACGTACTCCATGAACGGGTTGCTTAAGTACTCGCATCCACTGACGGTGGATGAATTAGCCTTGCAGCAACGCGGTGTGAACTTCATGATCTGTCATCTGGGGGACCCCTGGGTGATGGATGCTGCTGAAGTGGTGGCGAAGAATCCTAACGTGTACGCGGATTTGTCTGGTCTTGTGGTGGGGGATCGGCCTCATTTTGAACGGTTCATGAACGAGCCTTTGTTCATGGATCATTTCCGCCGGGCCTTGGTCTATTCGGATCATTACGAGAAAATGCTGTTTGGCACTGACTGGCCGCTTGCGCCCATCGATCTATACGCCGAATTCGTCCGCCGGCTTGTACCGGAGCAGCATCATGATAAGGTGTTCTACGAGAATGCTTTTGGGCTGTTTCCACGTATTGGACAGCGTATTGCCGATCTGGGGTAGAACCTAAGTCCCGAATTAATAATATCTGAGGGGATGTATACCAGGGATGTTATGGAAGCATGCGATGGTTATATTGAATCCCTGTGATGTAAGCTCCTGCCGCTTTGCTGGCAGGAGCTTTTTTGTCTAGGAAAACAGTGTTTAGCCATGACAGACTCCACACTCATCTGTTATCTCCTTCTTGCCTGTATTTGTTTTTACGAATAAAGAGAACTATAATGGTGGATGCACAAAATTTCAGACTTCTTTGGAGGAACATACGTTATGAGATCTTTTCAGTTTTATAATCCGACCCGGCTGATTTTTGGCAAAGGGCAACTTCAAGCACTACAAACCGAAGTTCCAAAATACGGAAAGCGTATTTTGCTTGTATATGGTGGTGGAAGCATCAAACGTAGCGGGCTGTACGATCAGGTAATCAGCCAGTTGAATGAAATCGGAGCAGAGGTTACGGAACTGGCTGGTGTAGAACCGAACCCTCGTCTGTCTACGGTTCATAAGGGTGTAGAGTTATGCAGAACACATAACATTGATCTGGTTCTTGCGGTTGGCGGCGGCAGTGTACTTGACTGCGGGAAAGCCATCGCAGTAGGAGCCAAATACGATGGAGACATGTGGGATGTTGTTGTGCGCGAAGCAACCCCGGAAGGCGGACTTCCACTGGGTACAATTCTAACGATGGCAGCGACAGGCTCCGAGATGAACAACGGTTCAGTAATAACCAATCAGGACACGCAGGAAAAATGGGCATGGTTCAGCGAGTATTCTTTCCCAGCGTTCTCCATTCTCGATCCGGAGTACACATACACCGTACCACTGGATCAGACTGTATACGGCATGGTGGACATGATGTCTCATGTGTTTGAACATTATTTTCATCTGGATACCAATACACCGGTTCAGCTTGGATTCTGTGAGACGATTCTTCGTACTGTCATTGATACGGCCCCTCGTCTGATTAAAGATCCAGAAAACTATGAACTGCGTGAAACCATTCTCTACTGCGGAACAATGGCGCTTAACGATGTCCTGAATATGGGTCTTGCCGGGGATTGGGCTTCTCACAATATTGAACATGCCGTATCGGCTGTGTATGACATTCCCCATGGGGGAGGCCTTGCGATCCTTTTCCCACACTGGATGAAGCACAATCTGGATGTGGATGTAGATCGATTTAAACGTCTGGCCGTTAATGTATTTGATATCAACCCTACTGGAAAATCGGACAAACAAGTTGCTGAAGAAGGCATTGAAGCGCTGCGCAACTTCTGGACTTCAATAGGTGCTCCTAGCCGTCTGGCGGACTATGACATAGACGACAGTCAGATTGATGTGATGGCTGATAAAGCGATGCGATTCGGTCCGTTCGGATTCTTCAAAAACTTGCAGCGTGAAGATGTAGTACAAATTTATCAAGCTGCACTGTAATTGTAAATCTTACAATCACTTTGTATAGTGAGTCACCTTAAACAAGGACCTTCCTTTAATACTAAGGAACGTCCTTGTTTTTTATTATGACATCATATCTTGTGCGCTCTACCGTTTATACCAGATCATATCTTGCCAGCACCGTAAGGTTGCTGCAATGATCACAATGACAATCGTGGATATCAACGTCACGTTTTTCTGGACTTCAATGTCATGTGATCCCCTTCTCGAATTAATCCTTGGCTTTAACTACGGCTTCATCGACATGGATATCCTTTCGTTTCAGATACAACTTGCTTGGACGATGCAAGAGCACGATGAGCAGGGCGAAGAGATGAATCAAAGTGAACAGGTTACTCTCATTCGGAATGGCAACGAACAGCGCCAGACTCAGAAACGTCACGGTGAGCTTGAACTTTCTCTTGGTGATGAATATAACAGCGAGCAGGCTGGGACCGATGATAAACAACATTCTCGCTATGATTACGCCAGAGGCATAAGCCAGATCATTTCCTTTGCGTGAGAAAGCAAGATAGGCCTCCATGTTCTGGTTGAAGTCAATGAGGAACGCGATAAAGGACACAATCACGTAGATCAGTTTTACACTTAACAAAATGCGCACGACATTTAATAGCGTGGGTAATGCTGTTTTTACCATACCACTTCTCCTATTCTACTTCGAATCTATAACCGCAGATTCTCCTGGTTGTATTCTCGCGGAGGGCCTTCCTGCTTAAGATACACCTTGCTGGGTTTATGAAGCAACAGACAGAGCAACATGAAGATGTGCAGCAAGATGAGGAAGTTCTGAAAGAACACAACGCCCAAAAATAGGGCCAGGCTCATGAACGTAATTGTTGGCTTATAGCTTCGTCTTGAGATAAATACGATGGTCAGAATGGGCGGAACTAGAACCATGAGGACCCGGAACCCGATACTTGTAAAATAGGCGACCTGATCAGATAGCGGAAACGCGGAGTAATCCGCACTATTACGGAATAGATCTGCAATAAGGAATGTCATGGAAATCCCAATGAAGATGGATTGTACCCCTAACAGGGCACGGATGACGTTTAATAAAGTGGGCATTTTCGTATTCAATAAGTCGCCCCTCTTCCTGCACGATATGTATTTCATACATTATACGATGTGGATGTCATATTTTGTATTAACCCAAAGTCTACATTTTCCAATCGTCTGCAGTGGCCTTTGGCCTAGAATAACTGGGCAACAGCTTACAGATTATTTGATATCGACCGATATAAAGTAGATACATAGATTGGACTTCATAATGACGAAAATGAAAATGGATGGTGGATGTAATTATGGTATTTAGCAAGGCTAGAGAACGCATGCTCAACATGTCGTTCAGAATCAAATTGCCGCTTATGATCAGTTTGCTGGTGTGTATCGTGCTGGCGGCAACTGCGGTAGTGTGTTACAGCGTAGCGGCAGTTATTACACTGGACAAAAGTAAAGATGAAATTAAAGCAACCTCGGACCGGGTGGGTGCAGGGTTGTATGCTTCACTAAGTTTGGAAGAACAATCCACCTTTCTGATCACAACGCATCGGACCTTCCAGGATCTGCTGGAGATTCGGAATACGGATGGGCAGGAAGGTGAGAATTTTTTCTCGGAAAACAATGAATTGCTGGATAAGGCAAGTGGTATTCTCGCGGACAGTCTGGCAGGTATGGAAGGTAACAATAGTCTAATTTTGTTGGATCGGAATGGCATTATTATTGCAGCGAATGATCCGGCAGTTATCAAGGCGGAACGCGGAGATCGGGCATATTTCCAAGAAGCAATTCAGGGTAAAGACGTGATCAGTGAAGGGATTGTAGCCAAGTCCTCCGGACAACTGGGTACGGCTTTCGCCATGCCGATCTACAATGAGAATCAAAAAGTACAGGGAGTGCTCGTATCTGCAGCATCCACCTCGTTCTTCGTTAATCAGCTACAAAATATCAATATTAATGATGAGGGAAAAGTGATCATTCTGGACCGTGTAGGTACGGTCATCTACGATTCAGCGGATGAGAAGTTGGCAGGCCAGAAGATGGAGTCCGGCGAATACCAATCATTGATTGATCTTGCTCCAAGTGCTGAACTGCAGCAAGGGGAGGTTAGTACAGACGAGAAAGTGGCGTATTACTCCAAAATCCCAAGATCCGACTGGACCGTCGTTGTTGAAGATAAACTGAGCGATGTGCAGAAGCCTTTACGTGCGATGGCAAAACAGATGTATATTGTTCTGTTTAGTGCTATTGCAGTTTCCGTCATAGCCGGTATTCTGATATCTTTGCTGGTAACCAGACCCATTAGCCGAATAACGCTGTTGTTCAAACAGTTGGCCGGCGGAGATCTGACCGTGCAGGCACAAGGCAAGTACAGCGGGGAATTCAAGGAGCTTGCAGACAGCTTCAACACGATGGCCGAAGGGAACAAGCAACTGATCTCCAGCATGAACCAATCCATCGGAATCTTGAAAACTAGTACATCTGAGCTGGAACAGTCCACTCAGCAAACCTCGACCACGATTGCCGAAACAACAACAACAGCATTTGAGATTTCACGAGCCATGGAATCCCAGGCAAACGATACGGAAGCCATTGTGGACAAATTCATGAATGTTGGTAATAAGATTGCTAACGTGAATGGAATGTCGCAGGCGGTGAAGTTCAAGGCAGATGAGATTACGGATGCATTCAAGAATAATCATGAAGTTATTGATGCACTTATTGCGGTGAACGGGCGGAACGAGATTGAAGTTGGTAACATCTCCAAAACTACGGTGCAGCTCGCCGAGAGTTCCTCTGGCATTCACCAAATCACGGGTACGATTGCTGAAATCGCAAATCAGACGAAGTTACTGGCATTGAATGCTTCGATCGAGGCGGCGAGAGCTGGTGATCAGGGACGTGGCTTCGCAGTCGTTGCTTCCGAGATCCGCAAGCTGGCTGAGCAGACAACGGCGCAATCAGAGGACATCAACCGAATTGTGACGCAGACGATTGAACATGTGGAGCAAAATAACCGAAGTGTACAAGCCATTGAGAAGATTGCGACACAGCATAAGAGCAGTGTTAGCCAGACCAAGGAGACATTCAATTTTGTCACCGAGAATATGAATGAGATGATGAATCAGGTTCAGGCCATTGCCATGGAGATCCAATCCATTGAACGTGATAAGGATGACGTCATTGGAGCTGCACAGAACTTGTCTGCTTCAGGTGAAGAGGTGTCGGCTTCTGTAGAGGAAGTCACAGCAACAATGCAGGAGCAATCCGGCATGACAGAACATTTGGCAGATATGGTTCAAAGAATCGATGGATTATCCAAGCAACTTGCCGAAGAATCATCCCGCTTCAAAACAAAATAGAAACACGAAGAAACCCGCTTCTCCAAAGAGACCGGATTTCTCGAAAATGTGAGCATCTGTACCCATTTACGGGTACAGGTGTTTTTTGTGTGATGTGCTACTCTCCACGAACGGATGGTGCATACGCCAGCACTTCCATTTCAATTAAATAGGGACCTAAACCGCTGCATACGGTAATACGGGCAGGGTATGGTTGCTTAATCATTCGCGCATATACTTCGTTGTATTCGGGCTGATCCTCTACTCGGGCCAGATGCGTGGTTGCCTTCACAATATGATCAAGTGTAAGTCCGGCTTCTTGCAGAATAATCTCAATATTGCGAATGCACTGTTCGGTCTGTTCCTTAATGCCACCAATGGGCTCAAGCGTCTGTGGATCAACGCCTACTTGACCTGCCACGTAGACCATATCTCCTGCGCGGACAGCATGGGAGAAAGGAAGCGGGAATTGGGGTGCAGCACTTGCATGTATGATGGTAGACATAGTCGTTGTCATTCCTTTCCTAATGAGTGTGTATGTTTGGTGTTAACTGATGCCAGTTCGTAGCCTGCTGATAATGATGAGCGATGGACAATAAGCGGTCTTCTCGCATAAGTGGACCAGCAAGCTGCATGCCGATAGGCAATGGCTTCCCTGAGGTGGTATCGAATCCGATGGGAACGGTGATGGACGGTAGCCCTGTATTGGTGAACGGTCCGTTGAAAATAGGGCTACCCGTCTTGTAGCCATATGGGGCCGCATATGGTGTTGATGGAGTCAATAACACATCCACTTCATCGAACAGCATCATCATCTCACTCCGGAATATCGTTCGGATGCGCTGTGCCTGCAAATAATCAACGGCACTCGTCTGGTAACCAAGCTCAAGCTGCTCCCGCATCGTATGTCCGTAACGATCAGAGGCTTCTGCGAAGCGTTCTTGATGGAAGGCGGCTGCTTCTGCCCGCATTACCGTACGATGAGCAGCACATGTCTCTTCCATATAAGAAGGCAGGTCTACCTTCTTCCATTGCATGCCCAGCTTCTCAAGTACGGTGATTGCCGACTCTACGGCTAACAAGATCGCTGGTTCATCGGTCTGGAAGAAGTTGCTCGGCAGACCGATGACCATTCCTGAGATAGGATGCTCAAGAGCGCTTGTTAAGTCTGGCTTGCCATGAGGAAGCGTGAAGGAGTCCATCTCATCTTGCCCGGCCATCGCTTCAAGAACGATCGCGTTATCTTGTGCGGATCGAGTGAAGGCGCCAATATGATCCAGGCTCCAACTGGCTGTGATGACACCGTTACGGCTAACCCTGCCGTAAGTGGGCTTCATACAGGTTAATCCGTTGTAAGCTGCGGGTCTAAGCAGAGATCCGAAGGTCTGTGTTCCGAGTGTGAAGGAAGCCATGCCTGCCGCTACTGCAGCGGCAGAGCCGGAGCTGGAACCGCCTGGGGTATGTTCTAGATTCCATGGGTTGCGGGTTGGCGGTTCTCCTCCCTGAAAGGCATATTCCGTCGTTGTTGTCTTGCCGAGCAGGATAGCGCCTGCAGCCTGAAGCTTATGAATTACAGTAGCATTCGTCTCGGGTACAAAGTCAGGATAGGTACTTGATCCAGCCGAGGTGCGTATGCCAGCGGTATGGATAATATCCTTGGCTCCATATGGAATGCCATGCAGAGGACCGAGATATTCGCCATTCATTAGTTTGCGCTCAGAATCTCTTGCCGCCTGCAAGGCTTGTTCTGCGGTGACTGTAACGAAGGCTTGCACAGCAGGTTCTACTTTCCCAATGCGATCCAAATAGGATTTCGTAAGCTCGACAGGAGATATCGTCTTGTTTTTGATCAGTTTTGCGGCTTCAGCAATCGTCAGCTCGTTAAGTGGTTTCGTAATCATCGCAGAGGCACTCTCCTATGCGGGGGATTGGGACCTACTTCTTCTGGCAGCTTGAAGCTTCGAATCAGCTTCAAGTCGGCTGTAAATAGGGCAAGCTCCTCGCTGGTAATAACTCCGTTCGCATATCTGGCGCTTTCTGTACGTCGGTGTGTGAGATAGTCGTCCTGCTTCAGAGTAATCAACCTTTCTCTCTCTATTTGGTGAAGCTTGAATCGATAATGGCCTCGTAAGCGAGGTCTTCCTTCAAATTGCCGATGAAGCGCTGCATATCGATTGCGGTCTCGAATGCTGATTCATTGATGAGCCCATCAGCAGGATATACCTTGCTGTCGATCATACGTTGTACGGCTTGCTCCACGACTTTCTTCTCTAGATTCGGGAATTCCTTCACTGCGACAGCTTTGGCGCCTTCAGGATTAGATTGAATATACTCCAGGGCTTGCTCGATAGAGGTCACGAAGCGCTGGGTAAGATCAGGATTCTTTTCAATGAAGTCTGCGGTTGTATTCATCGTTGCAAAGGCAAAGTCTGGATAATCCTTCGTAAAATCATGGACAATATGCAGCCCCTCTGCAATGCCTTGATCCAGTTGAGGTTCGTAAACGATAGCAATATCAGCTTTGCCTGCTAATACAGCACCAAGCTCGGAGCCATTTTGAACCTCTGTGATCGTCACATCCTTGTCGATATCGATGTTTTTATCAGCAAACAGCTTCCGTAGTAAACTGTTGGAGCTTGTAGGTGCCAAGCCTACTACGATGGTCTTACCCTTGAAGTCCTCTGTGGTGTTTACCGTTACTCCTTCTCTCGCGACTGCCCATACTGGAGCGCTGCCGGATAGAAGGACCAGTGAGCGAGCATCTCCGCCCTTCGCATTAGCGAATGCGACATGCTCAGGACCGTGGAAGGAAAATGCGGACTCGCCTGAGATGACCGAAGACAATGCTGTTGGTCCGCTTCCGGCAGCACGGATGGAAGATAGCTCAATGCGATTCTCCTTTAGAAAACCTTGGTTGTTCGCTACATACAAGGGAAGATAGAGCAGGTTGTGATAAACCTCGGACACCATAATTTTGTCCACCTGCGTATTTTCTTGCCCCTCGCTATTAGATGCACCTGCGCCGTTAGCAGGTATGTTGGCATTGCCGCCACACCCGCTGAGCAGTGTAGTCAATAGAAGTGTCATCGCTGCCAGAATAGCTATCTTTTTGAGTGTACGCATTAGTCATCAGGCCCCTTTTATGGTTGTAGGTCAGCTATACAGATGTGGATTTGCTGCTGGTCTTGTTGTCATTCCATAGGAGGAGACGGGATTCGATATACCCGACACAGGTGTAGAGGAGCATGGCGACCAGCATAAGCATGAACACGCCAACCCATACGGCCGGAAGGTTGAACAGGTTACCTTCGACGAATACCATGTGTCCGAGTCCTTTATCTGAAGAGATGAATTCTCCGCCTACGACAGATACCAATGCCAAGCCGATATTGATACGGAAGGCTGAGATGATCCATGGCAGAGAGGAAGGAACGATAATTTTGCGGAAAATTTGTGACTTCTTTGCACCGAAGGATTTCATCAGATTAATCTGGGATTCGTCGATCTGATGAGTCGCTTGGTAGGCGGATAACAGCGCTACGATAAATGTTGCCACGGAGGCAAGAGCAATCTTGGAGAAGATGCCTGAACCGAACCAGATAATAATCATGGGAGCGAGCGCAATTTTCGGAATGCCGTTCAGCGCTACGATGAATGGATCGAGCACACGGGCAACGGACTTGGAATACCACATGAGCAGTCCTGCTAATGAACCAATTAAGCTTCCGGCTACAAAACCGATAACGGTGGCATTCACCGTTGCGAACGCGTCTGTAAGCAGTTGCCCTGAGCTAGCCATCGTGATGGCGGCATCGAAAATGGCGCTCGGTGACCCCATGAGGAAACCGTTAACCAGTTTCAAGCGAACGGCGGATTCCCATATCACTAGGATGACTGCAACGATAATGAACCGCCACAGCATTGTTACCAGCCATTCTTTGGAGAAGGTGGACTGTCTGCGTTTGCTCTTGCTCTTCGTAACTCCAGCAGGCTTTCCGGCAAGGGTGATTTTAGGTGATGTGCTCTTCATTAGCTGATCCTCCCCATCTGGATATCAAGCTCTGCCCAGATCGATTCAAAATACTGCTTGAACTTCTGGTCGGAGCGGGCTTTCAGTGCTGAGCCGTATTGCGAGGCGAGACCAATGTCATACACCTGCTTCACGGTCGTTGGTCTTTTGCTCATAACGGCAATGCGGTCGGAGATGGCAATCGCTTCCTCGATGTCATGCGTGATCAGGACGCCTGTCTTGCCCTCAGATTTTAGTATGGATAAGATTTCATCTTCCAGAATGAGTCTGGTCTGATAATCAAGTGCTGAGAAGGGTTCATCCAGTAATATAATATCGGGCTGGGTAACGAGGGTGCGTATGAGGGCTACACGTTGGCGCATACCGCCTGATAGTGTGGAGGGATAGGCTTCTGCGAATGAAGCCAGGCCGTAGCGATCCAGATAATCCATGGCAATATCGCCACGATCCTTTTTGGACATGCCCTTCACTTCCAAGCCTAACGTGACATTATCCAGGATGCTTCTCCAAGGAAGTAACAGGTCCTTCTGCATCATATAACCGACATGCCCGGTGGTCTGATCGATCTCTTCGCCACAGACGATTACCTTGCCATTCGTTGGCTTAAGCAGACCTGCGATAATATTGAAAATCGTACTCTTGCCGCAACCGCTCGGTCCCACGATACTGAAGAATTCCTGCTTCTTGATTTGCATCGAAACCTCAGCCAGGACCTGAATATCTTCTCCGGTTGCACTGACAAATGATTTGGATACGCCTTGTATCTGTATAGCCATGATAGGTAGCCCCTTTCCTACAGCCTGTTGGTTGTTGTTTCTTGGCGTGAGTTTGTGTTAATTAATATGACATTGATGATTATATTCCTAATCATATAGACTGTTTGCCTAATTGTCATTAGTTACTATGAACATAAAAATAGAATTGAATCAGCTAAAATGTACAAAATAGGTAGGGTTGAGAAAAGAAAATAAAAGAACGTGTCATTATACATGACACGTTCTCGGTTTAAGACGTATGATTAGCTTCGCTAGGGGCTGGATTGACATTCAGCAGCGACTCCAGTGCGAAGGCGAGGCGGAAGCGCAGACTCTCACTCGGATCCTTGATGTTCCTGCCGGTCAATTTTTCACATTTCTCAAGCCTGTAGATGACGGTATTGCGATGTACGAACAGCTCTTTCGCCGTATCGACGATCTGGCAGTGATTCTCATAGAAAGAGGACAAGGTTTTCATCAGTTCGCTGCGCTCGTTTGGATCTCGGCCAGCGAAGGCCTTAAAGGTTTCTTGATGGAACTGAAGCATTTCATCATAAGGTATCATGCGCAGCAGGCGGCTTATATCCATGGTTTGATAGGAATGAGCGAAGCGGGTCTTTCTCATCTGATAGCCGGATTGAAGCGCCTTGACTGCTTCCTTATAGGATAATCCGATATCCAGTACATTCGTGTAGGGATTGCCTATGCCGAAGGATAGGCTGAGCTGCGATTCCGTATATAGGATGCTCGCGATCTGTTCAAGCTGCTGAACAACGATGTGTTCGTCCCAAGACGATTCGGCCAAAAAGACGAGTATGCCGAACTGGTCATTCTTCGTGAACATGACGAAGGAGAGATCCAGTCTGGCGAACTCCTGTTTAATCAGCTCGTAATAAGCGTCTCGTTCCGAGATTTGTCGCTCTTCTCCAGGGGGAGTGAGGCTCTGGTTAGGCATGCTCGATAAAAATTCATCCTTTTTAGCAATGATGAGAACGGAGCTTCCTTTGGCTTGTAGCCCATATTTCTTGCCACGATGCAGCGCTTCTTGTTCAGAACGAATGAAGCCCTGAATGAGATCGGAGAAATATTCATTTTTGTAGCGGCGGGAACGTTCCTTGACTGCTTGCTTCTTGGTTAACTCCAGACCGATCACATTGACGGCTTGTTCCAGTGCCAGAGTGGAGAGGTTAGAGTTTGCGGAATTGTCGAATAGTGCGATCAAATAGCCTTCGTGCCGATCAGTAAAGATGGGATGTAGCTCAGCATGTCGATATTTATCGGCAGTAAGCAGGCAGATCGAGATTGCGGTATGGAAGGAAGGGTGCTCATCTATAAATGTCAGTATGGGCGCGGCGAGAGACTGGCGATCCATCTGTTGTGCATAATGGGAGCTTGCCGTAATCTGCTTCTTCGAACCAAGCAGAAGCACAGGTGAGGATAGCAACTGAGACAGCGTATCTACGATGGAGGGTATACCTTTTCCCTGCATAACCATCGTGGAAAATTGTTTGTGAATAGATAAGGCGTAGTGGAGCTCATGGGTTTTATTCTGAAGGATGGCGCTGATCGATTGTTGAAATATTTCACCGAGTGTATTGTCTATCTCTGACAGTTCGATGATGGGAAACCCCAGCTTATCGGCTGTCTCGAGCAGTTGCGGGGATAATTCAAGAGAGAAGCGCTGTGTCTTGACCGCAAGCGCCGCACAACCAATCGCGTGCATATCTGTAATGAATGCAAGATGAGCATCGGGGCGGTCTTTCAGGATATAGCCGTTCGTCAGCAGCATATCTCCCGGCTTCAGGAAATGGACAATATCTGGCGCATCCATAATATTAATCGATTGCACCAAGCGATCTAGTCCACGATGTCCAGCAATAACCTTTGCTTTGGAGAGAATGGGGATAGTCAATAAATGTTGCAGATCCATCTTCAACCCACTCGCTTTCATAATGATATGTTATAAAATCTAACATTAAGTAAGGTGGGCGTAAAGAAGAGTTTGGATAAAGAGGCTAAAAGATAGATGTAAACAAATTTCTCATAAATATAAAAACTTTCCAATAATTCAATGCGTTATACTAAATAGATCTAAAGAAAATTTGATCACTATTACCAATTCTATCACTAAAAAGGAGTTCTCAATCCATGAAACGAAAAGGATTAGTATCGCTTTTACTTGCCAGTGTTGTTGCTGGTTCTATTTTAGTAGCATCGACTACAACTGCGGAAAGAGTCGTAGCCCAAACTCCGATGGAAGCAGCAACGGAGTACTTTCAGGCTTACATTGCTAGGGATGTAGAAGGAATGATGTTCTATTCTAAAGATACAAATTATTTGGATGAGAAAAGTCGTGAAGAAGGATATGTGAAGGATTTTAAAACCAATCCAACTACAGGGTATGAAATTGTGAAAACCAGACAAATCAACACGGATGAAGTTCAATTTTATGTGGTTCAAAAGTATGCAGGACAAGACTACGAACAGTCACCACCACTCCCATATAAAATTTTCAAAAGCGAAAATGGATGGAAGGTTTTAGTAGAGCCACTTGAAATCAATACATTGACAGGTGAAGTCACTAAAGGTACACCGATTCACGCTTTGCAGTATACAGATCATTAGTTATTTTATCTGGTTTCTACTAAAACAAAGGCCCAGTTGAACTAGAAGGCAAAGGATTTATGAATGCACACACATTATAGAAACGATTGAGGAGTGACCTCCAATGAAAAAATTCTTTATCAGTACGGCATTAATAATAACTGTTTCAGCAGTGACTGCTTTAAGTATTTATGCTAGTAATTATTATGATGATGCTAAAGCGGATAATCCAAACTATCCGGACTTTGGTCCTGCAGTAAAATTATCAGAAGAGGAAATTAATAGAGCTCTAGAAAATGTCAGTGGTATAACGACATCTTTCGGAACATTTAATAGGGTACCCGAGAAAGACGCCTTCATTTCCGAGAAGGAAACGGTGGATAACTTAGATCATTTAACTGCTGATACCAAACAGATTTTTTCTCACGGTAATTACTTTGTGAAAAGCGATTCCGAGGAATAAATTTATCAGAAATTAAGATCGGAAAGGCGGTGTGGCAATGCCAGCGACCTGGACATTTAGTGCAAACAAGAATAGACGTGCTCCCTTTTGAGAAATAATCTTAGACAAGGGGGATATTTGTATAATGAAAATTTCAGACCGACTATTAAGAGAATATCTAGATCACGTTTATTGGATATGTGGAGGCCCTTGCGGCGGAAAGAGCACGATGACTAATTTACTTTCTTCAAAATGGGAACTGAATTATTATTCCTCCGATGACCACACTTTCGATTATCAAAAAAAGGCTAATCCGCAGGATCATCCAGCAATTTTACGACACTTCATTGATTGGGAATGGTTCTTTTTAGGGCGTGGGAACGATAGAAGTCACTGGTTAAATTCAGTGTTTGATGAAAGCGTTGAGTTTATTATTTTGGATTTGTTACAGATGGGGAAAGAGAAGCCAATCGTAGTAGATACTTTTATGGAACCTGCTTATCTAAGGGAGATTGTTGACCCCAACCGAATTGTTTATATGTTTGCAGAAGATGACCTAATTCGAGCGGAGTATCTGGATCGAGATCATCTGAGAGGCATGGAGGATGTGTTCCCTAATTTATCAGATCCACAACGTGCACGGGACGAAACATTAAACACGGTGGTTCGAGCATCGAATCATTACCTGCAACAAGCAGAGCAGTATCAATTAAAATGGTTCATGAGAACATCTCAGTCCAATAAAGATCAGATGTTATTGGAAGTTGAAAAGCATTTCGGTTTTCGATGACTGAAGTGTCAAATACTGTCGGTCGTCATTTGTTTATACTAAAAGTATACGGTACTCAATAAACCCCAGAAAGTAGTCGATCAACCTGATCGGCTACTTTTGTTCAGTAACGGGCAGGTAACTCAATGCCATCTTGTGAATTATAGGTGTAACTTTTATTGATTGATAGCGTTGTTCATAACGAGGAACTTCTATAGGTTTTTAGAATAACTAAAAGAATACGAGGAATGAAGTAATGAAGAAAAAGAGACTTTTTTTTACTGTCGTAGCATTAGCTTTAACAACAGCGACCGTAACTGCCTGTGATTCAACAAGTCCAACTCAAGAGAATATGTCTACTCCAAAAACTGGTGTATTATCAAGAAAGTCCGAAAAGTACAACACTTTCTAAGTCTTTAAGCGAACAAGAGAGCAAACCGTCCCACTATATTGCTTCTGGAGGCGCAACACTACAGCAACCCTTTTCCGTAAATCCGGAATTTATACATATAAAACTGCTTATGAAAAACAATAGTAGCCATGAAGTCAATATTAGTTTAACGCACTTAGATACTAGTAAATTGTATTTCGCTAGAACGATTGCTCCCGGGGAATCTTTAGATTGGATAAATAGTAAAGAAGGTTTCACACAGGGTATGAGTACTGGAGACTACTTGCTTCAATGGAGTGGTGGCGGTTATCGCGTTGAAGGGGAACTATGGGGATCAGCTGGTGCAGACCCGGACGATACTGTTCATCTATCTTATTGAACTAACGGGCAGGTTAGTGTGAGGACAATGGAATAACATACTATCTCATATAGAATACTTTATCTTTAAAAGGGAGGGGAACACATTGCATAATATGATGAATAAGAGACAATTTATTGAGATGACAGTTAAAGAACAACATTCTGTAGTATTTAAAGTTAATAATCGAGATGAATTTTTCCGTGGTGTTGCTAAAGGATTAAAGGAAGGCTACCTAGTTGTTGAAACAGAAGAAGGTAAAAACTTTAAATTTAATATGGATGACATCATTGAGATTTATGCTATCAAGTCTTCATCTCCAAAGCATAGTGCTATCCAATCCCACAGTTTTATGAAAGATAGCAAGGATGACCTTGAAAACCTTGTACTCCAGTTTGAAAGTTTAAATGACGATGTAAAGAAACAAATTACCTCTTCTTTATCAAAAGTGCTTAGTAAGCAAGTGATCATTTCGAAAATGGATATAACTTCATACAATGTATCTGAAATTGAAATGATTACTAAAACGATAAATGGATATCTACTCACTATTAAAACACTGGATATTCATTCCGAATTTTTCGAATCATACAACCAAAAGACTTGTTTTGGGAAAGGGCTAGATCACAATCGAGAATAGCCTAAGGGAGGAAAAATTATAAATGCTAAAATAGCAGGTCGGGAACTGTCAAAAATCCCTGGGAGGTGAGTATGTGAAAGAAGGAATTAAAAATGTTCTGTTAGGTACTGTAGTTTTTGTTGTTGGCTTTTCCATTATTCTGCTTCTTACAAGCTCCGATATTGAAGCTGAACTTACATATTATGCTGCCATAGCATATGCTCTTTTATACTTAGCCAGTGTTATATCTGTTTGCACTGCGGTACTCCTGAAAAAGATGACTCAATTAAAAAAGTGAAATTACTCTTAAGCTAGCGGGAAACGTTAGCTCAATAAGAGCAGCCGATCATTTTGATTGGCTGCTTTTATTGAGCTAACAAATGGCATTTGGCTAGGAAAATATCAGGGTGCTTCTTTTACTTTCTTTTGTGCAAACATCTATCTTGTGTTTTCTGGCGAGTATTTAATATGGATCATATGTTCAAGAGTGCTTTTTACCTCAGGCCAGTCGTTATCCGTAATGCTATAAAAAACATTGTCATGAAATCTACCTTGAGTATCCCGCCTATGTTTCCTAAATATGCCTTCTTTAGTTGCCCCAATCCGTTCTATCGCTCGCTGTGACCTTATGTTATAGCCGCTGATGGAAAATTGCACGCGGACTAGCGCTAATTGTTCGAAGCAATAATTTAACAGTAAAAACTTACATTCCGTATTTACACCTGTACGCCAGTAAGTTGGTGTTAGCCATGTCCAGCCGATTTCCGCATTTTGATTGATCATATCAATATCTCCGATTCTTGTGGTTCCAATAATTTTTTCTGACATGAGTTCGACGATGCCGAAAGGGAGTTGGGTGCCATAAAGCTGGTTTTGTATGGCTTGTTCGATTAAATGCTTAATATCATCATATGTTGCATTTTTTCTCCAAGTAAATTCCCATATGTTTGGATTCATCAGAGTTTCAAGTAAATCTTCTTTATGTTTAGATTCTAGGGGTAAGAGTTTTATTGTCTTGCCTATTAAAGTAACATTTTGATTCATCTCATTTACACCTCCGATTCCGTTGTGATTCATTATCTTATTACGTTGTGGGATTAGTATATATTTATTGGTATCGACGTTGAATGCATTAACCGTTGAATTATTGTACTTTCATGCATCACAAATTCCATACAAGTGTTCTATTAAGTTCAACTAACGGCAAGTTAGTTCAATCATGTCGACAGTATCTTTTAGAAATTCACAAAGGCAGGAAAGTATGAGAAGTATGTGGAATAAATATACAAATTTATCTTATTTGGAGGTTGTAAAATGACGTTCCCGACACATATTGTATCTGCAGGTGGAATTGTAGAGGATGGAACTGGAAATATCCTTTTAGTAAAAGCCCATGACGATGGTTGGGTGTATCCTGGTGGGATAACTGAAGTAGGAGAAAACCTGATTGATGGTGTCATGCGTGAAATCAAAGAGGAAAGTGGAATAGACGCCACGGTTAGCTATTTGATTAGTGTTATTTCGAATACAGCCATCCATAAGTGGTATGACGGTGTGACTGATGTCCCTACGAAGGTCATGTTTGATTTCGTGTGTAAAGCTGTGGGTGGAGAGTTAGCTACTTCTAATGAAACGAGCGAATGCAGGTGGGTTCCAAAGGAAAATGTTCTGGATTTGATTACTTTACCTGGAATCCGCATGCGTTATGAAGCTTATTTGAACTTTAACGGCTCTGTGAATTATATGGAGTATGTCACTGCGTCAACGACAGAATTTAATGTCAAGCTTCAAAGAAGTGTTTAGTTGTACGAGGGATCGTGTATTGATCTAACGGGCAGTATAGTGGCAAGGTAGCTCTTTGATACTGCTCATCGTAAATCATTCTATAACTTATTGAAATTGCTTGTAGATTTAATATTGACGGTAATTGCATTTAGCCTCAAGTAATGTGTGGAATCATAAAACTTATATTCAGTCGGCTTGTGAAATTTCATATTTCCATTCCATTAGGACACTAAAGCATTTATTGCTTTAGTGTTTTTATTAATTGCCAAGGTATAAAAGAATTCTCGTTAAACTAAGTAGCGGAGCAGTCGCCGGAAACTCTGAATTTGGTTTTGAGTCGGAAAGATTGGACCAGATCGCTGATGAAATTATGTCAATAGTAAACTTAGGAGTTGAAGTATCATTAGTTATTGGTAAATGAGCAAAATTATAGACTTGACTCTAAAGTACTATAGTGGGTATTATTTCCATATATTGATGATTAGGAGAATGGCCGATGTTAATTCAAGAATTAAAACAATCTCACCATCATGAAAAGCGTTAATCCATTCCTAAAAAATTTGGGGTGGGTTAACGCTATTCGCGCTCCCCATCCTGTGATATATGAACGCGCAGGACTTAGGTCTAGCGCGTGTTTTTTTTATTTTTGTTACAAAAGAAATGGAGGAGTAAAAATGGCAATCATGACAGATTCAAGAGGTAACATTTTTTTGGAATTTATTCGTATCGAGTACGATAAGGTCATTACAAGCACACTGGATGCTCCACTAACACATGCTCTAATTGTGGTGAAGTGCCAAGGAAAGTATCTATTCATGCATAATAAGTGGAGAAACAACTAGGAACTTCCAGGTGGTATTATTGAAGCTGGAGAGAATGCTCAACAATGTGTAATTAGAGAATTGTTTGAGGAAACCAATCAAAATATGGATACGGCTGAATTCAAAGGGCTAATGAAGTTTAGACTCCAGCCAAGTTTTCATGGACCTGAACGGACGGAGTATGGAGCTCTGTTCATGGGTGAATTGTGCCAACTTGATGATTTTGTTGAAAACGATGAAGCTTCTTCAATTATCCTTTGGGATGGTACATCGGAGATTGGTGATATCGCAGAAATAGATAGGAAGTTAATTGAATTCGTGTGATACAGGATTGAACTAACAGTAAACGATAGTTCAGGGAAATCAAGGAACAAATTGAGCAACCCTTTCTATGTATCATTCGTTAGAGTATGAGAGAGGTGATATGAAATTATTAAAATGAGTAATAGTATCTTAATGTTGGTATTAGCGGTATCCATGATAATAGCTGGGTGTTCATCAACCGAAAAATATGAAGATACGGTTACTGAACGTGTAATAGCATCTGATTTTATTCTCGAAGTAACAACACCAACTGTTTTAAGTACGGGTGAGACAATTAAAGTAAAAGGAACTTTAAAATATACAGGTATTAAACCTGTTGAAGTACCTCATGGAAAACCTATCATTCGTTTTTTCTTTTCCGGTAGTAACGAGGAGCGTAATTATGCGGATGTGGGATATGTAACTGAGTTTAAGTCAGGTCAAGTGGTTGAGGTTGAAGATGAGTTTATAGTAACCAAAAAAGGGAAACAAAATCTCTTTGTGGATATGACCGTGGATATCTCTTTAACCATGAATCCAATTGAAATTCTTGTGAAGTAATCTGAGTAAAATTGAACTGACAGAAAACGTTAGCTCAAATAAAATGTTTACGAAAATAATGCCTAATTAACTCATTAAAATTGATAAAAAACCTCCCGTCCCGCATAATATCTGGGGTTGGGAGGTTTTGATTATAGTGCTGATTCAACGTTTATCGTACAAACCATCCGGTGGGCTGAGGGGCTACGTCTGCGGTATCTCGTAAATCATGGACTTTGACGTTGCTGCCATAGATCATGGAATCACTGCTTAGTCGAAACGAGGGGAAACTGTGCTCGGATTGCAGACGCAGACAGGGTTCAAAGTAAATCTGTTGCTGTTTGTTGATTACAAACGGAAGCGAACCCGCTTCTACAGTAACATCATCGCTATCCAGGTCGTTCAAGATCAGAAGTACCGCAATTCCGTCACAACCGCATCCATCGGTATCATAAAACAATTTGAAATAGCCCGGTCGATCGCCCAGCTTTTCAGTAAGTCTTGCTTCTGCCAGCGAACTGACTTGAATGATCATGACGTCGTTCACACTCCTCTAATCTCCAATGAATTCGCTTACAATTTAATATATGGACCATAAACGCAGATTAGAAGGTGAAATAAAGAAAATCAAACATATCCTGTGAAAATAATGACACTAATGAGTAATGCATCGGACAATTCACGTATGAATGTCATCCCCCAAACTTCTATTGGTCCAGTGTGAAATTATTCGCACATCAATGAAACCCATTTCATCGCCTTTCCTTATCTGGTATGATAAGCAGGGAAAATAGGGAAAATTAGAGAAAAAGGAAGGTTCCGCTATGACACCGATTACCATATACGACATCGCCAAGGAAGCAAATGTATCTGTAGCGACGGTCTCCCGGGTGCTGAATGATACGGCGCCTGTGCGTGCAAGCACCAGGGAGAAGATTATGTCCATCATTGAAAAACACCAGTTTCAGCCCAATGCGCAGGCGCGCAGTCTGATCAAGAAAGAGACGGGCACCATTGCCATCATCCTGCCGGACATTACAAACCCCTTCTTCCCGGAAGTCTTCTGGGGTGCGGAGAATGAGGCTCGCGGATTGGGGTATACCTTCTTTCTGTGTAATACCGCAGGCGACTACAACAGGGAATCTGAATATTTGTCCATCCTGCGAGAGAAGCGGGTAGACGGGATTATTTTTCTCGGCGGGCGAATCAATATGCAGGTCTGTCCGGATGACATGGCTCAGGAATTGATTGATATGGGCAAACGTATGCCGATCGTGCTGGTCAATGGCAATATTGCCAAAGGCGGGTTCCACCGGGTGTACACGGATGAAGGTGCAGGGGCAGCCCTTGCAGCTGAGCATTTGCTTGAACTGGGACATCGCGATATCGCCTTTGTTGGCGGTCTGAAAGAGTTATCCACCACTATGGTCAAGGTCAGAGCTGTGCAGAAGAAACTTCGGGAGCATGGACTCGAAATACCAAAAGAACGACAACTGCTCGGCAGCTTCTCCATCGACGACGGCAAACGGGAGATGTCCAAACTGCTGGATCGTGACAATCCGCCCACCGCAGTCATCTGCGTTAATGACAACACGGCGATTGGTGCCATCAAGTCGACGATTGAGCATGGGCTCTCCATTCCGAAGGATATATCCATTGTGGGTTATGATGATACACCGCTCGCCAGTGCCGTTATACCGGAACTGACAACTGTATCCCAGAACACGTATCAGCTTGGCAAACAGGCTGTGGACGTGCTGCATGAACTGATTAACCAAGGCAAACCGAAGAAGCAGATCGTTCTGCAACCGGAGCTGATTGTGCGTCAAAGTACAGGACCTGCTGCAAGATAAAGGGCCTGTAATTGGAAAAGAAAGCGTTGACATTTCCTCGAAGGGTGAAATATAATGAGTGCGTGAATGAAACCCCTTTCATAAAGTGGAACGGGTTTTATGTTTCAGCTTAATGAAACCCATTTCATGAAACGGGTTTCAGTGTAGTCATCCATTCATTATATCAAGGGGGCGTAACGTATGAGAAGAAGTCTAAAGGTCATTTCGTTATTGATGCTGGTCATGGTAATGGGTCTGACAGCCTGTAGCAGCGGGAGTAAAAACGGTTCTTCCGGCGAGTCCGGTGGCAAGGTTGATTTGAGCATGACGATCTGGGGCTCGGAGGATGAGAAGAAGATTTATCAGGAACGACTCGACATTGTGAAACAGACGTATCCCGATATTAACGTGAAGCTGAACGTGGTTGCAGGGGATTATGACCAGAAGGTACAGACCATGATCGCCGGAGGAACGGCACCGGACATCATGATGATTGCCGAGAACTATCAGGCTTACGCCTCCAAGAATCAGATTATACCGCTGGATGACATGATTCAAGCGAACAATGTGAACATGTCCGAGCGTTATTCCGATGATATCGCAAACCTGATGAAGTATGATGGCAAACAATTTGGTTTGCCGGATCGGGCAGGCGCGATGGTCCTCTTTTATAACAAAGATCTGTTCGACAAGGCTGGGGTGGAATATCCAACCAAAGATTGGACGCAGGATGATCTAATGGCGGCAGCTCAGAAGCTGACGGTGAAGGAGAATGGCAAAACGGTTCAATGGGGTTACTATCCGGGCAGCTGGTGGCCGCAGTGGATGCAGCTGATCTACCAGAACGGTGGCTCACTGTTCGATGAGAGTGGCAAACCAACCTTCAATACAGAGCCTGTGCGGAAAGCATTACAATTCATGAATGACCTGACCTTCACACACGGTGCGGGACCAACGCCAACCGAGATTGCCGACATGGGGAATATCGGAGCTGATCCGCTGTTCGCTCAAGGCAAGATCGCGATGGAAACGACAGGGTTCTGGAACATCGGTTCACTTGCCAAGGTGGAAGGCATTAATTGGGATATCTCTCCGGTATGGGGCGAAACAAACGCATTCTTTAACGGGTTAACGATTACCAACGCATCCAAACACAAGGAAGAAGCATTCAAAGTAATTGAAGCACTGACCACACCGGAAGCACAGATGCCAATGGTCAAAGCGGGTCAGGATGCTCCTGCAACCAAAGCAGGTCTGTCCAGTGATGAATTCCTCAATGCTGAATACGGCGGCAAAAAAATCAACATGGCTGCGTTCAGTGAATCAACGATCTATGCAGAACCATTCAACCCGCAATGGAACGAAATGATGAAGCTCATTAACGATAAGCTGGGTGTCTACTTCAACAACAAAGCCACGCTTGATGATACCGTAACCGAAATTCAGAGTGGACTGGAAAGACTCTACAAATAGAGGATTTTTCTGAACATGCACAAATAGCAGCGACAGCAGGACAGGTGGAATCGGCGTGAATGCGGGTTCCATCTGCTCTCTGCGTCATGGGAGGGCTTAACGTGAGAAAAAAGGACGGGAAATGGTTCTACATCTTCATCTCGCCTTGGCTGATCGGGTTTCTGGGGCTGACCCTGGGTCCGATCCTGTTTTCCATCTATATGAGCTTCACGAATTGGGATCTGTTCCAGTCCCCTGAATTCATCGGTATCGACAATTACAAAACGTTACTGACCGATGATCCGATCTTCTGGAAATCCGTCGGCAATACATTCTTCTATGCACTGATATCCATTCCACTGGGCATGTCGATCTCGCTCTGGATTGCATATTACCTGAACAAAAAAATCAAAGGGATCACCTTCTTCCGTATTCTGTTCTATCTGCCGTCGGTTGTTCCGGTGGTTGCGAGTTCATTGCTCTTCATCCACTTGCTTGCGCCAACTGAAGGATTGATCAACCAGGCACTTGCGATCTTCGGTATTCAGGGTCCTGCCTGGCTTCTTGATCCCAACTGGGTTAAGCCTGCATTGATTCTCATGTCCTTATGGGGTGTGGGTGGTGGCGTGGTATTGCTGCTTGCAGGGATGAAAGGCATTCCACAGGAACTGTACGAGGCCGCTGCCATCGATGGGGCGAAAAGTACACAATCGTTCTTCCATATTACATTCCCTATGCTGACTCCCGTCATCTTCTTCAATCTCGTGACTGGCATGATTGGGGCGCTCCAGACCTTCGCGCAGGTATTCATCGTTACTGCCGGGGGACCTGACAATTCAAGTCAGATGGTTGTTCCCTACTTGTTCCAGAATGCGTTCCAATTCTACAAAATGGGATATGCATCGGCGATTGCCTGGGTACTATTCATCATCATCATGGCGTTGACACTCGTTGTATTCCGTTCATCGGCGCTATGGGTGCACTACGAGGAGGGAAAAGCCAATGAGTAATCCATCGACTGTGGAGAAGACGATATCCTATATTTTTCTGATTCTGGTCGGGGTGCTGCTTGCTTCGCCTTTCCTGTACATGATCTCCATTGCACTGGCAAGTGACGCAACAACCGTCAAATCAGCCTTTACCTTCGTTCCAATGGAGTTCCAATGGTCGAACTTTTATACGATTTTTACGAATAACAATCTTGGCACGTATCTCAAAAACTCGGTCATCATTACCGTCTTTACGATTGTCGGATCGGTATTATCAGCTTCGATCGTATCCTACGGCTTTGCCCGCATCAAGGCAAAAGGCAGCCGTTTCCTGTTTATTGTGTTGCTCAGTACGATGATGATTCCGGGTGAGGTGACGATGGTACCGCAGTTCATCATCTTCCGTCATCTGGACTGGATTAATACATTTTACCCGCTGATCGTACCGAGCTTCTTCGCCGGAGCGTTCAACGTATTCCTGATTCGGCAGTTTGTCATGAGTATTCCCAAATCACTGGATGAAGCCGCCATGATCGATGGTATGGGGCACCCGGGAATCTACTGGAAGATCATCATGCCACTGACTTATCCGATACTTGCTGCTATTGCGATCTTCTCATTCTCCTATAACTGGGGGAACTTCATGGGGCCGCTCATCTATATCAATGATCCGGAGAAAATGCCGCTGGCACTCGGAGTGCAGCTGTTGACTACGGTAGGTGGCGGGCAGATGCCGCCATGGAACCTTGTGATGATCGCTTCCCTGTTCCTCACTATTCCGATGGTGCTGGTATATCTGTTCGGACAACGTTATGTCTATGAAGCCAACATTAGCGGCGGAAGCAGCGGAATCAAGTAACACAGATAGTGTCTGTAGTGATTGTATGTACTGAACCTGATGTTCAAGGTCAATGGAGTAATCAACGTACATGGAGAAAGGATTGTTTAGCCCATGGCGCATAAAGAACAACGCAGCAGAGGCAAACGGAACTATATCCTCATGGGTGTAGCCCTGATTGCCCTGCTGGCAGGAGGAGGAATTGTTATCAATCATTTTGCCAATGAATCATCCAAAACACTTGTATTCCAAGAGGAACCGGTACGTCTGAAGCTGGATCAGTCCTATGATCATTTTGAAGGTTGGGGTACGTCACTTGCCTGGTGGGCCAACGATCTTGGCGGTTGGAAGGATCAGGCGAAGGTTAGTGAAGTGATGGATCTGGTCTTTGACCCGGAGAAAGGATTAGGTCTTAACATCGTTCGTTACAATATCGGCGGTGAGGAAAATCCGGAGATGAAAGCTCTTCGTCCCGGCGGGGATGTACCTGGCTTCCAGCCTGAACCTGGAGAGTGGGACTGGGATGCTGATGCAGGTCAGCGTGCTGTATTACAAGGCTCGATGGAGCGTGGCGTGAACATTGCCGAAGCATTCTCCAATTCACCACCTTACTGGATGACGATCAGTGGATCCGTTACCGGAGCTGTGGATGGCAGCAATAATCTGCGTGACGATCAGTATGATGCGTTTGCCGATTATCTGACCGAAGTTGTGAAGCATTATCGGGACGAGTGGGGGATCACCTTCCGCACGCTGAATCCGCTTAATGAACCTTCCTCCGACTGGTGGAAGAAGGGCAATATGCAGGAAGGCAGTCATTTTACGAATGAGAAACAGGCCGAGATTATCAAGAAAGTTGCTGCATCGTTGAAGAGCAAAGGACTGGATGGAACCGTCATTAGTGCCGCGGACGATAACAGCATTGATGAGACGGTGTTTAATTTCAACCTCTATGATCAGGACGCGCTGGACGTAATCCAGCAGATCAATACCCACTCCTATAATGGTAGCAAAATGGAAGAGCTGCGCACGCTGGCAGAACGCCATGGCAAAAAACTGTGGATGTCCGAGTACGGAACCGGCGGCAGCGAGCCGCACAGTCATGAGGATATGACCTCGGTGCAGGAGTTGGCGGAGCGGATCATGTTTGATCTGAAAATCATGCAGCCATCCGCCTGGGTATACTGGCAGGCCGTTGAAGATGAAGGGGCCAATAACAATTGGGGCTTCATTCATGCCAATTTCAACGGAGAAGAGCAATATGAGATGACCAAACAGTATTATGGCATGGCCCAGTTCACGAAGTTCATTCGTCCTGGCGCGACAATTATTCCAACCGATGATGGACGCACGCTGGCTGCTTATGACGCGGAAGGTCAGAGATTGGTGCTGGTGATTCGTAATGAATTGTCAGCGGGAACAACGGCGTTTGAACTGGAAGGGTATACGTATGGAAAATCAGCCACCGCGCAGGTGTATCAGACTTCACCGGATCGGAACATGGAACAGCTTGAAGACATTCCGGTGTATGCCAACGGACTGGAAGTACCTACGGCCGACAACTCCATTACAACGGTTGTACTGGAAGGCGTGACCTTGCAGGGGAACTGATAGCAGCACTCGGAAGGTTGTTCGGTCATCTGAGTGCTGGTGTAGATTGTCTTTTAGTTCAACGGATTTGTTTCGCCTTATATTGTAAATGAACAACAGGACGTATGAACCTATATAAATTAAACTAAACATTTACACAGAAACGGAGAGGACAGAAAAAACCTGAAGAAGCGAAGCGTTCGCCTTTATCCCCGGATTTTCCCTTTGAGAAAAGGGAATCAAAAAAAATCTGGGGATAACAGCGATCGGAAGGTTGTTCTGTCATCGAAGTGTGCAGTGTAAATAATTTTAGTTCAATTTATATCAATAAAGAGAAGGAGGGGATAACTTTGACAGAGAAAGCATCCCTTTTGCTGCAGGAACAGGAGAAGAACATCGCCAGGGCTGAGAACGGTGTTCAATCTGAATTAACATACGATGCACGCAGCTTTTTCCTAAACGGAGAGCGTGTATTTCTGAACAGTGCCACGATCCATTATTTCCGTATGCCGAAGGAGGAATGGCATGAGGTTCTGCTGAAGGCGAAGCTGGCAGGCATGAATTGCATCGACACCTACTTTGCGTGGAATGTGCATGAACCGGAAGAAGGACAGTGGTCCTTTGAAGGGGACAACGATTGCGGCGCGTTTCTGGATTTGTGCGCAGAATTGGGCATGTGGGTTATCGCGCGTCCGGGTCCGTTTATCTGTGCAGAATGGGATTTTGGCGGTTTCCCATACTGGCTTGGTACGAAGGACGGCGTGAAATTCCGGGAAAATAATGAGACGTATCTGCACTATGTGAATTTGTATTTTGACCAGCTTGTGCCGATTATTCGGGAGCACCAGTTATCAGCTGGGGGTACGGTCATTCTTGTGCAGGTGGAGAATGAATACGGGTATCTGATGGATGACGCTGCTGCAAGTGACCATATGAATACGCTGAGAGATGGATTGTTGCAACGTGGCATTGACGCTACGCTGATCACTTGCGTTGGCGGGGCGGAAGGCACGATTGAAGGGGCTAATTTCTGGTCAGGTGCTGACGGGCATTATGAGAAACTTCGAGTCAAACAGCCGGACACCCCGAAGATGGTCACGGAATTCTGGACCGGATGGTTCGAGAATTGGGGAGGGCCTTCGGCCATTCAGAAGACAGCGCCTTTGCTGGAGAGACGTATCATGGAGATTCTGCGTTCCGGGTATACCGGAATCAGTCACTACATGTTCTATGGTGGCACGAACTTTGGTGGATATGGCGGCAGAACGATGGGTAGCAGTGATATCTTCATGATTACGTCCTATGACTATGATGCACCCCTGAACGAATATGGACGGGTGACACCGAAATATGCAGTAACCAAGAATTTGTCCTATTTCGTCCATGCATTCGGGGCTCTTCTGATGGAAACAGAGGAAATTCCAGAAGAACAGATCGTTGTACGTCATCCTGAAGGCATATCTGTACGAGGCAGACAGGCTGACAACCAAAAGATTTGGTTCTTGGAGAGTCGCAAGGATGAACGGGAGACGATGCACATTACGCTGGAGGAAGGCCGTACTCTTCCCGTATCGCTGAATCCAGGACAGATTGTTCCGTTGCTGGATCGAGTACAGGTTGCTGAACACGTATACCTGACTGCGGGTACGATGATTACGGGCAATGAAATGATAAACGGAGAATTGACCCTGTTCATCGTGGCCGATACGGGACAGCGTTCAGTTGTTGAACTGGAAGCCGGGGCACTATACGTCACGGGCAGTACGGTGCAAGTGCTGGTTGAACATGATTCAGCCAGGAACGTATACCGCTTCGATCTGTTCCATTTCCAAGAGCCGGGAATGATCCAACTGGAAGCAAACGGTACACCGATCCGTTTCGTCATTCTGGATCAAGAGACGATGAATCGAACATGGCGATTGGAAGCAACAGATCAGAAGGGACTACGTTATGTGATTGGGTTTGATGACGTGGACGTATTGCCATCTGGTCAGGTCAAGGGTATGATCACTAATCCGGATCGCACAATTACGCTGCTTGGTGACTGGACCGATGGAGAAAGGACGTTCACAGGTCACGAGTTTCTCGTCAGTCAGGAGTCCATCGCTGGAATACAGCAGCAGCTTCCATGGACATCGCCAATTGCACCGACGTTATCTGATTCTCCCGAATTGTCACGTGTTACGTTAACTGCGAAGCAGCGTCCGGCCAGTGGACAACCGGAAGACTTTTCCCGGTATGGACAAGATTTTGGTTATTTATTGTACGAATGTGATTTCGAGAGTCCAACCGAAGGGATCACTAACCTCATTTTGCCGGATATCCAGGATACTGCCAGAATCATTGTTAATGGTGTTCAGCAGGCATTAGTGCGTCAGGTGGGTGCCGCTGGAGTACAGTTGCAGGTGGCCAAAGGGAAGAATACACTTCAGATTCTGGTGCAGCATATGGGCAGATTGAACTTCTCCCCGTATTTGGGTGAGAGCAAAGGTCTGGCTGGTGCTGTGTATCTGGATGGCAAGGTTCAGGATATTCGTCGGGATTGGCGTATGGAGAGTGGACTTGTGCATCTCGATGAGGTGAACTCTCTCCAAGAATCTCCACTGCTGAGCAGAAGCTTTACTCTGGATGGCATGGATCGGGCGATTCTTGTGGGTGCCTTGAGCAAAGGTCTTTGTATTAATGGCATCGAAGTTCCGATGGAAGGATATCAGGATTGGTTTGCCTTCCAGACGTTAGACATATCCTTGTATATCAAGGCCGGAGAGACGAATACACTGGAAATGCCGTATAGCCGCTCTTCGCTGAATCGACTGGAACTGATCACATATCCGAGTCAGGGAGAACTGAAGGATTGGCGTATGGCAGGGACGGATGCATTGCTTCCGCAACAATGGGAGAGCTACGAGGTAGGACAGGAATCGATCCATCCTGGAGCACAGGGGTCAATCCAGCGTGCAGGACAGCCTGGCATCGCCGCAGGTGGCAATTGTACTGCCAATCTGGTTCCCCACACCACGAATGGATCGGTTAATCGTGCTACATTGAGTGAGAAGTCTCACCCTGTATCCCATCATACTCCAGTCCGAGGATCGTATGGTCAGCCGGTCTGGTACCGCTGGCGTTTCGCGAAGCCTGCGGTTTCGGAGCATCATAAAGTGAACCTGTTGCTTCGCCTGACCGGGATGAGCAAAGGAACGATTCATCTGAACGGACATCATCTGGGCCGTTACTGGCAGATTGGTCCGCAAGAGGATTACAAGATTCCAGTAGCCTGGCTACTGGAAGAGAATGAATTACTTTTGTTCGATGAAGAAGGCAGAACACCAGAACGGGTACGATTCCTGTTGGATGCATTATCCCGTTATCCGTGGGTTGTGGTGGAATAGTTCGTGTATTGATCGTTAGCTGTCTTACCGATCCAACTATGGTTGAGAACAAGAACTGGATCGAGATAGTTCGAGTTGGACGCAGCATTTCACCTTTTACCACAGTCACACTACCTCATTTTCTTAGTCAAATAACTCGAGCTTGTGAATCTTTCGGATTCAGTTTTGCGGAGTGAATTAGGCTAAGGGAATGGGGGGAACTGTGGTGACCAGGTCGGGTACAATGAACTAAGGTAACACTTGTAACTTTATTAATTGTAACCGTTTACATATATAAAAAGTGTTCATCCATGATCTGTGAAGGGAGTGATGCTTCATGTAAATGGAATTTGAACAGGTGGTCGTGAGGTGTTGCTCATCAGGGGCAGTCCCAGGTACGCTTTGTCTTTGGTAATACAGTGAGGTATTCCTCTGTTCATCACTCATGAATAAGGAGATGACCCAATGTTGACGAAGAAGGAAGAGGGAATAGGAGCAGGAAAGTCCAATGGTTTCAAGGCCGGAAAGATTCTGCTGCTTGGAACATTACTTCTATTAACGATGTTATTCCCCAATACAGCCAGAGCAGCGACAAGTGTATATACGATATCAGCCTTTACGAACACAAGTGAGTCCAATATGTATATCTACGAATCCTATAATGCGACCCACTATGGTTTGCTAAAAGGGCCAGCCTATACACCTCCGGCCGATCTGATCCGCGATCCCAGCATCATGAAGCACACAGATGGTCTATATTACGTTGTCTACACCACGAACTGGTCGGGTAACACCATCGGCATTGCCTCCAGCCCGGATAAGGTAAACTGGACATTTGTCCGTAACATTACATTATCCACACCTACCACAATTGCACACACCTGGGCACCAGAATGGTTCAAAGACAGCAACGGCAGTCTGAACATTATCGTGTCCCTCTCACCAGGCAACTATCAGAATTTCAAACCTTATGTACTCACAGCTTCAGGTAGCAATCTAACATCTACCTCATGGTCTGCACCTACTGAACTGGCAGGCATTGCTCCCAATTATATCGACACTTTTATCGTGAAGACAGGCTCAACCTATCATGCTTTTACCAAGAACGAGACCACCAAATACATTGAATATGCGACATCCAACTCGCTAACGGGTCCTTATACCTTTAAAGGCACAGGGGATTGGGCAGGTTGGGGTTCTTGGGTGGAAGGTCCGGCGCTTGTTCAGTTGGATAATGGTTCATGGCGAATCTACTTTGACGGCTATGCAACACAAAAATATTATTACAGCGACTCTGCTGACAACTTCCAGACTTGGGGTGCCAAACAAGAGATTGCAGGTCTTACCGGACTCGTCCGGCATATGACCGTATTGAAAGAGTCCGGGCAACCGGGAGATATCCGCAAGCTGGAGTCATTCAATGTACCGGGCAGCTTCATTCGTCACTATAACTATCAAGCACGGATTGATGCCAATGTCAGTCCGGAGGAGGATGCACAATTCCGTATCGTTCCCGGGCTGTCGAATGCAACAGGCATTTCGTTTGAGTCCATGAATTATCCGGGTTATTTCCTGCGCAATAATAATGGCAGCATCAAACTCGTGAAAAATGACGGCAGCACTACGTTCCGAAATGACGCCACGTTCAAACGTGTAAATGGACTTGCTAACGCTAGTTGGACATCGTATGCCTCGTTTAGTAACCCGAACCTGTATCTGAGACATTATAATAATGTGCTGAAACTGGAAGCTGTCGTTACCGCACTCGATAAGTCAGACGCGACTTTCCGCGAGGTTGCACAATAATAGGTGTTTATTTTCTAAGTTAAACTATACATTTACACGATAACGGAGAGGTCAGAAATAACTTGAAGAAGCGAAGCGTGCGCGTTTATCCCCGGATTTTCCCCTTTTTAAGAATAATTAAAAATCTGGGGATAACAGCGATCGGAAAGTTGTTCTGACATCGGAGTGCAAGTGTAAAATGATAAGGAGTGAAGCGGATGAAGTGGTTAAAACGAATGAGCTCGCTGCTGCTTGCAGGAAGTCTGCTAACAGGCAGTTTGGGACTGGGAACAGAGGTATCTGCTGCGGGAGCCTACACGGCTGTTGCCGATCCATCGAAGCAATATCAGACGATGGAAGGATGGGGGACATCCCTCGCGTGGTGGGGCAAAGTGGTTGGAGAATATTCCAATCGGGATGAGTATGTGGAGAAAATGTTCAACGCGAATACCGGACTGGGGCTGAATATCCTGCGGTACAACATTGGAGGCGGGGATAATCCATCGTCCAATATCCTTGAATATCGCAAAGCCGTTCCTGGTTACCAGCCTTCTCCCGGCGTGTATGACTGGAATGCAGATGCAAACCAACGATATATGCTGCAAGCTGCCAAAGCTCAAGGCGTGAATGTCATCGAAGCTTTTGCGAATTCCGCACCTTACTGGATGACAATCAGTGGTAATGTGTCCGGTTCGGCCAATGGTGGTAACAACCTCAAGCCCGATTACTACGATGATTTTGCCGATTACTTAACCGAGGTTGTGAAGCATTTTCGGGATAACTGGGGGATCACATTTGATAGCGTAACTCCGCTGAATGAACCAATCTCGACGTGGTGGAAGCAGGGCAATGACCAGGAGGGCATGCACTTTGACCGGGCGGATCAGAACACGATTCTGAGTCAGGTACAAGCTTCGTTGAATGCAAAGGGCCTGTCCACAAAGCTGAGCGCACCGGAAGAATACAGTATCGATGATACGAATGTGTCGTTCAACAGCTACAGCAATGCCGTTAAATCAGCGATCACTCAGATCAACACCCATACGTATGGCGGAAGCAATCGTACTGCTTTGCGCAACATAGCGACGTCTGCGGGCAAACATCTGTGGACCTCGGAATATGGAGACGGAGATGCAAGCGGACTTACGATGTCACGGACCATCCTCAAGGATATTCGCAATATGGGCGCAAGTGGATGGGTGTATTGGCAAGCCGTGGATAGTGCAGAAGGATGGGGATTCTTCAAGAACGTGTTGAACAATACACAAACGACCAGTTACACCGTGAACCAAAAATATTATGTCATGGGCAACTACAGCAAATTTATTCGTCCTGGATACAAGATTATCGGCATGAGTGATGCCAATACCCTTGCAGCCTATGATGCAGCTTCCGGCAAAGTTGTGCTGGTTACAACCAATTCGGAATCGACGGATACAACGGTAACCTATGATCTCAGTCGTTTTACTAACACAGGCACGTCTGCTCAAGTATACCGGACTTCTTCAACAGAGAAGTTGCAGCAACTGACCAATATTTCGGTGCAAAACAAAACCTTTACCGCTACGGCCAAGGCCAATTCGGTCACAACCTACGTCATTTCCGGTGCAACTTACAATGGCGGTACAGGATATGAATCCGGGGCCCTCTACAAATTAATCAATCGCAACAGTGGACTTGCACTTGATGTTAACGGTGCTTCTTCTACGGGTGGGGCAACAATCATTCAGTGGAATGATAATGGAGCAGCCAACCAGCAATGGAAGCTGGAGTCGGCAGGTAACGGATATTACAACATTCGCAATGTGGGCAGTGGGCTTTTGCTGGATGTGAATTCGGGTTCTACACAAGGCGGAGCCGCTCTGATTCAGTGGCAGGATAACGGGGGCAACAATCAGCAATGGCTGCCAATTGATGTGGGAGGATATGTGGTACTTGCGAATCGAAACAGTGGCCTGACGGTTGACATCAATCAAGGTTCTCTGACCGCAGGTGCCTCCACGATTCAGTGGGCCGACAATGGCGGAGCCAATCAGCAATGGAGCCTCGTCAAAGTTAATTAGTGTGAGTACGCATGAATTAAACGTTATTACGTGTCCTTTTTTCTTGGAGGTGCAGTGCTCTAAGCAACACTGCACCCTCAAGGAAATTAGCTATTTTAGACATACATATATTCATCCACCCGGCTGGTACTTAACGAAAACGGGATAGGGCGAACCTGCTAATATCCTGATCCGTGTGCCCCGTTTGCACCAAGTCGGATAGAATCTGCCCAATGGCACTTGCAAACTTGAAGCCATGACCGGAGAAACCGCCTGCGAGCCACACACGTTCATGGGCAGGGTGTCGGTCGATAATAAAATCTTCATCCGAAGTGAATTCATACTTGCACACACTACCACGTTTCAATTCTCCAGCTGCCTGAGGCATATGAAGTTCGAGCAGCCTGCGCAGATCCCCCTCGTCCGTTTCTTCCGTACCAAAAGGAGCCATTGTACTTCCTGGTGTCCACACCTGACCCGTATCATGACGACCCATCTTCAGACCTGATCCGCCAATGCTTGGAAATCCATAATATGTACCTTCTTTTCCCGCCAGTGTAAAACCGGGGAAGTGTGCCTCGCCGTACAAAGCTTCTGGTGCATCAAACCATCCAACCGTTTTACGCACTGCCTGAATGGGGAGATCCACGAAAGGTTTTAATGTCTGAAACCAGGCGCCAGCGCTCAGGATGATTTGATTCGCGTGGTATGTCTCACCACCTGAAGTCTGAACTGCAACGGAATGTGGTCCGTATTCGATATGCTCCACAAGCGTGTGCGTTAACAAGGTGGCACCGTGAGTCTCGGCTGCTTTGCGGAAGGCACGAATAGAGGGTTCACTATACAGATAACCCGCATCAGGCTCATACATGCCCTCGTAATGTTCAGGTACTGTAATACCTGGCCAGCGTTTCATCACCTCGGCTGCGTGCAATGTTTCATACCGAATGCCTGCATCATCTGCATGGCTCAATCGGTTGTGGAAGGAATGAATATCCGGATCAACCACATTTATTACACCGGAAGGAATAAATAGTTGGTCTCCGGTCGTTTCCTCCAGCTCGTGCCATAACTTCTGTGCAAGTAATGCCATGGCAATATAGTCAGGCCCACCACTGTACACATGGCGCATCAGTCTGCTATCCCCGTGATGACTTCCTTCCGTATGCGGAGGATCAAAGGCATCAATTAGTAAAGTTTTGCATCCACTGCGCGATAGATAATAACCTGCACTCATACCCATGGAGCCGGCTCCAACGATAATAACGTCATATGATTGTGTGATAATAGCACGTCCTCTCCTATGTAAACTTTTCTACAGTAATGCCTTAATAGAACATATTAATAGTAAAAGCTTGATGAAGGCAAGTGTAGTAAAATGGACTTCTACAATGAATGTTGCAAAGGAGACCTCGCATGAGTGAACAATTTAGGTTTGATCTATTTCCATTAATTCAGACAGAACGATTCATCCTCCGGTCGGCAGAGGCTGGGGACAGCCATGATCTGTTGGAGTTATATTCGGATGAATCTGTGGTTCAATATATGCCATTCACTCCCTTTGAATCCGTGGAGGATGCACAGGGTGAGATGAACTGGTATACGAAGATTTTCAAGGAACACACGGGTTTACGCTGGATGATTGAAGACCGTGAAACTCGTAAAGTGATCGGAACCTGTGGGTTCCTGAACTATGAAGATGTACATAACCGTGCAGAGATTGGATACGATTTGCGTTCCTCTTTCTGGGGCCGGGTGTTATGACTGAAGTGGCCCGTGCTGTGTTACATTTTGGATTCACAAGCATGCAACTCAACAAGATCGAAGCAAGGGTTGAACCGGAGAACGAGGCGTCAATTCGTCTGTTACATAAACTTGATTTTCAACAGGAAGGTGTACTGCGGCAGCATGAGTTTGAGAAAGGCAGATATATTGACCTTGCGGTGTTCTCTAAGTTACGAAGCGAAATATAGGCAAGCTAGCCCCATAAGGATTCCAATGACTCCATCTCATCCCATATCCGTAAGGCTTGTCCCCCGGAATGAGCCCATGCTATATTGGAGAGATGTGAGGAGATGAGGATATGAAGCTGGTGTCCTGGAATGTGAATGGCTTAAGGGCATGTGTGACCAAAGGATTCATGGATTATTATCAGGAGAGTCAGGCAGATATCTTCTGCCTTCAGGAGACCAAATTACAAGCCGGACAGATTGAGATGGACCTGGGGGAAGATGTTTATCAATATTGGAATTATGCGATCAAAAAAGGTTATTCCGGTACGGCTGTATTTAGCCGAATCAAGCCTTTATCCGTTCGTTACGGGATGGAGGAGGACAGTGAGCCGGAAGGACGGATGATTACACTGGAGTATGATGAGTTTTATCTGGTGAACGTCTATACCCCTAACGCGAAGCGGGATCTGACCCGGCTGCCTTACCGTCTGGAATGGGAGGATCGATTCCGGGGCTACATTCTGCAACTGGAGCAGACCAAGCCGGTTATCGTCTGTGGTGACCTGAATGTGGCTCATCAGGAGATTGATCTGAAGAATCCAAAGCCGAATCTGGGCAACTCGGGATTTACGCTTGAAGAGCGTGGCAAGATGACTGATTTGCTTGCTTCTGGTTATGTAGACAGCTTCCGCCATCTGTACCCGGATCGTACGGATGTATACAGCTGGTGGTCTTATATGCCAAAGGTTAGAGAACGGAACGTGGGCTGGCGCATTGATTATTTTCTCGTATCCAATCAATTGGCACCTAAGGTGGCAGATGCACATATCGACTGCCATGTGATGGGCAGTGATCATTGCCCGGTGGGTCTTACTTTGCAACTATAGGTAAAAGGATCATCGTGAGATAGATTGAGGTAAGAGTTTTAGAATACAAATATAGATGAACTGCAAGTTTCCTAAATGGGAGATTTGCAGTTTTTTTGCATCACAGGTAGGGGAATGAGACTGGACTTTGGTTGGGGAAAGGACTGGACTCGGGATTGTTTCAATCCCGCTATTTCTTGGGTACGATTGAAGCATACATATATAGATGAACCTTTGGGGTAAGGGGTAGAGAAGATGAAGAAGGGGTTACGGAGAGGGTTAAAAGTGCTGGGAGGCATCATGCTTGCCACAGGACTTTTGCTGCTGGCAGGTACAGCGTATGAAGCTTATCAATCCACGCAGGATATGAAGTCCTATCCCCCGCCAGGCAAGTATTATGAAGTGAGTGGTCGCAACATGCACCTCTACACCGCTGGCAAAGGAGAGGTAACCGTGGTGTTTGCCTCAGGCTGGGGTACACCCAATCCGTATGTGGATTTCAGTCCGCTATATGACAAGTTGAAATCACAGGTAAAAATTGCGGTATATGATCGGTTCGGGTATGGATACAGCGACTATACGGATGAACCTCGTGATGTTGATACCATCTCGGAAGAGATCCATCAATTGCTGCGCACATCCGGTCAACGTCCACCTTACATTATGGTCGGTCACTCCCTGGGTGCGCTGGAGACGCTTCGGTTTGCGCAAAGGTATCCTGATGAGGTAGCCGGCATGGTCATGATCGATGGAGGTAGTCCTGAATATTACAGTACGGTGGAAATGGATACGCCCGAATGGTATTTTACTTCAGTCCGATTCCTGGTTAAAACAGGCATTGCGCGTACATTGCTGCATTCGGATCAGATGATGGCAACACTGGTCATTGACCCGGAGTTGGTTTCTGCGCCGATGAAAAAGGCTGCCACCATTTCTACCCTGAAGCATGCATACAATGACAACGTGATGGATGAGATTCGTCATTCCAAGATCAACGCATTACGTGTGCTGGAGAACAAAAAGGAGTTTCCTTTCCCTCTGACGATCCTGACAGCCGGATCAGATCAACCCAGTGAGGGGAGTCGGGCATGGCAGGCAGATCAAGTGAAATTTGCTTCATGGTCCAGACAAGGAACCCAGCAGATTGTCCCGCACGCCGAGCATTACATCCACAACAGTCAACCGGATATTGTCGCTGCCGAGATCATGAAATTAGTGACACCGTCCAGTGACCTATGAGTAACATGACCCCACAAACACATGATGAACAGGATGAGGAGGAGGGATGGATGAAAAAGTTTAGAGTGATCACCCGCTTCCTGTCCATTCTCGTAGCCAGTTGTCTATTGTCTTTAAGTGTATTATCTGTATCTGTGATATGGGTTAAGAATAACGTTCATGCGGTGCCTGTGATCCAGCCTTTTGAACGTGATTAGCACATAAAATGAAGAAGAAGGAGTGATAACGGGTGGTGAAGAGAAGGAACTATTTATATGCCTGTGCGGCACTGGCGATGATGGTAGCCTTGAGTGCTTGCAGCAGCGCAGCAGATGAACCGACAGGTGATACTGAGAAGGTGGACACTGAAGTTTCCTCCGGAACTGGTGAACAAGCGACTGATGAAGGTGCAAGCGAAGCAACAACAAGTGCAGTGACCGAGACGGAGGGTACGACTGCGCCAGCCGACTCGGATTCAGATAGTGATGAGGAAGCCGCTGCTGGAACCAATGAGTTGCCGGAGAACTTGCCAAGTGATTTCCCATTGCCGGAAGATGCAACAATACGTTTAGCCAATTCTGGTGAGAATGAAGGCAAGCAATCGGCCATGGTGATTTTCTCCACTGAACAAGATATGAAAACCGTATCTGAGCTGTATAAAGATTACTTTAACGCCAAAAAATTGACGGATGCGGGTCAGACGATCGATGACAAAAATATTATCATTCAGGGAACCGATCCGGAGACGCAGGATGTCTGGTCCTTGATTGGAGGAACATTGGCGGGACAGGAAGGCGTCATTGAACTGACGTTGACCTGGACAGAATCATAAGCAGAAGATAAGGGCTATTTTTCTTTCCTGCTTTTTTTCTTCCTAAAATAACGAATGAACGCCATAATACCTTGCATACGGAGCCGCATTATTGCTGCACCGCTGCAAGGTATTTTTATTTCGAACTGGAAACCTGACAGGTTACATGGTATGTTATATCATTATAAACAGAGTAATAGACAACTATAGAAGAAGACAGGAGAGGATTGAACATGATTAGAGTGGGTATTGTTGGTTACGGTAACTTGGGTAAAGGTGTAGAGAAAGCCATTTCCCAGAACGAGGATCTGGAACTGATTGCTGTGTTTACACGTCGTAATCCGGAGCAGATGGTCGCTGAAAGCACAGAAGTACGTTTTGAGCATATCTCTGCAGCGGAGCAATACATAGGCAAGATTGATGTTATGATCCTCTGTGGTGGTTCTGCAACCGACCTTCCAGAGCAGACACCAGCCATCGCCAAATTGTTCAATACGGTAGATAGCTTCGATACACATGCGAAGATTCCTGAATTCTACAAGGAAGTTAATGCTGCGGCAGAGCAAGGCGGTCACGTAAGTGTCATTTCCACAGGTTGGGACCCAGGCTTGTTCTCCATGAACCGTCTGCTTGCACAGTCCATCCTGCCAGAAGGAAAAGAGTACACGTTCTGGGGCAAAGGTGTGAGCCAAGGCCACTCGGATGCTATTCGTCGTGTTCCAGGCGTTAAGGCGGGTGTACAGTATACTGTACCTGTTGAAGAGGTGATCAACCGCATTCGTGCAGGGGAGACACCAGAGCTATCTACACGTGAGAAACATCTGCGTCAATGTTATGTGGTAGCAGAAGATGGTGCTAATCAGGATGAGATCCGTGAGACGATTGTGTCGATGCCTAACTACTTTGCAGATTACGATACAACTGTAACGTTCATTAGCGAAGAAGAATTGAAATCCGAGCATGAAGGTATGCCGCATGGTGGATTTGTAATTCGCAGTGGGGTTACGGGTGCAGGTCAAAAGCAAATTATTGAATTTGGTCTGAAACTCGACAGCAATCCTGAATTTACAGCAAGCGTACTTGTAGCGTATGCAAGAGCCGCACAACGCTTGAGCGTGGAAGGACATAAGGGAGCGAAAACGGTATTTGATATTCCGCTCGGTCACTTGTCTCCAAAATCGGCTGAAGATCTTCGCCGCGACTTGTTATAATTCTGATTCGTTCCAGTGATTTTATAAAAAACAGCTCGTCCTTGGATACATAGGACGAGCTGTTTTTTGCTGTATACGATTCATACATTCGTATGAATTACCAAGGTACATTGCTGGTTATATTCCTGCTCATGCTCTTGTGGAAATGGCACCCTACACCCAGTGTGAGGGAATGTTGAGATGATCCGGCAACTTGGTATTCACATTACCTTTGGCTGCATTAATCTGGGATTGCGTCAGGAAGATGCCACCTCTCAGGTCTGCATCGCCCAGATCCGTATCCCGCAAGTCCGCGCCAATCCAATCCGCATTTCGTGTATCTGCATTTCGGAGATCGGCTGCGATCATTAAAGCCCCTCGGAAGCTTGCGCCCCGCAGGTCAGCCCCTTTTAAATTGGCACCAAAAAAGTCACTTCCGGTACGTTTTTTACTCTTCTTCGACTTCCCTTGTCCATGAGCGGTGGGTGGCACATTGGCGCGTACCATCTCACTTGCCTGGACCAAGAGTTGATTCACACTGGACCGATAATTGGCGATGTCCAGACGGAGGAGGGCTGCAGGCTCCAGATTGCTCAAGTGCTCAATCTCCTCATATAACTCACCGAATGCAGAGTGAAGGGATGAGGTCTCCGGTCTCATCATCATTTCCTTCATATAACTGAGCAACTCGTGAAGTTGTCGCAAGGCAGGCAGACAATCGAACATCTCCTTTGCAGACTCTGGATGATCACGCCAATCTTTGCCCGCGTAGGTCACTTGGGAGAGCTTCTGTCCAGCTCCGAAACAGTCGTAAACCGTACAACCTTTGAACCCTTTCTGCCGAAGTTGGGTATGGATACCACATCGATTGTCCGTACGCAGATTGGGACAGGGTGTGCCGCTGGCTTTATCAAATGCAAAGTCAGATGACTTGCCATAGGGCAAGGCAACACAGCACAAGCCAAAACATTGCTCACAGTCTGCGCTAAGATGAGGACTCGCAGTGCTGGCAAATGGTTGGTTAGACAATGTAAACACTTCCTTATAATAGTACAAATAGATGGAATTACGTCAGTACCACTGTACCATCTCACCGGAATACGATCAATTGCCTTATTCACAATTATTCAACACCGGGCGTGGCAACGGGCCACAGGATCTACGTTCCACAATTTCTGTATTCACATAGATGTGAGCACCATTTTTCTCGTTGTTCCCCAGGTTAGTCATAATCAGATTGACGGCCGTTTTGGCCATCATATCTTTTTTGACATGTACGGTGGTTAATTCAGGGCTGATTACATTGGCTTCGAAAATGTTGTCAAAACCCATTACCGAAATATCTTCGGGCACCCGGATGCCGATATTTTGCAATGATTTGATCGTGCTGATTGCCATATAATCGTTCTCGCAGAAAATAGCAGTAGGTCGTTCCTCTAGGTGGAGGATCGATTGCTGCAAATGTTCCTGCGCCATCACCAGCATGGGCTGCAGATGGAAGGTTAGTGTCTCAGCAACGGTCAGATGATGTTCGGCCAGCGCTGTGCGAAATCCATTTTTCCCGTTTGATGAAGTTTGGGATTCGTGTACCGGATTTCACATATCCGATGCGACTGTGCCCCAGCTTAACCAGATGTTGACCTGCCTGATATCCGCCCAATGTATTATTAATGGATACGAAATTTGCATCCACATGTTCAAATGACGTGTCCAGAATGACGACATTGTCATGAATGGATTGAATGGTTTCAATCATGGGCGCAGTCAGGTTGATCCCGAGCAATAAAAGGCCGGCGGACGGTTGTTCCTTTTCCAACGTTTGCAGTTCTTGCTGCAAATCCTGTACGTCAATGGAAGAGATGACAAGTGTACTGCCATGTTGCTTGACCTGTTCCGTGATGTGGTGGATCAATTCATTGAAGAACGGGAGAGAATCATAATGCTCTGTGACGATGTCGGAATTTTTGCAGGCAACAAAACGAATAATAGCATTGCTTTTCGGTGCTTCTCTTCCAACTTTGACTGTTCTTGGTTTGTAGCCATGTGCTTGTGCGATGTTAAGTATATGTTCACGTGTCTGTTCGCTGACACCAGGTTTGTTGTTAAATGCCAGAGAGACCGCTGCTTTGGAAACTCCAGCAAGCCTTGCAATATCATCAATCTTCAATAGGGAACCTCCTAAATAGTGTACATTGGTTCAGTATACCATGAATTAAGCGTTTAGTTTAGCTGATTACTAAACTAAACTTAACTAAAATATTTGGGGTGTAAACTAAAATTGTAATTGACTGTTTATGTTTACGGTGCTAATATTCAAATTGAAAACGCATTTATAATCCCTTTTGAATGTTTATTTATATTAATTTAACTAAAATAATATTAATTAGTTTAGTTGGAAGGATAGGTGAAATGATGTCTGTTGAGGTTACAACTCACCGCAGGACGTTTGAGAAAGAAGGCAATCCGTTCTTTTATTTGGCGGATACGGTTTGGAGTGCATTTACCAATGCTTCATTGGAAGAATGGGAAGAATACCTCGATTATCGCAGTATGCAGGGATTCAACGTCGTACAGATCAATATTTTGCGCCAATGGGATGCAAGTGGTTCTGATCTGAATATCGAACCTTTTAACCAGCAAGGAGATGGCTCGACGGACTATTTTTCACTTAATGAAGCTTATTTTGACCGTGCACAAGACATGGTTCGTATGGCAACAGAACGTGGATTCACACCCGCACTTGTGCTCCTTTGGTGCAACTATGTACCCGATACCTGGGCCACCATGTTTCAGAAGGATGGCAAGATGCCACTTGAAGCTGTTGAGCCTTATGTGACATATGCGGTAAATCGATTCTCGGAGTTTAATCCGATGTATCTGGTCAGTGGGGATACCGATTTTCCTTCCGAAGAGGCGAATGCCTACTATCAGATAGCGCTGGAGACTGTAAAACGCATCAGCCCATCCAGTCTGACGACGTTACACATCCAAGGCAGACTACGAGAGATTCCTGAAGTGTTTGCAAACCATGAAGGGCTGGACTTTTACATGTATCAGTCTGGGCATAACTCGGAATTCCAAGCCTATGCGCATGAGATTGCAGATCACTTCTATCATCAGTCGCCTGTACGTCCAGTGATCAACGGTGAGCCTTGTTATGAACAGATTAGTTATAGCCGCAACGTCTATGGGCGCTACTCTGCATTCGATGCTCGCAAGGCTGCATGGCAGAGTTTGCTTGCCGGAGGTGGGGCCGGTGTCACTTATGGGGCACATGGCATCTGGAGCTGGCACAAGAAAGGCAAGTCTTTTGGCATTGTGGAGGGTGAAGGTTTTGATAGCCCTTATGATTGGAGATCAGCTCTAAGGTTCGAAGGTGCGTGGGATTATTCCTTTATCAAGTATCTCTTTGAGCAGTACAAGTTGGTGGGTGTGAAGCCGATGGATATCGTATTAAACAAAACGAAGGAGATTCGTGCGGCAGGCACGGAGGACACGCTCGTGCTTTATGTTCCGGTAAATACCAAGGTACGTCTGGACTTCCCGGTTGAAGAATACGATTTTACGACCATTGATCTCGTACAGCGCCGATTTGCCAAGACAGCAGCTTATCGCGAGAACGAATATGGTGTGATTCCCATGCATGCTTTTGAAAATGACGTGGTGATGATTGGTACACGTAAATAAGAGTTACCAGAGAGAGGTGCCAAAGCTGGCACAAATAGAGATTTACATTATAGATGGGGTGAAGGTATGTGGAAAATTGGTATTGTCGGAACAGGGTACTGGTCAGAAAAACACATTAAGGCTTGGCAATTCGTTGCTGATGCCGAGATAACAGGAATTTGCGACAGGCACGAAGATACATTGAATGAAAAAGCAGAACAATTTAACATCCCGGCAACATTTCGTTATTCGGATGTGACAGTGATGCTAGATAATGCGAATCTCGATGTAATCGATATCATCACGCCACCGGAAACTCATCTGGAGCTGGTGAAAATGGCTGCAGCAGCGGGGAAGCATATTATGTGCCAGAAGCCGTTTGCCCGTTCTATTGAGGAAGCTGAAGAGATGGTGCGTATTGCGGAAGAGGCAGGTGTGCGTCTGATGGTGACGGAGAATTGGCGCTGGTTAGAACCTTTCCAGTTGATCAAGCAACTGCTTGAGGAAAGTACTGTGGGACAATTGAATACGATTCGGTATATTCATACGGATTATTATTCTCCGAGATTCGCACCGGGAGAGAAGTTGCCACAGCCTTTTTTTAGAGACATGCCACAATTGCTGTTCTATGAGATGGGTGTGCATTGGTTTGACACCTGGCGGTTCTTGTTTGGTGAGCCTGAACGTCTATATGCCGAGACCAGAAAGATTAGTAAATATACGTTGGGGGAAGACAGCGGTATGGTCATGCTGGGATACAGGGATTATGTCGGTCTCATGGATATGAGCTGGGCGACTCGTCGTGAACTGAGTGAACCTTTACCGAATCAGGTGCTTCCGGATCATAAGGAGCAACTCATCATTGAAGGGGATAAGGCTTCCATTAAGCTATATAAAGACGGAAGGTTGTCCATCATTGATAATGCTGGTGTGGAGACGGTATATGCTGAACGTACAGAGTTAAACTACGAGGACAGTCATCGTAAACTGCAATCCCACTTTATTGAATGTTTGAATACAGGTGCGGAATTCCAGACCAGCGGTTCGGATAATGTTAAAACGCTTCGCTTGGTATTCGATACGTATGACAGCGCAACCCATCACAACGTGAAGCGGTATGTACAGGAGTAATCATGCCCATTAACGATGTTGTCATGATTCTTATTGCATTTTTTCTGGTGCTTGGCGCTGTGGACAAGGCTTTCGGGAACAAGTTGGGCCTTGGAGCAGCATTCACGGAGGGCATTATGGCGATGGGCACACTCGCCCTGGTGATGGTGGGAATTGTATCCCTTGCACCATTCCTAGCGAATATGCTTATTCCGCTGATATCTCCATTATATGAAGCGATCGGTGCCGATCCGGCATCGTTCGCCAATACCATCCTCGCGGTAGATATGGGAGGGTACGCTTTGGCTGGACAGATGGCCCAGAGTGAACAGGCTGGCCTGTTCTCCTAGGCGTTCCTGGGGACCATGTTTGGGCCAACTATCGTGTTTACCATCCCTGTTGCACTGGGCATTTTGGATCGGAAGGATCATCCGTACTTTGCCAAAGGGGTACTGATCGGCATCAGTACCATTCCCGTTGGTTGTTTAGTCGGCGGTCTAGTAGCGGGCATCAATTTTACAGTGATATACCGAAATCTGATGATACCGATTCTGTTATCTGTAATTATTATGATCGGCTTGCGCTATTTTACGAATCAGACCGTGAGGTTGTTTAAAATATTTGGAAGCGGTATCACCTTGTTGTCCCTGATTGGACTGGTGGCTATAGCTGTCAAAACCCTTACAGGTTGGGCACTAATTCCCAATATGGCACCGCTCTCGGAAGGCATTACAACGGTAGGTACAATTGCGATTGTGCTGGCGGGTGCTTTTCCCATGGTTGCGGTAATCAATAAAGTCTGCCAAACCCCGCTTGAGCGAGCGGGCCGTTTGCTCAATTTGGATGCGCCAACAACCGCCGGACTTGTTGCTTCACTGGCTCACAATATTCCGACCTTTCGAATGGTCAAAAATATGAATCCAAGGGGAAAAGTTATTAGTATCGCTTTTGCAGTCAGCGGCTCCTTTGTGCTTGGGGGTCATCTGGGTTTCGTAGCAGGGATGGACAAATCTATGGTAACTGCCATGATTGTGGGCAAATTGACAGGGGGCATCAGTGCGGCGATGGTAGCAGCATGGGCTACACCAATCAAGAACGATATTCAAATATAAATCATTTAACAACGGTATTAAATACTAATTTGTCTGATTAAGAAATTATTGCAAGATATTATGGCATCCATGTAAAGGAGTATATGACATGAATCACGACCAAACAGCAAAGGAAATTCTCAGCGCCGTCGGTGGCAATGAAAATATCAATAACGTCATTCATTGTGTGACTCGTCTCCGATTCAACCTGAAAGATATGAAGGCACCCGACAAGGAAGAGATCAAGAAGATCGACGGAGTACTCACTGTTGTGGAGAGTGGTGGCCAGTTCCAGGTGGTCATCGGCAATGAAGTTCCCAAAGTCTATGAGTCCCTGATAGGAACAATGGGAAAAGAACCGATGTCAGCCACTTCAGAACAAAAGGGGCAAGGAGATAAGCATGGTCTGTTCAATCGCTTTGTTGACGTGATATCTGGCGTATTTATGCCGGTAATCGGTGTGCTCGCGGCAGCGGGTATTCTCAAAGGGTTGCTAGCCCTGTTCAGTACGTTGAAATGGCTTACGGAAGACATGAGCACATACAAGATATTGTTTGCAACCGCAGATGCACTGTTCTACTTCTTCCCGATTCTGCTTGGGTTCTCTGCAGGGAAAAAGTTTGGAGGTAATCCATTTATCTCTGCAACCATTGGTGCTGCACTCGTATATCCAACGATGACCGCTGCCGCTACGGCAGGGACAGGCATGTCCTTTCTGGGCATTCCGGTCATTTTAATCAACTATACACAATCGGTTATTCCAATTATTATTGCTTCTTATCTGGCAGCAAATTTCGAGAGATGGGTTACAAAAATATCTCCTTCTCCCATTAGAATGTTTGCCGTACCGCTGGTTACACTGACAGTAATTACCCCGGTTGTTTTTATGGCAGTGGGGCCGGTAGCAACGCTAATCAGTGACTATTTGGCCAAAGGAGCAATGTGGACTTACGGGCTAAGCCCTATTGTTGCCGGATTGCTTCTGGCTGGCCTCTGGCAAACCATTATTATTTTTGGGTTACACTGGGCATTTATTCCCATCCTGCTAAATAATTTGGTAACAAACGGATTCGATCCAATCAATGGTATGTTGTATGCTACTACGTTTGCCCAAACCGGGGCAGCATTTGCAATTGCGATCAAAACCCGGGATAAGAAGTTGAAGCCGATTGCGATGTCTGCGACAATTTCAGGCCTCATGGGTGTAACGGAACCCGCCATTTACGGTGTAACATTACCGGCGAAAAAAGCGTTTATTATGGCTTCCATTGCAGGTGGTATCGCAGGATCTGTCGCTGGTTTCATGGGTTCTACTGCGTATGGCTTTGGTGCAGGGGTGTTCGGTATTCCGTTGTTCATTAATCCTAATGGAATTGATACCGGATTCATTGGTTTCATTCTTTCTGTCCTTATCGCCTTTGTATTGGGCTTTATTCTGACGTACATGTTCGGTTACAAAAATGCAGCCACGTCTTCTGCTTCAATGAAGCTGGAAAAAGCAGAACAGGTGCAACCAAACCGTATATCATCGGATGACAAAGAATCTGCTGGTGATGTTTCTGCCACGACTCCAGTTCAGGCAACTACGGAAGTGTATGGAGAGAAGATCGTGTCCAGCCCGCTGACGGGCCAACTGATTCCGTTGACAGAGGTCGGGGATGAGGCGTTCTCTAGTGGAGCCATGGGTCAAGGAGCGGCGATCATTCCGACAAAGGGTGTGGCATATGCCCCGTTCGATGGTGTAGTGGTTACGATTTTCAAAACGAAACATGCCATTGGACTGTTGTCTGAGGATGGCGTGGAGATTTTGATTCATGTGGGTATCAATACCGTGACTCTCAAAGGCAAGCATTTTACTTCATATGTCTCTGATGGCGATACTGTTCGCAAAGGAGACAAGCTGGTGGAGTTCGATCTGGAGGGCATTACAGCCGCAGGGCTGGATATAATGACCTCTGTGATCGTATCGAATACAGCTATTTACACAGACATTCAGGCTAAACAACAAGGTAACATCGAACATGGTGAAGCTTTGATCACTGTAAAATAAAAACGTATGATATGTCAGAGTAATAGCATTTCAATATAACTACGTAAAAATACCAATAAGGGCAGTTCTCCGAATTTACGGGGAACTGCCCTTATTCATTCCGTATAGATTAGTGAGAGATGAATTAAACCACACCTTGAGCAATCATGGAATCGGCTACCTTGAGGAAACCGGCGATATTCGCTCCGGCTACGAGGTTGCCTTCACAGCCATACTCTTCAGCAGCTTCTACACAGCTGGTGTAGATGTTCTTCATGATGTCATGCAGCTTGGCGTCTACTTCTTCAAATGACCAGGACAACCGCATGCTGTTCTGTGACATTTCAAGAGCAGACACGGCTACACCGCCGGCATTAGCCGCTTTGGCTGGACCGAACAGCACGCCTGCACCGTGGAAGACGTCAATGGCAGCCAGGGTGGAAGGCATATTCGCCCCTTCGCCAATTGCCTTCACGCCACCTTTGATTAGAAGGGCCGCAGCTTCTTCATCGATCTCATTTTGCGTTGCACATGGAAGAGCAATATCACAAGGGATAGACCAGATGCCTTCACAGCCTTCGGTATATGTAGCATGCGGATGTTCTTTGATGTATTCGCTGATGCGAAGACGATCAACCTCTTTCAGACGTTTCACGGTATCCAGGTTGATGCCTTGTGGATCGTGTATGTAGCCACCTGAGTCACTACACGCCACGACTGTAGCTCCAAGCTCCTGTGCCTTCTGAATGGCATAGATGGACACATTACCAGAGCCAGAGACAACGACTGTGCTGTCTTGGAAGCTGAGCCCCTTGGATTGCAGCATCTCCTTCACGAAGTACACACAGCCGAAGCCAGTCGCTTCCTTACGTGCCAAGCTTCCTCCGTACAGCAGTCCTTTTCCTGTCAACACGCCTGCTTCATGCCCGCCATGAATACGTTTGTATTGGCCGAACATATAACCGATTTCCCTTGCGCCTACACCAATGTCACCTGCCGGTACATCGGTATCGGAACCGATATATTTGTACAGCTCTGTCATGAAGCTTTGCGTGAAACGCATGACTTCCAGATCCGATTTTCCTTTGGGATCGAAGTCAGAACCGCCTTTACCACCGCCAATGGGCAGACCGGTCAAAGCATTTTTGAAGATCTGTTCGAAGCCAAGGAACTTGATGATGCCCGAGTATACAGAAGGATGGAAGCGAAGTCCACCTTTGTAAGGGCCAATGGCACTGTTGAATTGCACCCGGAATCCACGGTTAACCTGAACTTTGCCCTGATCATCTACCCATGGGACACGGAATGTGATTACACGTTCGGGTTCAACAAGCTGTTCCAGCAGACTATGGTTCCTGTACTTGGGGTGTGCTTCAATAACAGGAATAAGGGAATCCAGAATTTCTTTGACAGCCTGATGGAACTCATCTTCGTGCGGATTTCTGGCGACAACCGACTCGTAAACGGAATGAACATAATCTGCGGCAGTAACTTGAACGGACTCTGTAGTTTCTTTTGTTATCGTGGACACTTTTTCGATGCACTCCTTTATTGTGTTAAAGTCTGTAGATGCTTATTTGCATAAATTGAATAAAAGTTTGTAGTTAAATATACAGGAAAGCAAATAAAAATACGAGATAAAAAACCATAAAATGTTTTTTATGCAGTAATTAAAATGTTCTATGGATCTACCATATGATGTGAAGAATTAAGTTATTAAATGGAAGATATGACCACAAATGATAATAAAAAAGCAAGTTAGACGAATATACTGGATTAAAATATTAGTTTTGGTAAGATGGTAAGAAGGTCTCGTATCCCGGGGTCTTTTTAAAATAAAAAGGAGGAAAACAAGATGATGAAGAGAAACATGCCAATCAACATGGAGAACAAGGCTTGTATAGGGGGTGAAATTTATTATGAACCATAGGACTTCCCGCCATAATTGCAGAGAGAAGCTGGTGAGCCAGCTATTTACATTCGGTGAAGAGAAAAGAACATTTCTCGACGCCTATTTCGACGTGCGCGATCCAGAGCGGATACAATTGGAAAAACAATTGTCGGCATATAAGGAGTATGTGGAAAAACTGCTCCTGGGCCCGGATGAAGATCTGGACTCGGCGGTATTGATCGGTAGTCATATTGATTTTGAATATATCGATTTTCATACGTCAGATTCGTTCATGATTGTTATGCCAGAAGATACCAATCCTGATGAGGGTCGTATTTCCTTTCTCTCTCCAGTAGGGAGTCAATTACTGCTTGGCAGTGTAGGGGAAGTTAGGTCTGTTCATACACCATCAGGTTCTATGAGAATCCGCATTACGGGGATTGAGCTGAGGAGCGAAACCTTGAACGAACCGGCCCTAGGGGGTGCAGATCATGCACTTTAAAGAGACGGACTTACCAGGGATTGGGCGTAAATACTGGCTGCATACCCGTAGTGGTGAGCACTTGGTCATTGTGATTCATAACGACGAGCGACGTGACCTGTTCCATATGGAGTCAGGGGATACACCTGAAGAGGTGGGTGATATGGTATCCCTTGTCACCCTGGATGATGATGAAGCCCGGGCGGTAGCCGCCATCGTTGGTGGTATGACCTATAAACCGAAGTTTCAGGATGAGCGTGAAGTGATGCTTGAAGGGCTGTTAATCGAATGGCTACGAATTGAACCTCACGCAGCAAGTGTAGGCATGACGATTGGTGAACTGGATATCCGTCAGGCTACGGGCGCCGTTATTCTCGCTGTTGTGACCAAGGATAAGGAGAAGCATTTTAATCCAGGTCCGGATTATGCTTTTACCGCTGGAGCTACAATTGTAGTTGCCGGTGAACGAAATCAGATCAAACATCTCAAACAATTGTTGACTGATGGACGGACTTAGCCTATGGATATGCTCATATTCGAAGTGGGAATTGCCGTTGCGCTGATTACACTTACTGGGCTGATATCTTCACGATTACGATTTTCGGTCATTCCTTTCTATATCCTGATTGGTATGGCTGTTGGACCACATGCACCACAGATCGGCATAGTGGATTTACGTTTTATCGAAAGTTCGACCTTTATTGAATTCATGGGCAGGCTTGGCATTTTGTTTTTGTTATTTTATCTGGGTTTGGAGTTCTCGGTCTCCCGTTTATTAAAGTCTGGTAAAGCCATTCTGACCGGGGGGATGTTCTATGTTGGCCTGAATTTTGTCTCTGGATTGCTGTTGGGGTGGTTCATGGATCTGCCCCTTCAGGAGACACTTGTTGTCTGCGGGATCATGACCAGCTCTTCTACAGCCATTGTAGCTAAAGTGCTCGTTGATCTGAAACGCACGGCAAACCCTGAAACAGAGATTATCATGGGCATGATCATGTTTGATGACTTGTTCATCGCGATTCATATCTCCATCCTGACTGGGCTTGTGCTCAGCGGGGCAACTTCATTCTTAAGTGTTCTGCTGGTATCGCTGTCTGCCCTGCTGTTTATTGTGCTGTTCCTGATTATTGGCAGGAAAAGCATCAAATATATTGATAAGGCACTGAATATCAAGTCATCAGAGTTGTTTCTGCTTACTGTCATGACACTGCTCTTCCTGGTGGCTGGTTTCTCGGAGACACTGCATGTAGCGGAAGCTATTGGAGCGTTGATGATGGGGCTTGTGCTGGGCGAATCAAGACATGTGAGTCGGATTGAACATCAGATCATGCCTTTCAAAGATTTTTTTGGTGCAATTTTCTTCTTCAGTTTTGGCCTGACCATCGAGCCGGCTTCACTTGGCGGAGCTGTTGGGATGACGATTATTGCCGTTATTCTGACGATTGCCAGTAACTATGGTGCAGGTATGATTGCTGGCAGATTGGCTGGAATGAGCCCTAAGGCCTCGTTGAATGTGGGCTTTACCTTGGTCTCGCGGGGCGAATTCTCCATTATCATGGCGAACATCGGCAAGGCCGGAGGGCTGATGGCATCCATCCAATCGTTTGCCGTGTTGTATGTGTTAATTCTGGCTGTGCTGGGGCCTATCCTGACAAAAGAATCTCCGCGGATCTATGCTCAGTATGCGCGGCTAAGGAAGCGGATGAAACGAAGGGAAACAGGTTGAGTCAAACGCTGGCTGTCCTTGGACAGACCGGGTATTCTGACCGTAGTGTTTAATAGGCGCCACACCATTCGGAGAGAGAAATTACTCCGGGGTGTGGCGTTTTTTTTATTATTGGGAATCGTCCCAATGTCGGCTTGTAATTATGCTCATTCCACCAAATTATGGTATGTATCCATATCTTGTGCGTGGTCGTGAATATTTAAGTCCAGAGGCAGGACTATAGATGTGATTTAGTAGAGAAGGATTGAAAATAAGAAGTTATTATGTAAAATAATGTTATATTCAAATCTAGCAGTTGAACTAACCATTTACACGAGAACGTAGAGGATAGAAGAAACCTGAAGAAGCGGAGCGTTCGCCTTTATCAACAGATTTTCACCTTTGTAAAATTGAATCAAAAAATCTGGGGATAACAGTGATCGGAAGGTTGTTCTGTCATCGGAGTGGCAAGTGTAAATATTCTTTAATTCAACTTATGTTTCAATGTAACAGAAGGTAGAATGACGAGGAGGAATAGCTCATGAACAAGAGAAGTAGATTTCAACGGTTAAAATGGGCCAGTACAGGGATGTTGCTCAGTCTCGTATTATTTGCTCTACCTGCATCTGCTGCTTGGAACGATACATATCAGGGTTACGCGACGTATACGGGCTCAGGTTACTCGGGAGGTGCAGTATTGCTTGATCCCATCCCGGCGGACATGAAGATTACTGCACTTAATCCGTTCCAACTCAATTATAACGGTGTCAAAGCCGCTTTAGCGGGAGCCTATCTCGAGGTGCAGGGTCCTAAAGGCAAAACAACCGTCTATGTAACAGACCTCTATCCAGAAGGCGCCAGCGGAGCGCTGGATCTCTCACCGAATGCCTTTAACCTGATCGGTGACCCAAAGGCAGGCAAAATCGATATCAGTTGGAAAGTGGTCAAAGCTCCAATTCAAGGCAACGTCTCCTATCGGATCAAGGAAGGCAGCAGTCAGTGGTGGGCAGCCATTCAGGTTCGTAATCACAAATATCCGGTGCTGAAGTTCGAAGTGAAACAGAAGGATGGCACGTGGCTCAATCTTGAAAAGCAAGACTATAATCATTTCCTCGGAACTGGACTGGGCAAAGAAAAACTAAACGTTCGTATTACCGATATTCGCGGTCAGGTATTAAATGACACGATCCCGGCTCTGCCTAATGATGGGTCAGGCGGAGCATATATCGTACCGGGCAATGTACAGTTTCCCGATTGACAGATATACGGAGTTGTTATAAAAAGAAGTATGGTCATAGACGTATTCTTAACGAAAAGTCGTACACTGTACGGCTTTTTTTGTATACGAAAAGAGGAGAATGTAACGTATGAAAAAAAGTTTGCCTTCATATCAGACAACACATCCCTATTGGAAACAGTATCAGGGCTTTTTCCCGGAAGAAGTGAGGTTAGGGGAGCATACAGCTCCTGAGGAAGAATGGTGGGAGTCAAATGGGGTTCATATGCATATCGATCGTTTACCTGCGCCGGAGTCTTCAATCAAAATTCTGTTCATTCATGGTGCGGGAGGCAATGGCAGGTTGCTCGCTCCGTATGCCCGCATGTTACAGCGACATGGATACGAGGTGGTATCGCCAGACCTTCCACCGTATGGGTTAAGTTATGCAATGTCTGGTACACGTATCAACTATGAACTATGGATAGAGCTGCTTGTTTCACTCATCGAACGGGAATACAAGAATGACGGTAAGCCAATCGTTGTATTGGGAAGTAGCATCGGAGGTATGCTGGCCTATCACACCAGTGCACGCAGCAAGCGTGTTAAGGGTCTGATCGCAACTACATTTGTAGATACGAGTAATCCGGAAATGCGTGACCAGCTTGCACCGAATCGTCTGGTGAGCCGGGTGGGAAAACGGATGATGGATCTGTTCCCAGGTCTGCTGGATCATGTACGTATTTCGGTCAAACAGGTATCCCGAATGCAACTGATTACTAATAACAAGGATTTAACCCGACTTATTATGAATGATCCACAAGCGGCAGCTACACGTATTCCGTTGGAATTATTAAGAACATTCCTTAATAAAAAACCGGAGGTAAGCCCGGAACAGTTCAACCAGTGTCCGGTCCTGTTGGTTCACCCTGAACTGGACCCCATGACACCGATCAGGTTCAGCCAATCTTTTTTTGATCGTCTGGTGGTGGACAAGGAATGTGTGATCTTGGAAGGGGCAGGTCATTTTCCTATAGAGCAGCCAGGACTGAACCAGTTGGAGGTAGCGGTACTACGATTTTTACAACAAATTCAATGATGACCACAGGCTACTACACTGCTTCGCATAAGATAGTTTACATATCCTACGTACATAAAACACCTCCCATTAAGGGAGGTGTATTTGAATGTTTTCGATATGAATTGCATTACCGCCAACCTGAATCTGTGTAATTTCATTAGAGCTGCCCAGCGTTAATCTGGCTCGGATCTCGGAGGGGCGGTTCATGGTATACCCTTGTCTGATCGTGTACGTGTGAAGATGAGGATCTGTAAGCTGGTTGTACTGGAATAAATAACAGAGCATTGCACCATTGGATGTGCCAGTTGCGCTCTCTTCCGGTATATCATAAAGCGGTGCAAAATTACGGCATTCTGCCAGAACGTCCATATCATCTGATTCGAGTGTAAACACGTGATAACCTATGGCATGATGAGCCTTGCTTATTTCAGTGATACGCTGGAAGTCAGGGTCGATTTTGGTCAGAACATCAACATCCCTAACAGCTATCAGGATATCGGGTAGCCCGGTAGACACAATCTGTACAGGTAGCTCGGAATGCAAATCCTCCATAGAAATACGTAACGAATCGGCAATCTGCTGTCGATCCACGATCTCCCCATACTCCGGCAACGTCTGAGACAGATAGACTTCTCCATTGACTTCGATATCAACTTTAAGAATTCCGGCCAGTGTCTCCAGTGTATATGTACCAACATTAACAAGCTGCTGTGTCTTCATTAGATAAAATAATGCAATTGTGGCATGTCCACATAGATCGACTTCATCACTTGGGGTGAAATAACGCACTTTGAAATCAGCCTGATCCGATGGCATAACAAATGCAGTCTCTGAAAAACCGACTTGTCTGGCAATCTCCTGCATCTGGGTTTCAGACAAATACGCTGCTTGTAAAACAACACCTGCGGGGTTTCCGCCATGAGCCTTGTCCGAAAATGCATGTAATGTACTTACTTCTACTTCCATCGTGTTACCTCGCTTGTTCAGTTATTGGGTTAAGATTTAACGTAATCGATAATCGACATTATATCACGATTGTTGAACGGGCTTGTGAATCCCAGATTGCTGTGAATTTTGAATGATTAGGTCAAGTGATCGCTGGGAAAGGGTAATGATGGAGGAGAGCATAACGATAATCCAATGGAAAGGCTGGGATCTCTAATGAAAGCAATTGTCATTGAGGAATTTGGTGGAGCGGAACAATTGAAGGAACAAGAAGTAGCCAAGCCAGCATGTGGAGTGAATCAGGTGTTAATCCAAACGTATGCCACGTCGGTGAATCCGGTAGACTTCAAAATCAGACAAGGTGATATGAAAGAAGCAGCGGAGAATTTTCCGTTGATTCTGGGCGGCGATGTTGCGGGTATTGTGGCTGAAGCAGGCTCGAATGTCACTCGGTTCAGAGAAGGTGATCGGGTATTTGCGCGTCCGCGTCAATTCGGAACCTATGCAGAATATGTTGCTGTTGATGCGGATATTATTGCCCGTATACCGGAGCTACTGAGTTTCGAGGAAGCAGCAGCGATCCCGCTGGCGGCGATGACGGCATGGCAGGCACTTGTGGATCACGGACGTTTAGGCAAAGGGCAGAAGGTACTCATTCATGCTGGTGCAGGTGGTGTGGGAACGTATGCCATTCAGATTGCTAAGTCCCTCGGCGCTGAAGTGGCTTCCACGGCGAGTGAATCAAACGAAGCGTTGCTTCGTTCGTTGGGTGTGGATCATTTTATCAATTATAAAAAAGAAGATTTCTCGGAGAATCTCTCCGGTTATGATGTAGTGCTGGACACCATGGGCGGTGATATTCAGCGCGATAGCTTCAAGGTGTTAAAGTCTGGCGGGCATCTGGTATCCTTGGTGGAACAACCGGATGAGAAGCTTGCCAAGGAAGCCGGAGTAACGGCCAACGTCTTCATGATGGAGCCCAAAGGGGATCAACTGGATCAGCTGGCTGAACTGGCTGCGGAAGGCAAGCTCAAATCGATTATTGATGGAACGTACCCGCTAACTCAACAGGGAGTAAGGGAAGCACATGAGAAGAGCGAAACCCATCATACCCGCGGGAAACTGGTTATTCAGGTGCAATAGAATTCATTAATTCGTAGAAGTATTTGGACTCATGAGTCTGATATAGATTATACCAGGCCTGTAATGTTTCTGGTGCAAAGACATTCAACAGCTTCAACACATGCATTGTAAATTCTAACGGAGCTATTCCAGATGCAGTAACTACATTTCCATCGGTTACTGCAGGCTCCGTTTGATAATATGTTTCTCCAGCATAATCTGGGCATATCATCTTCAGATATTCTAAATCATTGCTTGTATGCTGTCTGGAATCCAGTATCCCTATTTTTGCAAGTGCAACTGTCGCACCGCAAATCGCCGCAATAACCGTACCCTCTTCTATAGAGGCAGCAACTTTTTTTAATAGGGGATCATGGATGGTGTCCATCCAGGTGTTTCCTCCCGGAAGAATGATGACATCGTCACCTTTCAATGTACATTCATCAATAGAAATATGAGGAAGGATGTTCAATCCGCCCATGGTAGTTACCGGATGTTTATCCACGCCTACGGTTACGACCTGTAAAGGCTGGATCTCTTTCCTGAAATACCTTCCCGAGTTCAACTCAGCAGTTAGATATCCTACCTCCCAGTCTGACATCGTATCAAATACATATAGATATACGTTCTTTGTTTGCATCATACATGCTCCTTTTGTTTTCATGATTGAATGGATTACTCTTGTATTATAAATAAACTTCACTGACAACTACGGTCAGTGAAGTTTTTGAATTTGAAATTTATAGCCCTAAGAACCAATATAGGGACTGCTCCCCAATTGCAGTGGAATAAGATATAATAGGAGAAATTTATTCCATTTTGTGCATGAGGTGATTAGGATGTCCAACGAACTCATTCAAGCCATTCAATTGTTAAAAGAAAAGAAATGGGTGGATCTGACCCATACGTTTGGTCCAGGCTCTCCACATTTTTCAGCTTTTGAGGCAGCACAATTCGATACACTGTTTGATCACGATCAAGGTTTCTTTGCCCAGAGCTTCAAGTTCCCGGGTCAATACGGGACACATCTTGATGCGCCGATCCACTTCGTTCGGGATACCCGGTATCTGGATGAACTAGGTTTGAAGGAGCTTGTGCTCCCGCTTGTGGTCATTGACCAGTCCGCTGAAGTGCAGAATAATCCGGACTTTACACTGGATGTGGAGCATATTCTTGCATTTGAAAGAGAGCATGGCGTGATTGAAGCTGGAAGCTTTGTAGCCTTACGTACCGATTGGAGCAAACGCTGGCCTAACCATGAAGCATTTGATAACAAGGATTCGGAGGGTAACAGTCATGCACCCGGATGGTCGGTTAGTGCGCTCATGTTTTTATTCGAGGAAAGAAAAATACAGGCGATCGGTCATGAAACCTTTGACACGGATTCAGCGGTGGATTATCAGAAGAATGGAGCACTTCTGGCAGAATATTATGTACTTGCCCAGGATACATACCAGGTCGAGCTGTTAACTAACCTGGATCAAGTGCCGGCTAAAGGCGCGGTAATCTTCAACATTGTACCGAAGGCGGAGAAAGCATCTGGTTTTCCAGTCCGATCTTTTGCCATTTTGCCTTAAACTAGATAGATCAAAAGCTGAATTAGATAAATCAGGCACTAACAGTTATGAATTAACTCATAGAGGGATCATTCATTTACTCAAAAGTGTGGCGTACATTGTAAGGTGTAGCTTAACAATGAATTCAATAAACATTTAAAATAATCTTGGAAATAGTGTTGTAAATACAAATCTGAATAACGCTCCCAAAAAGAAATACTAAATACTCTTCAACTAACGGGAAACAATAGCACAGTAAAGAGCACTAACAGCCGATCATTGTGATCGGCTGTTAATTCTGGCAGGTTAACGCAACATAACAATTATCGGAAGCGTCTAAAGAAAACGAGTACGGAGGTGTAAGATGATATTATGGTCTATTTGCATAATATTCGTTACTATTTCGATCGTCGTTCTAAGAAAAGCTGGTGTGCTATACCCTTTCTCTAAGGGATTCGCATTGGCTGCTGGTATATCCTTGTTAGCTGTGGCTTGTCTTGCCCAAAACTACACTCAGAGTTTAATTCCCGTGGCTAACGATGGAATAGCCATATCTAACCAGATAGCTTACTGGATAATAGGTGAAGATGGTTGGTCTCATGATTTGTTTTTGAATACACTTAAACTATCGATTTTTTTCACCGGAATCATTATCATACTTTATCCAGTAATTCTTGTAGCTGAGTCGAAATTTTGTTCAAAGGCTTGATGCTCTGACATTACGCTAACGGGATTATTTCAATAAAACAAGGAAGCAGCCGATCAAAGTGAATGGTTGTTTTGTTCAAGTAAGGGCAGGATAGCACAACCATTGTAATGAAGCAATCGTCAAAATAATTAATTAACTACTGTACGTTGCAGGGGGATCTTGGTGTATTTTAGACATATCAGTATTGTATTGGGGCTAGTTTTTTTAATCATTACTGGATGCAATAACGAGGGCGCGAAGTTGGGTGCAGATGAGTTCAAAATAACAGGTGATGAAAAGACTGCCACAGAATACGTTAAGGCAAAAGGTTATAAAATTTCTTTGTACGATGGTCACGTTCAGAAATACACCTTAGACAAAGAGAAACTACTTTACGGGATAGCGGAAATGATGCCATATAGACAGACATGGGGGGTTCAAAAAGTAGAACCCGAAAAGTATTTCGGAATGGAAATATCCGTATATAGCTTCACAGTAACAAACCATCCTTTGGAAGAGCTTTACGATACTAAAACCAAAGTTTCAATATTGCTTTGTGAAGGCAAAGTTATAGGGGGAACATCCTTCCCAGATGCAGCAATGGATGGAGCACCATATTCGTTGGATGGAAAAACACTGGAAGAAGTAACAGGAAAGAGTTTTCACAAATGGAGTGAAGAATGGAAAAAGAAATACGGTACTTAAAAAGACTAAGCTAACGGACAGGATAGTGCAACAAAGTATACAAACAAGCTGTAAAAAAACTACTTATGGATGAGCATTTCCATAAGTAGGAGAAGGAAATTATTAATGACAGACCAAATAATTCATAGTAGCTATCTTAACTTAGTTATATAGTAAGGTATAACTATTTGAAAATCTGAAGTATCATTCCAGACAGTTATGACCCATTCTCTACTAGTTCTAGGATAAGATTCTGTTGCGAACACTCCCTTGGTTTTTGGATCACCAGGTCTAATTGACCATCCTCCAGAGATTACCCTTCTATTGATTGGAGCTAACATACTGAGTTCTCTGCTACCTCCTGGTGGGATCTCTACTCTAGTAAAGACAAAACGGTCAAAGCCATTCCCAATGTTTTGCGAAATACGTGCTTTTGTTGCACTTAATCTAATGATACTTTTCTGTTTTACAATTGTCTTTCTTGTAACCTTCTTTTTAATTGCCATGATATAACCTCCTCAAGTTTCATATTTGTTACAGTAGTTAATAGATGTAAACTAAAGGGATTTTGCTTGTGTGTGTATCTAGTTAATTTGAATAAAATAGGGGAGTCGTAGGCATAGTCAAGAGATAAATTCTGAAAGCAATGTAAATGGCAGAGCCATATTGAGCATTCTTCTTCTCCATTTTCAACTATGGCACTCGTAACGTTAGTTCAAAAAGCATGGGGCAGACTGCAGGCTGCTCTTTTTTCATTTAGCTAACTGGCAACAGGTAAGTAAGCTTATCAGGAACCAAGTCCAGCTAGGATTTGACTTATTAGAAGCATAAATGTGTGTTTTGGCAAACTTATGGGTTGAGTCACAACTAATGAATTCTAAATAATTCACTTATGTAAATAGCAAGGGAGGCGTATTCCGCCTCCTTTTTATGTTGTTACTTTTGATCCGAGTGAGGATCTTGATTAAATCTTTGAGAGATTTTTTTCTCTGTTTTCTTACGCCGTATCCAGCGCTTGAGTAAGCCTTCTTCTTTGCGTTCTTGCAGTGTTTCCTTCAAACCTTGAATCATAAATTCCGATCTTCGTCTGTCATCCCGACTAATCTCGCGTAATTCCTTAATAAATTTGTCGTCCATATCTGCCTCTCGCTTATTCAGGATAATCCCATTATACCGAACGTACGTTCTTTTATCAAGTTTTTCCATTACGAATGATTTTCGAGATCAATATAGTGAAAAGAAGCACAGGAACAATACGTGGCATGTGTGAGAATGATACTAGAGGGTTTGAGCATAATCCTCCATATATAAAGTTGAGAAACGAGAGAACGGAAGGAGCAATTCATGATGAAGCAGCGTATAGGCAGATCGTGGTTACTCATGTTGATGCATGGAATGCTGGGGATTGGTGCGATTATTGGAGGCGTCATTTTAATCATAGACCCATCCGGAAGTAAGGTGAATTTGCCCGCATCTTTGTTGGAGAACTCTCCGTTTTCCAGTTTTTTGTTCCCTGGGATCATCCTATTGCTGGTACTTGGCGTGATGCCTACAATAATTGTTATTTCGCTCATCTGCTACGTTCATTGGGGGCTGGGTGAGAGACTGAATCTCTATCCTGACCGCTATTGGGCTTGGACTTTTTCCTTGTATACGGGGTTTGCTCTCATCATCTGGATTATGGCGCAAGTGTACTGGATTCAGGATGTCTCTATTATTCACTTGGTCTATTTTGCATGGGGAGTGGGTATTCAAGTTGTGACCTTATTGCCCGGGGTACAGCGAATCTATTCGAAATAAACTGCTCGCTTGTTGAACAAATGGCTGCCAACGGAATCGGTTAATGATTCTGTCTGCGGCTATTTATTATGAGTATCGAGATGATAAGTGTTGCTGTAGTGATGCTGTCCACTTGTTTCTTGGACGGAAAGGGAATCGGATAAATCATATTGACATAGAACTATTATCCTTGCATACTTACGTAATATACTTTATAAAGTATATTTATTAACTAGAGGAATAGTCACATGTGGTAAGCATCTCAAAATCATAATCCGTATGAAACAGGGAGGTAAGTATGGATGGTTTACGTTATTATGGCAGTTATAATATGGGCAGGTACCTATGCAAGTATGGTCTTGTCAAAGCAACCGATTGAAGTGAAGCCTGTGAAATCGATGGATGATTTGTTTGAGTGAACAGTAGCTCTGCCGATTTCGATCCTTTTCCAGCACGATGGAACTCATGTGTTCGAGTAAGGCATTATGTTATGATATGGTGTGAATGACATCCATACCATTGCTTTGGCTCAATTGAACCAGAGTAGAAACGAGAGGGTTATGAAAAAAGCCAACGCTACAATGATGAAATATATCAATTTGAATAATGTGCGTGAAGTCATGCAGCAGATTGAGACGGCGACCAAACCGCAATTAGCTTTATTAACCAATCTTAGTGTTGTTACCATTAATGCGCTGATTCAGGAATTATGTGATGGCGGAGAGTTGTTCCAGGATAAAGTGGTTCCCTCTAACGGCGGTCGTCCTGCTCAGGCATATCGATATAATTATAACTTTAAGCTTGCTTTGGTTCTTTACATCAAAGAAATGAAAGGCCAGGAGTTGATTTCGGCAACGGTCATGAATCTGGAGAATAAGGTTGTGCTGAAGGAAGAGAGTATCTTGCCTGCTTTTGATAAACAGCATATGCTGCAACTTATCGCGCGTTTCATTAAGAAGTATCCCTCCATTGATATGATCGGCATCGGTATTCCGGGGCAAGCCGTGGATGGGGACATCACGGTGAGCAGTCATGAAGAGCTTATCCATTCACATCTGATACGGGAGATCGAGAGCGAGTTCCAACTGAACGTTCTCGTGGAGAATGATGTTAATGCAGCGATTAGCGGATACTGTACACAGCATGCGGATATGAAGGAACAGAGTGTAGCAGGAATTTATTTTCCGAACCGATACCCGCCGGGTATGGGCATGATGTTGAATGGACAGATGATCCGCGGGAAAAACGGGATGTTTGGTGAGATCAAGTATCTTCCTTATTCACCTGATTGGAAACGTGACATGAGCAAAGATGATTTTGTAGTGAACGTATGTCACATCCTGCAAACGATTAATGCCGTCGTTGCCCCGCACCAGATTGTCATTTATCAGGAACGTATGGAGAGAGAAGAGCTGGATTTGGCGTGGAAGCAGTACGGGAAGGATCACCCCATGCCGTCGTTGCCCGAGATTGTACATCAGGACTCGTTCCAACATGATTTTGATGCTGGGTTACGAGGAATGGTGCTTCAGGCGTTGAAGTCAGGCATTCTATCAGAAGCCTTATAACCCACAGGTCATGTCTGTGGCTTTTATTTTATAAGCTAACTCTTGTAGAGGAGGATTCATGATGCGTGAAGAAGAGAGAATCATGAAGGGCGTGTTGTTCAGTCCAAGTGATCCGGAATTAAAGATCATCAAAAGGCGGGCCCATAATCTCAGTCAGCGTTACAGCCAGACCTTTGAAGAACAGACTGAGGAGAGGAATCAGATATTGCAACAGCTACTGGGAGAGATTGGAGAAGGCGGATTCATGCAAGGCCCCATCTTCTTTCATTATGGTGTGCATACCCGAATAGGCGATCATTTCTTCGGTAATTACAATCTGACGATACAAGATGACGCGCTAGTGACGATCGGGGACTATACCAGTTTTGGACCCAACGTCACGATTATTACCCCCATTCACCCCATGATTGCCAGCGAGCGGAGACAGATGGTGGACCAAAACGGTGATGTGAAGTCACTATGTTATGCCAAACCGGTCACGATTGGAAACGATGTATGGATCTCGGCAAACGTCACAGTGTGCGGGGGCGTAACGATTGGAGACGGCTGTGTGATCGGAGCAGGTAGCGTGGTGACTCGTGATATTCCACCGCATTCTTTTGCAGCAGGCGTACCGTGCAAAGTTATTCGCAAAATTACTGATACGGACAGCATGCGAAACTATCCCGATGTTCTGGCAGATTGCCGTGTGCTGGAAGAATAAAAAAAGGTTGTCACCAGGATCTGTAGATGATCCGGTGACAGCCTTTTGTTGTTGTACGTTTACTTGGAAGCGTTATAGTTACTCAAGAATTCTTTTACTTTTGCAGGATCAGCTTTCAATTCATTCCCGGTCTGAACGAGCGGGCTTACTGTAGAGTATGCTTTGAGTTTATTGTTCTTGTAGAAACTCAAAATCTCATCCTGATTAATGGAGTATAGCACGGCTTTTCTCAGGTCACTGCTCTTGGCAACTTCACGATTGGCCGTGTTGAACAACAGATAGGAGACAGCGTTACTTGGCAGACTTTGCAGTTTCAGTTTGCTGTCATTTTCGATGATGTCATACTTGGTTTCAGGTACACCGTAGTATAAGTGAATTTCACTGCTGCGAAGAGCAGAGAGGGCGCTGTCTGCATCCGCGATGAATCGGACGTTAACCTGAGCAATTTTTGGCTCATCTTCCGTGCCTTTCCGGTAAGCCGGATTTTTTAAGAATACACCTTCATAGTCATTTTTATAAGACAAAATATAAGGTCCGCTAGTATAAAGGGTGTTATTGTATGCTGCGCCTTCAGTCACCGTGTTCTGATCACCGTAAGGAATATCTTTGTTGACGTCAAAGGAAGCTACATCATATGTGTTGATGCTCTCCACCTGTTTTTTGGACACGATACCCGCAGATTGGTGAGCCAGGTAGTTCAGAACTTGCGGGAAAGGTTCAGTTGTGGTCAGTTTAACGACCTGATATTTACCTGCGCTATTATCTGCTTTGGTTTTGTCCGTCACGAGTTCTGTAATTTTGCTGCCCAATCCTTGTTCCAATGCTTCGAGGATTGTGCCGTTACCGCTGGATTGTTTGATGGATTGTAATGCACTCAGATCCGTTACAACCTCAGCTTCTTTGATGTGTTCATGCAGACTGTACGTCCGGTGATCCGGAACGGAATCTTTATTTTTAGCACGATCCAGGGAGAAGATCACATCATCTGCACCGACACGTTCTCCTGTATCTACAGCTTTTTTGTTATCAATTTTCGCAAAGTTGATATCGTCTCTGAGAATGAAGTAGTAGTCCGAATTACCTTCAGCAATACTGAAATTATAGGACAGTGATCCTTCTGCTGTCAGCTGATCGTCATCTGTCAAGTTAACGAGACGTACATACATATTGGTGTTCAACTGGTTGATGGAGCCGTCGTTTCCTTTGATGGGATCAAGGGAAGTCAGTACGGATGCACTTTGCGTCAGAATCAACGGGTCTGTGGCATTTTTGGAGCTGTCCTTGAACTCAATCGGTTCCCAAGCCATGGCGCGGGATTTGGAGAGACGAACGGTGTCGACATTCAGAATGTCTTTGTTAACAGCCTGACTTTTCAGGGAAATGTACAAAGGCGCGATATACGCCTGGTCAGTTACCAAGCGATCTTCCAATTGTTTGTACGTGTCTTTGTACTCATCTGGAGTTTGAGTAGCTGCCTGATCGATGAGTTTATCAAGTTCCCCATCGGCAAGGATACTGTAATCTCCACCTGTTTTGAAAAGGGAACGTACCGCATAATCGGGATTTCCCGTTACCGTTGTCCAGCTGGACAAGGCGATGTCATAATTCCCTGCATCCTGCTGGGATTTGAAGCTGCCGTAATCCGGCTGCAGGTTCAGTTTCACATTGAAGCCGTTTTTGGTCAGCTGGTCGCGGACAATGTTTACATCATTTTCGGAAGAACTCATGGCGAGCAGTTCAATGTCTACCGATTTTTGTGCAGTTTCAGTTGTATCCGCTGGTGCGGTCTCCGCCTGAGATTCGGTTTTCGTTTTTACACTGCAGCCGGAAATCACAATGACGAGAATTAATAGCAATGAGATCAGTGTACGTTTTTTCATGGGATTACCCTCCATATCTTTAATGTGTGATGTGTGATTTCTTTTTTTCTATATCATTTATTTCAACAAATCATTTAGGCCTTCTCCAGCTTGGGATCAAGCGCATCACGCAGACCGTCACCGAGAAAGTTAAACGAAAGAACCAGCAAAATAATAGCCAAGCCTGGATAAATCGCCAGATAAGAGTGGGTCTCCAGGTATGTACTGCCGAGCTTCAGAATATTACCCCATTCCGGAATATGCGGCTCCACGCCGAGCCCCAGATAACTCAAACTGCTGGTAGCGATAACCGCTCCACCAATCGTGAGTGTGGACTTGATAATCATGGGCGCAAGGGAGTTGGGAATAATGTGTTTGAAAATAATCGTACGATTGTTGTACCCCAGTGCACGTGCAGCTTCCACAAATTCAAAAGTAGATACATAGAGCACGCTGGCTCTCATGGTACGAGCGTAAGTTGGAATCGAACCCAGACTCAGCGCCAGAATGAGATTGACTGTATTGGCTCCAAACGCCGCAATAATCGCAATGGCGAGTAGAATTCCCGGAATCGCATAGAGAATATCGAGCAGCCGCATGATGATGTTATCCGTATGCCTTCCGTAGAAGCCGGAGAAGGCTCCGAGGATTCCGCCGATCAACACAGGAATGATGGTCGACATGCAACCTACGATCAAGGAGATCCGGGCACCAAATACAATCCGGGAAAATAAACATCGTCCGAAGTCGTCCGTTCCCAATGGATACGCAAGGGAAGGGGGTTGAAGCAGAGCCGAGTAGTTATTTTCCACAGCCATGCTGTAATCAAAAGTAAAGAAGCTGCAGATCGATATCGAGAACAGAAAAATGATAAAAAACAAACCGGACATGGCGGTCATATTCGGAGCAAGACGCTCCCATAGATCGTTCCAAAAGTTTGATTTTTGTTTCCCCTGTCTGCGAATGCGTCCAATGATGGAAATGCCGAGCAACAGTGCAAATACATTACCTGTGATTGAGGTCAGAATCAGTACTACACTGACACCGATCATCCAGCGAGGGAGGATAGAGGTCGCGTTATATCGGGATACGATAATCAGTACGACTAGGTCAATGACGAGAATAAATATCAGCACCGCCATGGCTGGTAGAAAGTTGTCAGCCACATAGGGTTTGAAAACATTTAACGCGGATACACCGATAACGAACAGCTGGGTTAACAGCATATACACCGCAAAGGTATACTCCACATTCCTGACTTTTCGAATCAGATGAAAGGCTGCCGTTACGATAAATATATTGCCAGAAATAATAGCAAACAGTTGAACCCAGGCGATCCTGCGAGTCAGAGCAGTGACCGTACCAGTTCGGATCAAGTCTTTTCGAATCCGAAGGGTGATGATACTTTGGACCAGTGTGAAGAATACATAGATCCCAAGTATCGTTAGCAGAAATGGTTTGAACGTCTGCCCGCTCCAGTCATAACTGTTGAACAGCAACAAGGCAGTCAAGAGAAGGGACGTGATCCAGGCGAAGCTCGCCTGACTGTATTCTCGAGAAGACTTAAGTCGGAAACGCATTTCTTGTGTTAAGGACGAGTTTGTCATAATACACCTGCTTTAAGAGGTAGTTCAACACACACTTTAATATTGTTTCATCTTGGAGCGCACTCTTGGATCAATAAAAGCGTACAGCAGATCAACCGCTACATTGATAATGGAGATCGTAATTGCTGTGTAGATTACTCCGCCCATGATACTCGGAATATCGGGGATAAATTGTTTATCCACAATATAGCTACCGAGACCGCTGATATTAAACACTTTCTCCGTCACTGCTGCCCCGCCAAGCATGGCACCGAATTGGAGTCCAACCACAGTCACGATTGGAATCAATGCATTACGTACAGCATGTTTCAGCATGACCTGACGTTCGCTTAACCCCTTGGCGCGAGCGGTCATCACATAATCCTCATGAATGACTTCCAGTGTAGAAGACCGGGTCATCCGTGCCACCGCAGCTGTAAGTCCCGTGCCCAGAACAATGGTTGGCATAATGATCGACAGCCAGTTCTGCGGGTTGAAGGTGGCGGGAAGCCACTGCAATTTGATCGAAAAGTTCAGAATGAAAATAAGTCCTTGCCAGAAATTTGGGATCGATAATCCAATCAGAGCGATGAACATAAACGTATAATCGAACCATGAATTAGGCTTAATCGCTGAGATGATACCGATGGGTAACGCAATGACAAGTGCTAATAGCAGGGAGATGACCGCTAGCGTCAATGTAATTGGAAACTTTCTTGCAATCGTTGCTGTTACGTCTTCATTTCCTGCAAAAGACTTGCCAAGATCGAAGAGAGCAACTCCCTTAATATTGTTCCAGAGCTGTGTAAGATAAGGCTGATCCAAGCCATACACCTGATTGAATGCTGCAATCTGTTCCTGCGTTGCTGTCTCTCCGAGAATGTTAGCTGCCGGGTTGAACGGAGACAGATACAAAATCGTAAATACGAGTGTGGCTACGCCCAGAATGACAAATACTGTCATCAGTATTCTTTCAAATATGTACTTTAGATAAGGATTTCCATACAAAAACAGGATGCCATACATCAGACAGCCGGGAATAATCGATATCGCGAAAAACCATGGTTTGTCGATAAGGGTGTGGAATGTATCGGCCATCGTAAGACGTTGACTTCCCTGTTCCTGAAGTATGAGAGAAGTCCGCTCTTTCAACTCTTTCTGAACCGTTTCTTCCAACCATTCCTCGGTCTGACGTCTGAATTCTTCCTCACTGACCTGCTGCTGGAAAAAACGATGTTTGCGCCGCAGCTGTTCTTCGACTTCCAACTTCAGCTTGTTCCGATAGGAAGAAGCGAGCAGTTCTTGCTCAGCCGTCTGCCTGGCAGCTACCCAGCCGTCATTTTTTCGATTCGAACGCCATATTAGAAACACGACCAGATTGATCGGTAATCCAAGAATGAACAGAACATATCGGTAGGAAGGATGAAGCAGCATTTTGCCATAAATAAAACTTAAATTGTGCACCAACCGCGAGAGTCTGCTGCCTTCTGCAAGATTCAAACCAAGCGTGCCTCCTTTCATTCAGGTTTAAATTGCATTATTCCGATTGATATAGTATATATTATTTAGGGTCTAAACAATTGTCAAGGAATTAAATGGTATACATATGAGATGAGTGAATGTGAAAAAACGGATGAGAGCTGGTGATGACATGGAACCTTTACTGAAAGTTAATGATCTATCGGTCTCTTTTCATTCTGGAGAGAGTGAGTTTCAGGCAGTGCGAGAAGTGAGTTTTGAAGTGCGCAAAGGCGAGACGCTGGGGATTGTAGGCGAATCGGGCAGTGGAAAAAGTGTAACCGCACGTTCCATTATGAGGCTGCTTGCATCGCCGCCTTCACAGATGAAAAATGGAGAGATTCTGTTCAAAGGGGTCGATCTGGCGAATAAAACGCAGAAAGAGATGGAGAGCATCCGTGGGCGTGATATTGGTATGATCTTTCAGGACCCGATGAGTTCTCTTAATCCGACTATTAAAGTGGGTAAACAGATCTCCGAAAGTCTGATCAAACACCAGAAGGTGTCCAAAAGGGAAGCCAAGAAACAGGCGATTGCCATGATGGAGCGGGTGGGGATAACTCGCAGCGAAATACGCTATAACCAGTATCCGCACGAATTCTCCGGAGGCATGCGCCAGCGGGTCATGATTGGTATTGCACTTGCTTGTCGTCCTGAATTGCTCATTGCCGATGAGCCAACAACCGCACTGGACGTTACAATTCAGGCACAGATTCTGAGTTTGATGAAAGATATGCAGGATCAACTGGGTACATCGATTATTCTGATCACGCATGATCTGGGCGTAGTGGCAGGCATGTGTGATCGGGTTGTTGTTATGAAAGAAGGGCAGATCGTGGAAACCGGGACTACAACAGAGATTTTTGCTAATCCCAAACACCCGTATACGATCAGACTTCTGAATGCATTACCACGTCTGGATCAGAAGAAAAAGCCAAAACCGGTATCGTTGGTCCCGAGAGATCTCGAGGATGATCAGCCGTTGCTTGAGGTGAAATCGCTCAGACAACATTTTAATCTGGGGAAAGGCAACACCTTAAAGGCTGTGAATGATATCAGTTTCCATATTCGTCAAGGAGAGACACTCGGCGTTGTAGGGGAATCCGGCAGCGGAAAATCAACCACGGGGCGTGCGATTTTGCGATTGCATGAGCCAACAGGTGGAGATGTACTCTTTAAAGGAGTCCCGCTCAATCGCTTGTCAGCTTCGGAGATGAAAACGATGCGCAGACATATGCAGATCATCTTCCAAGACCCATATGCATCTCTGAATCCCAAAATGAGGATTATGGATATCATTGGAGAAGCCCTTGATATTCATCAACTTGCAGGTACAGCATCTCAGCGGGAGAAGCGGGTGGAGGAACTACTGGAGATGGTGGGTCTTGATCCTACCCATGCGCAGCGTTATCCACATGAATTCTCGGGTGGACAGAGACAGCGGATCGGTATTGCACGAGCTCTGGCTGTGGAACCTGAATTCATCGTATGTGATGAGCCGTTGTCTGCACTGGATGTGTCGATACAGGCTCAGATCGTACAATTGCTTGAAGAGTTACAGCAGCGACTCGGATTGACGTATCTCTTCATCGCGCATGACTTGTCCATGGTTAAACATATCAGTGACCGAGTAGCTGTCATGTATAACGGGAAAATTGTGGAGCTGGCCGAGAGTGAAGAACTCTATTCCAATCCGCAACATGCCTATACCAAGGCATTGCTGTCCGCTATTCCTGTGCCTGACCCAGCGGTAGAAGCGAAGAAAAAGAGACATGTTGTCAAAGAAACAACAAGAGAAAATGTTGAAGTAGAGGACCGTTATAATCTGGAACATTCCAAGTGGGTAGAAGTCACGGAAGGGCACTGGGTAGCTATATCTAGCTAGTGCAATATATAGTCTTTTTAACTACAAAAGAACCCCGACGATGATCTCCACAGATCGTTATCGGGGTTGAGTTATATGTTCTTTGTATAATGGCAGTAATCAAAAGCGATTATTTGAATTGAACCGATTTCTTGATGGTATCAATCTCGGCTTTGGTCTTATCATCCACGTAAGTGAATATGAAGTTGAAAGCATATCCTTCAATAATTGTACTATAGTAATCTTGAGTAACGGTTGAACCGTCACCTGGATCCATCGTGATTTGCATCAGATCCATCTCTTTACCACCGATGGTTTCCGTTGTCATTTCCTTATAATCGTAAGGGAACTGGCTATCCACCATGAATTTTTTGGTTGCTTCCAGGTAGTCTTTACCTGTACGAATGCCTTGCAACAAGCTTACTTTCTCAGCAATGGCCATAGCGGAAGGGCCAACTTGACCTCCGTCCAATGGGTACTTTGAAGCCATAAGCAGATTCAATGTTTTGGTCTGAGACAGTTCAATTTGTTTTTTCTTCGTTTCATCATCACCAGCAATCGCTTCGGATGAAGCACTTGTCAGCTCATTCATGCCTGCAGCATCCTGGAACTCCCATGCTTCCGGGAATTTCAGAGATACGCCAAAATAGTCATTGGTGTAAGAACCTTTTTCCGTAGTCCCCAGCTCAACGTCTTGGGAATTATCAGTTTCCTTGGACTCTTCGCTTGCTGGTTCTGTGTTTTCTGTTTCTTCTGTATTCGCTGTATCAGAATCAGTACCAGTCGTTGTTTCTGTCGGGGTAGGCTCTTCTGTTGCAGCTGTGTTATCTGCTTTGTCACCGCAAGCGGCTGCAACCAGCATAATCATAATGAGCATGGCGAATAAAGAAGCTTTTTTTGGAATTGTCATATTACCCTCCTGAAATGTGTGTGTGTTTGTTTCTCTCTCTCTACATGTTGCCTGCTTCCTAAATTGTAGCACAAACGTTCTCATATACTACCTATAGGAATCTATAGGGGTCTTCTATACATAAGACATTCGGCTGGCAATTGAAACAGCTTCTGTGCTGGATTGCACACCTAATTTGTTAAAAATCACTTTTTTGTGATGATTCACGGTGCATTCCTTGATCTTTAATTTCAAAGCAATGGCTTTTACCGTGAGGCCTCCGGCTATCATCTCCAGAATGGTTAACTGACGCTCGGTGAACTCCACTGCCGGTTTGTCGCACAGTTCAGCAGTCTGTTGACTCTGGTAACAGTTCTGCATGTACGCTGGAATTAGCTTGGCAATGGCGATCAGTTCACCCTGCATATCCGCATTAATGGTGGACACATCCAGATAACCGACATGTTGCGAACCCATGGACAGAGGTGCGGCGTAACAATGCCAGCTTTGAAAATAAGGACTTTCATGCTGCTCGGGGAGCAGCAGTACAGGCTTATTGTTATCCATCGTTTCTGATATGGCGTTAACTCCACAGCTCTTTGCAGTGAAGAACATGCCCGGACGAATGGGGGAATGTTCTACTACAGCTTTTAGATCTGAACTGTAATTCATGGAGAGGAGCACACCGTTGGTATCGGCGAGTAGAAAAAGATAAGTGCCCGTTAAATTCTCTTTGATAACCGAGATACTGTTCTGGAATGCATGAATCAGGAAATGATTGATTTTACGAAGCCTATCCAGACTGGATTTTGGTAAATAGTCGAACGGGGCCGTTCCTGCTGCATGAGAGCAAGTTGGGGACTCTTCGTGTTGTGAGGCAAATGTAATGGCAGGCATGTTGTTACCTCCTTGCTGTACAGTTCTCATCCAATCGTTTGAATGACATGTCCTTCTTGGTCCTTGATTTCTGTTCTAACAATCTGAACGAGAATATGATCCAATGAAGTTATCTCAAATGTTCCTTCAACCGGGCGAAGGTTCTCTGCCAGCTCCTCAACAATTTGTTTGTTCACCGTCAGGGTAACTTGTCTGTCCGATTCCAATACGGCTGGCTGTTCTCCTGCTTCGAATAGAATATTCGTATCAGGTCCGATCAAGGATAGAGAGGCACCTTTCGAAATTCGGCTACGAAGGATGGTGCCAACTAATGCGGCTTGTTTGGCTCCAAGCTGGAGTTTGGCCGGAACCGATTTTTGCAGCAATTTTTTGCGAGGAGACTCCCAAGTCAGTTGTTGTATGAATAAAAACGCTGTGCTGGACCCGTCCTGCTCCATTCCATCCTCAACCGCTTGTATAACCGAAGGAATATCTGCGTACGAATTTCTCATCAGATCCGTCACATATTTGGGCATGAACATGGAGGAGGCAGACAGGAATCCACGAGCATTCCAGCTTTGAATCATTTCCAGTTCCCGACCTGTAATGCCAACCATCTGAATAAATTGCACTGAACCATTAGGCGTAGAGATCGCGGGTAGATCCGGATCTTCAATAAACGAGAGAGCAGTCAGCAAAGTATCAGACTCCAAACAGATGGGGCCATTGGCATCCATGTAATCTCCTGGCTGAAAGATGTTTCCGCTGTTGAACACGTAACGTCCTACATTCTGTAGCAGATTCAGCGCCCAGGCTGGCGGATCAGTCTCTGCTTCACTGCGTGTAAGACGAAAGGTGAGTTCGAATCCATACCCGTTCTTGGATGCATCCTGCATCTCTTTTTCATATAATTCAGAGAAACCGTAGGTAACAAAATGCCAGTGAGGCATGGGTGTGTTCACCTCATAAACGCTAATACCATCGAGTGGATCGGGACCTCCGAGCATGTACGGAAGGGCAGTGCCGTAGTGTTTTGGCTCTTGTTCCCCATACAATTCACGCATGGATTGATCAATCGCATCCCAACCGGATGTGTTTTCTTCCTGAGTCATTATTGAATCCTCCTTGACTGTTCTTTCCCCCGAAAAACATTTAAAATTAAGTCTACCTGTTACAGAAACGGATTCAAGCGGCTTAAGGATGAATTGTGTCAGATAGGACTTCGGTGTTATTAATTGCAATCCAGGGAGTGAAATTACATGAGTATGAAAGGTATCTATTTAAAGGAGTTTAATCAGGCAAGCTGGGACTCATTTTCCGAAGGGTTTGAAGAACTTGAACAAAAGTTGGACCACGCGTGGGTAGAACGTGCGAGATTACAAGGGATTCCGGCAGATATAAGTCGGGTGCTTTTGTGTGAAATGGGGGAGTACGCTTTTGATTGGATAGCGAAAGATATCCCGGCTTTAGGGGACCAAAGTCCCGCTGTTTACCTGGAAACGGAGGAAGGAGCGCAGGCATTAAGGGCAGCGATTATGCGTATGCCGCGTTAATTTTTTCGATGGTGAGAGTGTGCGAACGATCATATGATCCAGTGAAGTTGATTTTGCAAAATAGATATGTTACGCTTACATTACAAGAGCAAACACAACAGAATATGCAATAACATCTTTTGATGGATTGTAACTGTGAAGACAGGCAAAACCTAAACTGATGGTGAAATGAAAGCTCCTTTTTTGGTGCTATTTTACCTTGAGTTTAGGTTTTTCTTGTTTTCTGCTCTAAATTACACCATTTTTCACCTGGAAAAACCAAAATAAATTTCGAAAAGAGGTTGTTATTCATGACCACGGCAAAAAAAGGATTCCCCGAAAACTTCCTATGGGGCGGCGCTACAGCTGCCAATCAATTGGAGGGTGCATTCGATAAGGACGGCAAAGGCCTCTCCACAGCGGACATGATCGCTCATGTTCCGAAAGAGAAGCGTACAGGCGGACATGCCATGGAAATTTCCTCTTCCCGAATTGAAGAGATCCTCTCCGGCAAAATTGAAGAACGTTTCCCGAAACGTTTTGGTATCGATTTCTACCATCACTTTAGAGAAGATATTGCATTGTTTGCCGAAATGGGCTTCAAAGTATTCCGTTTGTCCATTCACTGGGCACGTATTTTCCCGAACGGTTATGATCAAGAGCCAAATGAAGCAGGCTTGAAATTCTACGATGAAGTATTTGACGAATTGTTGAAATATGGCATCGAGCCGCTCGTTACATTGTCTCACTATGAGACTCCGCTTGGCTTGACGCAAAAATATAACGGCTGGGCTGGCCGTGAAGTAATCCAGCACTATGTTAGATATGCAGAAACGGTGTTCAACCGTTATAAAAATAAAGTGAAATACTGGCTGACGTTTAATGAAATTAATGTCATGCTGTTCAGCCCGTACACTGGCGGCGGCATTCTGATCGATAAAGTGGACAACAAGCTGCAAACCACTTATCAAGCGCTGCATCATCAATTTGTAGCAAGTGCATTGGTAACGAAGCTTGCACACGAAATTATCCCTGGTTCCCAAGTGGGTTGTATGCTTGCTCGTATGGAAACCTATGCAGCAACATGTAATCCGGTAGATGTTCGTCTGGCTCAACACGAGAATCAGATCAACCTCTTCTTCACGGACATGCACGCTCGTGGTAAATACCCGAACTACATGGCTCGTTATTTTGAAGAAAACGACATCGTGATTCAAAAAGAAGCAGGCGATGATGAGATCTTGCTGAACAATACCGTTGATTTCATCTCCTTCAGTTACTACATGTCCGTAACCAAATCTGCATCTGCAGACAAGGAAGAAACAACGGGTAACCTGACTGGCGGCGTGAAAAACCCTTATCTGGAAGCGTCCGACTGGGGATGGGAGATCGATCCGATCGGTTTGCGCGTAACCCTGAACAACTTCTGGGATCGCTATCAGAAACCATTGTTCATCGTAGAAAATGGTCTGGGTGCATATGACCGTGTTGAAGAAGACGGTTCGATCCATGACTCCTATCGTGTGGATTACCTGAAAAAACACATCGAACAAATGAAAGAAGCCATCAAAGACGGCGTCGATCTGATTGGATTTACAGCATGGGGCCCGATTGACCTTGTGAGTATGTCCACTTCCGAAATGTCCAAACGTTATGGTTTCATCTACGTGGATCTGGATGACGAAGGTAACGGAACTCTCAAACGTTCCAAAAAGGATTCATTCGACTGGTACAAAAACGTAATCTCCAGCAATGGTGAACAGCTGTAGTTCTCTCGTTTCCAGGATTGTTACCGCATAAAAAGCGGGCAAAACCTAACACGAAAGTTGGCATGGAAGGAATCTGATGTTCCTGACAGCCCTTTTAGTTGGAGATTGTCCGCTTTTTCCTGTTGGCAAAGGATAGAGTAATGTATTTAGACAAAGAATGAAAATACCGTTAATTAGAGAGGAATGATTGACATGACAACACCATTTCCGAAGGACTTCCTATGGGGCGGCGCTGTAGCAGCCAACCAACTTGAAGGAGCTTATAATACAGATGGCAAAGGTCTGTCTGTTCAAGATGTAATGCCACACGGGATTACAACACCTAGAACGGAAGCACCTACAGAAGATAACCTGAAACTGATCGGTATCGATTTCTACAACCGCTACAAAGAGGATGTTAAACTTTTTGCTGAAATGGGCTTCAAAGTGTTCCGTACATCCATCGCGTGGTCCCGTATCTTCCCTAAAGGTGATGAATTGGAGCCAAATGAGAAAGGTCTGCAATTCTACGATGACCTGTTCGATGAGTGCCACAAATATGGTATTGAACCACTCGTAACGATCTCTCACTATGAGACACCACTACATTTGTCCAAAACGTATGATGGCTGGGTTAACCGTAAAATGATTGATTTCTACGAGCGTTATGTAACAGTGCTGTTTAACCGTTACAAAGGCAAAGTGAAATACTGGCTGACGTTTAATGAAATCAACTCCATTCTGGAGGAACCATTCATGAGCGGCGGGATCTACACGCCAAAAGCAGAACTGTCCAAACAGGATCTGTACCAAGCGATCCATCATGAATTGGTAGCTAGTGCCCTGGCTGTTAAACTGGGTCATGAAATTATGCCTGAAGCCAAAATCGGCTGTATGGTACTGAGCATGCCTACGTATCCGCTGACTCCGAATCCGGATGATGTGGTTGCAGCAATGCATGCGGAACAGCGCAATGATATCTTTGCTGATATCCATGCACGTGGTTACTATCCAAAATACATTAATCGTTATTTCAAAGCGAATAATATCAATATCAAGTTTGAAGATGGCGATGCTGAAATTCTGAAGCATACCGTAGACTTTATCTCGTTCAGTTATTATGTAAGTATCTGTGAGACAGGTGATCCGGAGAAACGGGTTGAAGGAAAAGGAAACCTGTTCGCAGGTGTGCAGAACCCTTATCTCAAAGCGAGTGAGTGGGGCTGGCAGATCGATCCGCAAGGACTACGCGTAACGCTGAACAAATACTGGGACCGTTATCAAAAACCATTGTTTATTGTCGAAAATGGTCTGGGTGCAGTGGATGAGTTAATCACGGACGAAAATGGCAATAAAACGGTGAACGATGATTACCGTATTCAATACTTGAATGACCATCTGGTACAGGTGGGCGAAGCTCTTGAGGATGGCGTAGAAGTGATGGGTTATACGTCATGGGGCTGTATTGACCTGGTAAGTGCTTCAACAGCAGAGATGAAGAAACGTTATGGTTTCATCTATGTAGACCGCAACAATGATGGTTCAGGAACATTGGATCGTTACAAGAAAAAATCATTCCATTGGTACAAGGAAGTTATTAGTACAAATGGCGCAAGTCTTAAGAATAACAACGAGTAAATACTAGTTCTGCAAGCATAGTTGTACAAGCACCTTCTGATGTCACATTAACGCACATTAACCGCTTTCACAAAAACATTGTCATATGGATAATTATATGGTAAGATGGGCCTAAGGCTAATGAATACTGGATTGTTACTGTTCAATCAGGCAAAACCAGAAGCGGGGCATATTTCGTGACCTGCTTTGGTTTTGCCTTTTACTACTTTGACGGTGCAAGGTGATGTGAAGAAATGAAAATTGAGAAGGTGCTGAACAACAACGTAGTTACCGTAATTGATCCGGGAGGAAACGAACTGGTCGTTATGGGACGTGGAATTGCCTTCAAAAAGCATACTGGTGAATCGATTGACGAAAGTCTCGTCGAAAAAATATTCTCGCTTGAAAGTAAGGAAGTATCACAGAAACTTAAAACACTTCTGTCTGATATCCCGGTTGAATATGTCGAGTGCTCGGATGAGATTATCCGTTATGCCGAGACGGTGTTAGGTGAGAAGCTGCATGAAAGCATCTACATTTCACTGACGGATCATATTCATTTTGCCATTGATCGACATCGTCAAGGATTGCAGATCCGTAACGCATTGTTCTGGGAGATCAAGCGCATGTACCGGAAGGAATATGCCATTGGACTCAAGGCGCTACAGATTATTGAGGAAACTTTAGGTGTCCTGTTACCCGAAGACGAATGCGCATTCATTGCAATGCATCTGGTTAATGCCCAGATGAACGGTGAGATGAGGGAAACGATCAGTATTACAAACATTGTTAAGGACATACTTAACATCGTAAGACGTAGCTTTGTGATTGAACTTGATGAAGATTCATTGAGTTATTATCGATTTTTAACTCATCTGAAGTTCTTTGCCCAACGTGTGCTGCAAGGAACGGCGATTGAAGATAAAGAAGAAGATAACCCGCTTCATGACTTGGTGAGCAAGCAGTATCCGGAAGCACATGCATGTGCAGTAAGGATCAGCGACTATACGCGTAAGATCTATAATCGGTTGTTGTCCAAGGAAGAAATACTGTATCTAACCATTCATATTGAACGAGTTGTCAGAAATGAACAAACAATTGAATAAAGTTGGGATTGTTACTGCTAAAAAGGCAAAACCTAAACGTTGAATAATGATAAGCTTTTCTGCTTTGTCATTATTCAGTGTTTAGGTTTTTTTTTAACCTTCATTACACATAAAAGGAGCAAAACACAATGGATAAACAACAATTGTCCAAGGATATTTTGAAGCTTGTTGGTGGCGAAGAGAATATCGATCAAGTCACACACTGTATGACAAGACTCAGATTTAACCTGAATGACAACCAAAAAGCGGACAAAGCGACGCTAAAAAATACACCAGGTGTGATGGGCGTGATGGAGAACGGTGGACAGTTCCAGGTTATCATCGGTAACGATGTACCTGTCGTGTATAACGCACTTGTTGGCAACATGTCCAAATCTCCAAACGCAGATAATGCAACATCAAGTGCTTCAACTGGGGAGAAGAAAAAGAGAAATCCGGTAAGTGCGTTGTTCGACTTCATTTCCGGTATATTTACACCGATTCTGCCAGCGATTACAGGTGCAGGTATGATCAAAGGGATCGTGGCCATCCTTGTTGCACTTGAATGGTTGTCCGACACCAGCTCGACCTACATCATTTTGTCTGCAATCGGTGACGGTGCATTCTACTTCCTGCCAATCATTCTGGCGATCAGTGCTGCACGCAAACTGGGTAGCAATATGTATATTGGTGCAGCGCTCGCGGCGGGCATTATGCATCCAACGATTACGGCATTACTAGTCGAAGGGGATTCAACTTTTGCAGGGATTAAGGTTATTGCCGCAACTTACGCTTCTAGTGTAATCCCAATTATTCTTGCTATCTGGATTGCTTCTTATGTAGAGAAAGCAGTTAATCATGTTACTCATGCTTCTCTGAAGCTCTTGGTTGTTCCAACAGTAACTCTGTTGATTATGGTTCCGCTGACCTTGATTACCGTTGGTCCATTAGGGACGGTACTCGGTAATGGTTTGTCTGGTGGTATTGCTTGGTTGTTCGACAATATGTCTATCTTTGCAAGTATCCTGATTGGTGGAACGATGTCACTGCTGATCATCACGGGTATGCACTATGCCTTGCTGCCAATCGTTGTTGGTTCGATAGCAACGTTGGGCTATGACTATATTATTCCTTTAATGTTTGCAGCGAACTGGGCGCAGTCAGGTAGTGCCGTTGGTGTTGCGTTGAAATCAAAAAATGCTCAAACCAGATCTCTTGGCTACTCCACGGGTCTCACTGCTTTTATGGGAATTACTGAACCGGCCATGTATGGTATCAACATGAAATTTAAAAAACCGTTTATTGCAGCCCTGATCGGTGGAGCGGCAGGTGGTGCATTTATGGGTATTTTCCAAGCAAAAGCATTTGTACCAGTAGGTCTTGCAGGTTTGCCAAGTGTTGCTGCCTATATCAGTTCAGATATAAGTACACTCATTTATGCTGTTGGAGGTGCTTTAGTTGCATTGTTAGTAGCGGCAGTACTGACGTACATTCTTGGGTTCCAAGAAGAAAATGCATCGGAGCCAGTAGCTGCACCAGCAGCTGAGCCGGCAACACCAGCAGCAACAACTTCTGCTGCTGTAACTGAAGAAGCAAAAGCACAAGATGAGCAAGTATTCAGCCCAATCACAGGTGAAGTTAAACCGCTGAGCGAAGTGCCGGACCCTGCATTCTCTGAAGAGATTATGGGTAAAGGATTCGCGATTCAACCATCTGAGGGCCGCGTTGTATCTCCGATCAACGGAACCGTGTTCTCGTTATCGAAGAGTGGACATGCCATTGGTCTGGTAAGTGATACAGGCGCAGAAATGTTGATTCATATCGGGATTGATACCGTGAAGTTGAAAGGTCAGTTCTTCTCTCCTAAAGTTCAAGCAGGTGCGAAGGTAACCGTAGGTGATGTACTGATGGAGTTCGACCGGGAACAGATCGAAAAAGCCGGTTATACAACGATTACACCAGTCATTATTACAAACATGCATCAGTATGAGTCCATTGAGTCTGCTGGTCGCACTACGATCAAAGAAAAAGACTTGTTGTTCACAGCTAAAGCTTAACCATAAAATGAAACAGCAGCTTCACCGGAATGTAATCCGGTAAAGCTGCTGTTTTTTGCTTATAGCCTTTTACACCACGGGAAGCATTCCCTGAACCAATTGCACAAAGTGTTGTGCAGGCTTGGACAGATAACGGTTCTGCAGCCAGACCAGCGCCGAGCCAACCGTGGAATGCTGATCCTGGATGCGATATACGTGGAATGGGTGCTCGTGATATAGCTGTAGTACCGTGTGAGGCACGATGGAACTGGCGAAGCCGAGTCGGACCAGTTCCAGCAACATATTAATGTCTGAGCACTCACCCATGATGGAGGGGGTAACCTGATGCTCCCGGAACTTGTCCAAAATTAGCTCGAACATACCGAGTCCTTCTGTGCTTGGAAGCAGTAGAGGGATACCTGTAAGCTGCTCAAAATAAGTCCCCATCTCCGCTCCTGGTCCCATCTCTGTCGGACTATCAAGCGGTGTTGAAGAAATATAGAAGAGTCGTTCCTGTGGCAGGTGCAGCACCTCATAGCGTTCTGTCTGGACGGGCATGCGTACACAGGCGAGTTCAACTTTGCCATCTTCCAGCAGGCGGCATAATTGTGCAGACTCATTTTGCTGAATTTTATAGGTAACCTGTGGGTGGGTGGTGCGAAACTGTTGCAGTGCTTGCGGGATCAGGCGATCCGATATGGTATTGATGCCGATGGCGAGTTTGCCCCGTATGCCGTGACGGAAACTTTGCATCTCCATTACAGCTTCCTCCATATATTTGGTCAAGGTAACCGCATAATCATAGAAGCTGCGACCCGCCTGCGTTAGCTCCATCATGCGCCCTTTGCGTTCAAATAGAATCACACCAAGCTCTTCTTCCATTAACTTAAGCTGCTGGCTTAAGGGTGGCTGAGCCATGTGAAGTCTTCGGGCTGCTGCTGTAATCTGTTTCTCCTCAGCAATGGCAATAAAATAGCGACATTGTTTGATATCCAAGTGGTTGTTCTCCTTCGCCTGCAATGTATATGTAATTCGTATGGAAAGCCAACAAAACATGTATTTTTAATATACTACGATCTTATGTTACCATACATTAGATTTGCATACCTGACTAACAGGGTTTGGTTTCTATATGAATATTACTGCATGAGAAAGACCTTGAATTGGGGGATAAAACAACGTGGTTAGAACAATACATGATGCTGCTCAAGCGGGCCATACCGATGAGGTCATTCGATTTATCACACAACAGGGTAGCCGGTTGAATGAACGGGATGCATTGGGGCGAACACCTCTGCTGGCTGCGGTGCACGGTAACAAGATAGACACGGCAAGGATGTTAGTGGATGCCGGAGCCGACATTAATCTTCGGGATGCACGATTGGACAACCTGCTGTTATACACGAGTGCTGAGGGTATGTATGACATGGTCGAATTGGCGATTACAGCAGGTGCAGATACGAGGTTAACGAATCGTTTTGGCGGCACAGCTCTTATCCCAGCAGCGGATCGGGGCCATGTGGACATTGTGGAGCTTCTGCTGACACGCAGTGATGTGGATGTGAACCATATCAACAACCTGGGGTGGACAGCCTTGCTGGAAGCGGTCATTTTAGGAGATGGTGGGCCGCGTCACCAGCAGATTGTTGCCTTGCTTTTGCAATATGGTGCAGATCCAAAGATCGCGGATCGGGATGGGATTACACCGCTTGCACATGCGAGCCGACATCGGTATGCCGAGATGGAACGACTATTAACCCAAGTCTGAAGAGACTTATACATTTATGATACAGAACAGTGAAAGGATATTCCAACGAATGAACAGACATCAAGAGCATTTTTCACAAAAGAATATGAAGGACGTATCTTCACTGATTTTGGCAGGTATACAGTGGTTTTTCTTCCTGTTTACCAATACCGTTGTTGTTCCGCTATCCATTGGACATAATTTTCATCTGTCTCCGGATGCCATCGCTGCCTCCATGCAGCACGCATTTATCCTTACCGGAGCAGTGTGTATTCTTCAAGCCGTATTTGGTCATCGATATGCGATTATGGATGGTCCGTCAGGGTTATGGTGGGGATTGACGCTAAGTTTGACGGTATCTGCTTCATCGGCTGGTATGAGTCTGGAACGTATTGGCGGTGGACTGGCTGCAGGTTTTCTATTAGCGGGACTAACGATGGTGATTCTGGGTTGGCTGGGAGCAGCGCAAGTGCTGCAAAAGCTGTTCACACCTATGGTGAAGAGTGCCATGTTGTTCTTAATGACGATTCAATTAACGATGAATTTTTTCAAAGGTATGATTGGATATACGGAGTTTGGTCGTTTCGATCTGCCTGTTGCCGCATTGTCCGTTGTCATTGCATTTTTGGTGGCATGGATTCAATTAAAGGGTAGGGGGAAACTGGGGAACTACGCGATCCTGATTGGGATTGTGGCAGGCTGGATCGCTTATAGTCTATTGTTTCCTGGACAACATGGCGGACAGCCTAATCAGGCCCCGGCAGGTCTTGAACTGTTTCCGTGGGGAGCACCCAGATGGGAACCGGGTATTGTCATTACTGCATTTTTCGTGGGGTTGGTGAACATGACGAATTCGATCACCACATTAAGCACAGTTGAGAAACTATACCGGACAGAAACAACAAGCCGTCAGTATAGGCATTCCTATGCGCTAACGGGTCTGTTCACGATGTTGTCAGCCTGTGTAGGTGTGCTGCCCTTTGGTTTATTTGCATCATCGATCGGATTCTTGGAGAGTACTCGCATTCTGCGTCGTGCTGCCTTGATAATTGGAGCGGGGATGTTATGTGTGATAGGTCTTACACCTTCAGTGACAGCATTTTTTGCACAAATACCACCAAGCGTCGGCAGTGCGGTTTTGTTTGTGGCTTATCTTCAGATGTTCGGCACGGCACTAAGAACGCTTGAAGGTACAACGTTTAATTCTAAAACGATCTATCGTGTAGCGCTGCCGGTCCTCACGGGAGTTGCGGTCATGAATATTCCTGCTGAGGCCTTTCAAACTTTGCCCATGTACCTCATTCCGATCATAAGCAATGGTCTCGTCATTGGGGTATTGGTCTCAGTGGTTCTTGAAAAAACCGTGAACTGGTCCAAAATGGAACAACCAGCGACAGTTAGTAAAGCGGCATAAAGAGTTTCATCTTGCGACAGTCCAATTTGATTGGGCTGTTTTTTTGTTTTTTTGTTATCAGGCTATATGGCATCTAACTATTTCACAATAATTTTGCCTTGACCTGCAAGCATTCGCATCTCTCTAGAGAGACGGTCCTGGTTCCCATCCTGCATTTCGAGTTGAACACCATAATGCCATGAGGTATTTTTTTCTTGACCCCAGCGGAGAGTGCCTTCCATATATAGAGGGTCTTCAAAGAGCAGCATATTCATTCCAATCCGAATATCGTTATTCTCTACAGGAAGGGACAGCGGAAATGACAGCTGACAGCCGGATCGACTGATATCGCAGAGTTCGGCCTGAATGGGTTTGGCTGGTGCGTTAACCCCGTTGATGCTGAGAATATAGATCTCAAAGTGGATTGGTTCCTTCAATGTGTAGCGAAAGGGTTCTTTTCTATTGTTAATTGACATGGCTTGGCTTCCTCCATCAGGTTCAAAAAAAGTCAGTTATGCTTATATCGACCATTTGGAGCGAGAAATGAAGAGTTGCGCAAGCAGAGATGGTCCATGGGTTCCTTTTACACGTGTATCAGGCTTGATATAATGATGGAATATATTTCTGAGGTCAGACCTGGATCAGACAGAAGGGACGGGTGAATATGAGAGGAACATTTCAAATGGTTACAGATACGGCAACATTGTGCCTGTATGATCTGGCAGCGTTAAAACATCGGCTTGAGGATACTTCGGACTGGTGGTCCATTCCAGTGGATGAGCTGGCTGAGGTGAATGCAGGTCATTGTCTGTTCCTGAATCTGGGTGCGGATGGAGTGTATGAGGTGGAATGGAGCCTGGAGGATGTAGAGAAGGATTCAAATCCAGATCACGCAGCGGAACGGGAAAAGGTGTATTATCTGCAAGTTCCGTCTGGGCAAGTCTATCTGGGAGCGGCGGATGATGTCACTGGGGGTGAATTGGAGCCGGATGAGACGTGTGAAGGGGTTCTGTTTCAGCTAAAGCCCGGAAATTATGCGTGTATCGTCTCCAGAGAAGCCAGTCGGATCACCATTGTCATGACACCAAGTATTCAGGGAAATAACACGCTGGATGAATTAATCCGGATATAGTGCACATATACAAACAGGAGGGATTCATATGCAGGATTGGAATGAGATAACGATGATGAATGCAGATGCCCTGCGTAAACGGATGAGAATACTCGCTGCTTTGGATATCATCTTTTCGGAGGAAGAATGGCTACGCGTTCATCATTATGAAGCTAAACTTCAGCCAGGTGTGGCATGGGGAAGCATCAATAACGGCGCAGGTGATCATCTGCATGTATTGTTTACGGATTCAGGCACGTTGATCAAGGGATTTGATCATGAGTCACCTTTAAGTCCGCATGCTCGTGAGGATGGTGAGATTTATCCGGGCATGTACGATGAAGTGCCGGAGGCGTTGATGGCTGTTCTGAGAGATCAGGAGGAAACATTGGATCTGGAGGATGTGACCTTTTGCCTATGGCAGGAAGGGAACGACTTGTCATGGATGGTTGGTAACTGGATTCAGATGGCCATAGCCGAGGAAGATGAAGCGGACGCCAGAGGTGGCGCAGAATTTTTACTGGGATATTTGAATAAGAACTCGGAAGATTACGCTGATTGGGCAAAAGGGTACTATGACTTGCCGGATCTGCCGTTGGAAGCCGTAGCTGAAGTATATGAAGGAAAACCGGTGACCGCCAGACTGATTAAGCAGTTGTGTCCTGAGAGAGATGTGGCAGCAGCACTGGATGAGTTACAGCAACGCGGGTACGCCGTGGAACAAACGTAATGGAGTAGCAAAGGAGGAGAGGTAGATTATGTACACTGTACAACTGGAACGTATGCGTGAAAAGTTGATCACTCTCCGAAGTCTGGACCCGGATCTGGAGCTGTTTGGCGCAGAAAACCATGAATATGAAATGGCACCTGTATGGACACAGAAGGATATTGCGCAATTTGAACAGAAATGGCGAATTGAGTTGCTGGAGGACTATAAGCTATGGCTTCTTCATATGGGAACGGCTGGTGCAGGACCTTATTATGGTCTGGAAAACCCGGATGATGGCGTATACGCTGTGCTTGGTTATGATGATGAGCTGAATGCGATCTCGGACCCTTTCCAATTCACGGAAGCATGGAACTGGAACTATGACTGGTTCGATGACAGCAAGGAAGAAGAGGAATGGGAAGCGCTGGAACGCGAATATTTTGATCCAAAGTGGTCGGCAGGCATGCTGCGCATCAGTGATTTTGGCTGTGGCGTATCCATGAATCTGATCGTTAAGGGAGCCTCCTACGGAGAAATCTGGGTTGATGACCGGGCTAACCGCAACGGAATTTATCCTGATCAGTATTGGGGCAATACGAATCGATTGCATTTTCTGGACTGGTATGAGTTGTGGTTGGATCGTTCAATCGATCAAATGCATGAACAAAAGCAACAATCTGGAGCGAACGAAGTCTGAAGGAGGTTGTACATATGGGCTGGGAATATGGGATTAGAGCAACGGAGCCTGCGATTTTACCTGAAGTTGTAAAGCGTTTGGCAAGTGCATTAACGTTTACCAACATGTACAGCTTAGAACACCAAGCCAACAGCTTTGTATTGAAACGTGAAGATCCTTCCTGGCCTAAAGCACTTGAAGTGTGGATAGAAGAGGCTTCCGGGTTTGAAGAGATTGTGGATGGGGATTCGTATATCTACTGTTTGTTTCATATCTGGGGTGAAGAGGCGCGGAGCTGGATGCATCAGATGGAGCAAGAAACTAGGCAGGTTGATGGTGGTTTAATCTGGTTTGAACTCTGAGCGGTAAGAGATTTGCCTGAAACAGGAGGAGCATATATGGCTAAAAAATCAAAGAGAACAATTCCTGCGCTCATGTATCAGTATCAAGGTCCACAGCGGAATGTGGGTTTTGTTTTATCCCCTTTATACATAGAAGAATCGGTTGAAGTAGAGATGGAAGACATGCTGTTCATATATAATGAAGACTTTGACTATATTTGTCCTGCATTGGATCGTGTATTTCCCTTAACTGACCCACGAACTGGAGAAGAGATGAAGGCTCTTGATCCCTGCTGGGAGAATCCAATTACGACGGGATCGAAGTCACCGGCAATTTGTAAGTTAGTTGATCTTGGATTGTTCATGCTTGTGCGTTATTCAGTATACAGGCGGCCGAAGTGCTATGTAATCAAGCTTCCTCATGATGATGGCGGAGCTTTTTTTTGATGAATAAAAACCGTTTGCTTCACTCACCCGTCTTATACCACAGAAAGAGAGAGAAGGAGGGATGCGGGGTGGAAACAAAAGCAGAGATGAACCAGAGGATCTATGTACAGACCGAAGACGAGACGGAATTTGTGCAATCCATTATGGAACATCAAGATACGCTCATTTCTATTGCCTACAGTTATCTGCGTAACCGGCAAGATGCGCTGGAAGCTGTGCAGGAGATGACGTGCCGGGCTTGGATCAAACGTCGTACGCTGAATAATGAGAAGGCGTTCAAGTCGTGGATCATTCGGATTCTGATCTATGTCTGCATCGATGAACAGAGGCGCCGCAAGCGGGCAACACCTCTGGCGAAGGAGGATCTGGAGGACAGCATTCCGGCGTCTTGGATGATTAGCGTTGATGATAATCGAATTGCTATGGAATCTCTTTTGCAAAAGGTGAAACCAAAATATCGCCATGTATTATTGCTGAAATATTATAACGACATGACACTGACGGATATTGCCTCGATCCTCGGCAAACCGGAAGGGACGATCAAGACCTGGCAGCACAAGGGGCTCCAGCAGTTGCGCAAGTTGATGAGGAATAGGAGGGATTGGCATGACCACTAACCCGGAGGAGAAAGCACTTCTTGCAGACGCATATCAGGTGAAAAGAGAGAAGCAGCACTGGAATCCGGCGGACACGACTGTTGCAATTCAACGCGGTCTCGCAAAGGGCAGAATAAAACGATCAGGTAGGACCTTTCGTATCAAATGGATCACGGCAGTGCTAGTCACGGTTCTGGCTGCGGGTTGGTTTCTTATAGGCCCGCTTGGAAACTATGGGCAGCAACCGGCAACATATACTGAGCCTGTGACCCATTGGGGAGTACTAGAGCCCTTTCGTGACCTGTTAACTTCGGATATGGACCGTGCAACGATTACTTCAACGCTCAATTATGGTTATGTGCAACTCGTGGATCGGACGGTTACATCAGGAATATATCAGTTTACCGTGAACGCGGTTATGGCGGATGAGAACAGGATAACCGTATTGTATACCGCTAGAACGGATGCTTCGCAAGAGATGTATTCGACGGTTAATATGAAGATGACGGATGCTTCCACAGGGGACTTACTTGGCAATGGCAGTGCAGGAGGTATACATTTTTCGAAGGATAAGCATACCATTTATGGCCGGAATACAATTGAGCGTAATCGAAATAAACCGCTGCCTGAGCAAGTGAATCTTCAGTTCCAGCTGTCTTCAGTTGTACCAGATGTGGTGGATTATACAGGCAACGGGGAGAAGGAACGAAAATATCAATTCTCCAAAAAAATGAATGTTTCTTTCCCTCTGGATCCCAAGTTTTCTATCCCCAAAACGGAAGTCATTAACGTTAATCGGACTTTTACTCTTGGAGGGTATGAGGTCTTTTTGTCGGAGGTGGAGGTGTCTCCGTTGGTAACTCGGGTCAAATTTGTCCATGCACCTGATCAAGAAATTGATTACAAAACGAAGTTGTCGCTCAACGAGATTGTTCGGCCTATCGAGATCATTTCGACCTCCCGTAATGGGAAGCAGACCAAGTTATCCATGGTAGGTGGAAGCGGATCGGAAGATGGAATGATGTATTCTTTCAGTAGCAATCTGTTGGACCATCCGGAGTCCATGGTGTTAAAACTTAGTGGTAAACCAGATAAGGTCTATGATGATTTGCAGGAAGCCAAGAATGATGAACTGGAAATCAAAATCAAATAAGATGAACTAACTGGCAATACTCTTATTCAGATTAGGTGGATGTTAGTGAAAGCAGAGAAGGGATGTCCCTCAAGGTCGTAAGCCTTGTGAGACATCCCTTTTTAAATATGAAAACGGCTGATCTTATACAGTTAAAATATCTACTCCCAGAGCTGGAAGAGTCAACTTCTGATCCAACCTCTCGCTGGTCAACAAGCTGCGATAAGGAACGTCCAGCGTAATCTCTCGTTGCTCATTCGTCAAATTGATCAGGAATAGAAAGTCTTGCTCCCCCTTCGTTCGAATCGACAGCTCAACACCTTCCGGCAGCCGGATCTTGGGCGCTAATTCCTTTTCCTTCAATATGTCTTCAAACAGCTGATAGAAATACGATGGTTCCGGCCAAGTGCCGACATAATACACTTCACCTTCACCAAACTTATTGACAGTAACCGCCGGTACACCTTCGTAAAAGTCGTTGTCATACCAGGCGATCGGCTCTGCGCCTCGCAGTTCCAGTAAATCGCACCATTGCTTCGCAGCGAATGTCTTACCCTCCGCGTTCGTTATCCGATGCTCACTGCTGCCGATGGCATCATATTCACTTACGACAACCCCCGCCGCTTCCGCCAGTAGCCCCGGCAGAGGCAGCATTTCACATACATTCCTCATGTTCTTCACGCCAGTCCGATTGGTGAGGACAACCGTCCCTCCTTTAGCTGCGAATCGCTCCAGTCGCTGTGCTACTTCTTCACTTAACAGGAAGAGAGAAGGGACAATGACCAGCTTGTACCCGTCGAGCTCCTCGGTCCAATTGATAACGTCTGTACCAACACCCATTTTCAGAAATGCATTATGCATAGAGGACAAGTTGTCTATATAGTGCATTCCTCCTTCCGCCTGCGGCTGAAGGGAAAGTGCCGTATGCTGATCATGCGAATGTAGAATCGCAACCTGGGTGACAATGGTCGAGTCGGCCAGCAGTTCTCCTAACTGGTTCACCTCGCGAGTAAGCTCTGCAAACTCCCTGAACCTGCGTCCAGGAACGTTACTGTGGTCGATCAGCCCATGCCAGAACTGTTCCGCTCCCACGGTAGCACTCCGCCAGCGGAAATGGACGACCATATCCGCACCGCGGGCGATTGTCTGCCAAGAGCGAGCTCGGATCAGTCCAGGATACGGGGTGCGCTGAATCGGCATCCAGGCACCCTGTGCTCCGCTGAGCTGTTCCATTACCCAGAAATTCCGGCGTTTGATACCGCGAACCAAGTCCAGCGTAAGCGCTCCGTTCCTCGGAAACCTATCGCCATAATCGCGATACAGCTCATTCGGATAATAATCAACAGAGACGAAGTCCAATTCGTTGTGCATATCATAATAGTCCAGGCTATTCGGATACTGCCACATGTTATGCGTCACAAATTGGCCTGGACAGTTACGGCGTAAAATCTCAAGCTGCCATCCCAGCAGATAGCCTACGCTGTCAGAACAAAACCGCTTGTACTCCAGAAGATAGGAAGGATTCATCGGTTTGCTGGGACCGAGTGGTGTTGTTACCTCAGCCCAGCTGCTGTACTCACCACTCCAGACGACCGTACCCCATTCCCGGTTCAACTCCTCCAGATTGGAATAACGCTTTTGTAGCCAAGCGACAAATGCACGATTACATGTATCACAATGGCACTCCTGGTAGTGCATCTCGTTATCGATTTGCCAGCCAATAACGGCGGGATGCTTACCATAGCGCTGTGATATCGCTTCCACAAATTTGGAGCCCAGCATTCTCAAGGAAGGGCTGTTGTTGCAGCGATGTCCACGCACACCTGGCCGAATGATGTGGCGTTGTTCATCCATAGGCAGTACATCCGGATAACGGGTCGTCATCCAGTTTGGCGGGGTATTGGTTGGGGTGCATAACACAATTTCCATGCCGCGCGAAGCGAAGACTTCTATAGCCGCATCCAGCCATTCAAACTGATAATTACCCTCAGTCGGTTCCATTCGGCTCCAGGCGAACTCTGCCATTCGCACAACAGCAACCCCCGTCTGTTGCATAAGTATGGCATCTTTCTCCCATAACTCCGGGGTCCATTGCTCTGGATAATAATCAATTCCGATCTTAATTGTCATCCTGTGATCTCCTTTATTTATCAATATATTGCGATTATATGTTATATTAATTCGAGTGAATATCTTAAATAATTAATGCGATATAACAATATTAAGATCAGGAGAGTTAATCGTATGCCTCATCCCAATCGTAATTTTCCGGTATTATCTGCCCGAGACAAATTGCTCCCTTTTTATTTGCTTGGCATCGGTCTGCATCATGAACAGGAGCATATCCGCCGAGACCAAGGCATTGAGGATTATCAGTGGATACAATGCCGCAGCGGTGTGGGTAAGCTCAAGCTAAGTGAAACGGAACATATCGTCAAGCCAGGTATGGGCATGCTGTTATTCCCTGGACAGAAGCACGAATACTATGCGCTATCCGACAGTTGGGAAGTCGACTGGATCATTTTCGATGGCAACGGGTTAGCAAGCTTGTTTGAAACCGTTGGCATTGTCGACACATGCGTATACACGCTTGCACAGCCTGAATACCTTCTATCCCGAATGCGGGAGCTGCTGCAAGCTGCCTTAACACCACAAGAGCAGACATTAAGCAATTACGCCTGCTCCGCTGTCCTCTATACCTTATTGACAGAGATTATTCAACGCGTATCTGTCGAGGGCAGCGATACCGTCGGGCAGCAGTATGAGCGAATAAAGCCGGTTCTGGACTATATTGAACAGCATTATGCTGAAGAGATTACTTTGCCAACGCTGGCTGGATTGATCTGTGTCACACCAGAATATTTCTGTCATTTGTTTAAGAAGACGACAGGTATTCGTCCCATCAGCTATGTTAATCAGGTAAGAGTCAACAAGAGCAAGGAACTGCTGCTCGATAATGTGCAGCACGGGATGGAGGATATTGCTCGTCAAGTCGGCTTCGAATCTACCAGCTATTATGGAGCCATCTTCAAGAAGCTGGAACGAATCACACCTGGCGCCTTCCGCCGTAGTTATCAGAAGTCATAACATATTGTTATCCGCAAGCGAATGGTTTTTCTTCAGAGGCCTTAGGAACTGATCCGAGGGCGGATCAGTTCCAAGTTGGATCACATAGTACTCGTTAATCGAGCCGCTAATTAGCAGCTCGATTTTGTGTGAACGAATGGCCTGGTTTTACGATTTTTCACTATATCTGATCTGCTGTTGCATAAAAATGATAATTGTTGTCTTTTTGCAATTTTTGTATTGTCACAGCCAAAGTTACACGATATAATCGAGTTGCCTTAGAGGATAATATTATAAAGGATGGTGAAATTTTGAAGAAATTTTCGATGCTTTTACTCGCTGTAACTCTATTGTTGTTAACTGTCTCCACAGCCCCGTCTACATATGGTGCGGCCAGTTATCCAAACACAGGTACGAATGGGTTGACTGGTTTTGCAGGCAGTGCCAAGAATGAAAATGGTGTCTCCAAGTCAGCTACGACAGGTGGCAAGAACGGTCAGGTGGTTTACGTTAGTAATCTCAATGACTTGAGAACACATATGGCGGGCTCTACAGCCAAGATTGTCGTCGTTGAACAGAATATTTCTTCCTCCACGCTGCAAAAGGTTGAATTCGGAGCGAACAAGACACTTGTAGGTTCCTTTGGCAAACATACATTAACGAATATTCATTTCAGATCCACAAGCAGTTCAAGCAATGTGATTTTTCAGAATCTGACTTTTGAACACGCTTCCAATATTAATGCCAATGATGATATCCAGATGTATATCACTTCAGGCTCCAATTACTGGATTGATCATGTGACTTTTGCTGGTCACAGCTACAGCTCTGGCGGTAGTGATCTGGACAAACTTCTGTATATTGGTGATCGCGCCGACTATATTACGATTAGCAATTCCAAATTTGCGAACCATAAGTATGGCGTCATCCTCGGTCATCCGAATGATGGTAACAGCAGTTACAATGGAGTACCTCATGTGACGATGTCCAATAATTACTTCGAAAATTTATATGTACGTGGTCCTGGACTTTTAAGATATGGTTACTTCCATCTCAAAAACAACTATGCAAACAACTTTAATCAGGCCATCACAATTGGTGAAAAAGCACGGATTTATTCTGAAAACAACTACTTTGGTGCTGGCGCCGAAAAGGGTGGCATCTTGGATGACAAAGGAAAAGGTGAGTTTACAGATACGGGAAGTACACCAGCGCTTAATAGTCCGACTTCTCCTAAAACGAACTGGAGACCAAGCTTCAATTACAGTTATCAGGTAGAGAGTGCCAGCTACGCGCGTGAATTCGTCACCAAGTATGCAGGTTCCTCCAATACGACACTTGTATTCGGAAAGTAAGAGCTGCTGCACATCCTTTCACGACCCAAAAGGCCTGTCTTGTACGCCATAACGTATAAGACAGACCTTTTTTGTTTATAAAATGATATGCTTACATATCATTTTACATTTCATATTCATTTTAAATGTTGAATACCGATATACATAAAGTAGCGCTGGTTTCATACTTATGAAGTTAATATGTACTATGCTAAGGCGCTGCGTATTTGCGATTTGCACATAAGCAGGACCAAAGACTAATAGATGTAGTACAGAAAGGCCTACAACTCACATTTAACCTACTTAAAAGGACGGGGTATGCATGGATCGTATGGACGAAATTATTTGGAAAAGGAACAAATTAATCGGTATCATTTTGTGGATTATTATTGCCATTGGTATGGGTCTGGCCTTTACGATGCCGAAGTTACTTGTGTCCAATGGAGTAGCTCTGATCTTTGTAGTTTGGATTACATACGCTAATGCGAAAAAGAAACATATTCATCTCATTCCATGGCTGATTACCGTATTACTAACAATATGTGGAGTCTATGTCGGTTGGGGAACGGTCAATTTTGCGTTAAGTTTGGTCATAACCGCAGTTCTTCTGTTATTTCCTAACAAGAAATTTTTTGTGGTTGGATTTTCGGTATTATTAGTCAACAGTGTTCTTCAATTATTTGTTATGAATACCGTTGACTCCGTTGAGCTAATAGGTAATATCGTTAATGTGGGACTATTCGCTCTCACGGGAGCCATTCTGATGCTAGTCTCTCAGCTGAATCAAAGGCTCTTCCATGAAAGTGAAGTACGCCAGAATGAGGTGGAGCATTCTAAGCAAAGAGTGGAAACCATGCTGGAGCGTGTGAAGGAATCGGTCGAAGGTTTATCACGTTATACGGATCAATTGAAGCAAAAAGTGAATGCGACTGGCTCCATTACCAATGAGGTGACGCTTGGGTTCAGTGAGGTTGCAAAAGGTGTTGAGTTCCAGGCGACCAGTGTAGCCGAGATTTCGGAATCCTTGTCTGTATCGGATCAGCATATCAAGGACGTTGCTTCGTATTCCCAGCAGATGAAAGAGTTGTCCGCAAGTATGGCAACGAGCACGCGAACTGGAAGCACACAGATGGACCAGCTAAACATCCAGATGCAAGATCTATATGGAACGATCAATACAACTGCAAATGATATGCGAAAGTTCAATGAGGAAAGTGAATCCATGACGCTTATGCTGAACAGCATAGCGGATATTGCGAGTCAGACCAACCTGCTCGCACTTAATGCAGCCATTGAAGCCGCTCGTGCGGGTGAGCATGGACGCGGGTTTGCTGTTGTATCAGAGGAAGTTCGCAAGTTGGCAGAGAACTCGGGTCAGTCCGCAAGTGATATTGCAACCATCCTGTCTCGATTAAAAGGACAGACGCAGGCACTGACGGATCGATTCGAACGCATTCGTCTTTCGTTACAACAAGGAAGAGATAGCGTGCATACGGCAGAGGAAGTATTCCGTACGATCAACAGCAACTCTCAGCATGTGTTAAATCAAGCGACAGATATAGAGACTAGTTCGGCGACCATGAAGGAATCTTCCACCAGAGTTGTGAATGAGGTTTCCGAGATTTCGAGTGTGACTGAGCAATCCAGTGCAGCGACAGAAGAGATTCTGGCGAGCATGGAAGAACAACGTAACCTGACACAGAAGATGGTAGAAAGCTTTGGAGAATTGGAGCAACTGATTGTGAACCTGAATGAATTGGTCTCGGATCATCAGGCTTCTTCCGTTGTGAACAAACTTTAATATTAATAGTTGAGAGCCTGTCGGTGCGTATTTAGCGTACTGGACGGGCTTTTTTTCATGTGCCAAACAGCTTGATGCCGACATTTTTTTCCTATACAGTGTGATGTGTAGAGTATGAAGAGAGTAGAACTAACAATGTAAATGGTAGTTAAAGGAAGATGTTACCTCATGGGGGAGTAAAAGGTTGAAGAATAAAGGGATGAAAGACAGCTCGGCCTACGATGACCGTACATATGAGCATAGGAATGATATTCGAGCTGCACGCGTACGTTTTTATGATCAGCAATCGTTCAAAGACATGGACTGGCCCGATACGGAGGATGGAAGATATGCCAGAGCCTATCTGAAACCTATGATGCTGGACGAGACCCAAAGCTTTATGTCCAACGTGGAAACGACATTGTTGCTCGCCCGAATTGATGATCTCGTTATTCCGCTGACGGTGAATGATACAGAGTATGATAATGCTTACGTTTGTTCGCCATATACGCATTATGTGAGTTACGCCAAGCAGGAATTGACCATGTTGCAGAAGCCTGTGTTGGAAAAAGGTCTTTCTGTGCTGCTCAGTCTAATAGGTTGGGGAATGAAGCAATCACAGATCAACAAAGTTGTGCATGTGAACAACTGGCTGTTCTCCACCAATCTGTACCCAGCCATGTCCGGTGAACAGGCGGAATGTTTGCTTGCAACGGTACAAGAGCGATACCCTGAACATGTCATTGTGTTTCGCTCCTTGTGTCCGGGACTTCATCCCGATCTGACGGCGAGGCTAACGGAAGTGGGGTGTCGACTAATTCCGAGCCGACAAATCTACCTGTACAGAGCGCATGATCCGAATTTTGGCAACTCGAAATCACGCTGGCTGTTGAAGCGGGATTACGAATTATTGGGCAAGCATGGATACGAATTCGTCTCCGAAGCAGATATGACGGATGCAGATATTCCGCGAATTGTGGAATTGTACAAGCTGTTATACCTTGAAAAGTACTCCTATCACAATCCGCAATTTACCGAGCGGTTCATTGCTGCTGCGATGGCATCAGGAACACTCAGACTCTATGGACTGCGAAAGGAAGGGCGCCTGGACGCGGTGATGGGTTATTTCTGCCGAAATGGAATCATGACAACCCCGCTGTTTGGTTACGATACGGCGGTGTCTCAGTCCGTCGGACTATACCGCATGTTATCGGCATGCCTGATCGGACAGGCTCGCGAGAACGGCCATCTGTTACATGAGAGCGCCGGGGCTGCGCAGTTCAAGCGCAATCGCGGTGCGGTGGCGGATTTTGAGTATTCCGCCGTGTATGAGCGCCACCTTCCATGGGGCAGACGCTGGTGTTGGATGCTGCTTGATCGGTTGTTGAATCGCGTAGGTGTGCCGCTGATGCGCCGCATGAAGCTGTAAAACAGACACGATAATGTGCTCACGCTGCTCGATGCAGGTGTGAGCTTGCATCTGGTTTGACTGCACACATGCACACACAACTGGTTATCGTGATAAGCACACTCATTTTACACTCGCCTAATTAGACATGCTCTGCGAGTTGCACCTCGAAGCCATCTGGATCTGTAATGTAAATAAACCGCAGATGCGGATTGGGCTGGATGGGGCCGCGTACAATCGGAATATTCAGTTCTGCCAGTCGTTCCATGGCTTCATCCAGCGAGTTCACCTCATAGCCGATCGACACGCCGGCCTCTGGTTTAAGAATGGATTCACTGCCCTCAATCAGTTCCAGTTTGGTTTCATTCTCCATGCCCAGCATGGCAATCTGCCGTCCACGGCTTTCGAATCTGCGCTGAATGGGAAGTCCAAGCATGTCGTGGTAGAACCCGAGTGAAGCTTCCAAATTACTGACCCTCAGCGTGATCCAATTTAATTTGATCAACATGGGTGAATCTCTCCTTTTTCTTGCATGATATGTATTTTTGTTATGTTCATTATACGATAGGCGCTAGCAGGAACCTACTCCTTAACAATAAACAGTAAAATAGCTGCCGAAATATTCGGCAGCCAGATGGTGTAATTTCCTGTATTTCCAGCAGTTCTAACGAATTATTGAATCAGATCAACGGCCGTTTGTGGTACAAATGCATCTACACCGTTATAAACAATGACACCCTCCAAAGTTGTCTTTTTGCCGTTTACCAGTGCAATATTTTTGTAGATTTGCAGTTCCAGTTTGGTGTTACCTTTTGAAACGAGGATCTTCGGATTTTTGGCGTCCGTCAGATCCAGCTTGTACGTCGCGCCTTTGGCTGTAAATGCCTGTTTGGCAGGTACAAATAATTGTTTGCTCACGCTGTCGAGATCCAGATCCAATACACGTGCCATATATTTGGCGACATCCGTGTTGTCGATTACACCGAATGGACGGTCATTGTTCGGAGCATACGTGTACAGCACAACATCTCCACCTGTATGACCACCAGTTGTCCAGCCGATCCCTGCACGTTTGCTGATCATTGGACCGATTGCATAGTTAAGACTGCCTGGCTCGGCCGCTTTAATGGTGGCAATCTCTTCGGAAGTCAGATCGGTAATACCATAGTACTGTTTCATTACTGCTTTGATGTTTGTGCGCTTGGCATTCAGCTTCGCTTCAACGCCCTCACCAGTCAGCTTGGCCTTTTTCAAAGGTCCGATAAATGTGGACAATGGCTCTTTGTCATAAGTGCCGGACGTCGCGTTGTTACCAATGGTGAGTCCACCATTACCGTGGTCCGTAACAGCCACAACGGCCGTCTCTCCATCTGCTTTGGCAAAATCCATGGCTACCTTTACGGCATCGTCAAAAGCCAGCACGTCGCTGATAATACCAATGGGATCATTGGCGTGAGCTGCCCAGTCTACTTTACTGCCTTCAACCATCAGGAAGAAGCCGTCTTCATCTTTGGACAGAACTTCGATGGCTTTGGATGTCATCTCGGCAATGCTTGGCTGCTTCGCAGGATCACGGTCCATATTATAAGCCATGCCTGAGGGTGCAAACATACCCCACAGTTTGTTCGAATCGGATGCTTTCATTGCAGCTGGTGTAGTGACGTAATCGTAACCCAGTGCCTTGATGGAGGAAATCAGATTCTCTCCGTCTTTGCGTCCGGCTGGCTCAAGATATTTGCTACCTCCACCCAACACAACATCCATGCCATTGTAGACTTGTTGTTTGCTGAGTGCATCATAGTTTTTACGGTCCGGATAGTGAGAGGAGAAGTCCGCTGGTGTGGCGTGCATAATCTCGGATGTAGCGATAATGCCAGTTGCTTTACCCGCCAGTTTGGATGCTTCCAGCACGGAAGCAACAGGTTTTCTTTCGTCTCCAGACGCAATCGCCTTTTGCCCTGGCATCGTAGCTTTGTCCGGCAGTACACCAACAAATCCGGTATGAGATTTATGACCTGTAGCAAAAGCGGTTCCGGCAGGGGCCGAGTCCGCAATCGGCGCATCGGCGGAGTGTGTCCGAACCATGCCGCTTGCCATGGAGTCCAGAGTCAGGGACGAGCCCTTATACCAACGAGCCAGAGCGGTAGCATCGTTAGCCATACCGTCAGGAATCAGAATAATCACATTTTTAATCGGTGATGCAGATGTTGTGGAGGTGGTGTCTTCCACAGCCCACGCTGCACTGCTACCTCCGAGTGTAGCCGTAACAATCGTCGTCACCGCGAGCATCATTTTGGCTGCACGGACATTAAACCGGTTTAACATGAATGTATCCTCCTAGAATATATGTATAGTTTGGTATCTCAAACCAAGTGTATACAACAATTGCTAAACTAACGTACGAAATGGGTTAACTATATGTAAAATTTACGATTAGTGAAGGATGCTGGTATTCAGGCAAACTGGACAACATGAGGATTTCTCTTGTATGTTAAGGAGAAAATCGGACTAGGGGATGACCGCGCCAGAAGTCACTATTTATTTTGGCATTGTGGAGTGGAAGAAGGAGAGGTCTGTGAATGTATCGTATCGGAATTGTAGGACCGAAGCCGTCCATTGAGCGAACCATGCGTGCGCTGCTGGGTCACAATCTGGGGGCGAGCTATGAGCTATACGCCTATGAACATGCAAGAGAAACAGGAGACATTATTAGACGAAATCGGGAGAATGTACACGGGTGGGTATTTACGGGGCCGATTCCTTATCTGAGTGCCCAAGCTGTACTTCTTGAAAAAGAACATGCGATATACTGCCCTCCTACAGGGGCAAGCTTGTATAAGGCGATGCTTCAAGCCGTCTACACCTTGGACAGTCCGGTGAAAGATATCTCCATTGATATGACAGATAACGAGAGCTGGGGGCTGATGGACAGCCTGGAAGAGCTGGATTTCTCGCAGGAACAATTACGTAAATACGTGTTTTCTATCGATTATGATGTGGGAGCCATGATTGAGTTTCACGTCCAGCATTGGCAGGAGGGGCTTACCAAAGCAGCGATTACATGTCTGTATGCGGTGTATGAAGGCCTGTTGGAACGTGGGGTACCTGTCTTCAAAATTGATTCAACCAAGCAGGAAACGGTGCAAGCCGTACGCATGCTGATTGAACAGATTCGCAGTTCCGCGTTCAAGGACAGTCAGATTGGTGTACTCATGATTGAGATCGATCGATTGCATGAAGCTGGCGAACAATCGACCGAGCGTTACCAGTTGCAGCATATGGAGCTGAAGATCAAGGGCGTACTGCTACGACACTGTGAACAAATCGATGGATCTCTTCATCAAGACGGCACCGGGAGATATCTGATGTATGGTTCAAGAGGTGTAATGGCTCGTAATATGGAATCACTGCATTCGACCATGCATCAGTTGGAGCTGGATACAGACTTGCCCTCCTTTGCCGGAATTGGATTCGGGGAGACGGCGTTCGATGCCGAACGTCATGCACGCAAAGCCATCCAGTATGCCAAGGATGATGAAGCCGGACGAATCATTATCTATGAGACGGATGGAACCATTGTGGAGGCGGCAGGAGAGGACCAAGAATTATCCTACGAAACGTATTCAAGCGACATCGAACTATTGGAACAATTGAACAAGGCAGGCGTCAGTATCCGTACATTCCAGAAAATAAAGGCATACATACGTCGAATGGGCAAAGAAGAATTTACAGCCGGTGAGTTGGCTTCCGGACTGTCCATGACCATCAGGCACGTACAACGAATTATGGGTAGCCTTACCGCATTTGCACTGGCTGAAATTGCTGGCAATGAGCTGAATACAAGGCGGGGAAGGCCTAGTAACCGTTATCGTCTTCTGCGTTAGGTTAACGAACATAGAACGAAACAATAAAACCGATGATGCAACCTTATGTCTCATGTCCGTGTGGAAAGGACAAGAACACAAGCGTGGATCAGCGGTTTTTTTATTTACAAGTGTTAAAATACATAACACAGGTATTGAACTTTATGTGGAGTTAATTATATAATGTCCTAAAATTACGACATTTTCGTTAAATGTACGTTAATGATCTGCTAACGGGGACAAGACCTCATCAGACTTGTTCAGTCAATCCAGAGGCAGTTCCATCACAGTCAGGGGGGGAGTTTGCATGGTGAATGCGGACAGACAGGGGAACACAGGACTTTTTGGTTGGGTAGAGAAAGTAGGGAATAAGCTTCCCAATCCGTTTTTATTGTTTATCTATCTCATTATCGCCCTGATGGTTGCCACATTGGTGTTATCACTCTTTAATGCGACGGCACATAACCCGATTGATGGGGAGCAAGTACACGTCAAGAACTTGCTGAGCAGAGAGGGGATTCAGTGGCTGTTGCCGAATGTGGTCAAGAACTTTGCCGATTTCAAACCACTGGCTTCCATCCTGGCTCTGGTGCTGGGCATTGGTCTGGCGGAGAAGGTGGGGCTTCTCGAAGCGGTTATGCGTAAAATGGCTGTTCGGGTACCTGCGCGTTACGCCAGTTATCTCGTTATTTTCATCGCGTTCTTCAGCCATGTATCCTCAGACGCAGCGCTTGTGATCATGCCTCCGCTTGGAGCGCTGATCTTTCTTGCGGTAGGCAGACATCCGGTTGCCGGATTGATTGCCGCGATTGCTGGTGTGGGTGCAGGTTTTACAGCCAATATGCTCATTGTGACCACGGATGTATTGTTGTCAGGCATCAGTACCGAGATTGCGGCCTCTGTAGATCCCAATGTGGGTGTTACGGTTCTGGATAACTGGTACTTTATGTCCGCTTCGGTTATTGTGCTGACCCTCGTTGCCGGGTTCATGACTGACAAATTCCTGGAACCACGCCTGGGCCGTTACGAAGGGGAGCGGGTGTACAAGCTCGAAGCGCCGACACCTGAAGAGAACCGGGCACTACGTGCAGCGGGAATCGCAGCATTGCTTTTTATCGCCGTGATTGCATTCATGGTCGTGCCTTCCAATGGGGTGCTTCGTAACCCTGAAACGGGAAGTGTCATGGGTTCGCCTTTCCTGGCCGGGATTGTTCCTGTCATTTTACTGTTCTTCTTTACCGTAGCACTGACTTACGGCATTAAAGTGAAAGTGATCCAAAACCAGAACGATCTGCCGAAACTGCTCATTGAACCGATCAAAACGATGGCTGGATTTATCGTGATGGTGTTCCCGCTGTCTCAATTCGTGGCGATGTTCAACTGGAGCAACATGGGCAAGTTTCTGGCACTTACGATCACGGATTTACTGGAAAAGACGGGCATTAACGGCATTCCCGTGGTGATCGGGCTGATCTTCCTGTCGGCATTGCTGACAATGTTTATTGCAAGCGGATCAGCGATCTGGTCGATTCTTGCCCCGGTGTTTATTCCAATGATGATGCTGCTTGGATTCCATCCGGCATTCACTCAGGTTATTTTCCGGGTATCGGACTCGGTCGTTATTCCCTTGGCTCCAGTATCACCGTTTGTACCGCTGTTCGTAGGATTTCTGCAGGGGTATCGTAAAGACGCGAAGCTGGGAACGTATTATTCACTGATTTTGCCGTATTCGATTGCTTTCTTCTCGGTGTGGGTGGTTATGGTCATTCTATGGTATGTCTTCAACCTGCCACTTGGTCCGGGAGTAAACGCAAGACTGTAGGAGATCCACAGGAGCAGGCTTAGTGACTCCTAACGTTGAATGAGTATGTAGAACTGTATGCACGATGAAATAGATAGAGGTTAGAGAGAGGGGAATGACACATGATGGATATTATCGCGCTTCGTCGGGATCTGCATGAACATCCTGAACTGGGATTCACGGAATTTCGTACTGCGACCAAAGTGGTGCAGATGCTGACGGAACTTGGGTATAGCGTCACTTATGGAAAAGATGCGATCGACGACACATCACGGCGAGGTCTGCCCAAGCCGGAAGTGTTGGAAGATGCATATCAGCGTGCCCTCCGGGAAGGTGCAGATCCGGTGATTGTGGAGCAGATGCGAGGTGGATTCACTGCCGTTGTTGCTGAACTTCAAGGGGAGCAGGATGGACCAACGACGGCATTCCGCTTCGATATGGATGCACTGCCAATCCGTGAGAGCAAGTTGGAGCAACACGCACCGCAAGCGGGACAATTTCGTTCCAGTCATGAAGGCATTATGCACGCTTGTGCACACGATGGACATACAACGATTGGATTGGCGCTTGCAGAACGGTTGAGTAACCGGAAGTTCGCTGGCAAGATCCGGCTGTTGTTCCAACCTGCTGAAGAAGGTGTGCGCGGGGCATATGCCATGGTCGAAAAAGGAATGCTGGAACAGGTGGATCGCCTATTCTGTATGCACTTGGGTACCGGTGTGCCATCCGGTCATATCAGAGGTGCGTCTGCCGGATTCCTGGCAACGACCAAGCTGGAAGCACACTTCACCGGTGTATCTTCCCATGCAGGGGCTTCCCCGGAGGAAGGGCGGAATGCGCTGCTTGGCGCAGCGACCGCCATGCTTAACATTCATGCACTTCCCCGGTTCAGTTCGGCAGATACCCGGATTAATGTAGGCATTCTGGAAGGTGGAACAGGAGCCAATATTATTGCTGAGCATGCCCGTATGGTTATTGAGACGCGTTCGACGAGTGAAGAAACGAATCGGGAGCTGGAGCGTCGCGTGCGACACATCATTGAGCATAGTGCGGCCATGCACGAACTAACCGCTACCGTTGAGGTGGTTGGAAGTGCCATTCCGATTCAATGTGATATGGAACTTGCAGAGCTTGCGGTTCAGCAAGCGGAAGGCATCGCTGGTTTCACCCATGCAGAGGCCATATCGGACAGTGCTGCTCTCGGCAGCGAGGATGCCAGTTATATGATTCGGCGAGTACAGGAGCAAGGTGGCAGAGCTACGTATATGATTGTTGGCAGCGAGTTGCCTGCTCCGCATCATCATCCTGAATTTGATATTGATGAAGCGGTGTTGGCCCCTGCGGTGGAACTGCTGGAGAAGTTGGCACGCACGCTGTAGACAACCAGAGAAGTAGGCTAGCAGATATTGAGGGATTAAGAGATAGCGGTGCAAATCATCATGATGTAAGTTAAGTTCAAACCCGCATGAGAATGCGGGTTTTTATTGTTGCCCCTATCGGAGATCGTATGATGACGATTAAAAAAAGGTATTGCGAACGCTTACATTATGTGCTAACATCACCATAACAACAGGATTGTAACCGTGTTTAGGGCAATACCTGTGTCAGTTCATTCGTTGTTTCTTTGTTCATCAAACGATTAATTGCGTTTACATTTTCATATGGAATGAACCTCATTCCTCAGGGTTGTTACTGATTGCAGGCAAAACCTGAATTGAGGGCAGTAGACCACGCTAAAGCGATGTCTGTTTGCCTTCGGTTCAGGTTTTTTTTATATAAAAAAATGCCTGATGGCATGACCGTAAGCGCCGTAGCAGATATTTCAAGCAGAAAGGAGCGCAGCAGATTTAATTTTTCCTAAATAGAGATATAGACTCATCCAGACATTGGAATACTGATTCTTAGATACGCATTTCAACTGAACATTTCCAATGAAATTATCCCATCACACACTATTGGACAGCGAGGAGATTTATGACATGAAAACTATTAAACGTTCGATTGCTGTAGCAACAATTCTGGGGTTATGTGTATCCGCTCTACCAGCTTATGCAGCAGGCAATACAGGACCTACTTCTTCTGCAGCGATGGACAAGCTGATCCAATCCGAGCTTATTCGCGGCAGCGGTCAAGGTGTTAATGCAGCTTATTTGAACAAAAAGGCAACACGCATTCAGGCCGCAGTACTTTACTTGCGTTTGTCCGGATTGGAGAAAGAAGCACTCGCTTATCAGGGATCGGAAACGTACGACGATGCGGCTCAGGCAGGCAAAGTATTGCAACCGGTCGTTGGTTACTTGAAGCAGCATCCGTATGTGTCTGAGATCGTAACAGGAACAGATACGTTTGAACCTAATGCACCACTTACAGCGGAAGGGTATGCCGAAATGCTGCTGAAGGTGCTTGGATATGAAGCAGGTACGGATTATGAGCAGGGAGCGGCTTCCACCTATGCGGCTGGGAAAGGAATCATGGCGCTTCAAGGGAAGGGAGCGAGTCAACTTACCAACCGCCTGATGGCAGAGGCAACCGCACAGGCTTTGCAGATACAGCTCAAGAATGGCAGTGGAACTTTGGAGCAGAGTTGGTTGAAACATAAAGAAGCTGGGTCGTTCAAACCTCAAACGGTGCAACAGACCAAGTATGGCGCGATTGATGGCAAAACCTATGAGCAATATGGCACGCTCGGCTGGCTTGGTGTTCCTTACGCGGCACCTCCGGTAGGGGAACTGCGCTGGAAAGCCCCGCAAGAACCAGAAGCATGGACAGGAACCAGATCGGCTAAGGAATTTGCAGCGAACAGCTTGCAGATCTCCGGCAAGACTACAGCAGGAAGCGAGGATTCGCTGTATCTCAATATCTGGCGTCCCGACACAACCAGTTCGAAACTTCCGGTTATGGTGTTCCTGCACGGCGGCGGGAATATGACCGGATCAGGCAAAGATTTTCAGGGTGAACAGCTTGCACGGAGCACCAACAGCATCATCATTTCCGTGAATTACCGTTTGGGAGCCCTTGGATTCTTCGAGAATGCAGCACTGAAAACAGGCAATGCCCTGGATGACTCAGGTAACTATGGTCTGCTTGACGCATTCCGTGCATTGGAGTGGGTGCAGGATAATATCGAAGGTTTTGGCGGAGATACAGGCAATGTTACATTAGCCGGACAATCTGCTGGTGCACGTGATGTGCTGGCAACTCTGATCTCTCCACTTAGCAAAGGATTGTATCAAAAAGCAGTTGCTTTCAGCGGAGGATTGACGACAGCATCACCGGAAGAAGGCGAGCAAAAATCCGAGGATGTGCTTGTGAAGCTACTCGTGCAAGAGGGGAAAGCGGCTAATGCAGAAGAAGCAAAAGCATGGATTGGCAAGCAATCTCAGGCACAGCTGGAGAGCTATCTGCGTGCACTTCCTGCGGACAAGTTGGTCACTGCTTTTGGCGCAACGGCAATCCGTATGGACCCATTTCCGCATCTGTTCAGAGATGGTACAGTGATTCCAAAAGAAGGATTTGACGCCATCAATAATGGCAATTACACGAAAGTCCCTGTATTGCTCGGCAGCCTGGAAACGGAGTTCTCCGGTTTTGCCTTCGGTGATCCGAACTTCGCTCCATCCATCGCAGATGAGACTCTGTTTACTGATAAAACCAAGGCGGAACAATATGCTGCTGCGTTGAAATACGGAAGCGAAGCTTATGCAGGCTTTAATGCAGAGCGTGTAGCGGAGCATTTGACAAATGAAGCAGGTCAGCCACCGGTATATGCGTATCGTTTTGCATGGGGCACACAACCTGGGGTCATCTCTGAGCGTTTGCTAACGTTACTGGGTGCACCACATGGTGCGGATATGGACTTCTATACAGGACACGCAGACGGAATTGCTGCCTATTTCCCTGATGGGTACTTTAGCGATACAAACAAACCAGGACGTGATCAGTTGTCCGCCGCGATGGCAGCGTATCTGAAGCAGTTCCTGTACACAGGCAATCCAGGTACGGGTGGATCACCTGATCTAGCGGCATGGACACCTTGGACGAAAGATGCTCAAGCCCCAATCATGCGTCTGGATGCAAGCAATACAACGGCAGAGATTGGCATGTCGACACAATATAACCAAGGCAAAGACGCCGTTAGGGCAAAGATGAAAAAAGAATTGCCTGAAGAAACGTATAAACTGTTGACGGAAAAAGTGTTCGCAGGTCGTTTCTTCTGGGAATAAAATTAGTCAACAAATCAACTTAACGTGAATTTAAATTAAAATGGACAGTAGAATAACTCTACTGTCCATTCAAGATATAATAAATATGATAGATTAAACAAGTACTGGTGTGGTTACATAAGTGAATGTTTTTTCTTTCTGATATAGTATTAAAGGTCTCTACTGATATTTCCATTCCCTGAAACACTGTAGCTGCTATGATTGTAAACATATATCCGGTATGTTCCTTGTGGTACCGTTACTTGTGTACTAGTGTTAGTATGAGTATGATTACCAAAAATGTAACCTTCCGCAATAGTAGAACCGTTATTAGGATTGGCAAAAATGTATGAAACTGTAGGGCTGCGAACCAGTTGTAAACTGTCTGCCCATTGTACCGCTGTGATTTTGTATTGTCCTCGTTCAGACACGGTAATAGTTTGACCTGTATTGTAAAGTCCGTTTTTTGCTAAAGATTCAAACTGCCATACTGCACTTGAAGCAGCCAGTGTTGAATATACATCAGATGAAGAATTATCTTTAATAATAGTCTGGTTTGCATCAAGCTCAGTTAGATTACTTAATAATTCCGCTGCTTCTGTATCTGTTAAGACTACCTTACTTGGTGTTTCAGCAGATTCTGCGGCGAAAACATTCGTACTGAAGCTGAAAACTAATACGATAATAAGTAGAGTTTTAAATATTTTTTTCAAAAAAATACCTCCTAAAATATAATTATGTAAAACTATTCCATAATTATATCTCAAATGGTTTAAATAGTCAAATTAATTGAGTATTATCCATTTCATTATAATTAATATTTTTTTATTGAGTAGTAATAATCTAACTCAAGTTTAGAGAAATGCCCCTCAAAGCCTTTGAAAAGGTAGAGGGGCATTTTCGAGATCTATTTCTTGGCAAAAAAACTAAGTGTTCCGGTGCTTTCATCTGCACTCACAAACAGGCTACGTCCGTTAACACGATGAATTCCCTCTGGTGATTCTCCGGCTGTAGGAATCAGACCCAGGTAGTCCGGATTGACCGGATCAGCAAGATCAAAGAACAAAATGGCATCTGCCCTTTCGGAAGCTACGGCTGCATACGTAGTGCCGTCTACAGTAGCAACGGTCAGGTTCTCAACTTCGCTGCCCTTGTTGGGACTGCGATCATCGGGATACAAGCCAACCATGGCAGTTGCCTCGTCAATGAGGTTCTGGCTATCATACATCCGCTTGCCTTGCAGATCCCAGACAGCAATATTACGTCCGCCTGCTTTTACACTATCCTCAAATTCATTCTTGCCCAAGTCCCCTTCATTGGCTGTCAGCAGGTATTTACCATCTGCCGAGAAAGCAATCCCATCCGGCTCATAACGAGCGGTCAACGTCTCTTTAAACTGAACGATACCATCATCTTTCAGATCTGCTTGATGTGAAGTGGTACCCAGAGCGAAGAATGAGCTGATTTTTTTTGTCTCCAGATCTACAATGGCAACGACATTGTTTTCCTGTAGCGTGATGGCTGCTGTTTTACTATCTGGACTAATGGCAACATACTCTGGTTGTGGATCATGCGGATAGATGGCGCCATCTACATTGTCCAGAGAGACCGGTAAGTTGGTGATCTCGCCCTCCAATACGTTCCCGCCAGCAAAAGATACTACCATAATGCTACCCGGACGTTTGGTGTTGGCATAGTCAATTTCATCGGTAGCTTTATTCAGCTCCTCATCCTCTATCGCGATCACCGCATGCAGACCGTCAGTTGACAGTGCAATCGAGTCAGGACCAATGCCCAGTTCATACGTTTTGACGGTTTTGTAGGTTGTCAGATCCACAATGGCAAGCAATCCTTTGTTTGCTTCACTGTCTGTATCCCCTGTACGAATAACAGCAAGACCGTATTTACCATCTTTGGACACGGTTACGCTTGTGACTTCAGCTTTGGCGGAAAGGTCATGGAAGCTGACTGTCTTTAATACGTTAATGTTTTTCAAGTCAGCAATATCCAGTATGGCAATGCTACCATTGTCCGCTTCGGTTACGAGCAGGCGCTGTCCATCTGGCGTGGAGGCTGATATTTCTGCTTTGCCACCGGGCATCTGAAACGATGCGGTCTGTTCAAAACCGGTTTTATTTTGTTTCAGGATCAGTTGATCCGTAATTAATTTTAGCGTTTGGGAAGATACATACGTTGTACCTTTGGTGATGTAACTTTTACTGTCCAAAGGAGTTTTCACACCGTTGATGGTGGCTGAAGACGTTCCTATTGGAAGTTGTACTTTAGTATCTGCGATCTGGATATCAACACTGCGACTGCTTCCGTTCCATGTGACCGTACCCTGCATATTTTGGATGGCTGTACGCAGTACGACATGATCATTGGTAGTTTTAGTTGCGTCAGCGGCATGAATCATGGATGTGTAGCTGGTTGCTCCTGCGGTAAGAATGGCAGTCATCGACAGAACGGCAAGCCATTGATTTCTCTTTTTCAATGTTCCAGATCCCCTTTATCGTTTCGTGTGTAATGAGTTATACAATTGTTTTAGTATAGGGAGCTAATGTTAAGGTGAGGTAAGAGAAGTCTGCGATTTGTGTAAAAGGTTAGATAAGAGATATTTTTCCAAATTGGATATGTAAGTTAGCGTATAAAATGATGTTGCCACATGAAGAAAAAAGCAGACGTGAACCTTCATATATATAGGACTGGTCGAACAGAAGAAAATACGCTAGAATTATAATTGAGAATCATTATCAATTAATTCAGGCTTTCTTTACTGACAAGTCTGATCAAGATATAGGCGAGGTGAATACCCGTGCGCACGGATGATGCATTAGGCGTAGTATATCAGCATTACCTGACCCAGGAACCTTACAGTCAGCAAGATGAACACACGTATCTGCTCTCTCCCAAGGCGGGAAGTGGCAATATTAAAAGAGTAACGACATACAGTGGCATTGAGATTTTATATTCCCAGGTTGAATATCATCAGCCGTATCCAACGTATTTTGCATCCGAAACGCCCATTGTGGAATTGCAATTTGCCTTGTCAGGAGAGCGAAATGTGGATATATCCGGTCAGGATTATTCATTATCGATAGGGCAAGGGGCCCTTATTTTTATGCATGATTTCGAAGCGTGGTTTCATCCTCCAGCAAGGGAGCTGTATACGTCCTTTTCGCTGGGGATTCCGGTTTCTCTGTTCAATTATGCTGCGGCGCAACTAGGCAGTTTCAAGCCGATTGCGTTTAATCAGGTGTTAGGGCGAAAAGTGTTCAAGCCAATTGTATTTCAATTGGATAACCGGATACGAACGATGATCGACAGTTTGATTGTAGAATTAAACAACAGTTATCGATCATCCTTAATGATGGAAGCGACAGCGTTGGAAATCTTTAATCGATTTATGATCCAATTGTTTGATCTGGCGCCAATCCCCGCGGGATTCTCCAGAGAGGACATCCGGAAGTTACATACGGCACGGGAGATTATGGAGGCTTGTATGGTAGATCCTCCATCTTTGCTAGCATTGTCCAGACAGGTGGGTCTTAACGATTTTAAATTAAAAAAAGGATTCAAGGCACTTTTCGGAAGCACGGTGTTCGAATATTTGCGTCAGGTTCGTCTCGACAACGCCATGAAGTTGCTGCGCAATCAGAATAACAACGTCACCGAGGCCGCGATTGCGGTCGGTTACAGCAATGTCAGTGCCTTTTCGCAGCAATTTTATCGCAAATTCGGCGTGAAGCCTTCCGAGATGAAAAAGATTTATTAATAAATCCGGCTTGCCGTGAATTGTTCCGTATAGAGGCAGTGGGGATTCTCTCAGCCTTGTATACTCCAGGTACAGTGGGTACTGTACTGAAATATAGAGGAGTGTATGAGCATGAACCGAATCAGAGGAAGTATTTTTTTTAGCGTATTTGCAGCCATGTTGGGTCTGATGCTGATTGCACCCATAATGCCGCCGCTTATTCGCGAGTTGGGCATGAAAGAAAGCCATTCCGGTCTTATTATCTCGCTAGGGTCCATTATGATGGCTGTCATGGCTCCGGTATGGGGCAGATGGAGTGATATAAGAGGAAGAAAATCAATCATATTGATTGGATTTATAGGTATGTCTGTGAGCTGTGCATTATTTGCACTGGCATTGTACGGGGGATTGAATGCATGGATCGGAGGGGGCGTGTTATTAACTCTTCTGATTGTGACGCGCAGTCTGATCGGTATGTTTATTCCGGCTGTACTTTCTTCTGCCCAGGCCTATATGGGTGATGTGACAGAAGGGAAGGAGCGGGGAAGCGGGATGGCGATTATCAGTGCTGCGAATGGACTTGGCCTTGTATTTGGACCTGCGATTGCAGGAGCTTTTACCCTTATCGGTCTGCTCTGGCCGCTTTATTTTGGCATTTTTATAGCGATAGCTGCGTTTATTATTGCCTTGTTGTTAATCCCGTCAGCCAAACCGGTCATTCAGGCAAAACCGCCTAAAGTCAACCCGTTCCAACGTGGTTTACGAATGTACCTTGCTGCCGGCTTGGTCACGATGATGGGTATCATGACACTACAGGTTGTCGGGGGATTTTATTTTCAGGATCAACTGGCTCTATCCTCAGCGGCGACGGCCCGAATGGTTTCGTTTGGACTCATGTTCTCTGGAGCAGCGATGTTGATCATGCAGGTCATTCAGATGAAATGGTTGAAATGGCAGCCACGTCCGATGATTTTGCTCGGTTCCCTTTTCCTCATCGCAAGCATGATCCTGTTTTTGGTTTTCAATGTGTTATCCATGTATTATTTCTCGTTTTTCCTGTTTGGCATGGGTGCAGGTCTGATGATGCCCGGGTTCATGGCAGGTGCTTCGCTGGCAGTTAGCAAAGAACAGCAGGGAGGTGCAGCGGGATTGGTAGCAGCGATTCAGGGGATATCCGCCGTCATTACGCCTTTACTTACAACGACACTTTATCAGGTGGACAAACATGTTCCATTTATGCTCGTAGCTGTTCTGGTTGTCTTGCTGGCAATCATGATGCTGGGAATGCGAAAGAATCAATCCCATAACGTAGTGGACCCCACTCATTCGTTATAGTCAGACAAAGTCAGAAGATCAAATAAGGTCAAAATAAAAGAAAAAAGGATCTATTTTAAAATAGTGAACCATGATGAAAGAAAATCGTTTTTTTCGTCTTTTACGGACTTTGAGCCTTATTTGTACGGGTATTATAATAATCAATGTAAGCAACACCAATAAACCAACCACACAAAAGGAGCTGATTTTCATGTTTGATCTGATTCCGTTTCGTAAACGAAATGAAGACCCGTTCGGACACATGTTGAAATCCTTCAATGACATGGTTGAGAACTCATTCCTCTCCCCTTTTGGAACTGGCTCCCAGCCATTCCGGACCGACATTCGTGAGGAAGAAGACAAATATTCGGTAGAAGCCGAGCTTCCGGGCATTGCCAAAGAGGATATAGACATTCAGGTTCAAGGTAATGAATTGATTATTCGTGCCAAACGCAATGATATAGTGGAGCAGAAGGATGACTCCAATCGAATCATACGGCAAGAACGCCGTTCCGGCGAATTTATCCGGCGATTCTATGTTGATCATATTGATGAGGAGCACATTAAGGCCAGATTGGAAGAAGGTGTGCTCAAGCTCGAGATTCCGAAACGTCCTGGTGATGAACAATCTCGCAGACGCATTCAAATTGACTAATACACAGTGGAAAAAATAGTTTCCTTACATGGTGAAAAGCATGCAGGAGACATCCATAAGGATGTTTCTGCATGCTTTATTTGTCATATGAATTGGACGATATATAACTGACTATCCATTGTGCTGGTTCCGAGTTATTTCTCTGCTGCTGCTTGCATCAGGGCATAGATCTTATGTGTGGTATTCACGTTTCTAACCGTCATATAGGCATATACTTTGGATCCGACAAGCTTGTTCATGCCACTTCTACCTGCGTCCTCTCTGCTGACTGAATACAAAATGGCTCCGGGAACATAAATCAGTGTGCCGATTTCCGGTTTGATGGGCAGCTTGTCCAGTACGGTGGGCTCATTGATCTCATCCCAAAGGAACATCACATCACTTTTGGCCGTGTCATCATTAACCCATTCTTCTGGCAGCGCCTGAATAACGCTTTGGATTTCATCCATATTCCGCACCATTACCCTGATCTGTAAACCAAAATCGGTGGTGATGGCCTGTTCTAACACATGGGATATCTCCACATTCGGATTGGCACGTTCCTGATGATCGGCAAAAATAATATTGCCAGAATTGATGTAGGTAACGACATCCAGCATGCCTGCTTGTTCAAACGTTTCTTTCAGCTGCTTCATATTAATTTTATTGTTCCCACCTACATTAATGCCTCTTAGCAAAGCCACATAGATCATATGGGCGCCCCTCCAATTCCTTTAATTCACCGTTTTAACAAAAGGACAGATATTCGAAAAGATGAGCAGTATACTCATCTCCCAACAGATCTTGCAATAAAGGTTCCACATGCTCCAGATACTCGGGCTTGGTTTCATAAGTTTCTTCATCTTTTACTTCTCCGGCATAGGTGCGCGCCGCTTCAATCAGGATGGCTAGTGCACTGAAAAAGTCTGACAGCGAGTCAGCGACGCGATTAGGTTCTCCCCCTGTAAAAGCCGCATATACAGGAGAGTTCGGCGATTCAGTATCTACGATTAACGGATCATCGTTAAAGTTTGCGATGACGACGTGATTTTTTGGCCAAGTGGAGGACTCCTCATAAGGTTCATTCATGCCAATCCAGCGGAACCCCAGTTGCTGACGAAGCAGATGTTCAGGTGCAACAAAGGAAATCAGTGCGGCATCACCGATTTCGACGGCGGCATTTTTCATTTTGAGTGTACCTTCCGCATCCGCATCCATCATTTCATAATGACTGTACAGATACTGAAGTTCTGGAGAAAGAGGTATTCGTGTATCCACTTCCGGCTGGTGATGTTGTTCGCGGGGACGCAGATCATGATTTTTGAAAAGTCCATAAGCTTCATTATATAAATCCTGCTGTTCCACAAAACGGCTCAAGGCCGCATCCAGTTGTTGCATGATGTCTGAGTCCTCCTAATAACATTGATATAATAACAGGCCGATTCGTTTGATTCTTGGCTATAAGCATTATACTATATCAAAGATAAATTCAAAAAAACATTTGAATACGTTTACATTCATGAGTGGACATGATATACTTTCACTCAAATAAGGATTGTTACTGCTTCGGGCAGGCAAAACCTGAACATCACTATGCGTGGACTTTGTTCCATTCATAATGTTGTTCGGGTTTTTTTGCATTCTACGGTCCATATTAAGGATAGAAAAACAGAAGACGTACTTATTTCAACCCAACTAACATCACGCTGTACAGAAGAAAGGGGAGCATTATGAACAAGAGAAAATGGTTAAACGGTTTTGCCGCAGGTTGTCTCAGTATCATCCTGGTGATTAGTGGGTGTGCATCCAAAGCGCCACAAACCGCAAGTGACACACCGAATCAGCCGACAGAACAGACAGAGAATGAAACCCAGGAACCTGCAAACAACCAAGCTGCCAAAGGCAGAACAGTGATTACAACCGACGGTGAAGTGGATGATATGAACTCCGTGATTCGTTTCCTCTTGTATTCGAATGAGATGGACCTTGCCGGAATTGTACTAACCAGTTCGGTATATCATTATGCTGGAGATGAGGAAGCAGGGATCCAACCATTCCGCTGGACAGGCACACAGTGGGTATACGACATGATTGATGCCTATGGCGAGATCTACCCGAACTTGTCTAAACATGCGGATGGGTACCCGGAGCCGGAACAGCTTCGAGCGATGACCAAGATCGGTAATATTTCCGATAAAGGGGAGATGGAGAAGGAAACGGAAGGTTCCGAATTCCTTGAAACTCTTTTCCTCGACGATGATTCCCGAGATCTGATTGTTCAGACATGGGGTGGCACCAATACCACAGCCAGAGCGCTGAAATCGATTGAGGAACAGTACAAAGACACGGCTGAGTGGGAGACGATCCGCAAAAAAGTCAGCGACAAACTGGTCCTGTATATCATTCTGGATCAGGATGACAGTTACAACGAATACATTGCGAAGAATTGGCCGGATATCCGTATTCTCAACGACCAATCAAACTTCTGGCATTTTGCCTATGCATGGAAGATGCATGCCGAAGAAGTGAACAGTAAGCTTCATGGCGACTGGATGGTCAAGAATATCCTGAACGGACATGGCAAGCTGATGGATATGTATGCATCGATGGGTGACGGCAAAATGATCGAAGGCGAGCTGGCCGAAGAACAACGGGGAAGTGCTGAATATCTCAAGAACAATCCGCAATATGACAAGTACGATTTTATATCTGAAGGTGACTCTCCTTCCTTCTTTTATCTGATCGATAATGGGCTGCGCAGTATGGAAGACCCTTCCTACGGCGGTTGGGGTGGACGCTTTGGCGTTGTGAACGACAAGTTATTTAGAAACAATGTGCTTGATTACGATCCGTACACCAAACGCTATGAAGCCGAATACTCTCTGATGAGATGGTTTGACGATGTGCAGGATGATTTTGCAGCACGTGCAGACTGGGCAGTTTCAGACACTTACGAAGGTGCCAACCATAATCCGTCTTTAACGATTAAGGAAGGGCTGGATCTGAGTGTAAGTCCTGGGGAGGAAGTTACTCTTCACGCGGAGGGTAAAGACCCGGATGGAGATCAACTGACCTATACGTGGTGGAGATATTTCGAAGCGGACACGTATGAGGATTCCAAAGTAACACCGAACAAAGTTCAGCCTGAAATGGCGGGTGACCTGCAGCTTGGATTACATCGTGAACTTGCCAAGGATGAGCAGGTGGATACGATAAAATTGCAGGGCAGTGACACTGAAGCGGTGACATTTACCGTTCCTGACGATGCCAAATCGGGTGATACTCTTCATATCGTTGCCGAAGTACAGGATGATGGAGAGCATCAGTTGAAGCATTATCAACGTGTGATCCTAACCGTGAAATAAAGAAATAGAGGGGCAGTCCCAAAAGTCATCAACATGGCTGGTGGGACGCCCCTCTTATTTGTGTAGTCTAATCGTAATTGATCCGTTAACGCTGGATGCCTGACCAGAAGACATTCCAGGTGTTCGCCAAAGCTTGTTCATAGGATTGCCGTGTCTCATACACGAGCTGTACATCCAATCCATCCATCACGGTGACAAAAGCTACGGTGGCTTCTTCCGGACTCAGGCGTATATCGGAATGTCTGGTAAATACGGCTGCCAGCTCTTCTTTCAGTGTCCCGAGGTACGTTCGATACTGGGCCAGTACAAAATCATGTACCTCCAGCGGTGTGATAAAGGACAGGATATACATAAAAGCAACGTTTGGGTGAGTTAGAAAGCGATTTTTGTGTTCATGCAAAAAGGCATATAGCTGCTGATCCAGAGTTTGGGTAACAGAGTCGCTGAAAAATTGGCGTACAAACTGTTGTTCCTCCTGCACAACTTCCTCATATAACTCCAGCAATAACGCTTTTTTAGATGAATAGTGATAAGCCAGGGATTGCTTGCGAATGCCTGCCTCTTCGGCAATCTGCGCCATCTTGGTCCCCTCGTAACCCAGACGATTAAAATGTTGAATGGCAATTTCCTTGATTCGTTTTTTACTCAATGTCTACCTCCAGTTGGCGAGCTGTATACCTCTGCTGTTTTTGGGAGTATACCAAATATAACAAGATATATACCACAAAAATGCCTATAGAGATAGCATACACCACCGTATAGGAAAATGCAGAAGCAACCACGCCCAGGATCAACGAACCACCACCAATTCCGAGGTCAAAAAAATTAAAGAAGGAAGCCATCGCATTTTCATGCTCATGTTCTTCTACAAGATTCACACACCAGGTCTGAATCGCCGGGAATATGGCACCAAAACCAAAGCCATATAACGCGCCAGCGATCAGGAATTGCACATCACTCTGGGCGATAATCAGAACCAGTAGTCCCGCGATTGCAAACAAGGCAGAAGGCAACAACACGGAACCTGGTCCCCATCGATCAAACATTTTCCCCGAGAACAGTCGAACGGCGAAGCTGGCGATGGCGACGATAAAGAAAAACCAAGCTATATTCTCGAACCCTCTTTCGGCGGCGAATAAAGCCACAAAGGACATGATTGAACCAGCTGCAATGCCAACGAGCATAATGAGAAGGGAAGGGAAGAGTACCTTCTTTTCAATCAGTTTCACCGAAGGGACATGAGTTTGCATGGACTCGCTACTACCCCCTGTTTTCGGCTTTCTGGATACAAACACTGTCATCAGGAGAGCTAACAGCAAAATACACATGCCACCCATAAACAGGCTCTGGTAGTCGTACCTAAACAACAGGCTTGTTCCAATCAGTGGACCGATGGATATGGCGACCGTCTCCCCTACGCCGAAATACCCCATACCTTCTCCCCGGCGATCTCTTGGTATGTTTTCAGTGGCAATGGTTGCAAAATATGTCGTTGCCAAACCAAATCCGAATCCGTGGATCACTCGAAATACAAGAATCATCCAAATACCTGACGATAGGTAGTATGCGCCAGTCATTAATGCACAGATAGTGATACCGATAATTAACAGAACCTTTTTATCTATTCGAGCTGCTAAGACAGATGTGAAGGGTCGAATCAAGATGGCGGAAAACATAAATACGCCGGTAACAAGCCCAATCTGGGAGGCTTCCCCACCAAGACTTGAGACAAACAAAGGCAAGGTGGGAAGCAACATTTCAAATGCCATAAACAATAATGCGTTGGCTAACATGATAAACAGGAATGATCTTCCCCAGAGTTGCTGAGGTGTAGAGCTATGTGTTGAAGTACTCATGGTTTTCCTCCGTAATGTTGATCTCTGTCGCGCGACATGTTGAACTGATTTTACCTGACGGTGGTCAGATTGTAAAGCGCATATTCAGAGCAGGGGTTCATGATTTTTTGGTGGGTGAGAGAAGTTATTAATAATTTTTAATTCATATCCCAACATTTTCCGGTATAATAACCAGATAAAATGATTCAAGTGAATACTACCTCGGAGAGGTGATATGCAATGACGGTTGATATACTTGTAAGAAATAATGTTAAGGTACTTGGCTCGGGTAGCCAAACGATTGTATTTGCTCATGGTTTTGGATGTGATCAGGATATGTGGCGTTACATTATTCCAGGTTTTATGGAGAACTACCGTGTGGTGTTGTTTGATTATGTTGGATCTGGCGAATCTCAAATTAACTATTATGATGCTGTCAAATATAGCAACCTTCAAGGATACGCCCAGGATGTGCTGGAAATTATGGAAGCGCTTGAGCTAAAGGACACCATATTTGTAGGGCATTCCGTCAGCAGTATGATTGGTATGCTGGCATCAATTCAGAACCCCAAATATTTCAATAAAATTATAATGTTAGGGCCCTCCCCACGTTACGTGAATGATCTGCCGAATTATTATGGAGGTTTCGATCGGAATGATATCGATGAATTGCTTGAGATGATGCAGATGAATTTTATTGGGTGGGCGAGTTATCTGGCACCCATTGTGATGAACAATCCGGAACGGAAAGAGCTGACGGAAGAGTTGGAGAAAAGCTTCTGCTCCAGAGATCCGCATATTGCGAGACAATTTGCCGAAGTGACGTTTTTATCGGACTGTCGTATTGATCTGGAGCAGGCAACTGTGCCAACATTGATTCTTCAGTGCTCGGATGACAGCATTGCCCCGGTAGAAGTAGGGGATTATTTACACGCTCATCTGAAGAATAGCCGATTGCAACAGATGACGGCCAAGGGACATTATCCGCATCTAAGTCAACCGGAAGAAACCATCCGAATGATTAAGGATTATTTAACGAGCGCATAAAACGCGGAAGAAAGGCAGTTATTCCATGGATATACAATTAGATCTGGCTCCCTGTGGATACTTCTCTATCTCTGATTCGGGCGTCGTACAGTCGATTAATCAAACTATGCTTACGATGCTTGGATATGAACGCGATGAGCTCATAGGGCAACATATTGAATCCACCATGTCGGTAAGCAACAAGGTGTTTTTCCATACGTATTTCTATCCCTACATCCAGTTATATGGACATGTGGACGAGATGTACTTCACGTTCCGTACCCGTGATCAGCAGGCTGTTCCTGTTCTGCTTAACGGTGTTCGCCAGACCCGTAACGGGGAAAGCGTGGTAGATTGTGTCGTTGTAGTCATGCGTAAGCGAATCGAACATGAGAAGGATATTTTGCATACCAAAACGAAGCTACAGGAGCTGTATCAAGCGACGCAAGAAGCGAACAAGGAGCTTGAACGACTGCATGAGGAATATAAAATTAAAGAGCAGGCGTTAATCAAAGTGAATGATCAGTTGGAGACACTGGCCTCCACCGACTTGTTGACAGGATTGAAGAACCGCAGGTTTTTCCAGGAAAAAATGCTTGAAAGCTTGATGATGTTCCGTGAGAAACAACGTTATTTCTCCCTTCTGGTGGTAGACATTGATCATTTCAAAAGCATTAATGATACGTATGGACATCCGATCGGAGATCTGGTGCTGGGCAATCTGGCAGGGCTGCTGCAATCGGTATCGCGAAGTACGGATGTGGTTGCACGTTACGGTGGGGAGGAATTTGTTATCATTCTTCCAGATTGTGAAGAGGAGCAGGCGATCGGTATTGCAGAACGATATCGTTCACAGGTTGCTTCAGCCGACTGGGGGGAATATAACATTACTGTGAGTATCGGTGCGGCCACTGTAGTAGAGGAAGATACGGAAAAGTCCTTGTTCCAAAGAGCGGACAACGCCCTGTATGCCTCCAAAACCGGAGGACGAAACCGGGTGACACATGCAGCTCAGATGGTAAAAAGTTAAGAATTGGATTGCATCAAAAGAAAGCCAAAAGGAGCCTATGTATGATGAGGGAGATGATCCCACATGCACAGGCTCCTTTTATTTGCGTGAAAAAGATTGACTAAGTTGAGATGGCAGACTCAGGGTTAATTTATCGCGGAGCAAGGTAACCATACGCCTTAGCCGGAGAGTTCGCCTGAGGACGAAAATCTTCGTTGGGTTCATCCATAAATGCTGGGTTCACATATATGGAATGTGCATCATTGCCAGATCCCTTGATGTAGGCGGCGATGCCGGAGTAGGCTTTATTTTTCCAAACCCACAGGGCGTCTTCCTGTTCACCTGGTGAGTAATAGACATTATGGTCAAACACATTGCCGGTATTGCTAGTATATTCGTTGTATATTAGTACTTCCGAGCTGCCTGATACGAGAATGTTACGCATGAATGTATTGTTCTTTGTCCGTGACTGCATGAATAACTGTCCATTGCCTGCATTCAGGGTATCATTTCCCACAAGTGTATTGTACATAATCTTGCTATCCTCGGTAGCTCCTCGTTCCTCGTCATAACCTCCCATGGCAATACCCGTCAATCTGTTGGAATAAATCAGGTTATCACGCACGGTAATGTTGCTGGTTGAACGTCCGGCATGCTCTGATGCAATCTCAATTCCGATGTCGCTCCGATATACCCGGTTCTGGTCGATGATATGATCTTTCCCGCCATCTACATAGATGCCGCCGGCCGAGTTGGTATAATTGGGCAGGTCTGTACCGTAGGAGGGATTATTATTGGACGTAATATCGTATACTTCGTTGCCTCGTACAATGCCGTTCCGAGCCTGATCGTACGTGTCGTCCTCGGACGTACCCTCGTACCCGATCAGATCAATACCAATATTGTCGGAATCATGGATGATATTGTCCTGGATGGCAAACGTATCGACATTACCGTTGACTGCGAGTGACTCGCTTGAACCAAGTGTGAGATCATACAATTCATTATCCTTGATGATGATATCGCGTAAAGCTTGAGGGTGCTCTGTACCATAAATGGCAATACCGTGGGCATCTCTGCCCCGTAAATCGGGGCCTTCAGGAGTTGCGTAACTAGCGATCGCGTGTATGGTGTTGCCTAACAGTTGAATATGCTTACCTGCTCCGTGGACATAGATCCCGGTTGGAACTTGGCCCCCAAGTGTGGTTGTAAAATTACGAATTTCGAGATTCTGAATCGTGATATAACTGGCATTTTCAATTTCAATTAACCCTTCAATGCCCCGGACAGATAAACCTTTACCATCAATGATAACCTGCTCCTGAGGATAACTTGAAAATAGGGTTGGATTAGCGGAAGAATTACCGCTTTTGGTGATTTTGACTTTCTGATGGTAGACCCCTTCACGCAAATAGATCGTGCTTCCCGGCGAAGCATGGTCGGCTGCGTGCTGCAACGTTTTCCAAGGAGATTGAATGGTTCCTTTATTCGAGTCGTTTCCTTGGGGTGATATGTAATGGATGACCTGGGGATCAGACTTTTGAACAGAAACGGGTTCCTTCATGGCAGATGTATGATTCTGACAACCGGATACAAGCACCATCAGAATCGGAATCATAAGTATAACTACGCGAATCAAATCGTTTCCCCCTTGAATTTAGCTTTGAAGATAGATTATAGCAGATTTGAACGGGTTAATAACCCATGATATGCTCTTATAAAATCAGCGAGGAGACTGCTCATGAATACATTAACGATAGCTGAATTAGTAGATCGGGAGAATCACGCATGGGAAGAACTCAAGGAACTCCTGGCTAGTGGGCAAAATACATATGTGTATGTTCCAGCAAAACAAGAGGCTGGAGAGGATACCCTCTATCGTCTGCAAATAAGCACCAAATCCTATTTGGGGGCTGTTGCTTATGAGACAGAAGGTATTGTACTGGACCATGGCTGGATCACGCTGCTTGGTGCAGGTGGTGACAGTACATCTGGGAGTCTCACCAGTTGGAATGGTGTAAGTGAGCAACCTTGGGTAGATGTGCTGGAAGGTATGATGGTCGTTGCATATGATGCGGCAGGTGGTTTCTTCGGACTGGATACAGGCAAGTATGGCCGTACGGGACACATATATTATTTTGCACCGGATACACTCGAATGGGAATCGACAGAACTGGCATATTCAGGTTTCATCAACTGGCTGGCGAATGGCGATCTGGAGCAGTTCTATCAGACCTTTCGCTGGAAAGGCTGGCAAGAGGATATGTCTCAGCTCCAGACAGGACAAGTATTTGCGTATTATCCACCACTTTGGACGCAGGAAGGTGGCGGCGAGAGCAGCAGTAAAGCCCCAATTAGCATAATGGAGGCCTGGAAGTTTGCACTGGACGGTAAATAGTTGGAATGCTGCTGTAGGGTGAAATCAGGAAAGTAACCGTTAAGTTCAAGTTCATTGAGTGATCTACTTTTAAAAAAAAACGGCATTTCTGTTCCAAACTCAAAAAGGCTCGCGCTTGGCGCGGGCCTTTTTGTTCTGAACTTAAACTTCAATTATCAATTGTCCAATGTAACAGGTTTAATGCCTGAGCGTGAAGCTCTGCTATGCCAGACGGTCAACCCGAGTGAAACAACGCAGACGAGCAACAGACAAGCATACACCACATGATAAGCTTCCTCGACCGAGACTCCCGGAATGCTGTGTAGCAGCAGCCCACACACGGCTACAGACACCGAACCACCGAAGAACTGAATCAATTGTAACATGCCCATACCGGAACCTATTTGCGCTTTGGGCAGCACACGTGACGCTTCATTATTCAGTGAAGCCATGGAGGCTGACAGTGCCGGTGAGAAAAAGAGATAACCACTGGTAATGATCAGGGCGGATTGATCCAGTCCGAGCATGAATAAAGCAAGTACCGCTGCGAGCAGGGTGTGTCCAATGATCATAAATCGCATATTGCCGTAACGGTCGATCCAGCGTCCAACGAAACGGGTGCAAAATGCTGCAACAATAGCTCCAGGAGCAATCAGCAAACCAATGGCGAGTGGAGAGCGACCGTATAGATCAGCAAGCACAAGCGGCATCAAAAACAGATTGCCCAGATTCACCACCAGCACGCAGAATCCGATAAGGATTAACCGGGTGTATCCTGGCGTTTGGAACACTTGTGGATTCACAAACGGAAGACTCGCTTTCCGAATATACAGGAGGTGTGCAACAAGCGAGATAACGCCGATGGCAAACCAGAACCAGGATTGCTGGGTGATCGCGACCAGAAGTGTAGTGGCGTTAATGACGGTTAATATGGCACCAATAACATCGAACGGCTGATCTGTTTTGACGGATTCACGGGGGAGAAAATAGAGCAATACAGGCAGAGCGAGCAGGACAAGCACCGTTATGGCAAAAAGTCCGTTCCAGCCCCAGTATTCGCTAATGAGTCCGCCGACAATGGGGCCAAGTCCAAAAGCCATGGCGCTACCTGATGAGATCAGCGCGATGGCAGCTCCGCGTCGTTCCACCGGGATGTAACGACTTGCAATGACGAGGCCCAGCCCGGCCATAACTCCTGCACCCGCAGATTGCAGAATGCGTGTCAGTAACAAGATCGCGAAGTTATGCGCGAACAACCCCAGCAATGAAGATAACCCCAGGATCAGAAGCCCGACCGTTAAAAGTTTGCGTACCGGGATACGGTCTGACAATCGACTGTAGATCACCGTCGACAGGGCGTAACCAATCGAATAACTTGAGATGACCCAAGACCCCAGGTCCGAGGTAATCTGCAGATCATGAATAATGACTGGCAAAGAAACATTGAACATGGTGGTATTCATCACAACGATGAACAGGCAACATGTCCAGAGTGGCATGACAATTTTATCTTTCACGGTACCATTCCTGTCTTGGGTATGAATATGAATTCGGATCGAACCTCAAAGGAAATTTTGTATAAAAGCAATATATCATTTTACACTCCATTTCATCATATGGCAATAATGTCATACCATTTCTCACTTGGATTACATGTTGAATTTATGTGCTGTGAGACGATAATTCATAGATTAATAAACAATAGGCGCCCTGATGAAGGGCGCCTATTTCTGCATGCAACTTTTTAATATGAGAGGTACATCTTTTGACTTTTACGCCGCAGTAACTTGTTTGCCGCGATTGCGAATCCATTTGATGACATCCATCAGAATGACGGCAGCAAGAGCAAGTCCGCCTGCAATCAGGAACTCATTCCAACCAAATGTATCCGGGATGGCGAATACACCACGAACACCTGGAATCAGTGTGATTGCATAGAGACACAGACATACCAGAATGGAGCCAAGCACGAATTTATTGGTCATAAAGCCCACCTGGAAGATGGTTTGTGTATTGGAACGTGCTGCAAATGTTTGCAGACTGCGTGCGAGAATCAAGGTTGTGAAGGCCATAGCCACACTGATTTCCTCCGAAATACCAAGTCCGATATATTGGGACACGATAACAGCCGCACCAATCAGGACACCACGCGTAATCACAGCCTGCAGGGTTCCGCCTGCAAAGATACCTTCGTTGATATCACGCGGTTTACGCCGCATGACATCTGGCTCAGGTTTCTCTGTACCCAAAGCAATGGCAGGCAGGGAGTCGTTCACCAGATTGATGAACAGCAGCTGAAGGGCAGTAAACGGATTAACCCAGCCGACGATCAAGGCAAACAAAATGGCGATAATGGCACCGAGATTACCAGCGAACAGGTATGCGATGGCTTTTTTGATATTATCAAATACCATACGTCCAACACTGACCGCATTCACGATGGAGACAAAGTTATCATCCGTCAGAATCATGGCAGCCGCATCCTTGGCGACATCCGTGCCGCTACCCATCGCTACGCCGATGTCGGCTTGTTTCAGCGCAGGTGCGTCATTGACTCCATCTCCGGTCATGGCTGCCACTTTGCCTTTACGCTGCCATGCACGCACAATCCGGATTTTGTTCTCAGGTGATACTCTGGCGTATACCGAGATGTGTTCAAGTTGTTGATCCAGCTCTTCATCAGACATTTTGTCCAATTCGGCTCCGGTAATGGCGAGGTCATCTGGTTCCGCAAGGCCGATATCCACACCGATGGCCTGAGCCGTCGTTTTGTGATCTCCGGTGATCATGATGGTTCGAATGCCCGCTTTTTTGGACTCTTCAATAGAACCGTATACCGCTTCACGTGGTGGGTCTATCATCGCTGTCAGACCCACAAGCGTCAGATCATGCTCGTCGTCAATGGTGACCTGATTTTTATCATCGAATTTTTTGTACGCGTAGGCCAGCACACGGAAGGCACGTTTGGAGAAGGCTTCATTTTTTTCTTCAAACTGTGTGCGGATCTCTGGTGTGAGGGGCTGAACCTCACCGTTGATAAACACATGACTACAGCGACTGAACAGCACATCCGGTCCACCTTTGGTCAGCAAAGCCGTCTGTCCCTCGAAGGTATGCACCGTACTCATGAGCTTTCGATCAGAGTCAAAAGGAAGCTCAGCTTCACGCGGGAACTGGTCACGGATTTCATTGTAATCTTTGTTCACCCGGTTGCTGAAGGCGATGAGGGCCACTTCGGTTGGATCACCCAGTTCCTTGCCTTCCTGGTTAATATTCGAGTCATTGCAGAGCACTGCAATATGTAACAGACGTCGTTCCTCTTCCGACCACTGATCGGGATCATCGGGGAATTCGTCCTTGGTGCCATGGGGAATGTAATAATCAACGACAGTCATCTTATTCTGAGTTAGCGTTCCTGTTTTATCCGTACAGATGATACTGGCAGAGCCGAGCGCCTCAACGGCAGGCAGTCTGCGAATGATCGCATGTTGTTTGGCCATCTTATTTGTTCCGAGTGACAATACGATAGTCACAATGGAGGATAGCGCCTCAGGAATGGCAGCAACCGCAACAGCTACGGCAAACATCAGTGCATTTACGATGGATGGTCCGATATTCTCCGTACCTTCGGTCAACCATACACGACCGGCTTCAATGCCAAAGATGAGAATCGACAAGCCCAGGATGAAAAAGCCCAGTTTTTTGCTGAATGATTCCAACTTGCGCTGTAATGGCGTGTTTTTGGCCTCGGCATTTTTAATCAGTTCGGCAATTTTGCCGATTTCGGTTTTGAGAGCCGTACCTGTAATGACAAGCATGCCACGTCCATATACGACGAGTGAGCCACTGAAGGCCATATTGCGACGATCTCCGATTGGAGCCTCATCCGGGATGGTATCGGCGTGTTTCTCCGCAGCTTCGGATTCTCCGGTCAACATGCCTTCGTTGATTTTCAGACTTCCTGATTCCAGGATACGCCCGTCTGCCGGGACATAATCACCTGCATCCAGCATAACAATATCACCGGGAACAAGTTCCCTCGCTGGAATGGTCTTTTTCTGCCCGTCACGAATGACCTTGGCTTCAGGTGCAGACATTTGTTTCAGCGCGTCGAGCGAGCTTTCGGCTTTTTTGGTCTGAACTACGCTGATCACCGCGTTGAGCAAAATAACCAGGAATATGATCAACGATTCAATCAGGTGTCCAAGGACAACCTGTACAGCGGCTGCAATCAGCAGCACGATGACCATTGGATCTTTGAAATTTTCGAGGAACAGTTTCCAGACTGGTGTTGCATCTTTACCTTTTAACTCGTTATATCCTTCCGTTTCAAGTCTCTTGGCAGCTTCGGAGGTCGTGAGTCCCTTGGAGGAACTCTGTACATCCTGAAGGGTTTCCTCCGCACTGTGTCTGTAATGTTGCAATTGACCAGCTCCTTGAATATTAGATTTCTCTGTGTATTACCCTTACGGGCAAAATCTAGAATCGTTTCATTTTCGAATTTTTTAAGATTATGGATTTATACGTTTTTAGCTGTACACAGTATTTTTCATAATGATCCGAGATATGCCTTTTTTTGAATGTTATTATTTCCAGTTTGGATGATAGTCTGGAGAACCATATATAGATGTTGGATCAGAAACTGTGTGCACCATCACACTAGCTCATATCAGGGTCTGTTACGCTATTACATAACGAACTGCGTTTAATCTAAGTTTGGAGGGGAAACCATATGTTTTGTTATCAGTGCGAACAGACGCCGAGTGGCGGGTGTACCGTGGTAGGGGTATGCGGCAAAAACGAAACAATCGCAAGTTTGCAGGATACGATGATTTTTGCGTTAAAAGGCATCGCTGCTTATGCCACACATGCACGCCAGTTGGGATATTCTGATCCTGAGGTGGATCGGATTACACATGAGGCATTATATATGACATTAACGAACTCGAATTTTAATGTACAGGAACATCTGGATATGGCGATGAAGGTAGGTAATGCAGCAATCCGCATTATGGATGTGTTGGATCGTGCGCACACGGACCGCTTTGGTGTACCGCAACCGATTACGGTTAGCCAGAACCAGATTGAAGGACAGTGCATCGTGGTGACGGGACATAATCTGTATGCATTGGAGGAGTTGCTTCGTCAAACTGAAGGGAAAGGAATTAACATCTATACGCACTCGGAAATGTTGCCTGCGCACGGTTATCCGGCGCTGAAGAAATACGCCCATCTCAAGGGTAATATCGGTAAAGCCTGGTACGATCAAAGAAGACTTTTCGAACAATTCCCGGGTGCTATTCTTGCAACAACCAACTGTGTCATGCCGATCAAAGGCACATATGCAGACCGCTTTTTCTCCTACGAAGTAGCGGGTCTGGAGGGTGTGGCCAAGATCATGGATGATGACTTCTCACCGCTGATTGAACGTGCATTGTCTCTACCTGCGGCTAATGTACAGTCGGAGCAAGTCTTAACGACAGGATATCATCATGAGACCGTGATTGGGCTTGCGCCAGAGATTATTCAAGCGGTGAAAGACGGCCATATCCGTCGATTCTTCGTTATTGCTGGTTGTGATGCGCCAGGCAAAGGTGGCAACTACTATCGTGAACTCGCGACATCTTTACCGAATGATACCGTAATTCTGACGACATCCTGTGGTAAGTTCCGTTTCAACGATGTGGATTATGGTACGGTTGGAGACACGGGTATACCGCGTTATATCGACCTGGGTCAATGCAATAATTCTGGTTCTACGGTGAAAATTGCAATGGCTTTGGCGGATGCTTTTGGCTGTACCGTGAACGAGTTACCTGTCAGTATTGTCCTGTCCTGGTTTGAGCAAAAAGCAGTTGCGATCCTGCTTGGCTTGTTCAGCCTTGGCATTCAGGACATTCGAATTGGACCAAAACCGCCTGAGTTCATATCGGAAGGAGTCTTGGATGTACTCGTGGATATGTTTGGTCTGAAGTTAATTACAACAGCAGAAGAAGATATGAACGCGATGTTGGCACTGTCATAGGATGAGGATGTATATTTACGTGCATCGCCCTCTGATGACTGCGAATGTCGGTTGTGAGTACGAAGAGAATGACTCATAAGTAAAGATGGATAAAAGCCTACATAAGAGTAGGCTTTTTTGCTTTTTCGACCTTCATAGGTCAATATACCTTGTACAAATGAACATGCAATGTCAGGGAAATTAGTTTTTTTATCCTATTGAAGTTTTTTCATGGAAATGTGTATATAGATAGAGGCATATTAGATCATAACACATCACAAAACACGGGTTTACCGTAACATGAGGAGATTGTACATAATGCATAACACACAGATTGAAGATTGGTTGAAACTCGCAGGTGGCAAGGAGAATATCAAGCTCGTAGAACATGAAAAGGGCACAACGACGCTGGTACTGAAGGACAGTACACAATTGAACATGTCAGTTCTTGCCTCTACATATGTTGTAGCAGATATTCGGGTAACAGGTGAGCAGTGTCATTTAGTAATAAGAGATGAATCTTCACTTATCTACAATACATTACTGGGTATGAACAATTGGGATATAACAGGGACAGTGTTGCAGGAAGCGGGACAAACGAAGAAGAACAGATTCTCGATCTTACATTTTGTATCCGATGTGTTCAGGCCCTTGATGCCTGCGATTCTCGGAGCCGCTGTTATTAAAATTATAGTCGCCATTATTGCGTTAATGGATACGTACAGTTCTGCGGATTCTTCTGTATTGATGGACAGCCAGACCTTTACGATCTTCAGAATCATTGGAGACGGTGTATTTTATGTACTGCCTGTATTGGTAGCAATCAGCACAGCGTATCGGTTGAAGAGCAACATCTATGTTGCTGCATCTATTGGCGGACTCATGTTTTATCCGGAGATGACCATGCTGATGTCAGGGGAAAAAGAGGTGCATTTCCTGGGTTTTCCACTCGTGTCCCAGCCTGCTTTTTACTCTACGCCCATCTGGGTCATTCTAACGATCTGTGCAGCCGCCTTCTTGGAAAGAGTTGTTGAACGATGGAGTCCAAAATTCTCCAAAGGGATGATTGCTCCATTCCTGACGTTACTGATTCTTGTTCCGCTAGTATTGATGATTCTTGGTCCAGTCGGCACCTGGATTGATGAATATCTGCCGGAGGCATTGGATTCACTAGTAGCTAATGCTCCAGTGGTGTCGGTGATGTTACTGGGAGCAGTCTTCTCGCTAATGTTAATTATGGGATTACACTACTGGCTGATTGCCATCATCATTAATGAAATGGTTATGAATGGTGGTTCTATGGTGATTGCTGCCATGTTAGTGGCGATTGTAGGACAATCAGGGGCTGCGCTCGCAAACGCTTTGCGCTCAAAAGAGCCAGCTTCCAGAAGAGTTGCCTTCTGGGCAACGGGAACATCCCTCCTTGGAGTGGTAGAGCCTGCATTGTATGCAGTCAACATGAGAAAAAGATCCTCTTTCTACGCGGCATTGCTGGGTGGAGCTGCGGGTGGACTGTATTTTGGATTATTATCTGTCAAGGCATTTGCTATGGTGGGGAATCCGAGCTTGGTCAGCCTCCCGCTCTTCATCGAAGAGGGTGGCCTGAATCTGTTACACACTTGCATTGGTGTGGTTATTGCGTTTGGTGTCTCAGGTGGACTAACGTATTGGATGGCAGGAAAAGGACAGAAACGGGGACAGGGGTCACCGAAACCCAGCATTGAGTAATACGTAAAACGTAGCATTAAAGTTGTAAGAAAGAGCCTGTACCTGATGGTACGGGCTTTTTTTTTTGTGTTTTTTCTGATTAAATTAATTATGAGATGTATAATAGCTGTCCACCATTTTATTCAAGCCATAGCTTGTTGGTTATGGAGTTGTCATGTATTTTGATATAGTGAAACCTATAATTCTGGATTACTAATCCCTTTGAAAGGATAACCTATGTCTGACAACATGGAATGGATTGCTCAATGGAAGTCAACGAATACACTAAGCAACGCATGGATAACAAAAGGCGAACTGCATCACTTTTTCAGTCACACCTTGATATTTATCATTGATGGAAAAGCGATCTGGAATATAAATGGACATCGAGTTCACGTTTCCTATGGAGAATTAATTGCGCTTGAAGAGAACTCCGTAATGGAGGTCATTGAAGGTGGCAACCTGGATCTGGCAGGCTGGCATGTTCAGTTCGATACATATTCGGTGCTGCATGATAGACGGGAAGCTGAGAAGTTCGAATGGCGGTTACCGTCAGGAGAGGCGTATCAGAAAGTGCAACTGTCCGGTGGAGGTTTGGCAAGTATCATTCAGCATTGGAGTGAAGTGCATACACAGGATCAGAATGCAGAAAGGGTTGGCCATCAGCATTTGTTATATGAGTTGTTAAGTAATCTATATCGGAAACAGCCGGATGACGAGTTGAAGCCAGAACACGGTATACTTCGCTCCATTGACTACATGCAGCAGCATTATGATCAGGTCATTACACGTACACAGTTAGCTCAGATCGCTGGAATCAGTCCATGGCATTATTCCCGCAAATTTAGTGAGCGATATGGTAAGCCACCTCTGGATTATCTGGCCCACTACCGGATCTACCGTGCGCAGGAAGAACTGTTATTAACCGCTGCAACCTCTCAGGATATTGCCAAAAAGACTGGATTTGAAGATGCTCATTATTTTAGCCGACGCTTCAAACAGTTGACTGGCGTATCACCTAAGATATATAGGCAGACGATGACGCAGCGCAAGATCGTATCACTTTCTCCAATCTGTGCAGAAATTATGATTCATCTGGGTGTCATCCCCCATGCCGTAGTGGTCACCCCAATCCTGCTGTCCCCACATCACCATGAACAATTTATAGCGCATGGAGTGCAGATGCTGGAGGTTACACAGTATGAGGTGGAGATAGAATTTGTTCGACAAGTTCAACCGGAAATGTTGATTGGAAACGTATTGACGGAAGAGGTCAAAAGGGAGCTGCGCACAATTGCACCGATTCTAACCGGACTTCATCAAGATGTAGAACCAATGCTCGATCAATTGGCAGCCTGGTTTCTCAAAGAAGAAGAGGCTTATAGACTGCATCAGCAGATGAAACATGAAGTCAGCTTAGCTAAGCGACAGTTGCAACCCATCATCCAATCCGCGTCCACTGTCATGCTGCTGAGGGTGGAAGCGTTTGGTTATCGATATCTGGGTGGGCATTCACACGGGGTATCACACTTGTTATATGAACAGCTTGGATTAACACTGCCGCAAGCACTGGATTCAGGTACAGCATGGTTTAACCCTTGTTCGCTGGACCTGCTCACACAAGCCAATCCCGATTATCTGTTTGTGGAGAAGCGGATCATGCAGCACTTCAGTGCTGAAGAGAATATGAGGAAACTATGGGAGAGTCCACAATGGAACGAGCTGAAGGCTGTAAAAAATAATCGGGTATTTTACGTAGATACTCACCTGTGGGTAGACGGTCACGGAATTACGGGGCACACTCTGATTCTAAATCAGATCATTCGCCATCTTACGGAACCTTTTCATAATAGAGCACAATAATCCAACTGAATACGCACGATATGCTATGGAAGCAATACTTCTTATTTGATACTATATTGATAATAATTATCATTATCAATATAAATAAGGGGCGAAGTATATCATGTCACGAAGATTTAAAGGGTTTGGTATCATGCTGTTGGTGATCAGTATGATGTTGGCGGCATGTTCCGGTGGAACCAAGGAAGAGAATACTACAGCTGGAACAGCAGGGGTTTCAACTGAAGGAGCAGCGAGTACTGCAGAACAAACAGCGACTGAAAGTGGGACTAAGGTGGTGAAGGATCAGTTTGGAGAAGTAACGATTCCAACTCATCCTCAAAATCTGGTTGTTTTTGATTCGATCTATGCCGAGTATCTGATTGAAATGGGTGTTACACCCCAAATCGTTTTGTTAACTCCGGAGGTTGAAGCGGAATACCGTCCTGATTATTTGAAAGAACATGGAGTCCAGATCATTGAAGTCGAGCAATATCAATATAATTATGAGCAGTTGCTTGCGTTGTCACCGGATATGATCCTTACAGCTGGCGAAGGTATGGAGCAAGGCGTATATGACGAGTTGTCCAAAATCGCTCCAACGGTGGCACTGGATGCCAACAGTGAAATGAAACGTGCTATGCCAAAGCTGGCTGCCATATTTGACAAGACCGAAGAATTTGCCAAAGTACTGGCTGAATTCGACCAGAAAGCTTCACAAGCGAAAGAAAAAATTGCGGCAGCCCTGGGAGACAAGACCGTATTGGTTCTCCGGGTGGAGCACAATCGTTACCGTTTCATGGGTCCCAAAGGAGGAAGCAGCAGTGTTTTCTTCTATGATATCCTGGGTCTGAATAGTCCTGAAGCGATCAAAGACTCTACAGATTGGTTTAGCCAGTTCTCACTGGAATTTTTGCCTGAGATGAATCCGGATTATATTTTCCTGGAAGACAGAACCCTTGTAGGTTATGACACGAAGAAATCTATGGAAGATCTGAAAGCAAGCCAAGTGTGGTCAAATCTGGAGGCTGTTAAGAATGATCATGTCTTCCCGTTGAAGACAAGCCAATTCGTATCGGGTGTGGGTCCGATTGGCTCTGTAAAATTGATGGACTATGTTGTTGAAAAGTTGGTGCCATAAATGACAACGGAGACACAATTAGACATCTACGATATTACGATCATTGGTGGTGGGCCTGCTGGCATGTATGCCTCATTTTATAGTGGTATGAGAGCCATGCGTACCAAGATCATCGAAGCCAAGCAGGAACTGGGTGGATTCATGCGTACGTACCCGGAGAAGCTGATCTGGGATGTGGGCGGGATTGATCCGATTCGCTGTGAGAAGCTGATTGAATCGCTGGAGAGACAGGCGAGAACGTTCGATCCAACGATTGTGTTTGGGCAGGAAATTGCCGAGCTTGAACGACGTGAGGATGGTGTATTTGTACTCATTTCCAAAACAGGCGAGCGTCATTACACACGTACTATCCTGTTATGCGCGGGCAGAGGTATGACTCAGGTGCAAAAGCTGGATATCGAAGGCGCCAATCGATATGAACTGACGAATTTACACTATACGATAACCGACCTATCCCGTTTTGCCGGGAAGCGTGTTCTGATCTCGGGTGGTGGTGATTCCGCAGTCGACTGGGCGAATGAAATGGGCAAGATAGCAAGTGAAGTCACGGTAGCACACAGACGTCATGAATTTACCGGACACGAGTCGCCAGTTGCTCAGATGAAAGCTCAAGCCAACGTCATGACGCCATATACTATTTCTCGCTTATACGGTACAGGTGACAAAATCGATCGTGTCGAGCTGGTCCATGTAGAAACCGGTGAGATCACACATGTAGAGGTGGATGAGGTCGTCGTAAGCCACGGGTATGATCGTGATTTTGGTAACCTCGTGCAATGGGGACTGGCGCGGGAAGACTACGGCGTATCCGTTGATCAGCGCATGCGTACCAACATTTCAGGCATCTTCGGAGCGGGTGATTTCATCACTTATGGAAGCAAAGTTCGACTGATTGCAGGTGCTTTTAACGATGCGGTGCTCGCAGTCAACAGTGCCAAGACGTATCTGGAACCTACTGCTTCCGATATGGCGGGTGTTTCTTCTCACAATGCCCGGTTTTATGAGAAAAACAAAGCACTATTGTAAAATAAGAAGAACCTGTGTGAAAGGGATAAGCATAGCAAAAGCCGGTCAAACCTCGAGAGTATCTCGTGTTCGACTGGCTTTTTTATCTGCCTTTTATATTGAAAATGGGTCTATGCATTCATGTTATAGACTGGATTCATAGACCAATTTTCTCATTATAGGCACTATAATTTTCTAATTTATAGTTAATAGTCTATGCCCCTCGTGATGGATACACATAGTATGTGGAGAAATATCACGGAGGTGAGCTCATTGTTAAATCGTCATGGAAAACGCATTTGTAGACGTAAATTTAAACAAAGCATGCATTGTCGAGTTAAGGTTAAGGTGGTAAAGGTTAGACCTAAGGTTGTTGTTAATGCACCGCAAGGTTCTCCAGGGATTCCTGGCCCACTAGGACCGATAGGTCCCAAGGGGGCGACAGGAGCTCAAGGGATACCGGGGCCGATCGGACTGCAAGGAGTTCCTGGTATACCAGGACCAGTCGGCCCTGCCGGAGCAGTAGGTCCTGCTGGCCCTGCCGGAGCAGTAGGTCCTGTTGGCCCTGCCGGAGCAGTAGGTCCTGTTGGCCCTGCCGGAGCAGTAGGTCCTGCTGGCCCTGCTGGAGCAATAGGTCCTGCTGGCCCTGCCGGTCCAGCTGGGGCTGGAATATCTGATTTTCTAAGTGTTTTCCGGGCAGATCCCGGCACAGGTACTGACACAGTTCCAGGAAACGCTCCAATAACTTTAACCGGTGTTTTGGCTAATGTTGGAGGTGCATTTACTTTTGTGCCGCCGTCCTCCACGATAACAATCAATGAAACAGGAAGTTACTTGATCTCTTTTAGCATTCATAATCAGGGCGATGCGGCTTTCAACCTCACGGTAAATGGAACGCCCATAACACCTGTGCCTTTCACAGGTAATGGAGGAGGACCTATATCTGCTGAGGTTATTGTTACGGTTACAACGGTTCCGACGACGATCCAGCTGGTAAATGCGAATGCAACTCCTGCACAGTTGCATAACAATCTAAATACCACTGTGACCATTCTAAAACTGACGCCTTAATTCCAATTTTCAATATAGTTTATGTTCGTAAAATATAAAAGTTTATGTGTTTTATCCAGTAAATAAGTCTATTTATTCAAAAGATAGATCAACGGAGGTGGAGAGTGGCTGGACGATGACATTAAAGGACATCGCCGCTACTCTCTCCGTTTCCGAAGCCAAGCTCCCAAAGTCTGGGTAAGAGAATCACGGTGCTAGTAGCTACCGAAGGTATGGGGTCACTAAAATTACGACCGTCTTTATGTTCTAGCTGGACAAGATACTTAAGCAAGAGGAAGCTCTGGTTAAACTTTTTCGATGATCTTAAAACATTTGCTTATCTGCACTCGTAGTTTGAAAACAAAACCAACATAAGTTGTCCATGTTGTGGATTAACATCTGGGGAATAAACAGATCCATACTTAGCTATCGGTTATCCCACAAAAGCCTGTCCATTTGCTGATTGAAAGAGCTTTCATTTCATCCGTATACTAAAGATGTTAGCAGGTTGGGTGTCATAATGAGGCATTCATCGTAATAGGAAAGGATGATATGAAATGGGCAGATTAACTGGAAAAGTTGCAATTATAACTGGAGCCGCAAGTGGCATGGGACTGGCAGGTATTCAATTATTTGCAAGAGAAGGAGCAAAGGTAGTGGCTACCGATGTGGCAATCGAAACTTTGGAGGAACAGGTTAAACAGATTGTAGCTGATGGCGGGGAAGCCATTGCGTTGAAGCTGGATGTGTCCAGTCCAGAGTCATGGAACGCTATTGTGGAAGAAACCGTATCGAAATACGGCAAAATAGATATTCTGGTCAACAATGCCGGAATTCATATGGCCAAAGGCATTTTGGAAGCTGAGCTAGAGGATTGGGACAAGGTTATGTCCATTAATGGTACAGGTGTATGGCTCGGCATGAAGGCAGTCATTCCTTATATGCAGAAGAATGGGCAAGGTTCCATCGTTAATACCTCTTCCATTGCAGCAATCATTGGTGGAATAGCGGATGCCCAGGGCGCGGCTTATAGTGCTTCCAAGGGATCTGTACGTTCATTGACCAAACACGGGGCACAGTGGTTTGCCAAAGACAATATTCGTGTGAACTCCGTACATCCGGGTGCTGTGTTTACGGGTATGGTGGAGAAAGCAGGCATCAAATCCCAGGTGGAGATGGGGGAGAATTACAAAAATCTTGCTCCACTGCCTCCACATGCTGGTGAATCTATGGATATTGCTTACGCCTACCTGTTTTTGGCATCTGATGAATCCAAATTCATTACAGGTGTTGAGTTGCCTGTAGATGGTGGCTGGATCAGCAACTAATTAAAATAAATGTTTCGACATAATAAAGAGGTACTGTATCTCAAGCTTCAGGGGAGACAGTACCTCTTTTTAAGAGCAGATCCCACTACAGAGTTATGGCGTAACTTTATCTTGATGGACTCGTTGCAGAATGGAGATTAGACCGATAAATCTCTTGGGATCGGTTCATGCGTGTGAATTCCAACAGTTGTTCAGCCATATAGGAGGCGCTGTATTTGAAGTTGCTTTGCACCCAACCCGTAACTAAACCAAGCACGGCATTAGCCTGATAACAGGCGAGAAGTTCCTTATCCAACCGTGGATCAGGCGACAGATCGGTCACATCTTCCAGATACAAGTTCTTAAGTGTTATATAGAATGTATCTCTGAAATCCATTAGCACGTTAGAATTAACCAGCAATGTATAGAAGGAGGCATGAGCCAGTACATGGTCGAAAATTTGAATTGCTGAGGCGTTAAGGTCCTTAATATCGAAATCTCGGAAATGCTGATAGGGTGCTCGATAGGCTAATTTTAGATCGTCAATCACGTCATTTAACAATTCATCAAACAGGTCTTCTTTGTATACATAATGCTTGTAAAATGTGCTGCGGTTCAAATCGGCGGATTTGACAATATCGATGATGGTTATGCTGGCTAATGGTTTACGGGACATCCATTCCAGAAGGGCTGTCTTCAGTGCCAGTTTTGATTTGTGTACTCTTCGATCGGTGTCAGATACGGCTGGAGACTTAAGCATGTATAAACATCCTCCCTTACTTATCAATGATGCAGTGTACAGGCTGCAGATTACTCATACTACAATACAAAAATGTGAATATATGGTGACTTTGGTGTCGTAAACTGTCCGTATCACTGTGTTCTCCCTTATAATAAACCAAAACGGACGAGGAGATGGACTCCAGATGAAAAAACAAATGTGGATCATTGCAAGTGTTGTAGTTGTGATTGTGATCGGAACATACCTGTTTGCAAGCAATACTGGTAAGGAAGAGGCGGGTACAGCCAATGCGCCCAACATCCGAAAATTGGTGGAAGATATCAGCACAGGAAAAGAGACACCCGAATCTGCCTCCATTAATGCCAAACAGTTAATCGTAACCGATCAAGATAAAAAGACCACTACATACGATTTGCCTGAAAATGAATTTTTCCTTTCCATTGCACCCTATGTGGACCAGACCCATCCCTGTGCAATTCATAGTTTGACCGGTTGTCAGGGGGAAATGAGCAATAAGGAATTCAGCGTTACCATTCACGATTCTCAAGGCAACACTTTTATGAAAGATGAAGTGATGAAGTCTGGTGCAAACGGATTTATGGATTTTTGGGTGCCTAGAGACAGAACCTATCTGATTCGTATTGTTCGAGATGGAAAGGTTGCAGAAACGCAATTGTCTACATATGAAAATGATAATACATGCATCACTACGATGCAGTTGAGTTAACAGCAATCAATAGAAGGGAAGGGTGGCTTTTGAGCTATCCCTTTCCTTTTTTATTTTTATAAAAGAATTGGAATAAGGTACTTTCCATTGACAAAAATCCATTCCTACGGCATAATCCAATAGTGATAATGATAATTGTTATCATATAAATACATATTAACAGGGGAGAAAAGAGATATGAAAAAAGGGTTGAATGGACTGTTGATTATGCTGGCCTTTGTGCTGGTTTTGGCGGGCTGTGGTAAAACCACGACTACAACAGATACAAGTCAAGGTAGTGGCTCGGGTAGTGCTCCGGCTGAAGAGACAGCAGGTCCTGTTACCGTGAAGCATAAACGTGGAGAGCTTAAGCTGGACAAGCCAGCAGAACGTGTCGTTACGCTTGAATGGACATATACGGAAGATGTTGTTGCCTTGGGTGTTCAACCAGTAGGTAACGCAGATAACGCTAACTATAAAGTGTGGGTAACATCCGAAGCAGCACTGGATGACAGTGTAACGGATATCGGAACACGCAGTGAACCGAATCTGGAAGCTATTGCTGCATTGAAGCCAGATCTCATCATTGCTAATGCAGATAATAACACGGCGGTTTACGATCAGCTTAACGCGATTGCTCCAACGATTGAATATGATCCGTATGATGGTGACGGCTATGATTATGACAAGATGACAGAGATCTTTAATAACATTGCAACAGCTCTGGGTAAAGAAGACAAAGCAAAACAAGTTCTTAGTGATCTCGATCAACACTATGTAGAAGCCAAAGAAAAACTGGCTGCTGCAGGGAAAGAAAACTTCAACTTTGCACTGACACAAGCGTTCACATATCAAAATGCAGTCAGCCTGCGTATGTTTACCGATAACTCGGTTGTGATTGGTACCTTGGACAAAATCGGACTGGTTAACGATTGGCAGCCGGACAAAGTTGAGAACTATGGCTTCTCTACAGTAGGCATTGAATCCTTAACCGATGTGAAGGACAGTAACTTTATTTATATTACACAACCAGACGATGACGTCTTTGGCACAGCCATGAAAGATAACTCGGTATGGAACGGACTGAACTTTGTGAAGGAAAAACGCACATATCAACTCGATAGCACAACATGGACATTTGGCGGACCGATCTCCTCCAAAGTATTGGTTGATGGGGTAGTCGAGGCGATTACCAAATGAGTTCGGTTCAAGGATCTAAGCCAGCTATGAATTGGCGCGCAATAAGCATATATGGGGGCGGTCTAACCGCTCTCATCGTGCTTTTTTTTGTAAGTCTGTGTTATGGAGAAGCGTCCATTCCTTTGCATGTCGTCTGGGACGCTTTTACAGGCAGACAGGATTCATTAGAGCACAATATGGTCTGGGACTTGCGCATGCCGCGTACAGTGATTGGTATTCTTGCGGGTGGCGCACTGGCTGTTGCGGGCGCTTTGCTGCAAACGATTACTCGTAATCCACTCGCTGCTTCAGATACGCTGGGCATTAATGCAGGAGCATACTTTGTGGTGGTGCTGGGAGCTATCGCTTTTCCAGGTCTGTTAAGTCAGTCGCCTTTTCTTTTCGCAGCACTAGGTGGTTTGTTGGCAGCATTTGCGGCTTATTTCATGGGCGGCGGACGAACATCAAGCCCGGTTCGACTTGCGTTGTCCGGTATGATTGTATCGATGGTGCTTGGTTCATTTACAAGTGCATTACATATTTTTTTCTCCATGGAGACACAAGGGTTATTCCTTTGGGGCTCCGGAACACTTGTCCAGAATGACTGGAGTGGTGTGTTTTATGCTTTGCCTTGGGTGGTTGGTATTACCCTTCTTGCGTTAGTCCTGTCCAGACAGTGGGATATGCTGGAGTTGGATGAATCAACGGCTTCTTCCTTGGGACAAAAGGTTACATTGGCTCGTGCAGGAGGGTTAATTCTCGCTGTATTGCTGGCCGCCGTGATTGTCAGTGTAATCGGACCGATTGGCTTCGTGGGACTGGTTGCACCTCATCTGGTTCGATTGAGTGGTGTACGTTCTAATCGATTACTTTTACCCGGTGTGTTCATATGGGGCGCAGCGCTCTTGGTTGGAGCAGATGTCCTCGCCAAGATGGTGCATAACTCCAGCATGGAACTGCCAACGGGTGCCGTTATGGCGATCATTGGTGCACCGTGGCTCATCTGGCTTGTTCTTACACGCATGAAGGCTGCGAACGGATCAGGCATGTCTACTTCAATGAGCACAGGAGGAGCTGCGCGTCGCTTTGCATTTGGCCCGATGGCTGTATTATTCTCAGTCATAACGGTCGTGCTTATCTTGCTCAGTACAATGTTTGGCGGTATGCGAATTCCGCTGGCCGATTGGTTACCAAGTCTGTTCCAATCGGATGGACTGTTCTCCGCGCTGATTCAGCTTCGGATTCCGCGTACACTTGTTGCCGCAGGTGCAGGAGCTGCACTGGCAATTAGCGGTGTGCTCATTCAGATGGCGGTACGTAACCCGCTGGCAGATGCTTCAATTGTTGGTGTGTCCTCAGGTGCAGGGCTTGGAGCGATGATGGTCATCATCTTATGGCCGGGTCTTCCGATATACTTGCTGCCAATTGCGGCAATCATCGGTGCAGCCATTGCTGCAGTGGTTGTGTTCTCACTCGCCTGGAAGAAAGGACTGAACCCTTCGGCGGTTGTATTGCTGGGGATTGCGATGTCTGCGATTGCTGGAGCAGGTATTCAGATTCTGATTGTCCGTGGTGCGGTATACGGTAGCAGCGGATATATCTGGCTGACAGGAAGCACGTATGCTCGTACTTGGGAACAGGTGAAGGTTATCGGATTATTTTTAGTTATTCTGGTACCGGTGGCTTGGTGGCTGGCACGCAGATTCGAACTGCTGGTATTTGACGACAATAGTGCATCCGGGCTTGGTCTCGGAGTACGTCGTACACGATTATTAGCCATGACAGTTGGTGTATTACTTGCAGCAGGTGCTGTTGCTTGTGTAGGAACCGTTGGTTTTATCGGTTTGATTGCACCACACATGGTACGGCTACTGACGGGGAATAAGTTAAGACGATCCATGTTCCTATCCGCATTAGCGGGTGCAGTCATGCTGGTGCTCGCCGATACAATCGGCAGAACCGTCATGGCACCGACAGAGATTCCATCAGGCATACTCATTGCGATCATCGGAACACCGTACTTCCTGTATCTCATGTATCGTTCCAACTGGCGCAAGTCTGTGTAAAAAGTTCAAACCAGAAGCCTGCTCCCTGAGCAGGCTTTTTGCTGTAACTTGGCACCATTCAGCCGTGATCTTAAATCACCCAATGAATGTCTACTCCCGCACCAAATGACAAAATCCCCTCACGTCTACAAGAAGTAGAGACCACGTTATCAAACGTGAAACTCTTACTCCCTGTGGACCTTGAGGGGATTTTTGCTTGAGCACATTCGAATCGTACTCCCGTTAGCTGGATTTCAGAATCCCGCTGTCATCGACGGATTGTACCGCTTGTTGCAATATTTCATTATCCTGAACGAGGGCGAAGCGCACATACCCTTCACCTGAAGGACCGAAGGCACTGCCTGGGGTTGCGATGACCCCTGCATGTGTAACCAGATCCATGGCAAATTGCTCCGAGCTGTCGTAGTGCGCCGGAATCCGGCTCCAGACGAACATCGTTGCTTCAGGTTTGGCAATCGGCCAACCGAGATTGCTGAAGCCCTCACAGAGGATGTCTCTACGCTGTTCATAATTAGCTCTGACCCGTTCAACCTCGGATTGATCACCGGTAATGGCGGCAATTGCTGCTTTTTGGATCGGTAGGAACATCCCGTAATCCATATTGGATTTTAGCTTTTTCAGCATGGAGACCATGGTTGTATTGCCCACACAGAAGCCGATTCGAGCTCCTGCCAGTCCGTACGTTTTTGACAGGGAATTGAATTCCACACCGACGTCCATGGCACCAGGGAATGCGAGGAAGCTTCCACATGACTTTCCGTCAAATACGAGTTCACTGTACGCATTATCGTGGAGCACGATAATATCATACTTCTTGGCAAAGGCAATCAGGTCAAGATAGAACTGATCCGGTGCCATCGCAGTTGTTGGATTGTTGGGATAGGAGACCAGCATGAATTTTGCTCGATGAGCGATATCTTCCGGTATATCCTGAAGTTGAATAACATACCCGTTTTCTTCTTTTTGCGGCATATAATACAGTTCTGCACCTGCCAGTAACGGCCCATCTGCAAAGACGGGATAGCAGGGGTCAGGGACCAGCACCAGATCACCTTCATCGACAATGGAGAGGGATATATGTGCCAGCCCTTCCTGTGAACCGAGCAAGGAACAGATCTGTGTTGCCGGGTCTAACTCGACCTGATAGCGCTGCTTGTACCAATCGCTTGTAGCTTGCAGCAACTCACTCTGATCATTCACTGCATATATATAATTAGCCGGATCAGCTGCGGCCTCACATAGTGCAGTTATAATATGCTGAGCAGGTGGGATATTCGGCGTACCCACACTGAGATCAATAACCGGCAGTCCGTTCTCCAGTCTGCGGCGCTTAATCTCCAGCAACCGGGTGAAAATTCCTTCGTTGAAATGATCCATTCGTTTAGCAAAGTTCATGATGATGATTCAGCCTCCAATCCTCTTCGTACGCATATTCATTAATAATAAATGGACAGCGACTAAAAGAGAAGAGCAGGGGAAAGCTTGCGGATCATGACTTTACTTTAAACTGGCTTAGTTCGTCTTGCAGTTTGCCAGATAGCTGGTTCAACTGTTTCGACAGATTCGCTACCTGTTCGATACTATCCAGCTGATCCTGCGTGCTGGCGCTTACTTCTTCCGTCGATGCCGAGTTCTCCTCTGTGGTGGAGGAGATAATCTCCAGTGCCTGGAATATCTCATCTTTGTGTTTGTGTACATTGGCGGTATTAGTAGTAATCTGCATCATACGCTGCTGTAGATCTTTTAGGTCTTTGTTAATACTAAAGAATACATGTTTGGTATCTTCTACGGATTTGGCATTCTCCTCCGCAATCTTCATACCGCGCATGGTATGTTCAACCGAAAGGGTTGTTTTCTCTTCAATAACATTCACCTTTTTGTTGATTTCCTCTGTTGCCTGAGCCGTCTGTTCTGCAAGTTTGCGGACCTCTTCGGCAACGACGGCAAATCCTCTTCCATGTTCGCCAGCACGTGCAGCCTCAATGGAGGCATTCAGTGCGAGCAGGTTCGTCTGAGAGGCAATCTGTTTGACCGTATCCACAAAACTGGATATTTCATTCCGACTCAGGTCAATCTCCTGGATAATAGAGGACATTGCTTGGGTGGACTGATGGTTTTCCTCGGACCATTTCGATAATTGTTCCACGACCGCAAGTCCTTGGCTGCTCTGATCAGCAGATGTCTGCACGACCGTTCCCATAGCCTGCGCATCGGTAGCAATTTCATCAATTTGGCTGGATAAAGAGCCTGTTTTGCGTAAAATATTTTCCGTTTCGATGGACTGATAATTCGTTGCATTGGCAATTTCGTTGATGGCTGTTGATGTGTCATTCATGGTCACAGCTGTTCGAGAGGAGATGGCTTGCAGATCATTCGACGACTGGTTCAGGATTTGCGCCGAGCTGCCGACCATTTGCAGCATGACCTGAATTTTCTGCACCATGGAATTCAAGCCTGTAGCGATCTGTCCAATTTCATTATTAGATTTGATATCCAGTTGGACAGTCAGGTCACCTTGTTCAATCTGTTTAATCTTAGCCAGCAGCTGTGGTATGGAGCGTAACAGACGGCGAAGGGTAATGTAACAGATAATCACAAGTAGAAGGGTGGCTGCAGCAAAACCGCCAAGTGTAATCCACGTGAATGTTTTTAATTCCGCGAGAACTTCTTCTTCGGATATGGTCAGACCAACGGACCATCCCGTATCCTTGCTGGTAGCGTAGCCGATATAACGACGTTCCCCATTGTCGTTCATAAGTTGTACGCCGTTTTCCCCAGCAAGCATTTTCTTGCCAATGTCCCCCATGTCCCCTGTACTGTCCAGGATGTTCTCCTTCAATACCTTCTCTTGATCCGGATGGTACAGAATTTCCCCACTCTTGGACAGCAACATGGAATAGCCCGTGCTTCCAAGGGAATAACTCTCCATAATCGCCGGAATATCCTTAAATGCAATATCCGCTGCGGCAAAGCCGATCGTGTTGTTGTTGTTGTTGTCTTTGATCGGATAAAAGATACCCATAAGTACATCGCCTGCTGCAATATCAATGTACGGATCGGAGAAATAAAGTCCGTCTGCAGCGGTAACCGGCTTGTAGTATGGACGTGACTGGATATCAAAATCCGGTGCAGATACGACACCATCATTTTGAATCCAAAAGCCTTTTCCATCCAGACCCGCGACCCAGGCATCGGCAAACGAAGGCTCTGCCTTAACGATAGCGGCGAGTGTCGCCTGTGTTTCCGCAGCGTAGGTAGAACTTGCCGCATCCGCAGCAGATGCTGTTGTTTCTATGTATTGCTGAAATAATGTGTTGGTGGACATTTGCTTGACGAGTGCGCCCTTTTCCTTGAATAGTGCATCAAATTCACTAACAATGGCTTGTGTCTTGGTCTGGAGCATGGATTCCTGCTGCTTCACCAGAATGTTTCTTGTGCTTGCAAACATAAATGTTCCCAGCACGGCAAAGACAACTACGATAATGACCAGCAGCACAATGGACAACGTATTTGCCATACTGGATGTCCGTGCTCCCGTTTTCCCCCACTTGTTCAACATGTTCGACATATTCCATCTCCCCAGATGATTATTAAAAAGCTTAAAACGCCTAAGTTATATGTCGGTATGATCAATAGTTTTATGTAGATTTCTGTCGAATAATCCTGAAAGCAACGGAAAGGAAAGGCATGAGTATGAGAAGGATGAAAGGGGAGGGATGAAAAAGAAGAAGGAATGAAAAATCGGGGATCGGTGGTGGTTCATCCAGGCGATCTTGTTTATAATGGAATGAATTGGAACTATGTTTGAAAAGGGGGATTATCTGTGAGTGAGTTATGGCATGCATCAATACAGGGGGCTCCATGGAATGCCGAAAAGATGCACCAGGCGGTGCATCTGTTGCGCCGCAGAGCAACGGTTCATTTTCGCGTTGGCGCGGATACATACGAGGACCTTGCCGAGCTCGATGCCAAAGTATTCTTTGCCCGGTCCGATCTGATCCTACACATATCACATATGGACCCTAAAGGGGTATATTCATCCGGATTTCTGGGGCGAGTGGCACAGTTGAAACATGTGTCTGCCTTGCAGCTTGATCTTTCGCAAGCACAGGATTTGACGATTCTGGGTGCGATGGAGCAACTGCAGTTTCTAAGATTGAATTCACCTGCAAAGGCGACCGTGCTCGATTTTATTAAACACTACAAACGATTGACCTTTCTTGAACTGCGTGGCAAATTCAACGGATTTGCTTCCATTGCGGCATGCCTCCAACTGCATACGCTCATTCTGAACTGCACGGTCGAAAGTGTTGATGTGTTAGCGGAACTGCCCATGCTTCAGTATCTGTCTCTGGATCACTGTGAGTTAAAAGGGGGACTGGATGCATTGACACAGTCGACCATCTCAATGTTGAAGCTAAGCTCTGTTCGCAAACTGACGAGTATTCAGGGACTCGAACAGATGCGCGGGCTGGAATATCTGCATCTGTCCTTGCCCAAGCTGGAGCATTTATGCGACTTTTCCCATCTGACCTCTCTCAGACAGCTCGAACTGGACTATATGAAATCGTTGCGGGATACCACACATCTATGGACAGCCCGTGCTTTGGAGTCTATTGAACTGAAAGAGATTAATACGGCGCTCAAAGCGGATTCGTTTGCTGGACTAACCGGGCTGGAGCATTTGCGCCAAATCGATTTTCGTTTTATTGATGTTAATAAAGGACGGATTGCAGCTATGCGTGATCAACTGGACAAGGCCGGAAAATCCCATTTGTTATATGAAAATGTCCCTGAGCATGAACGCCTGAATTCTATAGGTATTGCGCACTTGTCGCATGTATTAATGTAAACGGGTTTCTATCTAGGTGTTCGTATCCGTTAAGGCGGGCATGTTGATCTCTTTCACGCAGGCCGCTTTGGACAAGCTGATGATACATCGAACGATGGCGACCATATCCTGCAGGGGAATGCGGGTCCCATCATACTCGGCCAGTGCACGTTCCATCCCGTCTTCATACGGGATTTCTGCGGCCAGTTCTCCCGGATTGATGCATGTCACCGCGATGCGGTCATTTCTCGTATGCTCTCTTAGAGCTTCCGTAATACCCCGTATGGCAAATTTGGAGGCGACAAAAGAAACCTGGCTGCTGCCTGCATTGCTCAAACCGGCTGTTGAACCGATCAGGATGATCTTCCCTGCTTCAGACTGGCGGAGTTGAGGCAGTAAAGCCTGTATACATACAATTGTAGAAGTCACATTCACATGGATCAGCTGACTGATATCTGCGGGTTCATCCTTATCAAACGTGTAGTGCTCTTCAAATCCTTCCTTTTCCCAGATCCCCACGTTATAAATGAGCACATCCAACGTCTCGCCTTGAAGTTGGCTGGCAACTTGCTCTGCGGCCTGAAGCTCGGAAAGATCAGCTTGAATCCATATTCGCTCGACGCCATCCTCCACGGACAGACTTTCCGGCTTGCTGCGGGAGACCACCCAGACCCTATCACCGGATTGTGGCACGCCTCTGACAAATGCATCGCCTAATCCCTTGCTTGCACCAAAGACAATTATATTTTTCAAATATAGCCCTCCTTATCGATTAGAAATTAATATTATTTACATTAATCTATATCTTACTATAAAGGTGATATATGGAACATGAAGTTTACATGAGGTATACTTCATCCGTATCAAGATTCGGGATTTTTGTTCTCCAACAATACGATATCTTCGCCCCGTTGTTGCCTGAGAGTAATATTGTCCCTCCCCCAAGCACACATGACATCCACGATGGTGTTGGCGGTAACGCCATATTCTGTAAGTCCGTATTCCACTTTGGGAGGCATCTGTTGGTAGACATGTCTGGTGACAAGGCCGTCCCGCTCCAGCTCGCGCAATTGTTGAATCAGTACTTTTTGCGAAATGCCCGGGATGCTACGCCCTAATTCGCCCGTTCTCTTGACCCCGGACATCAATAAACAGATGATCAAGGCTTTCCACTTGCCACCTATAATTTCAAGCGTCGCTTCAATGCCCAGATTGTATTGTTTCATCCTGATTCACCTCAAGTTAAATTTTACGTGTTATATAGGGTGTAACTATTTATTTTCTCACGGATCTGACATTGAAGTCCATACACACTTTGAGGTAACCATATTACTTCATTGTGTGTATTTTCTTTTGACTGGATGTGACTGATAATGGTCCATATTCAATTAAAGAAACCAACACCCTGGATGGGAAGAAAGGAACTTATGATGAAAACACTTGTTATTCTGGCACATCCCGATATCGAAAGTTCAAGAGTCAATCGTCGCTGGAAGGAGGAGTTGTTGCAGCATACAGATGATATTGTTCTTCACGAATTATATTCGGCCTACCCCGATTGGAAGATTGATGTTTCCCGAGAACAAGAGTTGTTGGAGACACATGATCATATGATGTTGCAGTTCCCGTTATATTGGTACAGTTACCCACCGCTGCTAAAAAAATGGTTTGATGACGTGTTCACTCATGGATGGGCGTACGGATCGAAAGGAAATCGATTGAAGGGAAAGCGGATGGGACTGGCGATGTCCATAGGGGATAAGCAGGAGAATTATGCGAAAGATGGTTCTATCGGTTATAGCGTAGAGGAACTTGTTGCACCTTTCGTAGCAAGCATGAATCATGTAGGGGTTCAGGCGCTGCCGCATTATGCAGTCTATGGTGCCTCGTTCCAGGCTACGGATGAAGAGATTAACCGAAGTGCTGAAGAATACATGCGCTATATAAAACAGTTCCGAGATTTTTGAGGATAAAAGGTGACTCTCTTCAAATGTACTGAAAAGGACCTGGCTCACACATGGTGAAGTCCAAGTCCTAATTAATAACCGAAAAATTAATAACCGAATAAAACCACATTTATTCTACGCGGAAATAATCAAAATCTGCATATCCTCCAGTAGACTTCGTTGCATAATAGAATAGTGCAAACCGGTATCCCATAAAGTGTGGCAGGGTGTAAGACATTTGAAGTGTATTGCCAATGGTTGTCCAGTTGCTGCCATTCAGGCTATAAGCAAAGTAGGCTTTGTCGGTTTGGTTCGTAAAATCACAGATGACGCGGAGATAGATTCTGTTCTGGTTTAATGGCACAGTTGCTACTTCGGTCATGGTGCCGGAACTGGCATTAGACATAACGATGGATTTGGTGCTGCCCGTCATTTTTACGCCGACAAAACCATATCTGGCCTGAAAAGCAGCGAGTCCAGCATAATCACCATCCTTCATGCCTACTGTATCCAAAGCGGTCATCCCTGTGCTTTTGGGACGTGTTGCGAGCTTCTAACAGGTTTTTGCTGATTTTGCCTGTGGTTAACCGCATGAAACCGGGCCGCTGGAGCAAGGACCAGTTGGCAGCATCAGGGTTATGATTCCACTGCCAGAAAGTAGCGAGACTGGATGTACCAGAAGATGAATTGTTCGTCAGGGAGACGTCATCTACATAAAACGCCATCAAATCATTGGTCGGGTCCGGATTCGAGTTATACGGTGTTTCCACAAAAATAAAGCTTTGGGACAGGTCTGCATTCGACGGAACGGTATACGTACCTTGAATGGTACCCCACTGTCCACGGGTTAACGTCGCACTGCCCATAATGGTAATTCCGGTATAACTTGCACCGTTCTGGATGCTAAGATTGAACGCTTTGGTTGCAGGACCAGTAGTGTATTTGATCTTTGCCGAAAAAGAGTAAGTTCCTCCGGGTACCAGCTTGCCTGTAACCATCTGTTTGGCTCCGCCTGCTGTCTGCTGTCTGCCGCTGACGAGCAGGCTTTTTGTACCGCTGAATGCTTCGGCATTTGTTACGGTGATGTTCGCCGTATTGTTGCTGGTCCACGGCTGAATGCTGCTTTGCTCAAAGCCGCCGTTCACTAACAGTTGCGTTACTGAGGGTGTGCCTGATGTGGTTGCATTGAACTCATCGGACCCGTGGATTTTGGCAGCAGGCTGACCTTCAACGGGCATATTCATGTTAAGGGGAACCTTGCCGTTCACCCCAAACACAGGCCAGTTATCCGACCACGTCACAGGAACGAGATAGGGGATGCGTCCAATGGCCCCGCTATCACGAAACAGCAAGCCGTACCAAGCGCCGGATGAGGTATCCACGATGCCTCCTTGGGCGATTCCCGAGTCTCTGAGTACAACTTTACCTGTGTATGGACCTGTCAATGTGTTTGCACGATAGGCAAGCTGAATGCGACCATCACCCGAAGGCCAGGCAATCAGGAATACATAGTACATGCCATTGATCTTCTGAATGTGTGCTCCTTCTGCCTTTACAATCATGTTGGAGCCGGCTACACTGCTCGCGTTTGGAATCAGGACCTGATTGAGCCCGCCGGATTTAACGGCCTTGGCATCAGGTGTCAGCTCAACGATACTGATGTTATCACTGCCATGAACAAGAAAGGTTCGATTCCCGTCAAACAAAAGGGAGGGGTCATGGTAATAACTGTTCAATGTGTAAGGTGTCCATGGCCCTGTTTCAATATTGCTGGTTTGGTAAATATACGTCTTGCCCGTGGAAAGTGAGCCAAAGGCCACGTAATATATACCGTTGTTGTACCGCAAGCTGCTCGCCCAGGAACCACGCCCATACTCGTTTTGTCCATTGTTCAGGTTCTGTATGTCCCCGTTCCCAAGCGTATCGTATACATAGTTTACGATGCTCCAGTTGACCAGATCATAAGACTTCATGACGGGTACTCCAGGATTCATATGCATCGTTGTGCTTGTCATATAAAATGCATTGCCCACCCGAATGACGTCACTGTCAGGAACATCCGCGTAAATAACCGGATTGCTGAACGTTGCGGCTGAAGCAGCAGGACTTGTCAAAGGGAATGATGTTATAAGCAAAGGAAGAGCGAGTAGAAGAGCACTGATTTTTTTCCACATATTCTATCCTCCCAATTGAACATGTCCTATGAATTAAAGCGAGTACTCCAGATAATCAATGTAAGCATCCCAAGTGCCATTATCCGTTGTTACGACCAGCTTTATTTCCTGATTGCCTGTAGCATGAGTGATGCCGGTGAGGGTTTGAACGGTCGGCTCCGTTCCCGTGAAGTAGAAAGAACCAGCGGTTACACCCCCGATGACCAGATCAACACGAGCTGTATTATTGTTGTTGTTGGAAGCGCCACGGACAGAGAATTGATGAGTTGGGAATGCAAAATATTGATTGTATGCTGCATAATCATTGTTCCCGTAAAGAGCGACTCCATTAAAAGGGGAACTGATCACACCAGCGTATTGGCCGCCAAGCGTCATATTCTCGGCTTCGTAACGGGTAACGTTTGGATTGGGATTAGGATTAGGATTGCCGCCCGAACCGGATGTGAATTGCCAGTAGTCCAGTTTGAACAGATTTCCATTGCCCGAGCCTGTAAACACCAGATACAAACGATGTATCCCTGTAGCGTTGGTAACATTGGTCTCCATCTCGCGCCAAGTTTGCGAACCGCCAGTTGAACTTACGTTAAGTGTTCCAACTAGTGGGCCTGTCGGACTGTCCAGTCGAACCTCGATGTTGCCATTTCCGGTAGAAGCGACATTGGCCTTGAACTTGGAGGCTCCAGCTGAGCCAAAATCAACATTGCCCACCGCGATCCAATCCCCGTTATGAATATTAGTGACATTCTGATTGGCTACAGGTCCACCACTCGCTTGACTCGGTTCAGTGTTAATTCCTGCTTGCCAGCCAATGGTTTCGGCTTCCACCCGGACATACGGGTTGAGGTTAGTGATCTGAGGTACACCTGTCATATTCCCCTGAACTTCCTGGATTGTTCCATCCGCATTATGTGTCAGTTTGTTGATATGTGTGGAACGGTATCCTTTGCCTTCACCGAGGAATGCTCGACTCACCGTTTGCGCATGGTACGCCACATACCATTCGTTGTTGAACTGGAACACGGCATGGTGGTTATTGCCGCCTACGCCGAAGAACGTGCCGGGATTTTTCAGAAAGTGTCCTTTATACGTGAAAGGCCCCATCGGGCTGTCGCTGACCATGTATCCGATCTCACCTTTTGGATAGGCAGTGGGATGTGTTCCCGCGAAGTTGATGCAGTAGGAGTAATAATATTTGCCGTTATACTTGTGGATGCCGGAATCTTCGAACATATAAGGAGAGTCAATAGTCACAGCACTGCCCACCACACTGGTCATGTCGGCACCGAGACGAATGACCCGAGCTGTTTTGGGATTGGCAATAGAAGCAGCGTTGGTATCGTTTGGAATGCCGCCTCCAGCATACAAATAAGCAGAGCCATCATCATCGACAAGTACAGCCGGATCAAAGAGCCAGGTTACGCCGGACATACCCGGTGTACTGTGAGTCAGGAGGGCACGACCAAGTGGATCGGACCAGGGTCCAATGGGGGAATCGGCCGTGAGCACACCAATACCTCCACCCGAGTTGGCAAAATACAGGAAAAACTTTTCTTTACCGGCAATGGTTTTCTTCGCCATGGCAGGAGCCCAGGACTGGGTAGCCCATTTGGCAATCCCTTGTCCATTATTGGCATTATTCGCACCCGCTACCGGGATGGAACCATGGTCTGTCCAGTTCACCATGTCAGCTGAGGAGATGACGTTAATTTTCCCGATCGTGCTGTACTGGTTCTCTCGGACAGAGCCGTCACTGTTGTACAGATATGCATCACCTGTCATGTAGACATAGACCCGATTGTTATGGACGAGCACATAAGGGTCTGCTCCCAGTTTATGATCGATGAGGGGATTAGAGTTTCCAGGAAGTTTGGCAACGGCTGAATTGGCTGCATGGCTCGATTCAACGGGCAGGATGACAAAGATTAGCAGACACGACAACAACAAAACTAGCGGTTTACGAATCATACGTTTCGCCTCCATGAGATTGGATTGGTTGGTTAGCTGAAATTCAGAATAACAGTGATGATGAAATGCCGAAAAACGAAGAGATTTCCCTCATGTCACCCCCTTCTTGAAATAATGGTTAGGTTGGCTGTTAGGTTAAGTCTTCATGTTGTTATATATGGTTTAAGCCAGACGACCTGTGCACCGGGTACGTGGTCACGGCAGCAAGGGGAGTGGCTATAACCCGAAGTAAGCCTGCATCTGTGGGTGCGATTAGAAAAGCTATAATCTGTCAGGTTTCTTTTTGTAATCGCTTTCAATAAAATGGATTAGAACACTGAAATTTGGCGAAGAAAGAGGTTTGGTCACATTTAAATGTAATTATTTTTCATATTTTCTTTTAAATGTTTATTAACTTGACGATATCATATCACAATTTTAAGATAATACAATCTTTTTCTATTTTTAGTAGAGGATGAAGAAGACCATTATTATTCTATGTGTTTAACATTGGGCTTGATGGTAAAATACTATCTCGTATTCTATAAAACTACACTTTCAAGCAAAGCTTTACCCGGCCAACAATTAGATACGAGAAAAAGACGTCTTAAGCTGCGACCGTTTCCCTGGAATCTACCGGGGGAACGGTCATTTCGTTTTTTTCTGGAATCGATTCTGGTCATATAACAAAATCTACTCTTACTTGCTGACCAACTTTGACATTGCATAATTTTTTCTCTTTGTTGTACATATCCCAGTTTTTGTATAGCTAAAGCCCTGAGCGTAAAAGGTTGTTAAGTGATAATGGTGGATTGCCCCCTGTGTTTTGTCCACACCGTTGGTTGAGTGTTTGAATATTACTATCTAGTGAGCTTATGCCAAATACTGCTAGAGTCAGAGGTTCATAAAAGGTGGGATGGGAAAATGGCTATTTTGTCAACTGGGCCGATTGAAAACAATCCGGTTTCCGGGGTTAGACCGACCCAACAGGTAACGATTAGATTGGTAAGTCGGGCTGAGGTGGATTCTGTAACAGTGTCCATTCAGGGTTATGTATTAAGCACAACAAGAACGCTGTATGTGAGTGAAGTAATCAATATTGCCCCTAATGAAGCAGTGACCAGAAATTATTTTGCAGATTTAGATGCTTTTGAGTTTGTTTTTGGAACAGATGTGGAAGGTGTGGAGGAAGTAGGGATTTCAGTGTGGGGCAAACAAGCGTCCGGACAATTGGTTGATGCACATCGTGTTGTAGAGCACGAAAAAACAGTCAAGAACAGCTAAAAGATAAAATCTACTCAAAAAAGGAGATGTAGCGATGAGTTTTTTATCAACAGGGCCGATTGAAAATAATGCTGTTAGCGGTGTAAGACCAACTCAGACAGTTACTGTCAGAATTGATAACCGCAGTAATGTCACAGCCTCAACCGTACAAATACAAGGGTATTACATGGAAAGTGGAATAAGAGTACTGTATGTCAGTGAGTCTTTTGACATCGCACCCAATCAAGTAATAACCAACAACTATTATGCTAATTTTGATGCCTTCGAGTTTACTTTTTCAACACCAGCGGTGGTTAATGATCCTGTTCAAGTATCCGTATGGGGTAAGAGCAGCACAGGCGCTTTGGTAACAGCCCATCGTTTGGTTTCTTCCGAATTGCTGGGTGAAATCCCAAGTATCACGGGAGTCACAGGTGCAACCGGGGCTACGGGAGCAACAGGCGCACAAGGTACAACGGGTGTAACCGGAGCAACAGGCACAGCAGGGACGACCGGAGTAACGGGAGCGACAGGCGCACCAGGTACAACGGGAGTAACCGGAGCAACAGGCACAGCAGGTACAACGGGTGTAACCGGAGCGACAGGCGCACCAGGTACAACAGGAGCAACCGGAGCAACCGGAGCAACAGGCACAGCAGGTACAACGGGGGTAACAGGAGCGACAGGCACAGCAGGTACAACCGGAGTAACGGGAGCAACAGGCGCGGCAGGGACAACGGGTGTAACAGGAGCGACAGGCGCACCAGGTACAACAGGAGCAACAGGAGAAACAGGCGCACCAGGTACAACGGGAGTAACGGGAGCAACAGGCACAGCAGGTACAACGGGTGTAACCGGAGCAACAGGCGCACCAGGTACAACGGGAGTAACGGGAGCAACGGGAGCAACAGGCACACCAGGTACAACGGGTGTAACCGGAGCGACAGGCACAGCTGGTACAACCGGGGCTACGGGTGCGACAGGTTCTGGAACAATTATTCCTTATGCATCAGGACTTCCAGTTGCGTTGACTACAGTTTTGGGTGGACTTTTGAATACTTCCAGTTTAGTTGGTTTTGGCAACAGTGCTACCGGAGTAAGTGTTAACGGAGGAATTATTGATCTCACAGGCGCTGCAGGCACATTGCTTAACTTTGCTTTCTCGGCATCGCGTGCAGGAACGATTACTTCACTGGCCGCTTATTTCAGCACGACAGCAGGACTTAGTCTGGTTGGATCTACAGTAACCATAACTGCACAATTATTCCGTTCCACTACACCTAATAACTCCTTTACGGCTGTACCGGGTGCATTGGTAACCTTAGCTCCTCCACTGACCGGCGTTTTGGCACTGGGCACAATATCCAGCGGAGTGACTACAGGACTGAGTATTCCGGTATCTGCTGGTGACCGCCTGCTTATGGTGTTCTCAGCATCAGTAACAGCCGGAATTGATGTGGCTACATCCATAGCCGGATATGCAAGCGGCGGCCTTACCATCACTTAACGGAAAATGGGCTATATAACAAGTTTAAAGACAGGGACCCTTGCCAACATGGTGAGAGGTCCCTGTTTATGTGTGTGCTTTTGTTTTCAAACTCTCTTCAAATGAAAGATAAGAACTATACAAAAACATAAAAAGGCGAGGATTGCTCCTCGCCTCGTACATACCGTGGTCTACTCAATTTCACTCCGTTTTGGTTAGGCTGTCTACCACAAATTTAAGTTGGGCTTCCAACGAAATTGGGTCACTAAACACGAAGCCACGGCTTTCCTCACGATAAACGTGATTATTCTGGACAGCAGGGAGGTTATCCCAGATAGGACCATCAAAAACGGAATCCCCACTCTCATCACCTGTCCATCCACTAATAAAGATATAATCTCCTGCATATTGTGGTAACAATTCAAGTGATAACTTGGCCCAACCTTTGCCGCTATCGATGGCTTCCTTCTGAATGATCGGCGGTGCCTTCAGGCCGAACTCGCCATAAATAATATCTCCACCTCTACCAAAGCTCCCGTAGGCATAAAATTCTTTGGCACTTCCCGTATCAAAAATCGAAACCGTGTGATTACCTACTGCTTGCTCCACGAGTGGTTTATATTCAGCGATTTTAGCGTCCCACTCTGCGATCCAGGCCTTCGCTTGCTCTTCTCTACCAGTCATCTTGCCAAAATCCATCAATTGCTGCCGCAGAGGTACTCCATATTCAACAGCGACGGTCGGTGCAATTTTGGACAGCTTTTCGATCGTTTCAGGGTCATTCCAAACGACAATTAAATCCGGCTGCAACTCCATGATTTTCTCGTAGGGTACATCGTTACCGATGTTGACAACGTCATCGAGCTTTCCTTCTGTATAACTGTTAAAGGACTCATCACCAGTTCCAACAGGCTTAAGGTCAAGAGCTAGCAAATGACCAGTAAAGGCTCCTGCAACCATTACGACCCTTTGAGGTTTTTTTGGGATTTGTACTTCACCGTTAACCGCAGAATAGGTTACCATCTCCGAGCTTCCGTTTGTGGTGTTACTGATATTACTCTCTGCACCTACAGTTGGACTTTGCGTACTGCCAGTGCTTCCATTCGTGTTTGCTGGCCTGGAACATGCGCTAACCAATAGAGTTAGGCACAACAGTAGGGTAATTCCTACAGGTAGTTTGCTTCTATACATCCGTAAATCTCCTTTTTCGCTATGTTGATAATGATTATCATCTCTGATATCAATATAACGACGGAGTTTACGCGGAGCAATGGATGATCGAAGCCTAAGGATAGGACGATAAGAACCTCTCGTCACTTGTCCGGACTCATCCTTGAATTGCTTTGGTGTCACTCCCGTATGCTTTTTAAACATTCTTATAAAATAGGATACATCAGCATATCCGACGCTTGCAGCGACTTCTTGCAGAGATAACTTGGTCTTTTGCAGCAGTGTTACTGCTTTGTTCATCCTAATACCGATTAAGTAATCGATTAGACTTGCGCCAGTTTCACGTCGGAAGTACTTGGACAGATAAGGGACGCTGTAATGGAATGTACGAGCGAGGGTTTCCCGCGTCAGCGGCTGGGCGTAGTGCTCCTGCATATAGCGAATAAGCTGAGAAGCAAGGTTAGGCCTAACAATGCTTACCTGCTGTTGATCCAGTTGTCTGAGCAATTCATATACAAATTGATAGAATAGTGTTTTGGTATGGAGTCGCTCCAAGCGTCCCGGTCTATTCCACTCGCCTAGCATTCGCTCAGTGATTTCGTAGAGGATGGCAGGATGGTATGGAATAAAACCGTACTGGAGGTGGAATGGCAATGGTTGATCCGGTTGTTGAAGTGTATGCTGATTGCCAGGCAGCGGTAAGGAGGCTTTATAGAGAATCAGGTAATAATGAAAGGATTCGTCCGTTGGGATGATTTCCAGACGGGTGTTTTTGCCCCCATGAAGCATATAAAATGGTTTGGTAGCATGCTCATTTCCGTCTAAGATCACGGTTGCATTGCCATTCGTTACGTACAAAAAGGCGCTGGCAGGGAACAGGTAAGGACGTACGCACTCGTCGGCCTGTATGACAATATGTCGTACATCCATGATTTTGAGCGATGCACAATTCCAGATGAGTATGTGTTCTTGTACATTCAAGGTTGCTTTCAATAGAGAGTTGTCTTCCTTCCATGAGCTGTTGAAGCCAGCCTTTTATGTGGTGAGGTTATTATATAATAATATTAGTGGCTTTTTGTCACTTTCCAAAACGTTCCCCGTTTCCTTTATAGTCTTCCAAAGGCTATGATCAATGCCAGAACTATAAAAAAGATATTCACGCCAAGCTCCCGGTACTCTTTACGCCGAATATGAAACAGCATTCCAAGCATTGTGACAACAGCCAAAGCGATTGCGGCGATCGGCGTAAGCACTGGAGTGATGTTCAGTGCCCAAGGCAAAACAAGGCCCAGCGCTCCGAGTAGCTCCGCGATACCGATCAAAATAACTAGACTTTTTGGCACATCATTGACCCAGGCCCAGGTCTTTTTTGACGACTCGATACGAATGGTTTTCATCCATCCTGAATATATGAAACCTAGCGCCAATATAAGTTGTACGATCCATAACGTTACACTCATCTTTTCTGATCCCCTCACTTGCTCGATTTTAATATCTGCCTCTATACTAAAGTGAGAAGGCCCAATCTGGAAGTAGGCACTTAAACCTAACCAGGTAACCAAAAGTATACCCGCGTATGGTCAGAAAGTGAGGAATAAGAATGACGGTATATTGCAAATTCGGAACGGCCTTGGATATCCTTACGGGTAAATGGAAATCTTTGATTCTTTTACGACTACTGAGCAACGGTACAATGCGGTTCAGCGAATTACAAAAAGCCATTCCAGATATTTCGAAAAAGATGCTGACCCAGCAGTTAAAAGAACTGGAGTATCACGATATTGTGCATCGGGAAGTATATGCCCAAATTCCGCCTAAGGTCGAATACTCGATTACGGAGTACGGACAGCTCATGAAACCTGTGCTCCAGACAATGAGCGACTGGGGAGCCGGCCATATGCAGCATATGGAGAAGCTGTACAGCGAAGAAGACGAAAAAGGAGCACACCCATCCGAACCTCGGAAAATCGATTCCTTGGGGTGATAGGGTGACAAGGGAGAGTTAGTTTTGAATAAACAAAAAATTGTGATCATTGGTGCAGGGATTGTTGGGGCGTGTATGGCCTATCACCTAGCCAAACGAAATCAAGATGTAACTGTTATTGAACGGCACTCATCCGCGGCGCGTGAAGTCACGGAAAAATCATTTGCCTGGATACATACGACGCATAGAGTGGCACCTGAATACTGGCATTTGTACGATGCAGCTGTGGAAGAATATCACATTCTTCAGCAAGAGTTGTCCGAACTGAAAATTCATTGGCATGGCGCGCTAACTTGGGACACTCCGCCTCTAAGGGAGCAACACTTTCAAAAATTAAACCGGGAGCAGCTTGAGGCATTGGAGCCCAATCTGAAGGATTATCCGGATGAAGCCATGTTTGTCAGCGAAGAAGGTGCGGTGGACCCTATAGCGGTAACGGAGCTGTTGTTGAGCAAAGCGCAAGAGTACGGAGCAAAGATTCAGTTCGACACCAACGTTACACAGCTGAAGCAAGAGGGTTCCCGTCTGGTTGGTGTTCATACATCCAAGGGTTTTGTGGAGTCGGATGTTGTGGTATTGGCCGCAGGAACAGGTACACCCGAACTTTGTAACCCGTTAGGTTGTCACGTGCCGGTAACTTCGTCACCTTCGATTCTGATTCGGATGAAAACTGCTAATAAACTGATACACACATTAATCTCCAATGCGCAATTTGAAGCGCGTCAACTGACAGATTATACGTTGCTGGCTGCGGAAGACTATATCGACGAGTCGGAGGCAAATGGACCACAGGCGGTCGGTAAGCGAGCTTACGACACATTGCGTCGCAGTCTCAAGCACGGAAATCAACTGGAACTGGAGAGCATAAAAGTTGGATGGAGACCCATGCCTGAAGACGGTTATCCGATTGTGGGCTTCCATGATCACATGAATGGACTTTATCTGACGCTAATGCATTCTGCAATTACGCTGGCGCCGCTGATTGCGAATCTGGCTGCAAGTGAAATTATTGATGGCAAATCAAGAAATGAATTAGCCCCTTGTCGCCTCTCACGGTTCTAGGGTCACTCCACAACGAAAAGGACATCGCTCAAGTGGCGATGTCCTTTTCGTTGTGTTATTTGTTGGAGTCTTCTACACTTCCCCAGTAGCCACCGGATTCTCCTCATAACTGTATTCGCAGCCACAGGCGATTGGCAATTCCATGCTAGCCATTCATCTACATGTGAATCTCGCTAGCGGATTTGGCACCTTGACTTTCAAGCCACGGGATCAGTTCAGCTGAAAAATTGCGTTTTGCTGTGTCCAGTGGAGTCATTCCATCCCAGCTGGCAATCCAGTTCAGTTCGGCGCCTTGGTCAAGCAGGCATTCGGCTGTTTCTCTTTGACCTCCATGGCAAGCACACCAGAAGGCAACGGTTACTGCATCGGGAGGAGAAGGGGAGGTGCTTGTTCCCCAAGGATAACGTCCCGGGAGTTGGGCCCCTTTAAAATGTTCTTGTATGGCGTGAATATCTCCAAGGGCGGCCGCATGCCAAAGGGCAAAGATCGCGCCGCGCTCAACCAAGCGCCGTGCTGCATCCCATTGTGCAAAAGCAATAGCATCGTCCAGCGGCGTGCCACCGGCGATCACCGCGCCAGGCGCTTCAAGGTCTGCGCCAGCATCAAGAAGGGCATCAAGCACTTGAACATCATTGGAGCTTGCAGCCCAATGCAAAGGTGTTTCAATATTTGGACCGACAAAAGGAGCGTTCACTTCCGCACCGAACTTGGTCAATACTTGCACGGTATCCGCTCCATTAGGGAAGTGCCCCGGCCAATCAGTCACCACGTGTAGCAGCGTTCGTGAGATACTAGAATCTGTATCTACGTTGTCAGGCTTTCTTTCCAATATTCCTATCTTTGCCAATCCCGGATTCTCTGCCAGCAGTTGCTCTAACGTTGGAATATCTCCAGTGTGAATGGCTTGAATAACGTTCACTGCAAGTTTTTCATCTTCGTGAATAAACTCCATGCTCAAATCTCCTTTCAGGGTTGTCTCCATATTCATGTTTATAGTCTTATCACAGTTTGATTGAGCGGGATAATTAAATTTTTTGGGTAAGCATCTGAATTGCACATCTGGCATGATACTCCGCGAGGCCTCTTGCGAATTGCTGATCGGGGAATTGTCTATGAAGCAGTTTCAGTCCTCCTGATATCAAGGACAAATGATGGCAAAATCGATAAAATGTCATCCGCTCCGGGTCGAGATCGTTATTTTTTAAGTAATGATAAAAGTCTCCAAATCGAAACTCCAGAAAGCTATGCTCATGTTCGAGATCGAAGAATCCTGCGCCCTCAATATCAATAAGGCATGGTTGCATAGCATGATCTATCCATATATGATCCGGACCTAACTCTCCATGAATGAAACTATAGAGATCTCTGGGTTGAATGGCTGCTTCCAATTCGTAAAGTTTCTCAAGCAGCCTTTCGTCATTATTCCTTATATCTGTCATGGCACCAAATACTTTGTGCACATAATCTTGTAATTCCTCACGAGTAAGATGGTTGTTGGACATCATCGACTTATGCTCCGTTTCAACTGTATTTTGCCGGCCAGCAACCTAAATATATAGAACATTTTCCCAAAAATATAGACTGTTTCTTTTTGATCTGTTAAAGTGTTGATTAAGGTCTGTATATTCATATGTACATCAAAGCAAGGGGTTGGGTACTCACGTTAGTGGGTGATCTGGCCCCTATTTTGCATGCAAGTTGACTCTCTGTTGACTAATATATGACCAATGATTTTAAGGAGCTGGGAAGCCATCTTACATTTCAATGAACATCGTTTATTATGGAACAAGGCATCTATTAAAATGATGGATATTCGCCATATAACTATGCCAAGGCAGGAGGGACTTCACTCCTATCAATTCCCCCTCGTTTCAAGCGTTAACGAATCTAGCGCATCTTAAATGGTGGATTATGAAAGACTACAAGGTTTAACGAACCTCAGTAACGCTATTCCGTCATAAAACGGTGTCAACACCTTAAAAATGGACCAATTTGACGAAATAACGTCTCTGGTGGAGCTAGAATAAAAAGTGGACACCCGTTAACGGACGGAAGGATAATAAGACTAACGGAGGTGTCCACATGGGAGAACAGCGGCAACGATATAACGAAGAATTCAAGAAACAAACGGTCAAATTCATTCAAGAGCAGACGAAGACACTTGGAGATTTGGCAGAAGAACTCAACATTCCAAAAAGTACGTTGCACCAATGGATGAGTAAGTACCGCGAACTAAAACATGAGCCTGTTGCCAGTGTAGATCGAGTGAAGGAACTGGAAGCAGAGCTTCAAGAGATGCGCCGGTTGCTTCAAGAGAAAGAGCACACGCTTGCGGATACACAAGAAGAACTGGCGATTGTAAAAAAAGCAGTGCACATCTTCAGCAAACCAAAGAGCTAAGATTTCAGTTTGTGGAAGATCATCGCTCCGAGTTTTCTTTGGAGAAGATGTGCAGAACCTTTCAAGTATCACGGAGCGGATATTACAGATGGCGAATGGACCGAACCAGCAAGCGGCAGAACCGCAAAGACGAGGTCATGAAGCGTATTCGGTATCATTTTTACGACCACCAGATGCGGTGTGGAAGCCCTAAAATTACGTATCTGCTCCATTTAGAAGGGTTGCGAATCTCTTCCCGTACCGTCAGTATATACATGCGTCAAATGAATCTACGTTCTGTGGTCATGCCCAAATATCGCGTTCAGACGACGGATTCCAAACACGACCATCCCCTTGCGCCAAATACGCTGAATCAGCAATTTAAAACGTCCAAACCGAATACGGTATGGGTTACCGACATCACCTACATTCCTTGCCGAGGAGGTCGTCTATATCTGGCCAGCGTTCTGGATTTGTGCACACGTGAAATTGTAGGCTGGCGTCTATATAACCATATGGAAACCAGTTTGGTGATGGGTGCACTGGAGGAAGCTTACAAGGCCAAACGCCCCGCTCCGGGATTACTCCATCACTCGGATCGCGGCTCTCAATACACGTCAAAAGAATACGTGGAGCAACTAAAATCATACGGAATGGAATCAAGCATGAGCCGCCGAGGAAACTGTTATGATAACGCCTGTATTGAGTCGTGGCACAGTATTTTAAAGAAGGAACTCATTTACTGCAACCCTCGTTTTAAGACACCGGAAGAGGCTTATACTGCCATCTACCAGTACATTGAGTTCTATTACAACCGCAAGCGAATGCATGGCGCGCTAGGGTATCTTTCCCCTGCTCGTTTTGCGATGAAATTTACGGACAAATCCGCAGCGTAGTGTCTACTTTTTTGACATAGGTCCATATTAATGAGTTGGGTGTTGGTGCAACTATTTATTATCCGATTCAAGTTAAAGGCGGGCTATTCTATACTGGAGATCCACACTTTGCTCAAGGAGATGGAGAAGTAGCGTTAACTGCATTGGAAGCTTCCTTAAGGGGGACAGTTCGGTTAACGGTGTTAAAGAAAGGTGATCCATCACTACCACATCGTGGAGAATTCACGCAACCCTTTGCTGAAACAGAGGATTATTGGATTCCAATTGGACTGGACCCTGATTTGGATGAAGCAATGAAAGAATCAGTACGTGAATCGATTCAATTCTTATCTGATAAGCTTGATATGGATAGAAGTGTAGCTTATGCTTACCTATCGGCCGCAACGGACTATGAAGTATCTCAGGTCGTAGACCGAACTAAAGGGGTTCATGGACTCATTCGAAAAACCGATTTCCTTGAATATGTTGACGTTGCAATGAACGTAGGTGGTACGTTAATCAAACCGGTTGTTCATAACAATGAGTTCTACGTACCGATTCGAACAATTTCCGAGCTATTGGGCGGTACAGTAGTGTGGGATAATAAGACGCGTACAACGCAAATCAAATTAGGTACGAAAAATATAAGTGCTCAAATTGGTTCAGATGTTTATTCAATTAACGATAAACTAGTGTTCAATAGTAACGTACCAAAGCTTTTAAATGGCGAAACCGTAGTTCCGGTTTCTGTTATTAATGAAATACTAGGTGCTTATGTAAACTGGACGACGATCGACAAGATGTTAACAGCAAATGTATCGTTAAGTAAAAAGCAATAATAGATTTCATTATTCAACCGTGGTGGACAGATGTCCATCACGGTTTTTTCTGTTATCATGAATCAAAAAAAAGCTACCACTTGATGTCTACTTCTGTACGCTTGTAAATACTTACAGGGTGGTGTTGTTAACTCGATGTTGACTCCGAACATAGAAAAATACATCGCCGGGGCAGATAAGCCACCTGGCGATGTATTCAACATCGATACACTGCTATACGTCTTTGTGCTCTTCCGCATTACCTGTAGCCACCGGATTCTCATCATAACTAATCCAGTCGCTCCAACTTCCGGAATACAACTTCACATTCGTATACCCCGCTTCTTCCAGCGCAATCACGTTCGGGCAAGCAGAGATGCCGGAGCCGCAATACACGATGATCGCACCATCCTTGTCCAGTTTACTGAAACGCTCTTCTAACACCCCAGTATCTGTCCAACGTCCATCCCAATCCAACACATCTTTCCAAAAATAATTCACCGCACCTGGAATATGTCCAGCCTTGGCATCAATCGGTTCCTCCAGACCCGCATAGCGGCGAGCATCACGGGAGTCAATTAGCACGGCACTGCCACTGGCCGAAGCCTGCTGAACATCCTCAACACTTGCCAGCATGGCTGGCTGCACATTCACCTCAAAAGAAGCCGGGATCTGAACTGGCACATCCGCGGTCACTGGGAATTTGGCGTTTTTCCAAGCGGAGAAACCTTCGTCCATGATATACACCTGTTCATGACCGATATAGCGAAGCAGCCACCATAGCCGAGATGCATTCATCCCGCCTTGATCGTCATAAGCAACAATACGACTATTGGAGCCGATGCCAGCTTTGGACAGACGACTTGCGAGCACAGCCGGATCAGGAAGCGGGTGACGCCCTCCGTGCGCAGACACAGGAGAGGACAGATCTTTTTCCAAATCGAGATAGACAGCTCCTGGAATATGTCCAGCTTCATAGGCTTGTCTTCCAGCCTCCGGTTGACCGAGCAAGAATCGGCAATCTGCAATGACCACATCCGGTTCATACATTCTGGCGAGCAGCCAGCGCATGGATACAATATTTTTCATGAAAATACACCGCCTTATGAGAGTGGTAGATTCGTGTATAACTATGCATTACGAATGAATACGTTATACCGTTGTAGGTTCAACAGGTCCTTTGCCAGCGATAGGAGCATCGGCGGGAATGGGTTGAGGTTTGGTTTTGCCATATCGAATGAAGATCCATACCCCGAATATAATGACCACCCCGGCAGACATCTGTAAAGCACTGAGGGATTCGCCGAGCAGCATCCAGGCCAGTAAGGAAGAGAATACGGGTTCCCCAAGTACGCCCATGGATACCGTTGTGGCATTCATATATTGAAGTAGCCAGTTGAAGAGATAATGTCCAAAGATCGTTGGCACAATGGCGAGCAGCAGGAAGATTCCCCACTCTGACGCAGCGTAACCTCCGAACGGATGGCCCATGATCAGATTATATACCGCCAGCGTGCAAGCAGCCACGAAGAACACCCAGAAGTTATAAGAAAATGCACTAAGCCCCGCTCGCAAAAATTGACCCAGCAACATATGGACAGCGACTGCAATTGTGCCAAGTAAAGACAGGATATCACCTTGCAGAGCAGTACCTGCCAACTGGAAATCTCCTGCGCCAATGACGATTGATCCAAACAGGGCGATGCCCATGCCGATGATCATCATGCGGTTAATTTTGGCTTTGAACAGCCATACCGAACCGGCAAGAATCAGTATAGGCTCCAGCGCGAGAATAACTGTGGAACTGGCAACACTGGTGAGCCGCAGTGAACCCATCCAGAGCAGGAAATGAAGGGCCAGCATCACACCGGATGCAAGCAGCAAGCCCCACTGTCGTAAGCTCAGCCGCATCATCTCATGTCTGTATTTCCAGACAAAAGGCAGCATTAGCAGATTGGTCAGAAATAGACGGTACATGGCAATGACCGCAACATCTGCGGTAGACCAACGTACAAAGATCGAAGAAAAAGAAATGGCGATAATGCCGACAAAGAATAACAGATAGATGGATCTGCCGGCACGGTTCAAACTTGTCATGGGTGTAGCTCCTTCTTGAAGTCTAATAGCGTAAATCACTTCATTATACAGGAGAAGGTAACCGTAGGAAAGATAAAGAGAACGAAGAGATAAGTAGATTGTAACCGGGCTTGTAACTATTCTGTCATTCTCCCGATCCATTTTTCTATTAATCTTCTATATAGAGACATGAAACGAGATAATATACCAATAATCGGGAAAAAATGAAAGTAAGGAAGTGGCATGACAGTGAGAGTTCAACAAGAGAGAGCGGGAGAACGTGGCAGTATTCCGCCTAGCACAAGTCGCACGAAAACACATAAACGAAGAAAAATCCGGTATGGAAGGGTAAGCATAGCTCTAATGCTCCTGGTACTGTTTGTTACCGGTATTACATATGTATTCCTTGGCATGACGCATTGGATCAAAAGCGTTGTGGCGCCGCCTCCGATTACTGTAATAGAACAGCCCGCCAAGCTTGGCATGATACAAGTTACTCCGGATGCGAAGGAGGAGCCGGCACGGTTCCAGGGTCAGGTTCGCAAATTGGCATACATAACGTTCGATGATGGGCCAACTGAATATACGGAACAACTGCTGGATATATTGAAGCAGCATGAGGCAAAGGCTACCTTTTTCATGATCGGACGACAGTTGAATCAGCATCCGGCAGCAGTGAAACGGCTGTTGAAAGAAGGCAGTTACCCTGGACTCCACAGCATGACGCATAACTATAAAAAGCTGTATAAGAGTGGAAACTCCACAAACTTTGTGAAAGAGTTCAAGAAAGAGCAGAAGATGGTGCAGGACCTGATTGGTTTTACGCCTCATCTTATTCGTGCACCTTATGGCAGCAGTCCACAGATCGGTGAAAAGTTCAGAGGTGACATTGCTGCGGCCGGGTTCAAACTGTGGGACTGGACGACAGATTCACTCGATTGGAATCTTCCCGGTCAGCCGGACAAGATTGTGGCCCGCGTGAGCAAAAGTGTACATCGGGATAAGGAAGTGATTCTGATGCATGAGCGGGAGCAGACGGTGCAGGCTTTACCACGCATTCTGAAGTTACTCGAAGATCGGGGTTACGAGTTCGAAGTATACGATCCGGATGCACACTGGGTAGCCAATTTTAGCGGAGATACCCGTTTGTAATAGAACAACAAGATGATGCAAGAGAGGAAGGACTTTGGTGCTAACGAGTAAAAAAGTGGCGCTTGCGGCAGTTAGTGTATTGCTAATTCTGCTGGCGAGTGGTTGTGGAGATCCGCAGGAGCCTGCGGCAAATCAGATAAACCAATTGGTGCTCAGCGGCCAGGAGATCGATCAGAGTTTGAAGACGCTGACCAGTCATGAGCAGGAAGATATGAAGTTATACAAGTCTATTTTAGACAAAGGCAAGAACAAAAACAGTGATCTCGAAGCACTGCTGGATCAAGCAGCAGATCATATTTATGAACGAAGAACGTTGTTGAAACAGGCGGAAGAGGCCATGAAACAGACCAACGAGAAGACGGTGGCCCTGCGCAGTTCCCTTAAGGAACTATCATTTGAAAAAGAAGAAACGTTGGCACAGGCTGAAAAGGTGCTGGATCAATATGAAGCAAGAGCACGTGCATTGGAAAATTTTGTTGCCTCGTATCAGTTGAGTCTGAGTGCCGATGAGCAGTTGTATGATCTGATGAGAGAAAGTGCAGAACCTAATCTGGTTAAGATTAAGCGAGCCATTCGGGTACGGAATAGCGAATATGCGAAGCTTGCTGAATTCCGAAAGCAATTTAACCTCCAGACCAAAGCATTTAACGGAGCCAATGCCAAACTGGTACAGATGGATCAGGCTAGCTAGGTAGAGGACTACAATAATCGTTCAGACATTTTGCATGATTGAGCTGCCTGTCTCCCGTGTAAGTACTAGTATACAGCCAAGCCAATGGATGAGAAGCAACATGGACAAGCATCATTGCGTATAAGCTAACGGAGGTGTTCATATGCGAAAAAGAAATACAATGAAAGTCAGTGCATCACTCCTGGTTTTACTTATGGGATTCTCGCTTGTGGCCTGTGGGAACAGTAATCCTGCTGCACAGCCACCAGTGAATAATACGGAAGAACAGTCACCAGCACCGGAGCAACAACCAAATGAAAGTGCTGCAATAGAAGCAGAAGGTATTCTGACTGGATGGGCTGATCCGCATACCGTTGAGATTCGAGTGAATGAGAAGCCGATGTCATTCCAGGTGAGCGAAGATCTGCAAAAGTCTCTGGATGATATCGATGACGAAGATTCCGTTCGTTTCAAATATGTAGAGAAAACGATTGATGCAACAACGAAACAGTTGGTACTTACAGAGATTGCAAAGATTGAATCGAGTGATGACAACAATGGTTCCAATGCAGGCGGTACGGTAACGTCCGATCGTCCGAAGACATCAGAGCTGGAAGTGACGGTAGAAGGAATGACCGAGAAACGCCCAGTGACACTGGCACAAGCGAAAGGGTATTCACTTTATGTGTTTGAACCGATGGCTTTTGACGCTGAAGACCATGAATTAACAATGAAGATTGATCCGGATTATGAGGTAGAGATTGAGAAGCTGCCTGCGGATTTTAACCTGGATATGTTGAAGATGGATGCCAAGGAAGAGTTATCCGAGACCGGAGAAGTGAAGCAATTGACGGCTGAACAACTCAGCAACGGCCCGATGAAGGATGCAAGATTGTACATGATGTCCCAGAATGATAAGAAGACAGAGTATTTTATTGTGAAAGAACTGGACGGCAATGGTTTCATTTTCCACATCCAAGCACCTATTGGTGAACCTTCGGAAGGTTTCCTGCCCATGGCATACGCATCCCTCAATTCCATTATGAATGAGTAGAAAAGGGATGAGCCACTCAGTTAAACCAAACGATGTAGTAAATTAAAACGATTCCCTACACAGCGTGTTTCCTTGAGAGAGGAGATGCGCTGTTTTATTAACGTTACTACAATATAGATAGAATGTACCGTGCCGTGCCACGCCGTGCATAGACAAATAGCCGGAAGGAGCGATGCAGCTGCATAGGTTCCTCCCGGCTTCTTGGCCGTGCTTCTATTCAGTTTGCAGGATCGAACCCATGTCCTGATCATTTACTCAGGTTAGTATAGTCGATTCCTTGCGCCATCTGAGTTCCTGATAACGGGCGATTACATTCTTATGAACGGGATGTTCGTCGGGAATTCCCATGCGTTCACGGATGAAGGCGGAGACGCCATCTTCGCGAATCATGTGTTGTAGCTTCATGGCTTCCTCGTCGCGCTTGTCATTGAACAACATTGAGGCCGCCATAGCAGAAGTTAAATGAGGAATTTCAATTCCGAATTCACTGGCCTGCAGCGCTGGGCGAACAAGCCGATCGTGAGGCGAAAGCTTGCGAAGGGGGGAACGTCCAACCCGGGTGACCTGATCCGTCAGGTTGGGATTGGCGAAGCGTTCCAGTATGGTGTCGATATATTTGTTATGCTTCTGAGCGTTGAATCCGTGCTTCTGGATGAGCATCTGACCGGTCTCTTCCATAACATGGCGCACTTTGGCCCGCAGGGTGGAATTACTCATCACCTGGCGGATCGTCTTGAATCCTTCGAGATAGCCGAAGTATGCGGCGACACAGTGGCCTGTATTTACCGTAAACATTTTACGTTCAATGTAAGGTTCAAGCGAATCCACATAGTGGACGCCATCTATTTTCTTAAAACCATCCAGAAGTGCTGGACGATGAACGACCCATTCGTAAAAAGGTTCAACAGTGACCTGCAGCGGGTCTTTGTGGTTTTGAGCCGGAACAATCCGGTCCACAGCTGCATTGGGGAAAGAAACATAACGTTCGGCTTTTTTGCGAGTTTGTTCATCCAGAAATGGATAGATGCGTTTCTTCAGCCTGGTGCTACCACCGATGGCATTTTCGCAAGCGATAATATGCAGTGGAGCCTGATTATTTTTTTTCATGCGAAGTTGAATGCCTTTGGCGATCGGTTCGGCGATATCTCCGAGTGCAGATACCCCCACCGCGGTTGTGATCACATCGGCTGAAGCGATCTCTTCAGCAACCAGATTCTGCTCACTCACATTGATAGCCGTCACATTGTTGACAATCGTAGTGTCCTGATCGTTATTGGCAAGTGTAATCGGATATTCCTGTCTCTCTTGAAGCATGGAGATTTTCTTCGGGTTACGTGCGACAAAGCAGACTTTGTAATCGGAAGCGGACAACATATGACCGATAAAACCGCGGCCTATATTGCCCGCACCAAAATGTACAGCTTTCATGTGTGAACTCCCCCTTTAAGGATTTAATCGCGAAATTCGTGCAGACCTTAGACGGTAGTGACGAGTGGCTTCGAAATCAAATCATTAAATGTAAGGTCGGTCAAGCAAGATAGCCGTTGGTGAGTCATATCGAATTCCAGTGTTCCTGTGATGGTATTCGATATGACTACGCAGTGCATACCAGCCGCAGCAGCTGCACGCGCGCCGTTAGGTGAATCCTCAATCGCTACGGCTTCGTCTGCAGTTACTCCAAGGGCTTCAAGCGCTTGAGTGTAGAGTTCCGGGTCAGGCTTCACATTTGCAACATCATCTGCCGTTCGAATGACTTCAAAATAATCTTTCAGTTTCAGTTGTTCCAGATGCTGTTCAACCCACTCCCGTTTGGAGCTGGAGGCTACAGCGAGTTTTAGTCCGGCTTCACGTGCTTGTTCAAGATATTCCTGAATACCAGGACGCACCTTTTCTTTGTTCATCAATACAGCGTGCTGCAACTGAACGGATTCCCTGAACGCTTCCCGATCGATCGGAAGATTCAAATCTGTGATGAGGTACTCATATGGATTAAATGTTTTCAGACTGGTACCGATGCATTGTGAATACATCTCCAGGGTTAAATCTACGCCGTGTTCCTTGTAAGCATCACGAAAAGCAATATACCATGCTGTCTCTGTATCAATAATCGTTCCGTCGAAATCAAACACCAGTGCCTTAATCATAAATTTGTTCCTCCTGTTTCAGAATTAGTTTGGGGATAAAATATAATGAAAATTTTCTGCAAATTTTCCCCCTGTATTCATTGCCTGCGGGATATTAGTTGACGTGATAAACCGAAAATGAATATTGATTTGGGAAAAAATATGCGTTTTAAGCTAATAAAACCGTAACATAGGACAAACGGAGGGGTCAAGCGCGTTATGATTGTTTACATTGAAAATTTTCACATGTATGATTTGTTTTCAGAAAATGATAAACATTGCAAACCGTTAACCCTTTTGCATGTAAGCGGTGTACTGAATAAACTGTTTTTACAGCTCCAAAAAATAAAACTTTTTTTATGAAAATTTGCTATTCTGGCCGTTCTACAGCTTTCGACACTTTTATAATAGAAGAAATGGAGATTAATTTATTGGATTTTATTAGCTTCACGCCAGATCAGGCCCTGTGGGAGAATGGAAGAAAGATTCTGAAAGTATATGGAGTAAGGGAGGAAGACAAGCATGTTGCAAAAGGACCGTTTCAATGGCTGCTTCATCGGGCTTGCAGTGGGTGATGCGTTGGGAACTACCGTGGAATTTAGTAGCCCGGGCACGTTTGAACCCGTAACGGATATCGTGGGTGGCGGCGTATTCGGGCTGGAGGCAGGGCAGTGGACAGATGATACATCCATGGCTCTGTGTCTGGCACAAAGTCTGGTGCGCAATGAAAACTTTGATCCTGCGGATCAGATGCGCAGATACACCAATTGGTACAAGGTCGGGTATATGAGCAGTACAGGCGATTGCTTTGATATCGGCGGGGCCACACGAAGTGCCTTGGAGAGGTTTGAGATAACTGGAGAAGCCTACAGTGGATCAACGGACCCGATGACGGCAGGCAATGGCTCTATTATGAGGCTTGCACCTGTCGCGATGGCTTACGCTAATCAACCAAACGAGGCGGTTCGTTATGCCGGGCTGAGCTCCCGGACAACACATGCTGCAACGGAAAGTGTGGAAGCATGTGAAGTGCTAGCCGCCATAATTGTTGCTGGTCTGCGCGGAGCGGACAAAAACGTCATGCTGATGCCGGAGACATGCAGACAGTGGAGGGAAGAACCTACTTTTTCGCCCGCTATTGAAGAGGTTGTTATGGGTTCCTATCAGAGCAAAGAACCGCCGGAAATTAAGGGCAGTGGTTATGTGGTCCGTTCACTTGAGGCAGCACTATGGGCGTTCCATAAGTCGTCAAGCTTTGAAGAAGGTGCGTTGTTAGCTGTTAATCTGGGTGATGATGCGGACACTACAGGTGCTGTGTATGGGCAGATCGCAGGTGCTTATTATGGACTGAGTGGTATTCCGGCACACTGGCGGGACAAGCTGGCCATGCGTGAAACGTTCAAACAACTAACAGATGCCTTGTGGTTGAAGGCGACAGAAAATCGTTGATTAAGAGACAGGAGAAGAGAACATCTATGAGCACGACTGGACACACAGTACAACCACAGGTTTCACCGTCAGGTAAACGAGGGGCGTTTCCATTATCCCTGTTATGCCTGACGATAGGAGCTTTTGCGATTGGTATGACTGAGTTTATTATTATGGGCTTACTGCCTAATGTAGCGACAGATCTGAATGTAAGTATTCCGCAGGCAGGACAACTCATTACGGGATATGCGCTTGGTGTAGCGGTAGGTGCGCCGATTTTGACCGTATTTACACACAAGATTCCGCAGAAAAAACTGCTGGTGCTGCTGATGTGCATTTTCATTATCGGGAACGCATTGTCCGTTATTGCTCCCACATACGGATTGCTAATCTCAGCACGGATCTTAACGGCATTTGCTCATGGTACGTTCCTTGGTGTAGGTTCAATCATGGCGACGCGGCTTGTTGCGCCCGAGAGAAGGGCAGGAGCGGTATCGGTTGTTCTCGCGGGGCTAACGATTGCCAACATCATTGGCGTTCCGTTTGGTACATTTATCGGGCAACAGCTCGGATGGCGGTCATCCTTCGGGGCGATTACGATCTTGGGCATCATTTCGTTGATTGGTATCATTCGTTTCATTCCCGTGCTCCCGCAAGGAGCACCAGCAAACCTCGGACAGCAATTCCGGAATCTGGTTCGTCCCCAAGTATTATTGGTTCTGCTTGTTGGAGCGATGGGATGTGGGAGTCTGTTCGCTGTATTCACGTACATCACGCCCATGCTTGTGGATATTAGTGGTTTTGCCGAGCAGAATGTGACTTGGATTCTGGTATTGTTTGGCTTCGGTGTTACCTTGGGGAACATGGTTGGCGGCCGTCTGGCGGACTGGAAGCTGATGCCTTCTCTGATCGTCAATTTTGGGATACTGGCGGTGCTTCTGGCTGCACTTACGCTTACCCTAGATAATCCTTATTTCGCGGTAATCACTATATTCTTGTGGGGCGTTGCGGCTTTTGGCATTATGCCAGGATTGCAGATTCGAATCATGAATATGACCCGCGAAGCACCGCTGCTGGCGACAACATCAAGTCACTCCGCATTTAACCTGGGGAATGCAGGTGGTGCCTATCTGGGCGGTTATGCAATTACCCATACGGGACTTATATCTGTACCTTTGTATGCCGCAGTTATTGCCGGATTAGGTTTGCTAGGACTGCTCTTCGGTCTGTTCATGGAGCGTAAACATCATGGGCCAGAGGTTGCCCAGGTTGCAGAGGCAGCGTCAGCAAGTTGAAAATGAAATCGGTTTGCCTCAATTCTTCCGTTGAACACGGAGAGTTGAGGCTTTTTTATATCATGATGAGATCCGGAGTAGGGGAGCGAATAGACGGTCTGGTGGTGTGAAGAAGTATACTTTTTAAACTATAAGATATAGTTATTTAAGTTTTTTGATGATGTACAGGCCTTGTGAGGTGATATAATAAAGATGTAATTGGAATTGATTGTAAATTATGGATCACGGATGTTACTTCCGTATTGGGAAAGGTGAAGGATAGTGGTCCGTATTCATGCGTGGAAAGGAGGAACTTCGTTTTAAAATGTAAGGGCTTTCAATTGGGGTTTGTGTGGTCTGAAAGACCTGTTATGAGGTTCGTACACGGTTTAAAATCATATTCCAAAGGAGATTGATATTAATGAAAAAACGTCTGTCCAAGATTCTGAGTCTCTCCATCACAGCAGCACTCCTTGTACCAACGATGGTGTCTGCAGCGGATATGCAGGAAACTGCAGCTCCAACCCCCATTCAGGCGGTGATAGATCAGGGAGCGACCGGCACCATGGATAATACCGGGCAAAATGCGCTGGCTAACACTCCGGTGGTGCCGGCACCACCGGGTTATGATGGCTATCGAAACAATATTCCGCACGGAAATACCAATCTGATATCCTATTACTCCACAACGGTAGGCAATACACGGAAAGCGACGGTATATACACCGCCAGGATATTCTCCGAATAAAAAGTATAACGTCCTGTATCTCCTGCACGGCATCGGCGGGGATGAGTATGAGTGGGTCAATGCAATGAAGCCAAAGAACATTCTGGACAACCTGTATTCGGAAGGTAAGCTGTCCCAGATGATCGTTGTTATGCCAAATGGCCGTGCCATGAAGGACGACCGTCCAGTCGGTGACATTTTTGCTCCGGACAAAGTGGCTGCATTTGAACGGTTTGAGCAAGACCTGCTCAAGGATCTGATTCCTCATATCGAGGCCAATTATCCGGTGTACAAAGACCGTAATAGTCGTGCGTTGGCCGGTCTGTCCATGGGTGGTGGGCAGTCGCTTAACTTCGGATTGAGAAATCTGAATACCTTCGCCTGGGTGGGGGCCTTCTCGGCCGCACCGAATACGCAATCTGTATCACAGCTGGTTTCCAACCCGGGACAAGTCGCTAGCCAACTCAAATTGTTGTGGATCTCCTGTGGATCAAGTGACGGCCTGTTATGGGTCAGCCAGAACTTTAAAAACGGTCTGAGCAGCATGAACATTCCGCATACATGGTATCAGGATGTAGGTGGACACGAACCATCTGTCTGGAACAGCGGCCTGTATCAGTTCTCACAACGAATCTTCAAGTGATTAACCGGTATTCATATTGGATGAACCGCAGCCTCAGTTCTGTTTCGTACAGAGCTGGGGTTTTTGTTATGAATCGAGTCATCTAAAAGGAGCACATGGGTATTTTTAATTTTGGGGATGGGGTTAATGAGAGTGTAAGTATTGGTTTAATTTATTACATAGGTACTGTTATGAAGGAGAGGGATCTGATGTTTTATTACAAAGGTGCGTTTCGGGAAACGGACAATGTGATCTATTTTAAAAGCGATGTTTCATTAGCCCAGAATGATGTTGTCCTATTTGGTGAAAAGAAGTATTTTATCGAAAGTGTGGAAAAAGAATTTCTCCTGCTTCAGCGGGTGGGCTCCATAGTTTCTGTGAGTCTGTGAAATCTTCGCAAGATCATCCCCTTTTTCAAGTGTACGTGCACTTCTGGGCCTCTGCCTACATACAATAGATCGACCCTGTTCCCACATGTGCTCAGGCCAGATCGTTGTAAAACTGCAGGAGGTGTCATCTGTGCCCGGATTGTTTACCGCAATTGCTCTATTCATTAAAGAGTTAACGTTACTCGTCTCGTATGTCAAAAATAATGCGTTCCCCCAGCCACTGGCTGAGGGTGATGAAGCCAAACATTTGCGCCTTATGGCTGAAGGCAATGCTCACTCTCGCAATCTGCTCATTGAACACAATCTGCGCCTCGTCGCGCATATCGTCAAGAAGTTCGACAATACGGGTGAAGATCAGGAGGATCTGATTTCCATCGGAACCATTGGTTTGATCAAAGCCATCGAAAGTTTTCAACAAGGCAAAGGCACGAAGCTTGCCACATTTGCTGCAAGGTGTATTGAAAATGAGATACTTATGCATCTGCGTTCCCTGAAGAAAACACGCAAAGACGTATCCCTGCATGACCCCATCGGTACGGATAAAGAAGGTAACGAAATTACGCTAATCGATATCCTCGGAACAGAAGCCGACGACGTTGTAGATAAAGTGCAGCTCAAGATTGAAAAAAGCAAAATTTATCGCAATCTCGACATCCTGGATGATCGGGAGAAGGAAGTTGTGATCGGTCGATTCGGCCTGGAAGCAGGCGGGGAGGAACGAACTCAACGCGAAATTGCGAAGGAACTGGGCATCTCACGTTCTTATGTATCACGGATTGAGAAGCGGGCGTTAATGAAGCTGTATCATGAGTTTTATAAGCAAAAGTAGTTGCTGAACAGACCAGAGGGCGCCTTTATCGGGAGCCCTTTTTACTGTGAAGATACTTAAATTGGATCTAAATAGTATTAATTATTTGGGGTTATGACCTAAATAAAGGAATTTTAATTCCTGTTGAAGAATATCTTATACACAGACCAATTTAATATATAAGGAGTAAATCATAATGAAGCAGCTTTTTCGGAAAACTCCACTGTGGTTTTTGTTAATCTGGATCGTAGGATTTATAATGATCGTTATCAACTCTTTTCAATCAAACTCGGGTATCATTAACTTTATTGCGTTATTCATAATTAATGTTGCTAATGCTATTCGAATTTGGAAAAATGAACGTTCGTTAGCGATTACCTTTTTAGTTGTTGCCGCTCTATGCTTGGCTTATATTTTAGTATACTTCTATAGATATGTATAATCAGCATGACATGGCATGAGGATAACAAAGGAATGTACATAGGCTGATGATAGTATGGATCGGATGCAACTCAATATTATAAAAGCAAAGGGCATGAAATACGAGCGTATCAAAAGGTCACCTCTTACAAAGGTGGCCTCTTTGCTGTGCAAAAAAATATATAAGGGAGGGATATGTATTCTGGGCAGATTATTATATGATGAGTAATAATATTTTGCATCGTAGAGAGCATGTGCAGAAAGAGAGTGGTGGTTGATCATGCAGCAAGAAACGTTAACAAGGGGATTAAAGAACAGGCACGTACAGTTGATGGCGATCGGAGGTGCGATCGGTACAGGTCTGTTTCTCGGGGCAGGCAAAACGATTCAGCTGACAGGGCCATCCATCTTGCTGGCCTACATCATTACGGGTGTTGTGTTGTTCCTGATCATGCGTGCATTGGGGGAGCTGCTGTTAAGCAACTTGCAGTATCATTCCTTTGTCGATTTTGTGCGTGATTACCTGGGAAATATGGCGGCATTTATTACAGGCTGGACCTATTGGTTCTGCTGGATTTCCATTGCCATGGCTGATATTACGGCAGTGGGTTTGTATACGCAGTTTTGGTTCCCGAATGTACCTCAGTGGATGCCAGGGTTAATTGCGTTAGTCATTTTACTAATCATGAACTTGGCAACGGTCAAGTTGTTTGGGGAGATGGAATTCTGGTTTGCCCTGATTAAAGTCGTGGCTATTCTGGCACTCATTATTGTTGGTTTATATATGATATTCAAAGGTTTTACCACGGATCAGGGTCCAGCGAGCTTCACCAATCTGTGGAGTCATGGGGGATGGTTCCCGAATGGACTGCATGGGTTCATCATATCGTTCCAGATGGTGGTGTTCGCATTTGTAGGCATGGAACTGGTGGGACTCACAGCGGGGGAAACGGAGAACCCGGAGAAGGTTATTCCGAGAGCAATTAACCAGATTCCGATCCGGGTACTGCTCTTCTATGTTGGCGCATTGCTGATTATTATGAGCATTTACCCGTGGAACGCCATTGTGCCTACGGAAAGTCCGTTTGTACAGGTGTTTGCCGCTGTAGGTATTGCGGCCGCTGCAGGGATTGTGAATTTCGTTGTGTTAACATCAGCGGCTTCGGCGTGTAACAGTGCCATTTTCAGTACAAGCCGTATGGTGTTTTCCATGGCAAAAGATCACAACGCGCCTGAGTCGTTTGCACGACTGAACAAGCGGAAAGTCCCTTCCAATGCGCTGTATTTCTCTACGATTGTTATTCTGATCGCGATTGTGCTGAACTATGTGATGCCGGAGGGCGTATTTACACTGATCACGAGCGTGTCGACTGTATGCTTCATCTTTGTCTGGGGCATCATGGTGATCTGTCATCTTAGATATCGTCGTACTCAGCCGGAACTGGCTAGTCGCAGTCGCTTTAAGTTGCCACTATATCCGTTCTCAAACTATTTAATTTTGGCTTTTCTGGCGTTTGTGCTAGTAGTATTGGCATTGGCTGAGGACACGCGAGTGGCGCTATTTGTTACGCCGGTGTGGTTTATTCTTGTTGCGGGGATCTACCTTTTTAAAAAGAGAAATTTGAGTAATAACAGACAGTAGGTCTTACCATCGTTGCAAAATAAAGCCGCCCAATGATATTGGGCGGTTATTCGTATTTAAATTCTTGCAGCCTCTTTGCCTTCACGAATGCTCGCATAGATGGCATCACAGATATCGGTGGTATACTGGCCCGACATCCCTTCAAGTGCCGTGTTGGTGAATGCTGCAACACTAAGTTCTTCTTTTGGATCAACAAACCAGGAATGGCCGTAAGTTCCACCCATCCGCCACGTACCCGGGGATTCCGGTGTACCGGCTGCGACAGGATCTTTAAGTACTGTAAAACCAAGGCCAAACCCTCTGCCTGGCCAGTATGGCATCACGAGATCACCGATTTGATTGGTAGACATCTCAGCCGCAACGGCTTCTGTAAGGAGAGGCTGTCCTCCTTGTCGCAATGCTTCAAGTAAAGTAAGAAAATCTCCGGTACTTCCAACCATACCCGCTCCGCCCGATAAGTAAGCAGAAGTATGGTTCGCACGATTGGGTGACAGTCGGAAGCCAGCAGTACCCTCAATAAAAGGAATCAGCTCCAACTCATTATGAAGGAGACGCGGTTCTTCAGAACCATTAGCGTATGCGGCTGTCAATCGTTCCGAATCCACCGCAACAAAGTCAGTGTCGGTCATGTGGAGTGGATGAGTAACCAGCGTTTGAACAGCTTCTCGTAGTGACATCCCAGTTACCTTTTCGATAACGGCACCAAGTACATCTGTCGCAATGGAATATCTCCACATGTTTCCTGGCTCATACAGAAGAGGAGCAGAAGCCAGCCTTTGCAGATTCTCCTCCAGACTAATTTCAGACCAATCCATTCCGTCCGATACTCCTGCAAGTTCATAGGTTCCCTGGTCTTCTTGGAAGAAACGGTATGTCAAGCCTGCGGTGTGCGTCATCAACTGATGTACTGATATTGAAGCGTCCTGACCATTAGCAAGTTTGGGCCGGAATGCAGGAAGCCAGCGGGTCACCGGATCATGCAGACTCAGCTTTACTTGTGAGATTAATGCCAGAGCTGCTGTCGATACAATAGGTTTGGTTACGGAAGCAAGTCGAAACAGAGCGTTTTCCGACATGGTTCGCTTTTGCTCCCTGTCTGCGAAACCAGCAGCCCGGCTGTATACCAGTTCCCCTCCTAATGCAACCTGTACAACTGTTCCTACGATTCTTTTTTCGCTTAGAGCGCGATCAATAGCTTCATCCACATAAGTATGCAATGTCGTCATGTCTTCTTTTCCCATGTTTATCTTCCTCTCACCAACTGATGTATTTGATTTCTCGTGGTAACTATGTTTATTATATAAATGATGGATCTTGTATTACATGGTTTATTAAAGGCGTTATAATAAATTAACGAATATACTTAAGGTAATTTCTGAATATATCTTATGTAATTAAAGGAGTGGGTTATATGGATGAAATAGATCAGCATATCCTGTTTCACTTGGAGAATCAGGCGAGATTATCCATGACCGAACTAGGCAAACTGGTGGGGTTATCTCAGCCCGCCGTTACTGAACGAGTCAAACGAATGGAAGAAAAGGGAATAATCGAGGAATATCGAACCGTGATCTCCCCTTCCAAATTGGGCAAGCAGAGCACAGCCTATGTTCTTTTTCGTACCCGGGATTGTTATCCTTTCCTGGATTTCTGTCGTGCGTCACCTGAAGTTGTGGAATGTTATCGGATAAGCGGGGAATACAATTACTTGCTGAAGATCCTCACTGACACCATTCAAGGACTCGAGGAGTTTGAGAATAAGTGTGATCCGTATGGTACGTACATGACTTTAATTACCATGTCTTCTCCAATTGCACATAAGAATCTCGTGGAAGGACCAAATTTGCTGGCACAGGCAGAATAAGATTGTGGTCTTTACAATGAAAAACAGAAGAGGAGTCCACATCAAGTGAACTCCTCTTTCTCCTGCGTGTAACACATGCAACATGTCTTCCTGTTAATTTGCTCTGGTAAATCCATATTTATAAGCACGTATAGCTACAAGTAACGCAGGAATGAGCAAGATAAACAGCGCCCCAGAAAGGTATCCTGCTCCAAATACTTCAAGAAGGATGCCCCCGATGATGCCTCCTCCGCCAATCGCCAGATTCCATGCTGTAACCAGCATCGATTGAGCGACATCTGTGCTTTTGCCTCCGGCTTGAGCGATGGCAGTTTGTAACAGTGTGGCAGCCCCGCCAAACGTAAGTCCCCAGATCATGACGCCAAGAATAATAATGACAGGTTGATGAGTACCGATTCCCATCACGACAGAGGCCAGAGCGAATGATGCCAAGCTAATGATAACCAATCTCCTCAAAAACCGGTCAATAAGCATTCCGGTTAACCAAATTCCAACAATGGAAGTAATACCGAAAATGAGCAAAATCAAGTCTACTCTGTTAGCAAATACGGTCTGGGCAAGGTAGGGAGAAATATAGGTGTATAGAATGTTATGGGCAAGCATCCAGGCCAGAACAACAAACAGAATAGGCCTAACTCCCGGAATTAAAAACACCTTATGCAGCGGAAGACGTTCCCCAGCGGGCTCTCCGGCAAAGTCTGGCATTTTCCAGAGAACCCATACGATTAGAGCTACGGTCAGAAGAGATACTATCCCGAAGATGAGGCGCCAGCCGATATAAGAACTGAGAAAACTACCGATTGGAACACCAAGGGCTAGTGCTACCGGTGTGCCGACCATAGCCACGGCCATGGCTTTACCTTTTAACGAATCCGGGACCATCCGACGAGCATAACCTGCTGTCATTCCCCATAGCACACCCGCAGAGACCCCTGCCATGAAACGAGCAGCAAGTGTAAGGATGTAATCTGACGATAAGGCGGTAACGGTGTTAAAGACAAGAAAGCCGCTAATACATACCAGCAGAAGAGGTCGGCGTCTCCATCCGCGTGTAGCAGCAGTCAAGGGAATGGCAGCAACAAGTGATCCAATGGCATAAAGAGTCACCAACTGTCCGGTAAGAGCCTCTGTGATCCCCAAGTCTTTTGCAATTTGCGGCAGCAGTCCCGCAGGCAGACTTTCAGTGAGGATGCAAATAAATCCCGCCATGGCTAATGCAAGAAGTCCAGCCCACGGAAGGCGTTTTGAAGATATGGAAGGAATCTCCCTTTGGTTTGGGAGGGATGTGTGAGCGGTCATGTACAAAACCTCATTTCTTATATTTTAATCCTATCCAGAACTATGCATATAAGCTTATCTGAAAAATTCAAACTTTTGCATACAGGATTAAAGGTAAGATGGAAGTTTTAACATGATATTTATTTTATTTTGTGAGTTTTTCCGTTAATTCAAAGGGGTATTGTCTGTTCATCCATTCAAGGATGATATCGACAGGTTCCATGTACCGTTGGCCTACAAGTAAACCCGTATGGGTCGTATCCCACAGTCCGGCATATGCAGCATCCAGCTGCTTGGCGGTTAATTTTCCTCTCTGATCTTCGTCTTCACTGGAAACAGCCTTGATCACCAAGCTGGGGCAATGGATCAGCTCGCCATTAATGGATACACCACCATCTGCTCCAAACATCACGGAAAATGTGCTAAATGCCTTCGAAGACTCCATCTGAAGATATTTACGCTGAAAAGCAATGTCTTCTGCCGTCTCATCGATACTGGTCAGTTCATCACGGACAGGCGCAGGAATGATGATCCCAGGTGTGATACGATCGCTTCCCGGGTAGGGCATTACCCCATGAACTTCCTTGCTTATACTGGAGTCAATAATAACTAGGCCTGCCAGAGTAGCGTCTTCTGCAATCTTTTGACTGAGGATCCCACCCATACTAAAGCCAATAAGAACGGGAGGTTCGTTAAGCTCCGCCAATACTTCACGAATATCCTCCAAATAATCGTCAAATGTAATCTTTGTCATGTCCATGACCCGACTCTTGTAGTGACTTCTCAGGTTCATGACATAACAGGTCCAACCGTGCTGGGCAAAGTGGGGGATGTATTTGCTCCACATCCAACTGCCTGTGTATGCACCGTGAACAAACAGGAGAGGTGGTTTCTTGGTCGCTGCTTCGGCGTCATGAAGAGGGGGGCCTTCGAATATTTCCAAGTGTAAATCATGTTCTCCGATCTTCTTTACCTCATGTTCCGGTAACAATTGAGTGTAGTCCGTCATGCCAAAAACCTCCTTTAAAATATTAGTTTGATATCAAACTATTCATCCAAAAAAAATTAGAAGTTGCTATGAATTTTCATTAAAATTCGCAGCAGTTCTTTTTTCTCCGCTTCCGTAACGTCCGCATAGAACACGTCCAGTATGCGCTGCGATATTTCTTCGAACACAGGCTTTAATTCTTCTCCTTTTGTAGTCAAAGCCACATGAACAACTCGTGAATCTGTTGCATCACGCTCCTTAACGACGTATCCTGTCCGCACCAATTTGTCCACAAGTGCAGTCACCGTGGATTTATCCTTACCAATTTTTTTGGCGATTTCAGCCATAGTCATCCTATGATTATTGTACAGGGCATAGATAATATCCCCATGGGACGTAGCGAGATCCTGGATTCCTTGCTCAGCCATCTCGGCCAGGATAAAGCGGTTGACCTTCTCTTTAATTTTGGATATGAGTGAAATAGCGTCTCTTGTTTTCATACGTGTAATATAGTTTGTTATCAAACTAATGTCAAGCTTTGATCCATAATTTATTGCATGCGCAGTATAGCAAAAGAGCAGTGAGAATTTCTTCTCCTGCTCCTTTGCTTTTATTTCATTTTAATTCTTAATTGGATTAGCTTTCATTTCCTGTCCCATTTTCTCAATACCGTCCAGTATTTGATATCCATAACCCCAGAACTGGCTGAAATCTGTCACATAGATTTGTTTGTTCTTGATCGCGTTCATGCTTTGCAGGGCAGGGTTGGCATACAGGTTCTCAATTAGCTTATCGATATCCGGTGAACCCGCATATGCGGACAAGAGCAGGTAGTCCGGGTTTGCTGTGATCAGTTGCTCAACACTAACCTCACCTTGCACACCATCAAACGTATTTTTCAGCTTCAGCAGGCCAAGTGCATCGAGCTGATACGTATCGTTCTGCATGCTGCTTACCGTAATGGTGTCTTCCGTAGCGGGTACGATATAAGCAAAAGTATGCTCAGGCTGATCGGCTACACTTGCCTTAATGGCTTCAACACGAGTCTTCAGACTTTCCGTGAATGTTGCGGCATTTTCTTGAACATCGAAGATCTGCCCAAGTTGTGCAATATCGCTATACAGGCTATCGAGTGAACCTCTGTGATTCGTCGTTTGCAGGAACGTGCGGATATTCATGTCATTCAAACCATCGACGGTACCCACGCCCCAGTCTGCATCAGCGAACAGGTCGCCCCGTCCGAGTACCAGATCCGGGCTTGCACCTACAACCAGCTCTTTACCTACATAATCCTTGGATAGTACCGGGATACTGGCGAAATCATCAGCCACATCGGGTGTAACGGAACCGTATAGAGCAGCAACACCGACCATTTTATCGGTCAGACCTAATTTGATGAGCATCTCAGCCGCAGATTGGGTATTTGCAACAACACGTTCCGGTGCTTTATCGAATACTTGCACTTTGGGTTTCCACTCGCCACCCTCACCCGAGATCGTGAAGTTCTCAATGGTGAGTGGATATGTCGTTTTATTAGTATTCTCAGCAGAAGCTGAAGTTTCTGTCGTGTTAGTTGTTGAAGTTGTTTCTTCGGCAGGGGAAGAAGTTGAAGTATTCGAACAGGCTGCAAGCAACAGTAACAGAAGACTTAGAGCAGCGAAGCCAATGGTTCTGGATGTGAATTTCATTAAATGATGAACCCCTTTTCTATGTGTTTTAAATTGACAAAGATAATCATTCTCAATTATAATCCGAGAAAACACGTTGTAAATAGCTAAATTTAATTTGTTCTACATTTTACGCGAATTGATGGGGGAAGAGATGGCACAGACGGTTCAGGTTCAGACACAGCGTATGGGGAAAAGAGAGTCTCTGATTCATAGTAAATCCGGGTTTGCTTTACTGATTGCAGCTTTAATCATGATTACGCTTATATCCGTAGGTATTGCAGTTTCCATTGGACAGGTACAAATTCCACTGGCGGAGTCGTATCGTATTCTTTTATACAAATTAACGGGATTTCAGTGGGGGACAACACCCATTGAGGCAGGTTCCTTTACCGATATTATCTGGCAGATTCGTTTCCCGCGTGTGCTGATGGCGATGTTTATCGGTGCAGGTTTGGCCTTGTGCGGTGCTGTTATGCAGGCTGCTGTGCAGAATCCGCTCGCTGATCCTTACATACTAGGTATATCCTCAGGCGCTTCACTTGGAGCAACCTTTGCAATTCTTATTGGATTCGGTGCGATTGGGTGGCTAGGCCAGACGGGGGTGGCTTTCTGGGCCTTTGCCGGTGCGATGGGTGCGTCCTTACTGGTCCTGACTTTGGCAGGGATTCGGGGGAAAATGACGTCGGTCAAGCTGGTGCTTGCCGGAATGGTGATTAACGCTTTATGCAGCGCTTTTTCGAACTTTATTATTTATTTTGCCAACAATGCTGAAGGTATCAAAACGGTGACATTCTGGACCATGGGCAGCCTGGCGGCTTCCGGATGGAACAAGCTTCCACTCGTAGGGATCGTCGTGCTGGTAGCGATTCTATTTTTCCTTTTACAGTCCAGAGTTCTTAATACGATGTTATTGGGGGATGAAGCAGCCGTTACGCTGGGCATTAATCTGAGTGTGTACCGCAGGGTGTACATGCTGTTAACCGCTTTGGTGACAGGTGTTATGGTGGCGAGCTGTGGCATGATTGGTTTTGTCGGACTCATTATTCCGCATATTGTCAGAGGTCTCGTGGGTTCCGACCATCGTAAAGTGATGCCTGTATCCGTACTGTTTGGAGCCATTTTCCTCATCTGGACGGATGTTATTGCACGATCCCTCATATCCAGCGTGGAGTTGCCAATCGGTATTATTACGGCCATGATTGGTGCACCAATGTTTATGTATATGCTGGTCAAAAAAGGCTACGGTTTTGGAGGGAATTAAACATGAAGCTGAACGTAGAAAATGTATCCATCTCTGTGCTGAACACGGACATCATCAAGGACATTTCTTTACAGGTGAACGGCAAGCAGTTCGTTGGGCTGATCGGACCCAATGGTTGTGGCAAGTCAACGCTGCTCAAGAGCATTTATAAAGTGATCAAACCGCAGCAAGGTAAGGTTTTTCTGGAAAATACCGATATTCTCAAATCCAGTCCAAAGCTTGTATCCAGACACATGGGCGTTGTTGGCCAGTTTAATGAATTGAGTTTTGATTTTACGGTTCGCGAGATGGTCATGATGGGCCGTACCCCACATAAAAAAATGCTGGAGACGGATAATGAACGGGATCACGAAATCGTCGAGCAGGCTTTGGAAAAAGTACATCTGACTGGACACGCAGACCGCAATTACGTGTCTCTGTCTGGTGGAGAGAAACAGCGTGTGGTCTTGGCGCGTGTCTTGGCACAGCAACCCCAATTCCTGATCCTGGACGAGCCGACGAACCATCTGGACATCAAATACCAACTTCAGATTTTAAATATTGTCCGTGGACTCGGCATTGGCATATTGGCAGCGCTGCATGATCTCGAACTCGCCGCAGAATATTGCGATTATCTCTATGTGGTGAAAAAGGGCCAGATTGTGGTCCATGGCAAACCGGCGGATATTCTGACTCGCGAGATGATTGGTGAGGTATTTGATGTCGATTGTGAAATCTATACAAATCCGGTTACGGGCGGCCTGGGTATTGCTTACCTGAGTACACGTTGATATGTATAGTGTTCCAGTGAACTGTCTTTCGAGCTGATTTTCAGCTTGGAAGGCAGTTTTTGCGTGTAGCTTTCTCAGAAGAGGTTGGTCAAGTTAGCCTCTGGCTCCAGAACAGGCAGGTCAGGAATGGGGGGAGCGTGTATCCTGGGTCTGCGCGCCCATGGCCGTGTAGACACCTAGTCGGGCAAGACGGGTAAGCTGCAAAGCCATATGATGGGGAGAGTATACTTTGTTGTTTTCAAGCCATTTATGAATAATTCCGCTGGTGGAGAAGCTGAGATGATCGAGTAAAATGTCCAGCGGTACCTGAACCTTCTGATCCATCCCGAGTTGGGTAATCCGTTGAAAAAAGTAAGCTTTAATCACCTCGTTCAGCCGGGTACTGAAATTGCCGACAGGATTGATCAGTAGCATGACCCGGTAGAACTCATCATGCTCAAAGATGTGCTCAAACAGGACCGCAAAGATCGGGTCAGGCTCGGTAAAAGAAAGGGCCACATCCATGGTAGCAGAACGTTCACTGAGTACATGTTCCAGCAACTCCAATTTCTCGTTGACCATCTTGTCCAGTAAATCCTCTTTGTCTATAAAGTGGGCGTAGAAGGTTGAACGGTTGATGTTCGCTTGTTCAGCAATGTCCACGATGCTGATTTCCGCGTAATCCTGCTTCTTCATCATTTTCAAAAAAGCTTCAGAGATCATGACACGGGTTCTGTAAATTCTTCGGTCGACACCTCGAGTTTCATTCATTCCATATCACCTCAAAACAACAGATTAGGATTTTTTGTTGGTTAAGCAACATCGTCTAGATCCGTATTTAATGCATCCATGGGAATGCGCTTAAGATGCAGGCACCTTCAAATCAAGCCGGATTGTAGTTTATTTTGACGTTGCCCAACAGATCAAGTATTTGTGTTTGTTAACCATCAAATTTGGACTCATTGATTGTTGCGATCCAATGGATATTAGCTATGATAAACAATAAAACATAGCAAATCAATCGGAAAAATAAAATTTAAGTAAGGGGTGACATTTTGAGAGGAGATACTTTCATATCCAGTCTGGAGGATGGACGACGTGTCTGGCTGGAAGGGCAGCAGGTGAAGAATATTTCCGAACATGCGGCTTTTAAAGGCACACTATCCACCATCAGGCAGCTGTTTAATATGCTGGATGATCCTCTTCAACGGGAGCAAGTGGGCTATGCTCCTGAGGGACAGGAGCGATATGCACACAGCTCATTTCTCATCCCGCACACAGCAGCCGAATTGAACAAACGCAGTCAGTCCTTTGCAGTCTGGTCTTCCAGCACCAATGGCATGATGAGCCGGTTATCCGACTATGCCCGTTCCATGGTCACCGGATGGTATGCTGCCCGGCACGAATTATCCGACCTGGACCCGCAATTTGCGGATAAAATCAGCACCTATTACCATGAGGCCAGAGACCGCGACCTCTTTCTGACGACAGCCATTATTGATCCCCAGATTGATCGTTCCAGCGGGCTGGATGATCAGCGGATTGCAGAGCGATTTCTGCATGTGGTGAAGGAAACTTCGGAAGGGGTTGTGGTTAGGGGAGCCAAAATGATTGCGACAGGTGCACCGTATACGCATGACTTTCTGATCTTTTCGTTCCTGCAATTTCAGACCCGACATCAGAAACATGCGCATGTCTTGATTGTACCCGCCAATTCACCAGGACTGCATATTGTGTGCAGGGAGTCGTTTGCTGATGCCGGAGAACGCAATCATCCGCTCAGTGCACGATACGATGAGATGGATGCAGTCCTTTTTTTCGATGATGTCCTGATTCCTTGGGAAAGGGTGCTTCTCTACGGCGATTCTGACAAGGTCCTGAAGCTTCGCGGGAACCGTACAGCCAATGGACTGGCCTTCCACCAAAATGTCGTGCGCTTTGTAGCCAAGCTGGAATTTGTCACGGGTGTGGCCTTTGCGGTGGCTGAGTCGATTGGCGTAACCGGATTTCTGCATATTCAGGAGAAACTTGGGGAGCTGCTGACACAAATTGACGTAATCAAGGCGCTGATTATTGCAGCGGAGGCCAAAGCCGTGCCTGATGCGGCAGGCGTACTCGTTCCTGATCTGACGTATGTAGAGACGGCGCGAAGTTTGGGAACCAAATATTATCCACGGGCTGTTGAGGTACTTCAACAAGTCGGCGCAGGTGGCTTTGTTCAGACCCCTTCCGGAATTGAGGACTTCTACGGTCCGATTTCCGAATTTATGCATTTGTATTTTGAAGGCGCTGCGGTAAGTGCAGAGAAAAAAGTGGAGCTGTTCAAGCTGGCTTGGGATCTCATCGGCAGTCCGCTTGGCGCAAGACATCTGTTATACGAAAAATTTTATGCAGGTGATCCGATCCGGGGGCTCGCGTCCCATTACATTCGACATGACAAATTGTCGTTAACAGATCCTATCTGGAAGCTGATTCAAGAGAACAGCAAGGGCAGAGTAGCCACCATTTGAGCAGGAGGAGAGAGAAAAATGGAATTGTTTTGGTTTATCCCGACACATGGGGATGGAAGATTTCTGGGCACCCGAGAAGGTGCCAGGGCAGTGACCTATCATTATTGCAAGCAGGTTGCGCAAGCTGCAGATGAGCTTGGGTTTGCCGGTGCGCTGCTACCTACGGGAAAATCATGTGAAGATGCCTGGGTCGTTGCTTCCTCGCTGGTGTCGGTAACGGACAAGCTGAAGTTTCTGGTCGCTGCACGTCCGGGTTTGATGCTTCCGACCACGGCGGCACGAATGGCGAGTACACTGGATCGCTTCTCCAAAGGAAGACTTTTGATCAATGTCGTAGCCGGAGGGGATCCGATCGAGCTTGAGGGAGACGGGTTGTTCCTGGATCATGATGAACGTTATGCATTGACGGATGAATTTCTAACCATATGGCGCAAGGAGCTGGCGGGCGAAGAAGTCGATTTTGAGGGCAAATATTTAAAGGTCAACGGTGGGTCGATTCTGTATCCGACCATTCAGAAGCCTTATCCTCCGCTTTATTTTGGAGGCTCCTCTGAAGCTGCCATGGAGGTGGCTGCCGAGCATGTAGACGTATACCTGACGTGGGGTGAGCCACCTGACCAGGTAGAGGCCAAGATCAACCGAATGCGAGAGCTTGCTGCCAGAAAGGGAAGATGTCTGCGCTTCGGCATCCGACTTCATGTAATCGTTCGTCCAACCGCAGAGGAGGCCTGGCAGGCCGCGAATGACCTGATCGCTCATCTGGATGAAGAGACGATTGCTTCTGCCCAGAAGATCTATGCTCGCATGGATTCCGTCGGTCAACAGCGAATGGCCAGACTGCATAATGGGGATCGTTCCAATCTGGAGATCAGCCCAAATCTGTGGGCAGGCATTGGACTGGTCAGAGGCGGTGCTGGTACAGCGCTTGTAGGTGATCCTGACCAGGTTGCAGCGAGAATGAGGGAGTACGAGGCACTGGGGATTGAGACCTTCATTATGTCGGGGTACCCGCATCTGGAAGAAGCCTACCGTACTGCTGAGCTGTTGTTTCCGAAGCTCAATTATACACAATATGGCGATAATGGCGAGCGCTCGTTTATTAGCCCTTTTGGCGAGATCATCGCCAATAATAACATTCCTGATCATGTGGTAAAAGCGCCTGCGGCTTCCAAATGATATGGTCTGCTTTTTACGATATCTCCATTAAAAACATCATACGTTCTGGCCGATTAGACGAACTAAAGGCACCTCAAACTTATAGGTTGTAGGTGTCTTTTTTGTTGCATTCCGCTCCGGTAGAGAGGGCCTTGGCCCTTGCCTATAAATCATTCCATTGAAGAGGTGATTCAACATGTCCATGCAATTCGCGTATTGGGTTCCTAATGTAAGTGGGGGTCTGGTTATCTCCAGCATCCCGCAAAAAACAGGCTGGTCATTTGAGGATAACGTGAGGTATGCCAAGATCGCAGAAGATGTGGGCTTTGATTATGCATTATTGCAAACCAGATTTATGGCCAGCTACGGGGCTGAAAATCAACTGGAAGCCATTGCTCTTGCCTCCGCACTGGCTGTGGTTACAGATCGCTTGAAACTGATAGCAGCCATATTGCCTGGATTATGGCATCCCGGTCCAGTAGCGAAAGCGATCACGACGATTGATCATATCAGCAAGGGACGAGCTGCCGTAAATATTGTCAGCGGCTGGTTCAAGGGAGAGTTTCATGGATTTGGAGAACCGTGGCTGGACCATAACGAGCGTTATCGTCGCTCGGAAGAGTTCATCCGTGTCATAAAGGAGCTGTGGACGCAAGAAGAAGCCAATCACCAGGGAGACTTTTACCGTATTCATGAAGCGCCACACAAACCCAAACCGGTTGCACTTCCCCCTGTGTTCCAGGGAGGGAATTCGGCGGCTGCACGCGACATGGCTGCACGAGTCTCGGATTGGTATTTCATGAACGGGAATAACATCGAAGGCTTCCGTATCCAGATTGAGGATGTGACTGGGCGGGCTGCATCCTACAACCGCAAGCTGCAATTTGGAGTAAATGCTTTTGTCATCGTAAGAGATACGGAAGAAGAAGCATTGGAAGTACTGCGCCAGATTATTCTGCATGCTGACCCCGAGGCCGTGGAGGGCTTCCGCAGTCAGGTTCAATTTGCAGGCAAAGCTTCACCTGAACAGGAGGGAATGTGGGCGAATTCCAATTTCGACGACCTGGTGCAATATAATGACGGGTTCAAAACCGGTTTGATTGGTACCCCGGAGCAGGTGGCAGACCGCATCATTGCGTTGAAGAAGGTTGGAGTAGATCTCATTCTTACTGGCTTTCTTCATTACGATGAGGATATTCGGGCTTTCGGTGAGAAGGTAATCCCGCTGGTTAGAGAGAAGGAGGCTGCACTAAGCCGGGTAGCAATTTCTTGATCAAACTATCGATCTTCAATAAACGGAATGGATTGGCATATCTGTATCACTGTTATTGAGGGATGTATCCGTATTCTAATCAGAGGAGAGATGATGCAATGAGTATTCAAGCAAACACCATTCACACCCAGCCTGACTATGAACAATTGAGAGTTGAAATTCGGGGGATTGTCGACGAAGTCATTAAACCACATGCTGAGCTGATTGACCGTGAGGGCCGTTTCCCGCGTGAGAATCTGTCCGCCCTTGCTGAGGCTGGATGGAATGGGGTGCTGATTCCCGAGCGCTTCGGTGGACGGGGACTGGATCATGTTGCCTTTGCGATTGCGGCAGAAGAAATTGCCAAGGGATGCCCTTCGACTTCACTGGTGTATGTCATGCATGTTGGAGCCGTTCAGACGATAGCTCTCTACGGAGATGAGGATCAGAAGGAGCGCTGGCTGAAGCCGGTACGTCATGGCGCTATCGGTACGTATTCCACAAGTGAGCGTGCTTCGGGAGGTCACTGGTGGTTTAATTTCAGCGAGGCTTCCCGAGACGGTGAGGATTATATTCTGAATGCCGAAAAGTCGTTCACGACAAGCTCGGGACAGGCTGATTTTTATGTGACCCAGACTCGCACGCCAGGAGCGCAAACCCCGACAGATGTGAGCTTCTTTCTTGTCGATGGACAATTGGAAGGCATTACTTCCGGCGTGTGGGATGCGCTCGGTGTTCGTGGTAACCACAGCGGACCCATTAAATATGAAGGCGTCCGAATTGCAGCTCAGGATAAGCTCGGAACCGAGGGGCAGGGGCGCGAAATTCTGGAGAGTGGTGTATCCCCCGTATATCTGATCGGCCTGGGCTCAACCTGGCTTGGAGTTGCCGAGGCGGCGCTTGAAGCTGCATCCGAATATGTGAAGGGCATGGTTCATCGGGATTTTAACAAGCGCTTAGCCGATTACCAGATCATCCGCCAGCAGTTGGCTGAAGTGAAGGTGCTAATCTCCAGCCTGAAGCCTTGGCAGTTATCACTTGCGCGGCAGCTGGACGAACTTCAGGCACAGGGGAGACCGCAAGTTGAGCTGTTCCTGCCGCTGGTTGAATTCAAAATTCATGCTGCCGAAGTCGCGAATAAAGCGACCAAAGCAGCGCTGGATGTTACCGGAGGTTATGGTTATAAAAAAGGCGTGTTTGAACGTCTCTTCCGTGACGCTCGTGCAGGCATCGCCATGGGTCCCTCCAACAACATCGCCAGAGAGTGGATTGGCAAGTCTCTGGTTGGTCTGCCACTGGAGCTGTGGTACGAGGGAGGGGATTAATTCACGCAGAAACTGAAAAAGGAAGCCTGTATATCTTCATTCGAAGATATACAGGCTTCCTTTTTCTTTTGCGACGAGGGACAGGGAGTAGCTATTCAAGTGTGGAGTCCAGCGGACGAGAGTGTCCATCCTGGATGACCTCCTGGAACAGTCTTTTGGATTCCGTGGGCCACGTACCTTGCTTCAGGAGTGCTTCCAAATCGGTAATACTTGTAATCCCTTTTTCCCGCAACTGCATCTCCAATTGGTCCACAGAAAAGCGCATATGTTTCAAATTCGGTAGATTCAACTTCCCATCTTCCACGACAACCTTGGATTTTCCGCTCATCATTGTTTCAAACCAATAAAACTTCAACTGTAATTGTTCAACGATCAGAAGCATGAGGATAAATACCGCCGCTGACCCGATCGCTTTGCCTAACTCATGATTCATTGATCTGGTTGAAATATACAATTGCTTAGGACAAGAGATTAATGTATACGAACAGGGCGAAGTAAAGTGTTCCGGCTTGGACGAACAACTTAACTTTCATTCTCCCCTCCCAATCGTATACAATAGGGTATTGATGAAGTGAACAAAGGAGCGGGTCACAGTGGCAAAACAGAAATACTATGTTGTCTGGGAAGGCAAGAAGCCGGGTGTGTATAACACATGGGCGGATTGCAAAGCGCAGACGGATCATTATACCGGAGCAAAATATAAGTCCTATGAGTCCAAAGCAACCGCAGAAGAAGCGTATCGTGCTGGATGGAAAGGGAACTGGGGTTCAAGTGCAGGCGGAGCGTCGAAGACAAAGTCGGCTGGTAGCGGAAGAAGCGCAGGCATGGAAACGTCGGAGGAAGTGGATTACGACAGCATCTCTGTTGATGTGGGCACACGCGGTAACCCCGGACCTGTAGAATACAAAGGGGTAGACACCCGCACTGGTGAGATTATTTTCTCCGTCGGACCGATCTCCAAAGGCACGAACAATCTGGGCGAATTTTTGGCCATTGTACATGCCCTCGCACATCTGAAAAAAGAAGGCAGTACCAAAACGGTGTATACCGACTCGGTCAATGCCATGAAATGGCTAAAGCAGAAAAAAGTAGCCACGACCTTACCAAGAGACAACACCACGGAAGAAATCTGGCTGATGATTGATCGTGCGGAGCAGTGGCTTCAGACGAATACGTACAGCAATAAAGTGCTAAAATGGCAGACCAAGCAGTGGGGCGAAATCAAGGCAGATTACGGCCGAAAATAAGTATATTTTTTTTAGATGAGCCCTTTATTTCTGGTCTATTAGAATCGTTATTTACAATTTCCAGTTTCCGCTCTATAATCATCTGAATATGATTAGTTAAACATATGGAGGAGCCTGTCATCTGCAGGCCCTCTTTATCTTTTTGGTCCATTGATTAGCAAGTCCATTCAATAGAATGGGGTATTTGAGTATATATTGCAGGAGGCAGACATGAGTTCCATTTATAGAAGTGAAGAAGGCAAGAGCAGCATACTTGAAGAGTATGAGATTTATTTGAACGAGTTGGGTGAGAAATTTACTCGGGAGTATGTAGAGACGCGTTTTGGAAAGACGCATGTTTTACTGACGGGTCCTCTAGATGGCAAGCCGTTATTTATTCTCCAAGGCGGTAATTGTGTGAATCCGATGACGTTGTCTTGGTTCTCTTCCTTATTTAAGGAATACCGGATTATTGCTCCTGATACGATTGGTCATCCTGGTTATAGTGAGGAAGCGAGTATCTCCACACGGTTTGATAGCTTGGCTTTATGGGTGTCGGATCTGCTGGATCACTATGATATTGAAAAGAGTGCATTTATCGGTCCATCGTTTGGAGGAGGCATTGTCCTCAGACTGGCTACCTATATTCCGGAACGCATCTCGTGTGCCGTATTGGTTGCTCCTGCGGGTCTTGCGGTCAACTCCAAAATTAAAACAGCTCAGGATATCACGCTGCCGCTCGTCAAGTACCGCATGACGTCTTCACCATCTTCTTTGCAAAAAATTACGGACAACATGTCGTGCAACTGCATGAAAGAAATGGATAAAAACATTATCGGCAAACTTTTTAAATACGTCAGTATAGATCAGGATCTGCCCAAGCTCACGGAGCGGGAAGAACTGGTGAATTATACGTCACCAACCTTGTTATTGGTAGGGGAGAAGGATGTCTTTTTCCCTGCGGATAAGTGTATTGAGCGAGCTCAAAAGATTATTACGAATGTAAAAGCCATCAAGTATGATACAGGACATTTTCCTTCGCAGGACGTATTGGTTCAGATGAACGAGGAAATCGGGCGTTTTTTACAGAATAATTATTAATAAAAGCTGCAAATGAAGGATGAGAAATGTTTTTCTCCAGTTTAATAAAGTAATTACATCCATCTGTCGATACTCTATATAAGAGAATGCTTTTCTTCTATAGAATAGTGTGGATAGGGATTAGCAGTAGATCGTCGAAGGCTTGATATCATTAATATTTAAATATTTCGCGTTAAGGTGTTTCAAATTGCATCATTTGGTTTATATGTATAGTTGGCGATGAATGGCTAACTGGTTGAACCAAATGATGCATTTACGCGGAAAGTCTTCCGATCGACAAGGTTGAAAAGAGGTCTGTTATGAGAAAAGACAATTGTAAAATGGCATTGCAGCGCAATGTGATTATAAATGATACATATCAGGTAAGACAGGTATTAGCCAGCAGTGAGTTGGCTATTGTATATGCAGGGCGAGATCGTAACACAGGTGCCAAAGTAGCCATTAAGGAATTTTTCCCACAGAGAATGGCTGAACGGCAGGCAGACAAGCGAGGGGTGTTCTGTTCTTCACGAGGATACAGTGGGCAATATCAGGAGCTACTGGCTGCATTTCTGCTCGAAGGTGAACTGTTATCGAAACTGGATCATCCCCATATTGTATCGTATTTGGATCATTTTGAAGCAAATGATACGGGGTATCTGGTTATGGAATACTGCACGGGAATCACATTGACCGAGTATTTGAATGAACATAATCATGCTCTTGATGCTGCCTTCATAACGGAGACGCTGCTTCCACTGGTGGATACATTGGATTACATACATAAGCAAGGCATTCTTCACCGGGATGTGAAACCTTCCAACATTATGGTTATGGAGGATGGTACACCCAAACTTCTGGACTTTGGCTCAGCTACCCGTTGGCCTATGCAATCCGGAGAGAAACAGGTGATATTTACATCGGCAGGTTATTCTCCGCTGGAGTTCTATTCAGAGAAATCCAGTCAGGGACCGATGTCGGACATCTATAGTTTGGCAGCTCTGCTCCATTATTGGACATGCGGGCAACCCCCTATGGATGTGAAACAGCGGTTGTTCCAGGACGAATTGCCATCTGTTCGCTCACATAATGAGTATGTGAATCCTTGGCTCGCTCGTGTTATTCATTGGGGGTTGACGGTTCGTTCTGAGAAACGCTGTGCCTCCTTAGCCTGGGTCAGAAGCTCGTTGCGAGTTCAAGCCTGGGTGTGGAAAGTGCGTAAACCTGGAACGGTGGAATGGTCTTTGGCCGAGAATGAACATACACAGGTCTATGAAGTGGACTCGAAAAAGCAACATGAGACGGCTTGAGTTATAACACCTCTTTTATAAATTGGTATGCTAGATGAGCATATTCTTACAAAAAATTAAACCAAGTCGACTTTTAAATGAGGAGATTTGGTTTTTTATTATTTATTAGTGTACTTTATGGAGTTCGTCTCGGAGTGAGCCAAACGTTGAATCATGCCGGGATTAATAGCTCCACCTATAGATGAATTTGAAACGAACACCCCAACTCCGATACAATGTTCTCATAGAGTCTGAGAGAATGGATCAAATACGGTGCAGAAATGGAGAAAACCAATATGACTGAATTTATCAACGCTGACGATATTAATGACGTAATTCTGGCTGCGGCAGCAAACGAGCTGGAGCAGATGGTGGACAAAATGTGTGAGCTGGTTGGCACGCCATTGGAACAGACGACAGAACTGGAGCGTCAGGTCATGGCTGCTTTTGGTTTTGGCGCGGTGTATGGCATCACTCATCGGGATCAGCTGGCGGAGCCGCAGGCCCATGCCTTGAGCATTCGGATGCTAATTAAACCATTTAATTACAGTGAACAGCAGGCGGTTGATTTTGCCGATGATCTGATTTGGGTGGCTTCCGATCGTGAGGTTCATCCGGTGATGAATACGATTATCCAACGTGGGATTGATGGACACCGTCAATTCAATCAGGAAGATGATGAAGGATTGGAACGTAACATTCAGGAGATTTTAACCGCGGTTCAATCGCAAAAATAGACGGTTTTATTAGATGTGGGAGATGATTGCATTGGATCTGATGAAATTAAGCAAGGAACTCTCATACGCTCTGCGACATGCACCATGGGAGTATGAGCTGGAACTGGACGAAGAGGGTTGGGTGGAAATCTCGCAATTGCTGGTGGCTTTACATGAAAGTCCGCAGTGGAAGGAAGTCACACAAGCCGATCTGGAGCAGATGATTCAAGCCTCGGAGAAAAAGAGACATGAAATCCGTTCAGGCCGCATCCGGGCATTGTATGGACATTCGACACCCCATAAGATATCAAAGATACCTGCTGAGCCACCGGAAACCCTGTACCATGGGACCCCGGCACGCGTAGTGAATTCTATTATGGAACATGGCTTACAGCCGCGGCAAAGGCAATATGTACATCTGTCCGCAGATATCGATACGGCCAATCAGGTGGGACGAAGACGGGATGATCAGCCTGTCATTTTGAAAATCAATGCTGCTCAAGCGGCCACAGACGGAATCCTTTTTTATCATGGAAACGAAAATATCTGGCTGGCCGATCACATTCCTGCACGTTATATTCTTGAGCAATGAGCAGTGACTGGTGAGCAGTGAGTGATGAACTGTTGTGGAAAGCATAAATACCTACCTCAAATTGCAGCAGTCGCAATCAACGGGTGAGTGTACGGTCATCCGTACAACTGGAATATCATTGTATTGATCGTTAGCTACACCAAAAAAGGGACGCATCCAACATTTGTTGGTGTGTCCCTTTCTCATATTCAAAACTTACTTGCCTACAATTGCTTTAATTCCTTCGCTAAGTGGCTGAGCCGGACGGCCAAGCAATTTCTCTAAAGTATCACTCTCTACAGCCAATGCGCCTTCACGGATGGCACTTTGCATATCAACAAGCATCGATACGACAAAGTCGGGTAGACCTGCGCCTTTCATGATGTCAGCGTAAGCGGCATCGTCCACGTTTTGCACGTTGATTTCCTGCCCAAGCACTTCACCAACAATGGCAGCTAGTTCAGCTTGCGTGCGTAGTTTGCCGGACAATTCATATACGGTATTCTCATGTCCTTCGCCTGCGAGTACGGCTGCAGCAGCATGGGCGTAGTCACTGCGGGTAGCCCAGCCTACTTGGCTGTTGTTGGTGGCATGAACCCAAGGCGCACCTTGCGTAGCTGCTTGCACACTGCCTGCTTCATTTTCCAGGTACCAGTTGTTGCGCAGGAAGGAATACGGAATGCCGGATTCAAGAATAGCTTTTTCTGTGGCGCGGTGAACTTCCGCCAGGGAAAGGGTATTTTTCTCTGCATTCACAACGCTTGTATAAGCGATGAAACCCACGCCTGCGTTCTTGGCAGCGTCAATGGCAGCCTGATGTTGGCGAATACGCGTTTCATTGTCACCATCAGTCGAGATAAGCAACAGACGGTCTACACCGGCAAAAGCTTTCTCTAACGTCTCCGGTTGATCGAAATCACCGTGACGGACGTCAACGCCTTGAGTACGGAGTGCTTCCGCTTTCTCTGGATTACGTACACTTACTGCCACATCCTTGGCAGAATCTGTTTTTAACAATGCCTCTACAACCAGTGAACCCAAATGACCTGTTGCGCCAGTAACCAAAATTTTCATTTTCTTTTCCTCCTATGATATGTGTTTTGCTTGCATATGGATGTAATCAAAATTGTTATAACAGGTGTGATTACAACGAAAGGGTTAAAAAAAGCTCATTATGAGCTTTTTTATTCAGAGACATGAATCTGATCCATCATCTGCTGTATGGTTACACGATTCAAGCGCTGTTCCATGGCTGTCTGAGCCTCAATGAGTTCGGCACGCAAGGTGTGTTCAATCATGTTGCCGACCGGACATTTCGGATTCGGATGTTTGTGAAAGTTAAACAATTCCCCATCCTCCGCGACCTCTAGCGCTCGATATACATCGAGAAGGGTAATGTTCGCCGGATCTTTCAACAAGGAAGCACCGCCCACACCGGGTCTGACGTCAATTAGACCAGCCTGTTTCAGCTTGGACATAATCCGCCGAATAATCACAGGATTTGTATTCACACTCTGCGCGATCATATCTCCGGTGCATTCATTGGGCATAACAGCGATCAGGGACAGGGTATGAACCGCAATGGAAAAGCGACTGCTGATTTGTCTCATGGGATAATCACCACCGTTGTAACTATAATAGTTACAAAGCGATTGGTTGTCAATTCTTTTATATCATATGTTAATTGATAGTTGCTGTTATCCTGTAATCGTAGATGATCAAACAGATGATAATTGAACTATCACCTATGTCAAATAAATGAGTTGTGGTTCTTTTGAAGCGTTAAAAAAGAAGTAGGTTTCAAACCTTTTAATGTAATAATAGGGCTAAATTCCTATTATTTTCAAGTTAAATGGAACTATATGGTTTTCTTGTTTGCGTACAGTAGAAGAAAAATGACAAAAGCTTCGACAAAATAGAAAATTATGTATGAATTGACAAATGTAAAAGCGATTATATAATGTGTGTATCTACAAGATTGTACATTTAGTTACAAATGATTCCAAATAACAAACGGCGGGAGTGGGACAGGCATGTGGTTTTTGGTTCTATGGTTGTTAGGTCTAATTTCAGGGGGAGTACACCTATATGTGTTAGGTTTTCCCGGAGAAATGAGCGAGATTAGCAGAGTATTGCTGCTTCATCAGTTTGTGGTTACGTTTGGATTGGTTGGAGTGATTGGTTATGTTGTCAACATTGCCAGAGCGGATCAGACAGCCAAAATGTTAGGATGGCCTGGTGGACCATTTCAGGTTAAATACGGTTTTTCCCAGGTAGGGCTTGGAGTTATGGGGATTATGGCCATCTGGTTCCAGGGGAACTTTTGGGTTGGTGTATTGGTAACGATGTACATATACGGGTTAAGTGGTCTTTGGTCACATACTTATGTCATGATTAAAAATCGCAAGGCAGATGGAGACAGTATCGGGAATCTCATTATGGATGTGGTGTATCAAACGTTTATCACGGTTCTCTCCGTATTGGCCGGCGGAATCTGGGTAATGCACTAAGCTGTAACTGATTTTTTGCCTTACACAGCTTGAATCTCAATTAAACGATGAGGTGTGGTCGTGATGGTACAAAAAACCGTTGAACTTTCCGAAACACAAAAGGGAATCTATTTTGATTGTCAGGTGAATGATCCCACTTCGTATAACATCTCAGCTTCAATGCAATTTGATCATCTTCAAATGGAGATATTTCGCCGGGCCATCGAATTGCTTATGTATGAGCAAGTGGTGCTGCGTACTCGGATTGAGATTCAAAATGATGTACCCGTGTTATCCGTTCATGAAGATATGGATTATTCACTTGCCTTGTGGGACCTAAGTAGCGAGAACCAGGAGAATCCAAAGGAACAACAGTTAGAAGCACTGGTGGATGAATGCATCGGGACACCTTTTGAGCTGGAGAAAGGTCCTCTGTTCCGTATAATGATTGTTCAGATGGATAAAAGCCGATATATTCTGACCTTATGTATTCATCATTTAATATGTGATGGCATATCGCTTGAACTGATGAGAAACAAACTTATCCAGTCATATACGTGTCTTCTTGAAGATCAGCCTGTGGATGTCAAGCTGGATGAAGGATTCATCTCTTATGTTGAGGCAGAGAACAAGAAACTGCACGAAAACAAGTACTCCAAAGAGCGGGAATACTGGTTAAACAAAATGAAGGGAGCGGAACCTCTTTCTCTAAAGCACGACTTTCCAGCAGGTTCTGTGCAAGAAGGGATTGGTCATGAACTGCGATTTGATATTTCGGAATCGTTAATGGCTGATATTACACAGATGTCCAAAGATAATGAAGTAACCGTTTTTATGTTCTTTATGGGTGCCTTTGGCATTCTTATGAGTAAATATGTCGGTACAGACGATATCACCTTTGCCTCCCCATATTCTCATCGTCCCGGTATGGACTTGGAAGAAACGATTGGATGTTTTGTCCATATGTTGCCTATGCGATTCCATATTGACCTCGAATCAACTCTAAAACCTCTGCTGCAACAAGTAGCCACAACCTGGATGGATACGTACAGGAACATCGGATATCCCAATAACCTCATTGTCAGAGACAGCATGTTACAGGCTCAACCCGGATCACCATCGTTGTTTGATATCTCCTTTGTTTATGATTCCTATGAGGAAGATATCCTCGGAACTCGTATTCTGGATCAGGATAAGGTTACGTTTCCAGGAGATCTAATGGTGGTGTTGAGTCGTTTACCGCAAGGTGCTCAGTTGAAGCTGCAATATAAACCGAGCTTGTTCCGTGAAGATTCAATGGAGCGAATGGGCCAACGATTTCTATACTTGCTGAATCAACTAGTAACCAATTCTGATCAAAAAATCAGTGAATTCAGCCTCCTGATGCAGGATGAGAAAGAAAACCTACTGTACCGATTCAATCAAACTTCTTATTTTCCCTACACTCCACAACATATTATGGATATATTTCACGATAAAGTAGCACGTTTCCCGGAGCGGGTAGCTCTAATGGAAGGGAAACAGCATCAGACCTATGCGCAGGTCAACGCAAAAGCGAATCAATTGGCTAGGCAGATCGTTGCGAGTAAAAAAAGTGATAACGCGGCAGTCGGCGTGCAGATGCCACGTTCCTCGGATATGGTCATTGCCCTATTGGCTGTATTAAAAGCCGGATGTGCTTTTGTGCCTGTAGACCCTTCCTATCCTTTGTCCAGAAAGGCCTATATTATATCGGATGCAGACATATCCATAGTGCTGGCTATGCAGCCCGAAAAAGATGACGAGACTCTGGATATCCAGTACATCTACGTTGAGGGCGATCAGGCCTATACGGGGGATGCCTCAAATCTCGAAGAGGCGCTGAATCCGCATAGCCTTGCCTATATCATGTACACATCCGGATCAACAGGCAAGCCAAAAGGAGTCATGGTTGAAAATCATAGCGTAGTCAATACACTGCTTGATCTGGAGCGTCGTTTTCCAATGCAGGCGCAGGATGTTTACTTGCTGAAAACAGCATATACCTTTGATGTGTCGGCCACGGAACTTTTTGGCTGGTTCATGGGTGAAGGCGCACTAAGCATTCTTGAGCCTGGAGCAGAAAAAGACCCTGCTCGTATTGTATCTACGGTGGCATCACATAAGGTGACCCACATCAACTTTGTTCCAACGTTATTCCGTCTTTTTCTGGAAACGATGGAGCTTCGCTCCGATCTGTCAGCATTGGAAACGCTGAAATGGATGTTTGTTGGCGGAGAGGCAGTCACGCCAGACATCATTGAGAAATTTAACAGGTTAGGCATTAGAGCAAGTCTTGAAAATGTATATGGTCCAACCGAATGCACCATATGGGTTTCTCATTATCCATTAAGCCATTACGAAGGCTTGGGCAATGTACCGATTGGCTACCCGCTCAATGAGTCCAGATGGTATGTCGTCGGAAATCATGATGAGCTTCAGCCGTTAGGTATCCCAGGGGAGCTCTGTCTTAGCGGTGTTGGGCTTGCACGTGGATATCTGAATCTGGAACAGATGACCCGAGAGAAGTTTGTCCCTAATCCTTTCTTTCAAGAAGGACAGGACGCAGAGCATTTCAGGTACATGTACCGCACAGGGGATCTGGTACGTTCACTCCCAAGCGGTACGATCGAATATCTGGGACGTATTGATTTTCAGGTTAAAATTCAGGGAGCCAGACTGGAGACAGGCGAAATTGAGAATACCCTGTCATCCTATCCAGGTGTCATTCAGACCGTGGTAGTCATGAAATCATTTGAAGGTAGGTCCGGTTTGCTGTATGCCTACTATCTGTCAGAGCAGGAGCTGCCTTCTGTCGAATTGAGAGAGCATCTGTCTCGTTCGTTACCGGCATATATGATACCATCCGTTTTTGTACATAAATCCGAATTTCCATTGAATAGCAGTGGGAAGATTGACCGGAAGGCACTCATGGCAGATATCACGCATGCCCACGCATCCAGTACGTTCTATAGCGCCCCGTCTTCTGAACTTGAGAAGGTTATAGCCGAAGTGTGGGCCGAAGTGCTCGGGGTTGAGAGAGTAGGGCGCGATGACCATTTCTTTGAATTGGGCGGAAATTCATTTTCTGTCATTCAGGCTCACAATAAACTAAAGCATTATACCGATGTGGAGTTCCCTGTTCCTCGTTTTTTCGAATGCCCGACATTGCGTCAATTTGCCGCGCTGGGACCAAAAGATGAGGGAGTTCGGATACCGACTGAAAGGGAACAATTGTTTCAACGAAAAGACGGCATTATGCTTGAGGACATTGCAATTGTGGGCATGGCGGTGAATGTGCCGGGCGCTGAGGATATAAGGGAGTTCTGGAGTAACCTTGTTGAACGGCGGGAAAGCATTCACTTTTATAGTGATGATGAATTGAGGGAGCTTGGCGTGGAGGAAGCGCTGCTGCGTTCACCTCGTTATGTCAAGGCAAAAGGACGTGCCAACGGCATCGATGAGTTTGACGCAGGGTTCTTTGACTATACTCCCGGTGAAGCCAAAATGATGTCTCCCCAATTCAGACTTTTGTATCAGGGAATATGGGAAGCACTGGAGGATGCAGGCTGCAGACCGGATGAAGCGGGTAAGGTGGGTGTGTTCCTTGGCGGGTCCGATGACTTCGAATGGTACCGTCAAGTGCTTTTTAACGATGCTAACTATAGCAGTAAATACGAAGCATTTACGCTCAGCACCAATCATTTTCTCGCTACCCGAATGGCTTATAAGCTTAACTTAAAAGGGCCGGCCTATACCGCTCTTACGGGATGTTCTACTTCATTGGTTACACCTCATCTGGCATGTCAATCTTTGATCGTTGGAGAATGTGATGTGGCTGTGGCTGGTGGGATCACCGTGGAGTTGCCCAATGAAGGGGGTTACATATTTGAGGATGGCATGATGTTCTCCACAGATGGACACTGTCGTCCATTTGATGCGGCAGCCAGTGGAACCGTCTTCTCCAATGGTATGGGAATTGTGGTGCTGAAGCGGGTAACCGATGCTCTGCGGGATGGAGATCATATCTACGGGGTCATCAAAGGCTCAGCAATTAACAATGACGGACAAGAGAAACTCAGTTTTCTTGCTCCAAGCGTAAGCGGACAGGCTGAAGTCATTCAGGATGCTTATAAGGTAGCCGGAGTAGACCCGGAAACGGTGAGTTATATCGAAGCACATGGTACGGGAACGTTGCTTGGTGATCCAATTGAAGTAAACTCGTTAACTCGGGCCTTTGCTTCCGACCAAAAGCAATTTTGTTATCTGGGTTCGGTCAAAGGCAATGTGGGACATATGGATACAGCCGCAGGTGTGGTTGGTTTAATCAAGGTAGCGCTCAGTCTTGGACAAGGTTATATCCCTGGAACAGTGAATTATGAGCAGCCTAATCCCAAAATTGATTTTTTGAATACGCCTTTTAAAGTTAATGCACAAGGGGTGGACTGGAAACAGGGCAATGTTGGAGTCATGCGCGCAGGAATCAATTCATTTGGTGTGGGGGGCACGAATGCTCACATGGTATTGGAGGAGGCTCCCGAGATGGAGAAGTGCAGTCCGGATGATGACGTAAATATATTGCTTTTTTCCGCCAAAACAGAGTACTCGCTGAACCGCACCGCTGAACGGATTATGGAACATCTGAGTCAGCAGCCGGATCAATCTGTGTCGAACGCAGCGTGGACCTTGCAATCAGGTAGATCTGTTTTTGCGTATCGTAAGGCACTCATTCTGGATAAGACTTGGAAGGATAATCCCGACAAGCTGATACAGCAGCTGGGGAAAGCACGCGTATACCATTCGGCTCAAGGTACCCGTCCCGTATACTTTATGTTCCCCGGACAGGGCAGTCAGTATCAGGGAATGGGTGCAGAACTATACAGATCTACAGAGCAAGCAGGCCTGGCTCCAATCTTCAGAAGTTATATTCAGGAAATATTGGACCTTCTGCCTGCGGAAGAACGAGAAGATATGCTGTCTGTTGTATACGGGGATCAGCAGCCTGAGCGAATAAACCAGACGGAGTACAGCCAATTTGCACTGTTCATGACAAGTTATGCGCTGGCCAAGTCGCTGCTGGATCTGGGCATCAAGCCAGATGGCATGATCGGGCATAGCATTGGTGAATTGGCAGCCGCAGCGGTAGCGGGTGTATTCGAACTCGGAGATGCTGTCAAGTTAGTTCGACTTCGCGGACGTCTGATGCAGCAACAACAACCCGGGGTCATGCTTGCCATTATGGCGGATGCACAGCAGGTGAAGTCACAACTGGAGGAAGACATGTGGCTTGCCCTGGTGAATACTACAGGTTCCAGTGTGATTGGTGGGACAGCTGAAGCCATTTCACGGATGGAAGCCAAGGCTGAGGGACTGGGCTGGAAGTGCATTCGTGTGAAGACTTCCCATGCATTCCATACGCCAATGATGAATCAGGCCGCCGAGGAATTTAGACGTTATCTAGCAGAGCATTCACTTCATACGCCACAGATCCCATTACTATCCAACACCAGTGGAACATGGGCGCTTAGAGATGAAATCACACAACCTGACTATTGGTCCCGCCATATTTTACAGCCGGTGTTGTTTGAATCAAACCTGGCTGAAGTGTTGAAGGATGAGCGGGCAGTATTAATTGAAGTAGGTGCAGGACGAACGCTAAGTTCCTTTGCCAGACAGCACAGTCAATCAAGAGATTCCCAGACGGTACTGAATATGCTGCGTCACGTAAGGGAAACAGAGCAGGATAGTATCTATGTGAACCGCAGACTTGCGGAGTTATGGTGCGAAGGCATTGAACCGGACTGGAAGGTACTCAAAGGGCAGACGGTACGACGCAAATGCTCTCTGCCTACTTATGTTTTCAACAAACAATCCTATCCTGTCAGTGTTTCTTTTTCTGGCTCATCAGCAGTGGACGGAATGGGTACCGGGGATGATAGGCAGCATGCAGAGCAGGGTAAGGGAAGTGGCTCTACTCTAGTAAAAGGGACAGTTTATACTGGTGGTTCAGACCAACTGAAACAGATTGTCCTGGACGCATATCGAACGATTTTTGGCATCGATGATCTAGATGAAGAGGTTAATTTCTTTGCGGTCGGAGGAGATTCTCTCAAAGCAGTCAGCTTGTCTGCATGGATCCGGTCTCATTTAGGAATTCAGCCTGAGGTAGCAGATGTTTTCAATCATTCAACGCCTATTCAACTGGCGGAGCATCTCTATGTCATGGCGAAACCCAAAGTGGACCAACAGATAATTCAATCTGCACCCACTATGGATGCGTATCCGATCTCTTCTGCACAGATGCGTATGTTCACACAAGCGATGCTTGATCCAGGCAATACGGCATACAACCTACCGTCTGCAACCATTATTGAAGGTGAATTGGACCGTATAAGAGTTGAGGCTGCTTTGCAGAAGTTGATGCAGCATCATGAGGCGCTCAGAACATCGTTTGAGATACGGGGTGGTCAGATCGTTCAGATCATCCAACCTTCGGTTCGCTTAAGTATGGGCTATGCAGAGCAGCATGTGGCAGATGAGCAAGAGTTGCCTGCGATGATCGAGACATTGATTCGTCCTTTTGATCTGGGGAGTGCTCCGCTTATGCGGGTTGAACTGATTAAAATAGGCGAGCGCAAGCATCTGCTATTCTTTGATATTCACCATATTATCGCGGATGGTACATCTGTCGAAATCATTACTCGTGACTTCAATGATTTATATTTTGGCAAAGAGCATGCAGCCCGATTGCAGTACAAAGATTACGCGGTATGGCAGCAGCAGCGTCTCGCTTCAAATGAATACAATTTACATCAAACGTACTGGCTGGACCATCTTGGCTCTTCTTTACCTGTGCTGGAGCTTCCACTTGACCAGAAGCGTCCATCACAGCGATCCATGCAAGGGGGACGTCTCCATTTCACGTTGAATCGTTCGTTAACACAACACTTGCACGAGCTGGCTTCCTCATCGGAAGCATCCATGTATATGGTAATGCTAAGTGTGTGGAATCTTCTTCTTGCACGCCGCTCAGGTCAGCAGGACATTGTGGTAGGAACGCCTGTTGCAGGAAGGATGCAAGAGGAGTGGAAAGAGACGGTAGGCATGTTTGTCAATATGCTTGCGATGCGGAATTTTCCAACGTTTGATCGTACGTACACTGATTTTTTACGCGAACTTAAACAACATACACTGGATGCTTTTGCGTATCAGGAGTATCCGTTTAATGAGCTTGTGGCACAACTGGGCGTGACACGTGAGTTGAACCGAAATCCGGTATTTGATGTTTGTTTCGATTATCAGAACATGGATTTGCATGGACTTGAACTTCATGGGTTGCAATTCAGTTCTTTTCCGGTGGAGACAGGTACGTCTACTTATGATCTGTTAATGACCTGTCAAGAAAACAGGGAGAAGCAGGTGATTGAAGGATATATCGAATACTCGCTGGATCTGTTCCGCCAGGACACAGTTGAAGGTATGATGCAGGAGTTTATCGGACTCTGCCAAGAGGTTGTACAACAGCCTGACCTGTCTCTGAGCGAACTGTTTGAGAGAAACGAACGTTCTCATGAGCACCCAGTCCATCGTCTTGCTGGTCCACGTCTGGATTACAATCCTGCGGTGGGTCTGCATCGGCTGTTCGAGCAGCAGGCAGAACACACGCCAGACAAGAAAGCTCTCCTTGTATCATCCGGAGCCTCTTTTACCTACAGGCAGCTTAATGAAAAAGCTAATACGCTGGCTTGGAAGCTGATTGATCAAGGTGTGCGCCGGGATGAACCTGTAGGCATATTATCCAGACGAGATGAATCGTTGATCATTATGCTATTGGCGGTGCTGAAAGCTGGGGCGGCTTATGTGCCCCTGGACCCTACTTTTCCGCCGCAGCGCATCGTGAATATGATCGAAGATAGCCGAATGAACGTATTGCTGTGTACGCCTGATGAAGAAGGTACAGTGACTTTTAGCGGAGAGCGATTCGTGTATGATCCAACTGCCGAGGATGTGCGCTCATCCGTTAACCCGGACGTAAGCTTCCTGTCTTCGGACCTGTCCTGTGTGATTTTTACCTCAGGATCGACGGGTCGTCCCAAAGGGGTCATGATTACTCATGAGGCGATGGTCAATTTTGTTGAGGACATCAAGCACCGACATATTTTTGCACATGAGACAGATCGCATCATCAGTGTAACGACCATATCTTTTGATATTTTCGGATTTGAAGTGTGGACACCGTTATGTACCGGATATTCGCTGTATCTGGCCAATGAGCAGGAGCAGCTTGACCCGGCTCTTGCTTCACGTCGAATACGTGAACATGGTGTTACGCACATTCTTAGCACTGTCTCACGCATTAAGGCATTTGTCGAAAATTCGGAATTCGCTCAGGCGCTGGGCAATCTGCGGTGTGTTCTTACTGGAGGGGAAAATGTCCCTGTGGGACTCCTCACCGATCTGAAGCGGCTTACGCCCGCTCGAGTCTTTAACATGTATGGACCAACGGAAACTACAATCTGGTCAACGACAAAAGAATTGAATGACACAGCCGCGATTACCATTGGCAAGCCCATTACCAATACAGAGATTTATATTCTGAATGATGAAGGTGAAATACTGCCACCTGGAAGTTATGGAGAGCTGTGCATTGCAGGAAAAGGATTATCCCGCGGTTATTTGCACAATGCTGCTGAGACTGATGCCCGATTCATTGCAAACTCCAATGTTTTGGGAGGCCGTTTGTACCGAACTGGTGATCTGGCCCGTATACTGCCGGATGGGGATGTTGAGTTGATGGGACGTTTGGATCAGCAGGTGAAGATTCGGGGCTACCGGATTGAACTGAACGAGATTGAGCAAGCAGCGATGAATTATGAACGTGTAAGAGAGGCTGTCGTTAAGGTAGAAGGGGCCGAGCCACATTCATTGCAATTAATCCTTTTCTACAGTCTGAAGCCTGGGATTGGGCCTTCCATTATGGGGGATGAAGACGTACAGCTTCGGACCTGGTTAAAGCAGCGGCTTCCACAGTACATGATGCCTTCTCGCTTGATTCGTCTGGAAAATCTGCCTGTGCTGCCTAATGGCAAACTGAATCGCAATGCCCTTCGTCTGGTTGATTTTGAAACGGCAGAGAGGGTTAACCCGGCTCTGGTTTATGGCTCATCGATTCAAGGAATCGAGCGGGCAAAAGTTGATCTGGAGCAGATGCTCATTGCAGCGTGGAAGGAAATATTGAATCTGGATACGGTTAATATCCATGATCACTTTTTTGACATCGGAGGTAACTCGCTGGGGCTTATTCTGATCAATAATCGCCTGAATACCTATCTGGATAAAAGCGTTCCGCTGGTGCAATTGTTTGAGCATTCCTCCATTGCATCACTGGTCAATCATCTGGTGGCTGAGCAGATGCTGCCGACAGTTACACAACAGGTACAAGAGGAGAGCGGACATATCGCTTCGGCTGGATATCCTGTTACGAACCCGGAGCCAACAACAGCTCCAAAAGAGTATGTGATGAGCACAGTTGGACACAGCAAAGTGGAGCAGAGCAGACTGGAACAGAGTATCCCGTTTGCTTCAGAACACAGTAGCAGAACTTCTTCTTCGTCGGATATCGCAGTCATTGGTATGGCAGGGCATTTTCCCGGCTCAAGAAATATTGAGGAGTTCTGGGATAACCTAATGGCAGGTAAAGGACGGTATCACCCGTCTGAATGAGGAGGATCTAACCGCTGCGGGTGTACGACCGGAAGACTTCAAACATCCTGATTATGTACGTGCCAAAGGTGTACTGCAAGATACTGAGTATTTTGACTCCGGATTTTTCGAATATCCGCATCAGGAATCCAACATGATGGATCCGCAAATCCGGTTGCTGCATCAGTGCTCATGGGAGGCGCTTGAGCATGCCGGGTGTGACCCTTACAGTTATGAGGGAGCTATAGGATTGTTTGCCGGAAGTGGACTGAGCTTACCATGGATGGTGCAATTTCTCGGTCGTTCCGGTAATTTGCTACAGGCTTTTGAAGCCATGACTTTAAATGAAAAGGACTATATTACAACCCGAGTATCTCACAAATTAAATCTGAGAGGGCCGAGTATGGCCGTACAGACCGCATGTTCAACTTCTTTGGTCGCTATCCATCAAGCTGCTGAATCGCTGATTCGGGGGGAGTGTGATGTGGCACTTGCGGGAGGTGTCTCTATCTCCTATCCGCTCAAAGAAGGTTACCACTGGCATGAAGGCATGATTTATTCAAAAGATGGTCATTGCAGACCGTTTGATGAGCAGGCATCTGGTACTGTGTCTGGTAATGGATGCGGAATGGTTGTGCTCAAGTCACTCCGCGACGCGCAGAGAGATGGAGATCATATCTATGCAGTCATTAAAGGTTCAGCGATTAATAATGATGGCATGGACAAAATTGGATATATGGCACCGAGTGTGGCCGGGCAGGTCAAGGTTATTCAATCTGCCCTTCATCGTTCGGGAGTGTCTCCAAAAGAGATCTCCTATCTGGAGGCGCATGGAACAGGAACCAAACTGGGGGACCCGATTGAAATTGAAGCGCTCAGGCAGTCATGGGGAACAGATCGTAGAAATTATTGTGCTCTAGGTTCTGTGAAAGCCAACATTGGGCATCTTGATGCGGCAGCAGGTGTCGCCGGTTTTATTAAAACCGTACTGACGCTTTACCACCGGGTGGTTCCGCCACAGATTCACATGAATCGGACGAATCCGATGTTGGAGCTGGAGCATAGTCCCTTCTATATCAACAAGGAGCCACAGCCATTAGAAGACGCGAAGCGTATCCTGCGAGCAGGTGTCAGTTCGTTTGGGATCGGGGGGACCAATGCTCACGTCATTCTGGAGCAACCGCCCGTCCAAGAGAGCCAAGCCAAGTATGAATCTTTGCTTCTGCTGCCCTTCTCGGCCAAGAGTGAATCTGCGCTGGAACGCACGTACGATTCGGTTCTACAGGCGATCCATGCATTGCCAGAGCAGTTGTCCAATGCTGCGTGGACGCTACAGAAGGGAAGAAGCAGATTCATTCATCGTAAAGCGCTGATCGTTGTAGATGGTTATATTCCGCCAAGCGAGCAGTCTGTAGAGTTCGAGACACAGGCAAGTGTGATGAATGGGAAGCCTAAGGTCATGTTTTACCTTAGCGGGAATGTAAGTTGGGAAGCGCGCAAGATTCGGGAACTATACGCTTCTGTGTATCGCAGTCAGGTCTCAGAGATATTCAAACAGCACTTTGAAGAGATACTGAACCTCTTTGAGTCCAAGGAACAGTATGCCATTCGCCAAGGCATAGGGCGATCGTTAACCGATTCAAGGCTTGAGCGCATGCAGTGCTTTGTTGTGCAATATGCTCTTTATAAAACCGTGATGCAGCTTGGTATCAAGCCGGATGCTGTCTGTGGACAAGGCGTTGGCGAACTGGTGGGGTTGGTTATTAGTGATGCACTTGATCCAGTACATGCCGTGGGGCTTCTATACAATCTGGAGCATTGGTCACTAGAAGAAGGAGCATTGTCAGATGCTTTGACTGGAAGGATGACAGATGCAACTGTAACAGACCTTGCGTCGAGTATTGCACCACTGTTATCTCCAAATTTCCTGTTTACGCTGCTAAATCGCAGGACGCTTTCTGAATCTGCTGGGCATACGTTGTGGATCGTTTCGAATCAGCAGCAGGATACAGAACAAATAGCCCCGGATTCATTATCAGAGTCAAACATCATTGCTCTTACTGGAGATCGTCAGAGCTTGCTTGAGGCAGACGTGTATTTAATGAAAGTACTTGCTTTTTGCTGGTGCTCTGGCATGGAGTTGGATTGGGAACAGTTAGACGGTACGGGGCATAGGCAAAAATTCTCCCTGCCGACGTATTCCTTTGACCCCATTGTTCATCAACATGATGTTGCATTGTATCAGCTTGCAGGTATGTCACAGGTTGCAGCGGGTTCTATCGCAGCATTAGACCAATCTCCAGCTGGGAAAGTCAGGGTTCAACGGACTGATGATGAGATAAGGCATGTATTGTCGCAATTGTGGCAGGAGTTGCTTGGTGATGGAGCAGTCAGCCTTGAGGATGATTTCTTTGAGCTTGGAGGTCATTCTTTAAAAGCGATTTCCTTGGCGTCGAGGATTAAAGAAATGTTTGGATTAAATTTGGGGCTGGAAGAGGTTTTTGATCATTCTGTGTTTGAACACATGGTTCAATGGATTGCTGAACATCAGGCTACAAGTGACTCTGATTCAGTGAACCCAATCTTGCCTGTACCTAAGAAAGAGAAATACAAGACCACTTCTGCACAGCGAAGAATGTATGTGGTGCATGAGTGGATGAAAGGTGAGAGTACGGCGTACAATCTCGCCAGCTCTTATATGGTAAGGGGAAAACTTGACCCTACCCAATTCAGATTAATAATGGATGCACTGGTAGAGAGACATGAAGCATTCCGTACCAGATTTGAAATGATTGACGGTGAGCTTTTCCAGGTTATCGAGGATCGGGTTCCAAGCGTTGTGGAGTTGCTGGAATTGGAAACAGCAGGGTTAGAACAGGTCATGGAATGGATCAAGCCTTTTGATCTGACCAACGCACCATTGGTTCGTGTTAAGCTCATTCGCCTTTCTCAAGAGGAACACATCTTATTCATCGACATGCATCATATCATTTCGGATCAGAGTTCCATTGCTATCCTGATGCAGGATTTTGCTCGCATGTATAGAGGAGAAACATTGCAATCTCTTGACATTCAGTATAAGGATTACGCGGAATGGCGTGCTGAAGCTGAGTCACATGGACAATCTGTTGAAGACGCCGAGTTTTGGATACGGGAATTCAAGGACATGCCTGCAACGGTTGAATTGCTTACAGACTTCCCAAGACATGGCGCGTCATCCTACAGCGGAGACAGACGTTCCATTGAACTTGGTGAGTCGTTAAGTACACAGGTCAATGATTTCTGTACTCAACAAGGGCTTACACCCTACATGTTGTTCATGGCAACTTTGAATCTATTAATCTGGAAGTATACAGGTCAAGACGACTTGGTCGTAGGTACAGCGGTTGCGGGGCGTGAGAAGCCAGAACTCAATAACGTTATGGGTATGTTCGTGAACATGCTCGCCATTCGCACCAGCATGGACAGAGAATGGTCCATAGAGGCGTATTTGGAGGAGATGCGTGGCAAGCTGTTATCCTGTTATGAGCATCAACACTATCCTTATGAATCACTGGTGGAACAACTTGGACTATTCGGTGATTTAAGCCGCAACCCCCTATTTGATGTGGTGCTAAATTACATTAATATGGGAACCGATGATCCTGAAGCCGGGGAACTGATGCTTGAACCATGGGTCGAAGGTAAGGTGGATGCCAAATTTGATCTGACTTGGACACTGGTCGAACATAAACAATGTTACACGGTTGAACTTGACTATCGCTCGGATTTGTTTAAAGCGGAGTCCATGGAACGGATGCTGGATAAATTCCGGTATATCCTGTCTCAGATCACAACAGGGGATAATGAACGAATTGGACAGATTAAGCTCACTACACCGGAGGAAGAGGACTGGCTGCTGTACGGAGTCAACGATAATGCCGTTGAGTACCCGCGAGATGCGACTATTTCCCAATTATTCGAGGAACAAGTTCATGTGCATGCACAGAAGACAGCATTGGTCTGGGAAGACGGTGAATGGAGCTATGCGGATCTGTATGAACGTGTTCAGTGGCTGGCGTCCAGGTTGCTTGGACAAGGGGTAAAATCAGGCTCTAGTATTGCTCTCATTCTGGACCGTGGACCGATCCAGATGATCAGTATCCTTGCTACACTCAAAGTGGGGTGCAGTTATGTTCCGATTGACCCGGCTTCGCCGCCATCGAGAATTGAATTTATTTTGCAAGATTGCGATACGGCTGTGTTATTGACTGAAACGGCGTATGCCTCCACATGGCAATCTGTAGTTCCTTGTATCGTGCCGGCAGATGAACTGGCAGCATTTGATTCAGGAGATATGCAGGAGCTCGTTGAAGATATGAACATGACCGCTCTTGACCCGGCTTATATCATTTATACATCAGGGTCAACAGGAACCCCGAAAGGGACTGTGATGAGTCATCGCAATGTGACCAAAGTCATGAAAAATAGCAATTTTGTCACCGTCGTGCCAGAGGATCGTATCCTGCAAATTTCTAACTATGCGTTTGACGGTTCCATTTTCGATATTTTTGCTTCATTAATAAACGGCGCTACTCTTGTATTAATCTCAAAAGAGACCATTTTGGATATGGCTCGTTTGGCGGATGTCATCCGGCAGCAACGGATTTCAGTATTTTATATTCCGACATCCTTGTTTAATATGCTGGTGGATTGGGATGCTGATTGCTTGAAGAATGTGCGTAGAGTGATGTTTGGTGGTGAAGCTGCATCGGTGAGTCATGCCAACAAAGCGCTTGCATGTGTGGGGCCGGGCAGGCTGTTAAATGGATATGGGCCAACGGAAGCGACCTTTTTTGCCTCCTACCACTTATTACAGGAAACAGAGCCTTATACTGGCTCGCTGCCTATAGGTTATCCCCTGTCTAACACAGCCTTGTATGTTCTGGATGATGAGCTGAAGCCTGTGCCACCCAACGTTCCGGGTGAACTGTATATCAGTGGGGATGCGGTAGGTATTGGATATCTTAACCGTGAGGATCTTACCCGAAAACACTTTCTTGATGATCCCTTCCGCAAGGGAGAACGAATGTATCGGACAGGTGACATCGTCAAACGTTTGATTGACGGCAGTCTGATTTTTATTGAACGTTCGGATTTCCAGGTCAAGATTAGAGGTTTCCGCATTGAGTTATCAGAGATAGGCAATTGCATGGAGCGTCTTTCTGGAGTTCGTGATGCCTTTGTCATGACAGTTACAGAACCATCAGGAAGTTTATACATTGCCGCTTTTTATACAAGCAATACTGGGGCAGATGTTGAGTATATTCGAAGAGAACTTCACCAGCAACTGCCAGAGTACATGGTGCCTGCACGAATTATTCGAATGGATCATCTTCCGATTAATGCCAATGGCAAAGTGGACCGAAGAGCATTGACCGAGCATTTGGTTGAAGAGCAGCAGAGATCTCTGGAAGTGAGTTCACCTCGGACAAAAACGGAGCGTGTCATTCTTGCCGCCATGCGACAGATCCTGGGTAATCCGGGCATTGGTGTGGAAGATCACTTCTTTCAAAATGGGGGGCATTCGCTCAAAGCGATTGCATTCACTCAAATTTTGTCAAAAGAAGGAATTGCCATCAATGTGAACGAATTATTCCAATATCCGACAGTTAGAGGACTTGCCAAATTAGTAGACATTAATCCTCCGGCGTCAGTTTGGTCCGAAGATAGCCTGCAGATTCAGTCCCCGATAGTCATACCACAGGACATAACACTTCATGAGAAACAACTGAACAGCCTGGTCCTGCATGTCTTAAACAGCTGCAATCAGGTTTCATCTTTTATGGCGGGCATGACCCCTATGGGTCAATTCCCACTATCTCCAATTCAACAAGCACATGCTTCTACGACTTCACGAGCAAGCGGATTTACAACAACGCTGGAAGGCGAATTGAATGAACAAGCTGTAAAACACCTGATTCTTGGGGTTATATCCCGGCATCAGTTGCTGCACAGCATAATATATGAGGAAGAACAATTGTATTGGCATCCATGTAATATGACGTTAGCGGCCGACATGCTGCAACAGCTTATCCCGTATCTTGATATTCGTCATTATGCTTTGGCTACAATGGAGCAGCTGGAGTACAAACTGGTTCAGTCTCTGTTACACAAAACGTATACGTTGAAGGAACTACCATGGCGTCTGTGTATTTTGCGTACAGGAGCCACAGAGCATAAGCTGATTTGGAGTTTTGATCACCTTGCGTTTGATGGTATGAGTGCCCAAATCATCAAGCAGCAACTTGAGACGAAGGCATTATATAGACCGCAAGGTGTAGAGATCGAGAGTGATCTTCTGTACCAAGTACGAAATTATGAGGATTATGTAAGTTTTCTGTCTCAAGGCCCCATAGGGGTATCAGAAGATGAAATGAAGAAACAATTTTCACTTCAGGCATGGAATAGATGTAACGCTATCGTCATGAACAAGTTGAAGGAAACAGAAACATTGTCGCTTTCAGCGATGACTGTCGAGTTGTCCCTTGCAGGGAAAGAGCCTGCAGATGTTTGGTGGACATGCTTTGAAACTTTTGCCAACATCATTGCGGCTTATCTGAACATAAGCCAATTGCCAATAACCCTGGTGCATTACGGAAGGGAGTATGGCGAAGAATCCTACTACGATTATGTGGGAGAATTCCTTGATCTGATTCCAGTGCTAGTAGACAGTGAATTCACACAAGAAGATCTGTTAGAACGTCTGGAATTTACGAAGCGACACAGCATTAACTTTATGGCACTTACACATGATTCTTCCCTCTTGGCACAATATGGTGGCATACATGAACAATTGGGAACTGCCTACAGGCAAGCAGAACAGGAGCCGCGTCAGATGATTCTGTTTAATTATCAAGGCTTCATCTCCAGCAGCGAAGCGATCCCAATGTCGTCTCAGTCGTCGGATGACCAAGATTCGAATTCGGCACTCGCCCAATTCGAATGGGTTATTCGCTACGACGAAGAGTGTCTGTACGTACATCTGGCCTGTCAGACTGGTCTGGACATCAAACGTATGAAACAGCTGATTGATGACAAGCTTGGTAGCGATGTGAAAGTGGTAGTTCACAATGAGGCAATGGAGGTGCAACATGTCCAGTAAATCCATACAGCGAGGACCCGAGCTGATTGTGCCAGAGCATTATTCAACAGTGGCTGAGATGCTAATCTACATTGCAGATACTCATCCAGAAAAGGGAATGACCTATATCAGCTCTTCAGGTGACGAACAGTTTGAATCATATCCTGAATTACTGATGCAGGCGCGCAAGTACCTGCAGTCTCTTCAGGAGCAAGGCATTCAACAAGGACAGGTCGTTATTTTGGAAATTGACCAGTCACAGGAATTTTACCGTACCTTTTGGGCTTGTATGCTGGGGGGCATTATTGTCGCCCCAGTTAGTCCTCCGGCTGCCTGGGAACCAGGCTCAGCCGGTCTGGAGAAATTCACGAAAGTGTGGGAGGTACTCGGGCGTCCGGTCGTTATCGTCGAGGAAGCCTACATGCCTAAGTATAAGCAGCTTGCGGAAAGTCCGGTATTCAAAGGTCTTATGTTGATTAGTGTGAACCAGCTTCAAGCAGGCCAGAAGATGGCTGATCTATGCCCAACCTCTCCTGATGACATTGTGTTTCTGCAATTCTCATCAGGAAGCACGGGAATTCCCAAAGGTGTGCAGTTAACAAATCACAATATTATCGCCAACAGTATTGCATGCAAAACTTTTCTTGGAGCTGAAGAAGGAGATAATGTGTTTACCTGGTTGCCGCATACGCATGATATGGGGATATTTGGACAGCATCTGACACCCGTCCTGAGTGGAGCCAACATTATGGTGATGTCACCTTATACCTTCGTCCGGTCGCCTTATCTGTTCTTGCGCAAGATTACGGAGCATCAGGGAAAATGGTTTTGCTGTACCAATTTCGGTTTCGAATGGATGGTGCAGAAGATCCCGGATTCCAAGCTCTCAACGCTGGATCTGTCTTCACTGCGTATGACCTTGAATGGTGCAGAGCCTATATCAACGTCTGTTATCGAGCGATTTGTCAAAAAATTCAGCTCTTGTGGCTATCGTCCCAATATGATGTTTCCTGCGTATGGCATGGCCGAAGCGACAGTAGGTGTATGTACCTCCAGACTGGGGGAAGAGCCGCGAATTGAACGTATTTCACGTTCGCGGCTGGTGCAGGAAGGACTGGCTGTGCCAGTCCAGCTGCCTAGCAGTGATAGCCATACTTCGGATGTGATCGAATTTGTTCATGAAGGATATCCCATGACAGGGATTCAAATCCGGATTGCGGATGAACAGGGTGAAGTGCTGGATGAGCGGGTCGTTGGCGAAATCCAGATTCGTGGGGAATCGGTAACCTCCGGATATTACAGTCTCCCGGAGATCAATCGTGAAATGTATGTGGATGGGTGGCTTCGCACTGGAGACTTGGGTTATATGGCTGATGGCTCCCTGGTTGTAAGCGGACGGATCAAGGACATTGTGTTTATTCGGGGACAGAACCATTATGCACATGATCTTGAAGAAATTTTGTACCAGAATAGCAGCATTCCGAGAGGCAATCTGACGGTAGTCGGGCACTTTAACAGCCTCAAACAAGTAGAAGAGCTGCTTGTATTTGTTAAATACAAATCAGGAACTCCACAGTTCCTGGATGTACGACAGGATCTGATCCAACGTATGAGGGCTGGATTGGGTATTGAGATCACCCATGTTCTCCCAATCAAGGTTATTCCCAAAACGACGAGTGGCAAGGTCCAGCGCTTCATGCTGAGAAACGAATATGAGCGTGGAGTATTTACCAAGGACATCGAGGCCATTGAAGAGCTGATTCGCGAAAACACACAACAGCAAGGACACGAGACGGTTTCCGCATCGTCTTTGGAGTATACCGTACGTAAAGCCTGGGCCGAAATTCTTCAATTGCCCGTAGAAAAGATTGAGAAGGATACTTCTTTTCTCGCACTTGGAGGCAATTCCATTCTCTCTTATCAATTACTTGACAAGCTGTCTGCACATATGGGACGTGAATTAGGACAAGAACTACTTGTTTTTTGCAGTACAGTACGTGAGATGGTGGAATATCTGCAGGAACTTCCAGCAGAAACGAAGGACTTTGAACAAGCTGAAACCACAGATAATCACCTGAATGTACATCGTGCTATTGCTATTACCGGACTGTCTCTGCGTCTGCCTGATGCCGACACCCAAGAGCAGTTCTGGAGCAATCTGGTTAACGGGTTAGATAGTGTTGACCGGGTTAGTTTAGAGCGTGCAACACGTTCCAAGCAACCCGGTTGGGATGACTGGATTGGGGAACTGAAGCAACCGGATACGTTTGATCATGAGTTCTTTGAAATCCCGTCTGAACAAGCTGCATTTATGGATCCGCAGCATCGGAAGCTGCTGGAAGTTGCTCATGAGGCGCTGGAGGATGCAGGTATGCTCGTGGATCATGAGGATAAGCGTGATGTGGGTGTGTATGTAGGGATTAACCCAAGCACATACTTCGATCTGGTTATTGATTATATGAACCGGAGTCTTGGAAAGGCTGTTCATTCTCACGCTATGGTAGGCAATATGTCCAATATAGCAGCGGCCTCCATTTCACACATGTACAATTTTACAGGCCCGGCACTGTCCATAGATACAGCATGTTCTTCTTTTCTGGTAGCACTGACACAAGCTGTGGCGGCCATTCAGGACAAGCGTATCTCTGGGGCAGTTGTAGGTGGAGCGAACATTTTGGCTACACCGCATGTTCATCAACTATCACGCAATGCTGGAATCTGTTCTTCCACTCAACATACGAAGGTATTTGACCGGGAAGCAGATGGTTCAGTCTTGGGAGAAGGTGCTGTTGTTGTATATCTGGAGCCGCTAACAGAGGCAATTCGCAACAATAAGCATGTTTATGGTGTGATTCGCGGGACAGCGGTGAATAACGACGGATATTCCCTGGGCATTATGGCACCCAACCCTCAGGGGCAATATGAGGTACTCCGTGCCGCTTATCGCGATGCCAACCTAAACCCGAGCGAGGTCTCTTATATTGAAGCACATGGATCGGGGACAAGAATTGGAGATCCAATTGAGGTGAATGCCTTGCTCCGACTGTTCCGGGAAAAGGGATATACAAGCGATAATTCGATTGGATTAGGTTCAGTCAAAACCAATATTGGTCATTTATTTGCAGCCTCCAGTGGAGCCAGTCTTGCCAAGGTTCTGCTCAGTATGCAGCATGGGGAACTGGCACCAAGTCTGCATATGGATAATCCGAATCCGGCCCTCCGACTGGAGCAATCGCCGTTCCATATCGTTAGCGAGCATAAAACGTGGGATGTACCTGAAGGAAAAACACGGAAGGCAGGCATCAGTTCATTTGGCCTGGGAGGTACGAATGCCCACATTGTGCTGGAGGAATGGAAAGCCCCTGTCCGTGCAGATGCCCCGGCGCGCGGCCAGTTGTTAACGTTCTCTGCAAAATCAGAGCAGGCTTTAAAAAAGCTGATTGATAACACGGAGCAATATGTGAAGAAACATGCGGACTTGGCACTAGAGGATCTTTGTTTTACCCGGAACAGATATAGAAAACATTATCGGTATCGTGCAGCAGTAACTGTCAGCTCAACCGGAGAGTGGAACATCGAAGAGATGGAATTTGGCTTCAAGCCTAGAAACCGAGCTGCTCGTGTCAATATTGTGGTTGGGGGGCATGAGATTCGCGGAGAAGATGAAGCTCAAGCTCGTAAGGTAATCCGGTCAGACGATTCTAATGAAGATACGGTATCAACCTTGAACTACTGGGTGACCTTGCTTGAGACACTTGTACGTTTGGTCCCTTCCATTCAGGAGATTCGAGGAATAGCTGCAGGAGAGGAACTTGTATCCAGTTTACGTCTGGATGGCGAGGAACATCACAGCGCTCATGCAAGCCAATCCATTCCAGTGAACAACAGAGTGACGTTAGACAGTCTGCAAGACACACCTGGCAAGATGGCAAACGCCGACATTGTAATTATGATTGCTGCCGATCAGACGACAGTGCAGCAGCTTGAATACAGTGGCAAGGAGAGCTTCATCCGCCTGTCTACCGAGCCGACACTTACCATGGAGGATCAGCTTGCTTTATTGCTGGGACAGCTTTATGTACGTGGTGCTGCGCTGGATTGGGAACAGTTACATCCGAATGGCTCTGGCCAGATTGTACATCTGCCAGCACATCCATTCGAGCCGTATGTACATTGGATAGATGTGAATCAGGGAACGGAGGTCATGATATGACAAAAGAAGAAATTGAGCTTTTTCTCAAAAGCGAGATTGCTGCAGCGTTGAATCAGGAGCCAGAGGATATCGATGAAGAGATGAATTTTTTGAAAATTGGTGTCTCCTCTGTGCAGGCGCTCAAGATCATTAACCGTGCGCGTAAGCATCTTCAAGTTGACATCAGTCCGGTTGCGTTGTTTGAATACAAAACAATTGCCGAGTTCGCCGCTTATCTCAATGAATCTCTTCTTCAAGAGGGGGTTGCCGAATGATTGAAGTGGATGTAGAGCAAGAGATCATTCATGAAGCTGAATTGTTTGCTGCCCGTGAAATTCGTCCTTATGCTCAACAGATTCAAGAGCAGCAAGCCATTCCCAGAACATTGATCCGTGCCATGGCTGAAAAAGGTTACTTGGCTGCCTCGATCCCGGCTGAATATGGCGGCATGGGTCTCGGCCCTAAGGCGTACGGGCTGTTGACTGAAGTATTTGGCAAGGCTCTTCCAGCCGTTCGCAGCTTGTTAACGGTACATACTTCACTTGTAAGTGAAACTTTGGTACGTTTCGGAACGCCTGAGCAAAAATCGTCCTGGCTGCCCAAGTTGGTGAAGGGAGAATGGATTGCTGCCTTTGGCCTGACTGAACCGGAAGTTGGTTCAGATGCCAAAAGTGTAAAGACCGAGTGGAGAGAAGAATCGGACTGTTATGTTTTGAATGGAAAAAAGAAGTGGATCACATTTGGACATCTGGCAGATGTATTTATCATTATTGCCTCGAATCAGGGACGAAGCACTGCTTTTTGGGTCGAACGCCAGTTTGAGGGTGTACAGACCCAACCTATTGAAGGTGTCATGGTTGCGGGAGAGACAGGTATAGCTGAGATTGATCTCCATGAGGTGCGTGTACCAAAGAATCACATTATTGGACGTCTGAATGAAGGTTTTGAGTACATCGTAACCGGGGCGCTGGACCAAGGCAGATATAGCATTGCCTGGGCAGGGCTGGCGATTGCGCAGGAAGCGCTGGATGCCATGGTGACTTACTCAAGGAAGCGGAAGCAATTTGACCAGAAGCTGAGTCATTTTCAGCTGATTCGCGGCATGATTGGAGATGCGGTGACAAAAGTCCATGCAGCACGAGCATTATGTTTACGGGCAGCCGAGCTGAGAGAAGCCAAGGACCCGCAGGCCGCCATGGAGACAACGATCGCCAAATATTTTACGTCCAAAGTTGCTGTTGAAGTTGCAAGTGATGCGCTACAGGTTCATGGTGCGAACGGAATTAGTAACCAATATCCTGTTGCCAGGTTGTATAAGGAAGCCAAAATTCTGGAGATTATTGAAGGTTCTTCTCAGATGCAGCAGGAGATGATCTCGCATTACGGATTAAAAGCCTATTACAAGCGTGGCGGCAGCGTATGACGTTCTGTGCGCTATTTCCCGGCCAGGGAAGCCAGTATATCGGAATGTGCAGCGAGTTGTTGGACAGTGAGCCGGAGGCGAATCAGATCTTTGCGGAAGCGAGCGAGGTGATCGGATTTGATTTGAAGGCACTGGTTATGGAAGGGACCCTGGATCAATTGACGGTCTCTGAATATGCTCAGCCTGCTGTACTGACAGCAAGCTACGTTTTATTTGACTCATTTGTTCGCCGGACTGGGATGACTCCAGATTATGCAGTAGGTCACAGTTTGGGGGAGATTTCGGCTTTAGTAGCGGCGGGAGCACTGCGATTTGTTGATGGGATCCGTTTTACAGCTCAGCGTGGTGCATTGATGCATCGCTCCATTCAGGAGCAAAAAGGAAGAGCGGGTATTGTTGTTGATGTAACCCAAGAAGCGCTTGAAGAATTAGTCGAAAATATTCGTCAGAACGAGTATGTGACGATCTCCGGTTATAATTCACCGGGACAGTTTGTCGTCGCAGGTACTGCGAAGGGTCTTCAATTGCTGGATGATCAGGTGGATGGCTACGGTGGGGAATTCATTCCTTTTCGCATGATGCCAATGAAGGCAGATGCACCTTATCATAGCGAGTTGATGCAGTTCATTCAGCCTGAGCTTGAAGAGATGCTTGCAGGAATTTCCTTCTCTGCACCGATGTTTCCCATATGCTCTACAGTCCATGGTGAGTTCATTCGCGGAGCCGAGGACATTCCTAAGCTGCTGAGCAGCCAGCTTTTGCAACCCATTCGCTGGAATCAGGCATTGACACGCGTTCAAAATCTGGGAGCGACGGTATGGATCGATATCGGTCCAGGCCAGAGCGTAAGAAATATGCTGGCTGAGAATAAGACCTTGCCTGCAGCCTATTCGCTGGATGATCCGCAAGATCGGTCCAGGTTACTGGATCGATATGAAGCAGTAAACCAGACAAGTGGGGGAGGCGATAAGGGATGATCACGGAGATGATGCAGTACAATCAGCGGGTGAAACAATGGCTGCCTGGAGGTGTGCACTATAATTTTCACCTTCCTTGGGAAGAGACGCCGCTCCATTTCAAGCATGCTTCCCGCAGCAGAGTGACGGACATGAACGGCAACGAGTATTTGGATCTATATGCCCGCTTTGGTGCCCTCATTGTTGGCCACGGCAACGAGGAGTATAACGAGTGTCTGAAGGATACCATTGACCGTGTTCTTTCCGTAAGTCATTGCGATCTGGATGCAGAGGCTCTGGAACTGATCCATCAATATGTACCTTCAGCAGAGATGATTCGTTTTGGGTTATCAGGCACGGAGATTGTCCAGAATGCACTTCGTCTTGCCCGGGCGTGGACAGGTAAAAATCGCTTTGTACGTTTTGAAGGCCATTATCATGGCAATGCGGACAATATTATGGGTGGCAAGACTGCACGTACAGGTCTGCCTGTACCTTCAGACTATCCCGGTGACATGAAAGGAACAAAGGGGAGGGCAAGGGATGCCATGGAATCTCAATCCTACCTCTTGCCATGGAATGACGCAGCCCGTCTGGAGGAACTATTTCGCCAGCATGGAGACGACATTGCAGCAGTAATCATGGAGCCGGTTTGTGTAAATGGAGGCGGAGTCATGCCTGCTCCGGGTTATCTGCAAAAAGTCAGACAGTTATGTGATCAGTACCAGGTCGTGCTCATTTTTGATGAGATTATAACAGGATTCCGTATGGGACTCGGTGGTGCCCAACAGTTATTCGGTGTAACGCCCGATCTGACTACACTTGGGAAGGCAATCGCCGGTGGCGGAGTTCCGGTGTCGGCCTTGGTTGGCCGAGCGGACATCATGAAGTTGCTTGTAGACAAAAAAGTAATTCATGCGGGTACGTTTAATGGCTATCCATTAGGTACAGCTGCTGTAAAAGCTACGCTGGAAATGTTGGGCCGCAATGGAGGACAGGCGATGCACAGCATGAACCGCCACGCTGAGATGATGCATGACATACTCTGCCAGGAAGCAGTGAAGGTAGGTCTGCCTTTAATTGTTCAGGGTCCGTCTGGCTGTGCTTCTTATCACTGCTGCACGGAGCCGCTTACGGATACGGCTGATTATACGTTTGAATTGATGTCTTTTGATATTTTGTTAAATAGCAAGCTTGCTGAGCACGGTATTCTGGTATCTACGCTCTCGCGGATGTATCCGAATATCCTGCTTGATATGCAGGATGTTGCCTGGTTCAGTGAGCGTGTCCCTGCAGCACTTGCAGAAATGAAAGAGCTCTACGACGAGCTGATCTAATGGTAGCTCAATAAGGAGGTGATTAGGTATGCATAATCGACTCATTGCAATCATTGGCGCAGGGGTGATGGGATGCGCCACGGCATTGGATGTCGCGAGGGCTGGCTATCATGTAATTTTGCAGGATATTTCGGCGTCGGTCATCGAACACGCTCCTGATGTTATACGTCGTGAATATCGTTCAGCTTGCTTTCTGAAGCAAGGGTATGGTCAGGTGCCCCTGGATCAGATCATGGAACGAATCTCGTTCCAGACACAAGATGAAGGTGTGGAAGAGGCAAGTATCATTATTGAAAATGTAACCGAGAACCTGGAGTTGAAAAAGGAAGCTTACGCACGACTATACCACAAGGCTCGTCCGGATGCTTTATTTGCGCTAAATACAAGCTGTATTTCCGTGACAAAGCTCGCTTCATTTTTGCCTGACCCAGGTCGAGTCATTGGGGTGCATCTGATGAATCCGGTTCCCGTTAAATCCATGGTGGAGGTGATCAAAGGACATCATACAACACAGGGTACGGAACATGAGATGGTAGCATTTTTGGAGACTCTTGATAAAAGTCCAGTTGTCATAGAGGATCTGCCCGGGTTTGTCTCTAATCGCCTCTCGCACTTGTTAATGAACGAAGCGGCGTACATTGTACAGGATGGAATCGCTACACCCGAGCAGGTGGATGCCATTATGAAGAAGGGCTTCAATTATCAGATGGGGCCGCTGGAGACGGCGGATCTGATTGGTCTGGATACGGTCGTGCATTCATTGAAAGTATTGTACGACAGCTATCAGGACCCCAAATTCCGATGCTGTCCGATGTTGCAGAAAATGGTTGATGCAGGACAGTGGGGGCGGAAGACGGGTCAAGGATTCTATGCCTACTAAGATGAAGGGTGGCATGACCATGGAAAAGCTCAAGGATATCAAGTGTATCGTTTGGGATCTGGACCACACCATATGGGATGGGGTTTTGCTTGAATCTGCAGATGTGCAACTGAAGCCGGGCTTAAAGGAGGTGATTGAAAAACTGGACCAGCGAGGTATTTTGCATTCTGTTGCCAGTAAAAATGATGCAGAGCTGGCTTGGGCGAAACTAAACGAACTGGGCATCGCCGAATATTTTCTATATCCCGAAATCCATTGGGATGCGAAGTCCGTCTCTGTTCAGCGGATTCAGCAGAACATTAATATCGGTATGGATGCCATTCTGTTTGTGGATGATCAACCTTTTGAACTGGAAGAGGTGCAAAGTGTACATGCTGACATCCAGGTACTTCATGCGGATCAATATGAAGCCATGCTTGATGACCCAAGGCTGATGCCCCGATTCATTACAGCCGACTCTGCGGGCAGAAGGCAGATGTATCAGGCGGATACGCTCCGTAAACAGGCTGAGGAACAGTATGAAGGACCTTCAGAACAATTTCTGGCTACGCTCGGCATGAAATTTTCCATCTACGAGGCTACTGAGGATGATCTTCAACGTGCAGAGGAACTTACCGTTCGTACCAATCAGCTAAATGCAACGGGAATTACCTACAGTTACGAGGAGCTGCATCAACTGATGACCTCGCAGGACCATATGTTATTGGTGTGTGAACTCGAAGACAAATACGGGACGTATGGCAAAATTGGGCTTGCACTTATTCACATGCAGCAGAAAGTATGGCGGCTAAACATGCTTCTGATGTCTTGCAGAGTGATGTCCAGGGGAGCAGGGAGTGTGCTGCTAACGTATATCATGCGTGAAGCTCAGAAGCAGGGCAAACAGATGCTTGCGGACTTCAGGGATACCGGAAGGAACCGGATGATGAATATCTGCTATCGCTTTGCCGGTTTCAAGCAGCAATCTGCAGATCAGGAAGGAAGAGTAGTGTTTTATCATGATTTGCAGCAGGCTGTAGAGTTTCCAGATTACATTGAGGTTTTAGTGCCCGAGGGGCAACATCAATAACAAGGGGGAAGGGCAGTGGATTATCGTCAGGAAATTCGGGAGTTTATCGGGAACAACCTCACCATGGATCATGAGGACACTCAAATTAATGATAATGACAATTATTTTGAGCAGCGGTTCGTCAATTCGCTCTTTGCGATGCGTTTGGTGGACTTTGTAGAGCGTAGATTCCAGATTGAGATAGCAAATGAAGATCTGGATTTGGCTAATTTCTGCACGATTAACCGTTTGCATGATCTTATTGAGAGAAAGTTGACTGAGAAGGAGGCGGCACTATGATTACAGCTAATCAGGCATCCATTCGTCCAGTCACAAGTCCGGCAACCAGCCCGTCCAACAAATATATGTATTTGTTTTTGGGAATTTCCTTTGGCACATGTTATGGAATCGCAAGTTTATTCATGTTCTTTGCGGATTTTATTGTACCCATAACAGGTGAGTTAACCTTGATGCATCCACTTGCGATCGTTGCTCTGTATTCACCTTCCATTGCTGGATTAATTACATGTTATGTGATGGGCGGAACGGAAGCATTAAAAGGAATGTTTATGAAGCTGGTTCCGCGCAGACAGGACCTGTTCTGGATACCGCTCATTATTGGAATTTCCATCATCTTTGCCTCAACAATGCACTTTGGTTCCTTGTTATTCGGCATACCGGTCCCTGAACTGACATATAGTGTACCTGAAATGATCTGGTTGGGGATTGTGAATCTGATCAAGGAGACGGGGCTGATTGGTGGGCTGTTTGGCTGGATTGGATTTTTGCTTCCATTCTTGCAAGGGAAGTTAAAAAATAATATAACAAGTGGTCTGATTACCGGCCTGTTGTTCGGATTATGGGTGCTTCCGGGATACTTGATTTCCTCTTTTGGCACCTCAACCACTTACATATACTACGTTGTTCAGCTTATGGCATTTATCGTGTTCCAAAGTTATATCTTCAATGCAACCAAAGGTACACTTCTGTTTTATCTGCTTGCATTCTGGCTTGTAGCTACAGGAAGTCAAATTGATTTGTACTACTTTAATCCGCAAGTTCAAATTATGCAATTCTTCTTTTTTGCAATATCGGCTATTGTCATACATGTCATCTTCAAGCGTAAAAATGTGGATACTTCACTTCAGACATTCCCTGCATATGTTCTGGAAAGAAAGTAAGCCTGGTTATGGTGGTGGATAAGTGATGGAACCGATCTATTTGGAGCAGTTACAAAAGGGGGAGGGAAACAGACAAATGGTCTGTTTTCCTTATCTCGGTGGCAACTCCAACAGTTTTCAGCCCCTAGTGCCGTACCTTCCTGACACGGAAATTTGGGCGTTTACGCCCCCGGGTCATGGTCTGAACACCGAAACTCCCCTGGAGCATATGCAGCAACTCGTAGAACTGTATACCAGCAAGCTGCTGGATGTTATACAGCCCGGCAGTCTGTTATTTGGACATAGTCTGGGAGGGATTACAGCCTACTTCGTTGCGCAACGCTTATGTCAGGAACGTCCAGATGTAGCTAAAACGCTACGGCTTGTGTTATCTGCCTGCAACACGCCTGACGAATGCGGGATGCAGAATTATGATCGGATGTCAGACGAAAATCTGATTGATCATCTGTTTTCCTATGAAGCTCTCCCGCAAGAACTGATACATGAAAAAGAATTATTGAATTATTTTCTGCCCGTCATCCGGGCGGATTTCAGGATGCTGGAATCTGCAGCAACGCTTGAATATGAGCCGCTCTCATTGCCGGTATTGTATCTGTGGGGAGAACGGGATCGTACTGTTACCCTTCAATCCGCGTTGAGATGGGGCCGATATTTTGGCACATCCATGAAGCTTCAAACCATCAAAGAGGGTGCTCATATGTTCATGATGCATCAACCTTCAACGGTGGCGCATTGTCTGACAAGCTTTATGACTCCAGATAAATAGGAACAACTTGTAGATGAGAGGAGCCATGTTCGTTTATGCTGCTACGAATGCTGAGAAACGATATAACGAGAAAAAAAGGGATTACGGCTGCGTTGTTTATTTTTGTACTGTTGGCCGCCTTGCTGGTATCTTCGGGGTCACGAATGATTATGGAACTGACGAGTTCCATTCAATATCTATTTTCTGAATCCAAAACACCACACTTTGTGCAAATGCATGCCGGAGAGATCGATCAAGCCAAAGTGAACACATGGGCTGAAGAAAATGCCATGGTCCAGCAGCATCAGATTGTGGAAATGGTCAACATTGACGGCTCTAATCTGTTTCTCGGAGCAGAGTCCGAAAAGAACAGCGTTATGGACATTGACTTTGTTACACAGAATCAGGGTTTCGACTATTTGTTGAATCTGGACAGTGAGATTATTCAGGTGAACGATGGCGAGATCGCGGTTCCGGTATATTACATGCAGCAAAAAAAATTGAGCGTGGGCGACCAGGTTCGGATCGATAATGGTCAATTTGAGCGTTCTTACACCATCGTTGATTTTGTCCGTGATGCTCAGATGAATCCATCGGTTGTACACTCCAAACGTTTTATTGTGAGTGCAGGGAATTTGCAGGAACTGAAGCAGAGCATCGGAGAGATGGAGTATCTCATCGAATTCCGGTTGACGGATCCCGGACTGACGAGTGAATTTACCCAGGCTTACCAAAATGCCGGACTTCCCAACGCGGGTCCAGTCGTAACCTATGGGCTGTTCCAGGTACTGAATGCCATGACCGACGGAGTTATTGCAGCCGTTATTATTCTGGTCAGTCTTGTGCTGATTCTGATTGCGATGCTTTGCATCCGATTCACGATGCTTGCGACCATCGAAGAGGATTACCGTGAGATTAGTGTCATGAAAGCGATTGGAATCGCAGAGAAGGATATTAAGAGACTGTATCTGATGAAGTATGTATTTATGGCGGGATTTGCATCCGTGCTTGGTTACATTGCATCACTTGGCGTTAACAGATTATTTGTTTCCAACATCATGTTGTACATGGGAAAAGCACCTGCAACCCTGTTGCATTTCGCGATTCCGTTATTAGCCGCTGGAATAATATTTGCCATGGTTGTTCTGTTCTGTCGAACGGTACTGCGGCGTTTTCGTTCCATCTCCGCGGTGGATGCTCTCCGTACCGGAAGCCTGGGCGATACACAGATCATTCGAAACCGGCTTAGTTTGTCCCGCAATCGCTGGTCTTCCGTACCTGTCTTTCTTGGTCTGAAGGAAGTCATACAGCGAATCAAGATGTTCCGATTATTGTTATTTGTCTTTGTAGTCAGTTCATTTATCATGATTGTGCCGGTCAACTTCCTGAACACTTTGCAGGCGCCAAGTTTTATTTCTTATATGGGTGTTGGACAAAGTGATATTCGCATTGACTTGAGGCACACAGATGATGTGGAGCAGCGTTATGACAATCTGGTTGCTCAGATCCAAAATGATAAAGACATCAAAACGTATTCCCCATTGGTAACAAGCCAGTTCAAGATTAAAAATGCGGAAGGAAGTTACGACAATCTGAGTGTGGAAACTGGGGATTTCAGTATTTTCCCATTGTCTTATGTTAGCGGTAATGCGCCAACAACTGAGAATGAAATTGCGTTATCTGATGCAAACAGTAGCGAGCTGCGCCTGAAGACTGGTGAGCAGCTTACCTTGTTGGTTAATGGCAAGGACCAGATGATGACGGTCAGCGGAATATACCAGGACGTTACAAATGGTGGGAAAACGGCGAAGGCCTTATTGCCCTACAACAAGGATAGTGTGTTGTGGTACGTGGTCAGTTTGGATCTGAATAATCGCGGGGACATGGCTACCAAAATTGCTGAATATGAGGCGGCTTTCTCGCCAGCCAAAGTAACCGATCTTCAAGGTTATCTGGATCAGACGTTAGGCGGAACCATTCAACAATTGAAATTGGTGACGATGCTGGCCTTGGTCATCGGTGTCTTCATATCTATTTTAATTACAGCACTGTTCCTTCAGATGTTAGTAGCCAAGGACAACAACGACATTGCTGTACTGAGAAGCCTTGGGTTTGCCTTGTCTAAAATCAAGTTCAAGTATGTCGTGATGTCACTTGTCATATTAATCTTAGGGGTTGTTACTGGAACGATATTGTCCAATACGCTGGGTCCGTTGCTGGTTAGTGCCATTATGTCGACGTTTGGTGCTTCCAATATTGTTTTTGTTGTTAACCCGTTACAGGCATATATTTTGTGTCCATTGTTACTTGCAGGCACGATTGTACTAACAGCATGGATTAGCATCCAATCGATCAAGGAAACGAGCATATCCAAAATGATTGTCGAATAGGGAGGATCAACGATGACAACTATACTTGAGGCTAAAGACGTGAATAAATCCGTAGCGATCGGCGAGAATGAAGAACATAACATCTTAAAAGATATCAACCTTCAATTAAAAAAGGGAGAATTTGTATCCATCATGGGGCCATCTGGCTCAGGCAAGTCTACCTTGCTGTACAACATAAGTGGTATGGATCAGATTAGTGCTGGAAGTGTCTATTTTAATGGCAAAAAAATATCGGCATTTGAGGAGAGGGATCTGGCAAGTCTACGTTTGACCAAAATGGGGTTCATCTTTCAAAATATTCATCTGCTCAAAAATCTGAATCTGTTAGACAATATCGTACTTTCCGCGTATCTGGCCAAGAATAGCAGCAGAGAAACGATTAATACACGGGCGATGTCATTAATGAAAAAAATGGGGATTGATGAGCTGGCTGGGCATAACATCACCCAAGCCTCAGGCGGACAGCTTCAACGGATTGCCATCTGCCGTGCGCTGATTAATAATCCAGATATTTTATTCGGCGATGAACCAACGGGGGCGCTGAATTCCAAATCAACGTATGAAATAATGGATATTCTGGGCGATATTAATGCAACGGGTACAACCATTCTGCTGGTGACCCATGATGTGAAAGTCGCTGCCAGATCGGAACGTGTACTGTTTATGATGGACGGTAAGCTGGTTGCAGACAGAAATATTGGAAAATATGCAAGAGAGCGTCAGGATCTGAAAACAAGGGAAAGCCATTTGGCGCAATGGTTGACTGAAATGGGGTTCTAAAAAAAGAACTCCATGATTACAATAGACCGACAGTCGGTCGAACGTATCGGAGGCCAGGATATGAGACTGATAAAAAACCCGGAAGAACGCAGGAACGAGATTTTGGATGCCGCCGAGATTCTGTTCATAACAAAGGGGTACACCAAAGCTACGGTCATGGATATCCTTCAGGCGTGCAACATTGCCAAGGGTACATTTTATTATTATTTTCAGTCCAAGGAAGAGGTTATGAACGCCATCGTTATGCGTTTTATTCTGAGCGGGGAGGCATCGGCCAGGCACGTGGTGTCCGACCCCAAACTGAACGCCCATGACAAAATTTTTCGCATCATGATGGCGCAGAATCAGCCTGATGGCAGAAAACATGATCTCATCGAGCAATTGCACAGTGTTCATAATGTGGAGATGCACCAAAAGAGTCTTGTAGAGACGGTAATTCGATTAAGTCCCATCTTGGCCGAGGTGGTAGAGCAGGGCATTCAGGAGGGGGTATTTCATACACCTAACCCAAAGGAATCCATCGAGTTCCTGCTCGTATCGTCACAATTTTTGCTGGATCGAGGCATCTTTCAATGGGAGGAGGAAGAACTCCAAAAAAAGGTTGAAGCATTCACACATATTATGGAACGTGTGCTGGGAGCAGAACAAGGAAGCTTCGCCTACGTCACTCGCCTTTATTTTCCGAATCAAGGTTAACCGAGAAAGGAGTGTCATCTATGGAACATACCGTTCAAAAATCATTTAAAAAGTTTCTGGTAGTGTGGTTCGGTCAGCTCATCTCCATGATTGGGATTGGACTTACAGCCTTCTCCTTGGGGGTGTATGCCTTCGAAAAAACGAATACGGCAACAAGTGTTGCATTGATTACCTTATTCACGTTTCTGCCGAATATCCTGCTTCGACCTATTGGAGGGGTACTGGCAGACCGATTCGACCGTCGAACGATGATGATTATCGGCGACCTGGGGTCGGCAGCCGGTTTGATTTTCATTCTGTCCATTATGCTCACAGGAGATATCCAATTATGGCATATCTATGTGGGAGTGGCCTTTAGTTCGGTGTTTTCCGCGTTGCAGAGCCCGGCATATAAGGCCTCTGCTACGGACCTGCTGGATAAGGATCAATTCTCAAAAGGAAGCGGTCTTGTACAACTGGCTGAATCCTCGAAGTTCCTGTTTTCACCCATCATTGCGGGCATTCTGCTTAGTATAACAACCATTGAAGTCATTCTGGTCATTAATATTCTGACATTCCTGGTTGCCATTCTGGCTGTGCTGGTTATTCGGAAGAGCATGAAGGTGGAGCGTGAGGATCGAGAAGGAAAAAACTGGATCACCGATATTCAAGAGGGCTGGAGAGAAGTTGTAACCAACAAGGGAGTACTGTTGCTGGTGGTGATTATTTCACTTGTCACCTTTTATCTGGGATTCCTGGAGACACTCATTGGTCCGATGCTTCTGTCATTCACGGATGCAAAGACACTTGGAACGTTTCAGTCTGTTAGCGCCATCGGCATGCTGATTAGCAGCTTGTGCATCGGCATATTTACAATAACAAAGAGATATGCAAGTGTACTTGTGATGGGTCTGATTTTGTGCGGTTTGTCCTTTTCGCTTCTGGGGATATCCACCAACATTTATTTTATTATCTTCGCAGGTTTTCTGTTCCTGTCATCGCTGCCGTTTGTCAATATGAGCGCAGATGTGCTGGTGCGAAACAATATCGCCAACGATAAGCAGGGCAGGGTATGGGGAATCATTGGTATTCTGTCACAACTCGGGTTTATTATTGCGTACAGTTTGGCTGGATTTCTGGCCGACCATGTATTTAATCCGTTGCTGATGGAGGGGGGAGCACTGGCTTCGTCTGTTGGTCAAATTATTGGAACTGGGCCAGGCAGAGGTATTGCCTTTCTGTTTATCATCGCGGGTCTGTTTGTTATTCTGATCGCAATAATCACATCCCGCTTGAAAATGATCAAATCTCTGGAGCAGAGCCCAGATATAGCGGCCCCATCCGATGTTGGCGGGTTGGCGCACGATTAATTCGAATCCAACAGCGTAAGCCCTTGTCCGCAGCAGCGTGTGATACTTCTTCTGTACGAAGAAGTATTCACACGATGAGCAGACAAGGGCTTTTTTGTGCTGAGGAGTCAGAAGATGTACTTAGACAAGAGTGTTTGGGTATTTGGATTGTCAGTGGAGCTTACCCTTTAACTGCTCCTGAAGTTAGTCCTCCCACAATATACTTTTGCCCTATGAGGAACACAATCAACACAGGCAATGATGTGAGCACGATATCGGCACTAACCAGATTCCACTGGGCACTGAATTGTCCGAAGAAGTTATATACAGCCAGCGTCATCGGCCACATCTCCACTGTATTTAGCATATAGAGTGGGGCAGTAAACTCATTCCAGACACTCAGGAAATTAAGAACAAATACCGTTACCAGCACTGAGGTTAACAAAGGTACAATGATTCTCAGGAACAGCTTGATCCCATTACATCCGTCCATGATCGCGGCTTCATCCAGCTCCTTCGGGATGTTAGACACAAACGCATACGTAATGAACAGCGAGATCGGAATCCCCATGGCCGTGTAGAGCAGAATCATGCCGACATGTGAATTAATCATACCCATCGACTTCATGACTTCCATCAGTGGAATGTAGTTGAGCGGCAGTGTGATACCGAGAATCAGGAAAAAGTACAGAAACTTGCTGAGCTTCGAATGGTTGCGGGATAACGTGAAGGCCGAGAAGGCCACAACAAACACCAGTAGCAGAGAAGAAGCCCCGGAATGCAGCAGACTGTTGAAAAAAGAACCGCCCAAATGTCCCTGTTCATAGACAATTTTGTAATTTTCGAAGATAAACTTCTCGGGCAGCGTCAATTTTAGCACTTTGGCCTCGGCGTCGGACTTGAATGAATTCAGTACAATGACGACAAAAGGAATCAAGACCACCAGGCTAAGCAGCCAGGCGAGTGCATTTAACCCGATCGAAGCCAATCTTTTTCTCAATCGCATGTCAGTATTCCACCTTTCGGTTCATCAAACGAATGATGAAAAAGGAGATGATCGCCATGATGACAAACAGAATGGTAGATAGCGCACTCCCCAGTCCCCAATATCCTTTGGCAAAAGAGGAATAGACCGCCGTGTTAATCACATCCGTCGCGTTACCAGGTCCACCATTGGTCAGCACGTATACGGCATCGAATACCCGTAATCCATACGTAATATTGAGCACCGTGGCAATGGTAATCGTAGGCATCAGCATCGGAATCGTGATCCGGAACAGCTTCTGCCCAAACCCGGCGCCGTCAATGGACGCTGCCTCGTAATAATCCCGGGGGATGGCGAGCAGTCCGGCGATGAACAGCACCATGATGTACCCCATGCCTTTCCACGTGTCCACTGCCATGATGGATGGCATGGCCCAGGTTAGGGAGCCCAGCCAGTTCTGGGCGAGAACATCCAGCCCTAATGAACGCAGGGTTACGTTAACGAACCCGTTGTTTGGGTCGAGCAGACTTTTGAACACAAGCCCAACAATCAGGAACGACAGCACCTGTGGGGAGAAGATGATCATCCGGTGCAGATTCGCGGCCTTTACACCGCTGACCAACAGCAGAGCGAGGAACAAGCCCAGAACGGTCTTGGCGATGGAGGTAACGAGGGTGAACAGGACTGTGTTTTTGATAAAAAGCAGATAGGTCGGATCACCCGCCAGAATGGTACGGAAATGCTCCAGACCGATAAAGTTCTTCTCCGAACTATAGCTGTTCCAGTCGGTGAAGGAATAATAGATGCCCAGCAGGGCGGGAGCAACGATGAACAGCAGATATAATACAATCGCTCCAGATGAGAAATACCAGGGATAGATTTTGTTTGCATTCATAACCGGTAACACCTTTCCTTCCTGCCAAAATACATGAGCGGGCAAACGCCCGCTGCATGTAACGTTGTTCAGCGTTTATATTTATCTGAAATATGCGCTGTTACTGCCACTTCTCATCTTTCAGCACTTTGGCTTGTTCAGCACGACGTTTATCAATATTTTGCAGAATCTGATCCGGTGTCATTGCACCGGCGAACATGCCTGACAAGTCTTTGCCAATATCCATCCATTGTGGATCAATATATTTCACAGCGGCCTGCATGACCGTACCTTTTTCATGATTTTTCTCATAATCAATATAGTCCTGTGTCAGCTTTGGTTCGATTTCCGGCCAGCAGATCGTCAGATTGCCTTCACCTTCATCGAACACACGTTGCAGATGATCATGCTCGGTAATCCAGCGGAAGAATTTCAGCACTTCTTCAGGATGTTTACTGTTTTTGTTACCAAACATCGCAGCTGAACCGCCAGGATTCACACCAATCGTCTGATTATCTCCCCACGGCATGACGAAGAATCCCATATTGTCTTGCATTTCCGGATACGCTTCGGAAACTTCCTTTTCCGTACCTGGCACCCGTAGCAGCATAGCCGCTTTCTCCTGACCAAACGCTTCAATTCCCGCTTCAACGGTATTGGACAAGAAGTCTTTGCCGAAATAACCGAGATCCGCAAATTCCTTCAATTGTTCAATGACCGTCTTGAGTTGCGTCATATCAGCTACTTTCATCTCATTGTTGTTTAATTTCTCGTAGGTTCCTGCTGTTGTTTGCTCATAGTTAGGTCCCGTTTCGAACAAAGGCAGAACCTGATACCACCCGCTGGCAGGTGCTTGATAGAACGGAATAATGTCTTTATCCTTAATTTTCTGGCTGATTGCCTTGAATTCGGCATAGGATGTAGGAGGCTCTATGCCGAGCTCTTGGAAGATACGTTTGTTATAGTACACATACCAGATTTTCGTTGGCGCAAAAGAAACCCCGTACACCTTGTCATTGTGACTGACGGTTGGCAAAATCTCTTCAGACATCCGACCTGTGAATTCCTCATTGGTCAGGTCAATGGCATTTTCCTCCGGTCTTACGTTAGCCGGCATGCTCAGTGGGTCCACATCGACATTGAAAATGTCAGGTGCTTCGCCAGAGGCCAGCTTCACCTTGATCAGGTCACGCCACTGTGCGTCAGGGACGACCTGGAAGTCAATTTTGACACCCGTCTCCTGCTCATATTCCTTGGCCATTGTCTGCATGATGCCTGTACGCGGAATACCCGATTGGCTTGTTCCAAACGTGAGTGTAACCTTACCCGAACCTTCCATACTTTTACCTGAGTTGCACCCGGCAAGCAGCAGAGTGGAGAGCAGGAGCACACTTGCAAGTGAAAATAGAAATCGTTTTCTCATCATTGAACCTCCCGGAATATAAAGAAAATTGTCACTTGCCGAAATGCTTAATGTAAGCGTATTCTTATGTGGATAACTTTACTGTGAACAAGGGATGTGCTCAATAGACAAAAGCGTTCTGTTGGGTGGACATTTTCGAATGGTGTGACAGATATCATCATAGGACGAGGTGTGTGGGGATTGCGGTATCGATTTGGAACGCTTCAGCAAAGTCTGTTTGCCTATTACTCTGCGGTATTCATTATTTTTTCGCTCATCGTGGCAGGACTCCTGTATGTTTTTCTTGCCAGTGACATCCGTCATCGAAGTGAAGAGCAGCAGAGACAACTGGGGGTATCGATCGTCAGTAACTTGGATCAGGAAGTGGTGAAAATGAACAACTTCTCCATGAATATTGTGTATTCCAATCTGGTCAAAGAACACTTCAGTCACTACTTGGCACCAGCGGAGGATAGCGAGCAGACAATGACGAGTGACCCGGCATTGTATAAGGATACAACCACACTAATTGATGTCATTCTCGCGATCATCAGCAGCTCCAATACAGCCAAGCAGGCCAATATCTATGACGTGAATGGCAAGATGTTGGGAGCGGGTGCATTCAACGGTCAACTGTCGGTAGACCTGACTCAGCGACCGTGGTACAAGGAAACCTGGGAGCGGAGTGGCTGGCGAGTGATCCAATTGTTAGAGGGCGGAGCCTTGCCCATGCCGACCGGCGAGGGAAAATCAGATCAACCTTACATTTCGCTTACCCGTGTATACAAAGATGGCAATTATGTCAGCCAGGGTGTCGTTGAGATTTTGCAGGATGCCGGAACCCTGTTTCAGCATTTGAATGAATTGCAGACAAATAACGACGATCTTCGGATCTATGTAGTGGATGAACAAAATACCCGGTTGTATCCACTTTCTTCGGATGCCGATGTTTCTCAAGCAGGCCATTTCGATGATGTGGACTTGATTCAAAGTCTTTCATTTCCGCCTGATACGATGCAGGAGATTACCGATCCTTTGAGTCAGTCCAAACAAATGATGACGTACATGACGTCACAGGAGACGGGATGGACCGTTATTGTCATGCAGTCCAAACAGTCCCTTTTCGCGAGTCTCAACCGGATGGCTGTGATGTTTATCGGTGCCACGTTAGCTACTCTCGTGCTGATTCTGGTTCTCTCGTATCTGATCTCCAAACGGGTTACTTTGCCGCTACATCGTTTGCAGCGCATTATTCAGAAAACGGGTGAGAATGATCTGGTATCGGGACAGGAATCCGGTCAGTTGTTCAAGCTGGAGCATCCCGGTTCTATCCGGGAGATGGATGAGCTGAATGATACGTTTATCCGGTTGAATCAACAGCTTGTGCAATCGTTTCAGGATAGGCTGGCGATGAAATCTCAGGAGACAGAAGCGAGATTACTGGCGCTGCAATCCCAGATGAATCCGCATTTTCTCTATAACAACATCACAAATATTAGCATTATGGCGGAAGAAGGTATGAATGAGCAGATTGTCGCGTTCTGCGCCAATATTGCGTCTATGCTGCGTTATATTTCTACTCCGGGAAAGAATGGGGTTCCCCTGTCTCAAGAATTGGATTATTGTGAGCGATATCTGGAGTGTATGAAGATTAGGTTTGAGGATGATCTGCACTACGAGTTTCATATTCCGGAAGAGATGAAGTATATCCAGGTTCCGATGCTGATGATACAACCACTACTCGAAAATGCCATGAAATATGGACTGGATGATACCCCTCCATGGAGACTGAACATTACTGGAGAGATGGATGCGGTACAGGAGACTTGGATGATCCACGTGGAAGACAACGGGCCTGGCATGGAACCCGAGGCACTTGCCAAGATCATGCATTACATCGAACAGTCACAGGAGTGGGAGCGAATGCCTGACCTCGAAATTAACGGCATGGGACTCAAGAATATATGGGTCCGATTGAAATTATGGTATGGCACAGCAGCCCACATGCAGATTACGAACAAGCCTTCCGGCGGTGTCCAGATTACTATAGGAGGTTCCATTCGAAAGGAGCATGACTGAACCCATGACAATCAAATATAGAACGATTATTGTGGAAGATGAAGCCTTGATTCGCCGGAATGTCTCGCGCAAATTCAGAGAGCTGGATACCCGGTTCGAGGTGATTGGTGAAGCGAGGAACGGTCAGGAAGCGTTACAGCTCATTGAACATTCCGTACCTGATCTGGTTGTAACTGATATACAGATGCCGGTAATGAATGGATTGGAACTCGCCAAACATCTGTATTTTGCCTATCCGCATGTGAAAATTGTCATTCTGAGTGGTTATCATGAATTCGAATATGCACGGCAGGCGATCAGTTATAAGGTGGAGGACTATCTGCTCAAACCATTATCGGAAGATCAGCTTCGGACACTGCTGGATGCGATGGAATTGAAGCTTGGGAGCGCTGTGGATTCGCTTGCCCATGTCAGTGCCGTGCTGGATGAGCAGGTGAAGCCGGAGGATATCGCAGAGGCTGTTAAGTTGTATTTGAAGCAGAATTACATGCATGAGATTACACTCCAAGACATGGCGGGACAGATGCATTTTAGTGTGGACTATCTGGGAAAGTGCTTCAAGAAGGTGACGGGGGAGACTCCACTGAAATATATGACAGGTCTGCGGATTAATGAAGCGAAGCGTATGCTCATCACTCACGAGAATATGGATATCAAGACCATTGGTGGAGCGGTAGGGTATAGTGATTCCCACTATTTCAGCCGGATCTTCAAAAACAAAACGGGCATATACCCTAGCGAGTACCGACTGCAATTGCAGGAACGAAAAAAAGCCCTGTCCATGGATGATGAGAACCATGTTGACTTGAGCTAATCACTGGGCCAGAGCTTCTTCGGTTATTTTGCGAATATCAAACGGGGAGCGGATACCTTCTTCGATCATGTCGGGGAGAATCTGTTCCAGGAAATACTGTACACAGTGGAGGTCGATATTTTTGATTTTGACCAAGGCATAACGGTACATAACGATAAATTCTTTCTCCGTATTGCCACGTTGGAGCTCAGCAAAGGCTTCATATACTTGATCCATCTTGTCTGCGACTTCGAGAATCAGTCCTTCAACCGATTGGTCTTTGCCCTCACGCAGCTGTCTGCGGAAAATAGGCTGGAACTCTTCAGGAATATTTTCATTAATAAAATGTTCAACCATGCCTTCTTCCACCTTTTGCAGCATCGAACGCAGCTCCAGTGAATAATGTTTGACCGGGGTCTTGATATCACCGATGAAGATTTCGCCATAGTCATGACTGCTGGTAATCTCGTATAACTTTTTCCAATCAATGCTTACGCCTTGCTGTTCTTCAATATCGGCCAACGTTTTGGCGTACTGAACCACTTTCCAGGAATGGGCGGATACACAATGTTCTTCGAACTTGAATTTGCCAGGGGTCCGAATAATGCGTTCAAGATCATTCAGTGATCTGAAGTACGTATGAATTCCCATAAGAAGAGATCATCCTTTACAAGTTAGGTGGGCGTATACACTGACTATACTTCAGTTATATTAACCACGGATTAACGATGTATACATTGAATGTAAAATGAAGCCAGAAAGCCACGATGGGTGACTGAACGTGAGTTCGTCATCCATCGTGGCTTCATCTGTGCAAATGTTATGCTACCTAACGTAGATAAGTGCAATAGGTCAACTATTATGCCTTTTTTCGTACCGGAGAAGTATACCAGTACGCCATTCCAACAAAGAGGGCACCGCCGATAATATTACCAAGCGTTACCGGAATCATGTTATGGAACCAGCCTGCCATTGTGATTGTATCCGGGTGGTTTGGCAGCAGCCAGGATAAAGACAGCAAAGTCATATTGGCAACACTGTGCTCATAACCACTTGCGATAAATGCGTACAGACACCACCAGATAAGGACAAGTTTGGCGATATCTTCTTTGGAGCGAGCTGCCATCCAGATCGCCAGACAGACGAGCCAGTTACAGAGAATGCCTCGGAAGAACAACTCAGACACGGGCGCCGCCATCTTTTTGGCAGAGACAACGAATAACAGATGTTCCGGCGTAGCCATTTTGAACAGGCCGCTACCGACAATGAGTAGACTTAATAGAATTGCGCCGAGCAGGTTACCAACAAAGACGAGCCCCCAGTTCTTCAGCGTATCGTTCACTGTGGTTCGGCCTGCCAGTGTACTCATGGTAAAGAACATATTGTTACCTGTAAAAAGTTCCGATCCGGCAAAGATGACCAGCGTGAGCGCGAGTCCGAAGGACATGCCCATCAACATGGTTTGCAGTGGTGACTGAGCTGCAAGGAGCGGAGCACCAATACTGAAGATCAGAACGATGCCAAGCCCTACATAGGCACCAGCCATCAAGGCAGCAACCATATAACGTGGCAGGCTTGCGTTCATTTGGTCCCGTTTTTTAACCGCAGCTTCAATAATTCCCTCAACACTTGGTGTATACATCACGGTTTCCCCCATTATTTTGCATCAATCTTTGAACGTTTCAATGGAGCTATATTGCAATCCAGACTTGACCATTCTCTACTTTCACCGGATACATCTGTACTTGACCGTTGTCCGGTGCTTGCACAATACCGGTAGTCAGGTCGATTTTCCAATCATACAGTGGATCGTACAGATAATGTCCGGACACGATACCTTCAGCCAGCGGCCCACCCTTAGGGTGGGGGTTGTGATTATCCGCAGCGAAGATGGTACCATCCGATGCACGAAAGACAGCCAGCTGATGGTCCTTAATCTCAACTACTCTTCCGATTCGTGGCAGAAATTCTTCAACTACTCCTGCAGGGAAGTAGGTGCCTGATTGTTTTGTCGTCATCTTAAACCACTCCTTATCTATATTTAACATTCCGGCAGTATTAATCTTGCAAGCTTACTTATGGACGAGCCGATACTTCGATACCATGGAACATTTTGCTTTGGCCTTCTTCATTGCGAATCGCTTTTTGCCAAGGTTCTTCAACATGCTCAAGTGCAAATTCAATCCGCTGCATCAACGCTTTACGTTCCTCAAGGTTATCCACGACAACCGAACGAATATGCTCCAGACCCATGCGTTCCACCCACTCGGACGTCCGTTCCAGATAGTTACCTGTCTCGCGATAATATTGCATGATGGCTCCGCACAGTTCAATTAACTCTTCATCCGTTTTCACTTTACATAGGGAATCAGCCAGTCTTGCTTTAATACCACCGTTACCACCAATGAAGATTTCCCAACCTCCGTCGTTACCAACGATACCGATATCTTTGGTACATGCCTCTGCACAGTTCCGCGGACAACCGTTGACAGCATATTTAAACTTGGCTGGCAGATCCAGACGTTCGAATTTACGTTCGATGCGAGCGCCCATGGCCATGGAATCCTGTGTACCGAATCGGCAGAATTGGGAGCCGACACATGTTTTGACCGTACGCAGCGATTTGGCGTAAGCATAACCTGAAGGCATATCCAGTTCAGCCCAGACTTTGGTCAAATCTTCTTTTTTGACACCAATCAAGTCGAGACGCTGACCACCGGTAACTTTGACTGCTTTCACATCATATTTGACTGATACGTCAGCGATTCGTTTGAGGTCCGCTGGTGTAGTCACCCCGCCATACATCCGAGGTACAACCGTATACGTTCCATCCTTTTGAATATTCGCGTTCATACGTTCATTAACAAAACGGGATTCTTTCTCATCTTCGTGTGTATCTGGTGCAATCATGCCAAGGTAGTAGTTGATCGCCGGACGACATTTGGAACAACCTTCAGGTTGACTCCAACCCAGTACATTCATGACCTCTTTGGTCGTTTGTAATCCCTTTGCACGAATCTCGGCTACAATCTCATCCCGTCCCATGGAAGTACATCCGCATATTCCCTGTTTGGCTCCACTGCTGAAACTGTCTCCAAGTACATATTGCAGAATCTGTTCCACAACCGGTTTACACCCACCGCAAGAGCGGGTTGCACCGGTACAGGCTTTGATTTCATCTACAGTGGTAAGGCCCTGGTTTGTAATGACATCAACAATGGTTCCTTTGGTTACCCCGTTACATCCACAGACGATCTCGTCCTCGGGCATCGTTCCAACAGAGGTTGCTTTCTTATGACCACCGCAGCCTGTACCCATGAGTGAACCGTACAATTCTTCGGTCATTTCAGTCTGTTGTTTGATCAGCTTCTGCAATTCGGCAGAATCCGTAATGTCACCGAAGAGCACGGCACCGACCATTTTATTGTCACGAAGCAGAATTTTTTTGTAAGTCCGTTTCCAGTCATCTTTGTGCGAAATGACGGTGTGCTCTGGACTGTCGATAAATTCACCGGTTGAAAAGACGTCTACACCCGAAATTTTCAATTTCGTAGATACTACAGAACCTTCATAAGGAGCCGTTTCAACCCCGCAGATATGTTTCGCGAGAATCATACCTTGCTCGAACAATGGGGCAACGAGGCCGTAACATACCCCGCGGTGCTCTGTACATTCCCCGACCGAGTACACATTCTCAAGTGAAGTCTGCATATAGTCATCCACGACAATACCCCGGTTGACTTCCATACCGCTTTCGCGGGCTACAGCCGTATTGGGTTTAATGCCTACAGCCATGACCACAAAATCAACATTTAGAACCGTATCATCTGCAAAACGTATCCCTTCAACCCGTTCGCCGCCCAGCAGTTCGGAAGTCTGCGCACCCAATTTGAACCGGATACCCTGACGTTCGAGTTCCGCCTTCAACATGGCTGAAGCTTGCGGATCAAGCTGACGCTCCATCAGATCCTGCATCAAGTGCACTACGGTAACTTCCATGCCAAGTTGTACCAACCCTTTGGCAGCTTCAAGGCCTAGCAGTCCGCCTCCGATAACGGCCGCTCGTTTATACTGCTTAGCAGCTTCCAGCATGACATTACAATCGGCGATATCACGGAAACCGACAACACCTTCTTTGTCATGTCCAGGTACTGGGAGAATAAAGGAGTTAGAGCCTGTCGCAATGATGATTTTGTCATAAGGGAAGCGAGTTCCATCCTCTGTCACAACCTCATGGGTATCCGAATCAATTCGGGTTACGGTTGTTCCTGTATGGAGGGTAATACCATAATCCTGATACCAGTGGAGATCATTCAGTACGATGTCATCCAGTGTTTTGCTTCCTTCCAGTACATAAGACAACATAATGCGATTGTAGTTAGGATAGGGCTCTGTGCCAAAAACAGTAATATCAAATCGCGATGTTAATTTCAAAATTTGCTCAACGGTACTGATTCCTGCCATACCGTTACCAATGATAATGAGGTTCTCTTTTTTTCCGTTCATGTGTATGTGCCTCCTTGGATAGACGCTGTACATTACTCAAAATTTTAGTGGTTTATATTTGAAATTATACAAGTAGTTGACGACAGTTTATGTGATTTAATTCACTAATAAAGATAAAAGAGTCATAAATATAATAATGTGAGCCCCATCACAGAAAGTTATATTTATTTTCATACAAATAAGAAATGCGAACTATTGTTCTTATTTTGTTTTCGTTGTAAAATCGGAACTGGGCCGTATTGTTCCCGATTTCTTCGAAAGGACGTTTTTGCATCATGATGGGAAGATCCCACCTTATTATCGGGACAGGCGTGTCGCTTTCTGTTCTGCAGTTGGCCGGTATGCCGGTGACTGCGCCGGCAGTTACGGTTGCTCTGATTGGTTCGTTATTGCCTGACATTGATGAGCCAAATTCGCTGCTGGTATCCAGAGCCTTGCCTAACAGTCTGATCAGATTGTTACAGACGATTCTGTTGCCCACAGCTGTATTTGTGTACTTCTATGTTCATGCCAAACCATGGAACCTGTTGCTTGCTATCCTCATTGCGCTTGTGTCATTCCTGCCTTCGCGTTCGCTTCGCAAAGTGTTGATGTTTGCGATTGGACTCGGGCTGGTCTTCTATGGTCACGCGTTTGCACCGTGGAACTTGATTGCAGGCAGTTTGTTAATGCTCTGCACCACACTGACTCATAGGGGACTGACACATACCCTGTACGGAACCGCAATATGGGCGGGCTTGTTGTACAGCACGACCCAGCAGCAGGGACCGGAGATCTGGGTAGCCGGAGGAACTGCATATGCGATGCATCTGTTGGCCGATTCACTAACCAATCGGGGTATTCGTCCGTTACCACCGCTCAAGTGGCGCATACGGGTGAATCTGATGAGTACAGGGACCAAGCGTGGGGCCGTTGTAGAGAATGTCTGCATTGTGCTTACTCTTATTTTGGCCTGGATTGCATTCTCACCGCTATTTCTATAGCCATCCAAAAACGCCAGCCCGCATATTGTGGGCTGGCGTTTACAGGTATGGATTTCATAATGAATGGATCGTAATAACCTAGCCAATTCAGGATTGAGAAGGAGAATCAGTCAGGTCGTCAATATCGGAAGAACCGAATACAAATAAAACAACAAGAATGACAATGATCAGTAGCTCAGCGAACCCATTTCCGTCAAAGTCAGACATCACTTCAACCTCATTTCTTGGCGTTTAGGAATTGATTCTCTGTTGGAAAGCCCGTATAACGTCATTCAACGTCATATCGCCACCGATCTCATCGAGGAATTGCACCAGTTTGTCTTGATTCGATGGTGTAATAGTTTGTAACGTTTTATATTGTCCGACCAGTTCAACGACCAGTGTAGCTTCTCGAAACAACGTGACCGCATCCACTCTTAACTTCCCACTTACCAGTAATGCTGCAACGATAAGTTCCAGATTTCTTCCTTTAAGGTTGCCATTGAGAAGGGTGTTTGCGGCATTTGTTTTTTTGGAACTTTTATTCGATTTTCCATTCCTTCTCACTGCCATAACAGGTCCCCCGCTGCTTGGTGTTTAATTCATCTTCCGTTATTGTATCTTATGTGTAATTCCCTATAATGTTCGGCCTATTAATCTACGTGTCTAACTGATATCGTTGTGGATATAAAAAAGAGACCTCCCGACATAGTTAGGAGGTCTCTTGTCAACTGTTACGCGTTATTAATTATGGTATTCATCGTTGTCCGATCAAGACCTTTGACCAGCTTCACAATCAGCTCTTTGGCCGCATCGTAGTCATCCGTATGAATGATGGAAGAAGAGGTGTGGATATAACGAGCGCAGATACCAATAACTGTTGATGGTACACCAATTCCACTCAGGTGAACTTGACCTGCATCGGTACCACCTGGTGAGATGAAATACTGCATTTTAATCTGATTGGATGAAGCCGTATCTTGAACATATTCCACCATTCCGCGATGGGTGAACATACCCGGGTCAAAAATACGAAGCAATGCGCCTTCTCCGATATGTCCAAACGACTGTTTGTCACCTGTCATATCATTCGCCGCGCTACAGTCAAGTGCAAAGAAGATATCAGGCTGAATCAGATTGGCCGCCGTACGTGCACCGCGAAGCCCCAGTTCTTCCTGAACCGTTGCACCAGCGTAAAGCGTGTTAGGCAGTTTTTCCTTGTGCAGCGCTTCAACCAGTTCAAGTGCAAGTCCAACGCCGTAACGATTATCCCACGCTTTGGCCATGATTTTTTTCGGGTTTGCCATAGGTGTGAATTCACAGATCGGCACAATCTGCATCCCTGGATGAATGCCCCAGGATTCTGCTTCGGCACGATTGTCTGCCCCAATATCAAGATACATGGAATTCAGATCAACAGGTTTGTTCCGCTGGGATTCGTCCAGCAAGTGTGTAGGTGTAGAACCTACCACTCCGGTAATCCGACGATCAGGTGTGATGATTTCCAGTCTCTGAGACAGTACAGCCTGACTCCACCATCCACCCAGTGGACGGAATTTGACCATACCCGTTTCGGTAATGCCTGTAGTCATGAAACCAACTTCATCAAAGTGTCCGGCTACCATAACTTTAGGACCGGATTCCTCCCCGCGTAATACACCAAATAGACTCCCCAGGCGATCCTGGACGAACTCATCGGTATAAGCGGAAAGCTTATCTTTCATCCAGCCGCGAAGCTCACGTTCAAAACCGGATGCGGAAGGGAATTCCGTCAACGTACGAAACATATCCATCGTTTTTTCATTCATGTGTCAACAACTCCTCTGTTGGTATGTATTTCAGGTCACAGTAGAACGGCTACCCGCCTGTTGTCCTTTAAATGTAGTTCATAAAGTCCACTTTTGATTACGAATCATGCCTAACGGCATGATCAGCATCGAATATGAAATTCAGCCGAAATGTCCGTTGCTCACGTAGTTTTCCTACGCTCCGCTACTCCATTTCTATCTTCATCCCATCTTCTTGGTACTGAAAACTAGACTTTTTGAACATGCACTTTAATATGCTGAGGACTTGTTATTTAACCACTGGTCACATTACAGTATGAACCTTGCGCAAGTGATTGTCCATGTTTATGTCACGTATTTAAGGCATGTTTTGGGCGCTTACCTTTCCAATTTTCATGACTCTATCCGCTGTAGTCGTAACCCTGATGCCACTTCAATGAATATGAATATATGGAGGAGATGTCATCATTTTGTGATGTTCTTTTTGTTCAATATTTGTTGGTCTGTTTATTAGGAAGGAGCTATATATCCAATGAAGCCTCCAGAAGAGGGCACGGAAAAAGTACTGTTTATCGTTCTTTTTATCTTGCTCGTGATTGTTCTTCTTTATTTATAGAACGTATCTAAACGTCCTCAGCACCGGCGTATTCCCATCCTGCTTCCACAACATGATCTTGTTGGAAACATATGCTGTCTGTCGCCGGATACATAACCTTCTGATTATTAACAAACAATGAATATAGGATTACACACATTGGCATTCAGCCGTAGCTTTGAACCATTTCACATAGAGGAGGTCTTGTATCTTGCCAGCTCAATCTGCATCCGGAAGCGAAAAAAAATCGTCGTCCCTGTCCATGGATGAAAAGGAGTACAAAAAAGTCGCAAAAAAACATGAGCCGCCTCGTCCAATCCTGAAAAATTGCCTCAAAGCATTTCTGGTTGGGGGTACCGTCTGTTTGATTGGACAGGCCATTCAAGAGGCTTTTATGGCCGGTTTCGACATGACATCGAAGGAAGCTTCCAGTCCTACGGTGGCGGTCATGATTCTCATATCGGTTATTCTAACCTGTCTCGGCGTTTACGATAAAATGGCTCAATGGGCAGGAGCAGGAACTGCTGTGCCGGTTACCGGCTTTGCCAATTCCATGTGTTCTGCTGCACTGGAACATCGTGCTGAAGGACTGGTGCTCGGTGTAGGGGCCAACATGTTTAAACTTGCTGGTTCCGTTATCGTGTTTGGTGTCGTGGCAGCATTTGTCGTAGGGATCGTTTACGCCTTTTTGGGATTTGGAGGTGGACATCTATGAAACGATTGGGTCGCCAGACATGGCAGTTTGAGAATCGTCCGCGGATCATCGGTAAAGCCGCAGTTGTAGGACCAGAAGAAGGCGAGGGTCCACTGTCATCTGATTTCGATTATGTCTATGACAACCTCGAGATCGGCGAGAAAACGTGGGAAAAGGGAGAACGCAAATTGCTCGAACAGGCCTCCCAACTGGCTTTGGTAAATGCAAATATCACCAAGGAAGAGCTTCACTTTTTTGTTGGTGGAGATCTGATGAACCAGATTATCAGCAGTTCCTTTTCAGCGCGAAAACTGGGTGTGCCTTACCTGGGTGTCTTTGGAGCCTGTTCAACTTCCATGGAAACGTTAGCGTTAGCGTCCATGATTGTTGACTCCGGAGCTGGAGATTATGTCCTTGCAGGAACGGTGAGCCACAACTGTACGGTGGAAAAACAATTTCGGTATCCGACGGAGTATGGCTCCCAGAAGCCGCCTTATGCGCAATATACCGTCACAGGATCAGGGTGTGGTGTGGTCTCCCGTACTGGTGATGGTCCCGTTGTTACCAAAGCCACTATTGGACGCATTATGGATTTGGGCATCAAAGATCCCTTTAACATGGGTTCAGCCATGGCGCCAGCAGCAGCCGACACTATAATCTCTCATTTCAGGGATACCGGATTGGAACCCGGCTATTATGATCTCATTGTGACCGGGGATCTGGCTTCCGTCGGTCTGCCAATTACGAAAGAGCTTTTGCAAAAAGAAGGCATACCCATGGAACAGACGGTTTTTAATGACTGCGGCCTGATGATCTATGATCGGGAGAAACAGCCTTATGTGGTTGCCGGGGGAAGTGGCTGCGGATGTTCTGCCACCGTCACCTATGGTCACATTTTGAACCGGATGCAGAAGGGTGATCTTAAACGGGTGCTTGTCGTTGCTACTGGAGCGCTCTTGTCTCCGCTCTCGTACCAGCAGGGGGAAAGTATTCCCTGTATTGCACATGCGGTAGCTATAGAAAAGGAGGGATAAAAGTCATGCAGTTCTTGTGGGCATTTATCGTTGGCGGTTTGATCTGTGTTGTGGGGCAGCTTCTAATGGATGGTGTCAAACTAACACCGGCACATACCATGAGTACACTTGTTGTGGCAGGGGCGGTTGCTGATGCATTTGGCTTGTACGACCCCTTGGTTAAATTTGCAGGTGCGGGAGCTTCAATCCCCATTACAAGTTTCGGCAATTCCTTGGTGCACGGAGCATTGACGGAGCTGGAGAAAGAGGGATGGCTTGGTGTCATTACGGGGATTTTCGATCTGACCGCGGCTGGGATTTCGTCAGCGATTATCTTTTCTTTTCTCGCGGCATTGGTGGTTAGACCAAAAGGCTAACATAGAATAAGAAATCTACTTGAACATATTGCGATCCAGCAGAGGCTTCGGATAACTTCTATCCGGGGCTTTTTGTCGTATTCATGCGAGAACTGCGGTGAATCTGACGGGCTGGAAACAAATTGTGAGTTCCTTCGAGTGTACTCGTGACTCTGGATCATGTACAATAAAAGGAAATCTGTATGCTTTTTTAGGAGGTTAGACCACATGCCTGTGCGCAAAGAGTCGATCCAAATCATATCCGCAGTTCGTTCGAATCTGGAATCCTGTATTATGGGGAAATCCTTTGAAATTCAACTTTTACTTACAGCTTTGCTTGCAGGCGGGCACGTTCTGATTGAAGACGTACCGGGAACTGGCAAAACGCAGTTGATCAAGGCATTATCGAAATCCATGCGCGGTGAGTACCGGCGTATTCAATGTAATCCTGATATTTTACCTAGTGATATTACGGGCGTATCTGTGTTCCATCCGAAGGATGAGCGTTTTTATTTCCGACCAGGTCCTGTGATGACCAACATTTTGCTGGCTGATGAGATTAACCGTGCCACAACAAAAACCCAATCGGCTCTGCTCGAAGTTATGGAGGAGCGCAGCGTAACCGTTGATGGCGATACGTATGATCTGCCACATCCATTCATGCTCTGTGCAACTCAGAATCCGATTGATTTTGAAGGTACGTATACATTGCCGGAAGCCCAACTCGACCGGTTTATGTTGAAAATAAGTCTAGGTTATCCCGATAAGGAAATTGAGAAAATCCTATTGAAACAGCATCAGCTCGGTCAGCCTGTAGATCGTCTTGAATCCGTGACTCATATGGACCAGATCTCGGCAATCCAGCAGGAGATTAAAGAGGTCTTTATCGGTGATCCGGTTATGGACTATTTGCTGGATGTTGTTCGTCAAACCCGCTCCCACCCATCTGTATTGCTGGGTGCCAGCCCACGGGCAGCCATATCGTTCATGATGGCCGTAAAAGCCTTTGCTTTCTTGCAGGAACGTGATTATGTGCTTCCGGATGATGTGAAAACGATGGCCCCTTATGTGATCTCTCATCGTATTGTGCTTCGTCCCGAATCGAGACTGGACAGTATGAGTTCCGAGGCCGTTTTGAATGCCGTACTCCAGCAAGTACGCGTGCCCGTCTCCATGGGGCAATAGTTCATGAAGCCGCTTTTGAGAACAGTCAATAGAGGGTTACGCCACCCACGCGTATGGAGCATCGCAATGGTGTGGATGTGCTGTCTGGCTTATGTTTTGTTTCAGGGCGGGAAGACATCCCTTATGTTGCTGTCGATGGTGACCCTGCTCTGTGTGTATCTTGCCATTGCTGGTTTTAGCGGAGTAAGACGTGCTCAGGGAGTTCGTAGGTTATCTTCTGGTCCAGACCACGAAGAATTGCTGCATGCGGGTGACCAGGTTCAAGTACAGCTGAGTCTGACGATTCCGGGATTCCTCCCGCTTCCCTATGTTGTTGTGCGTGAAATGCTGCATCGGCATAACGGAGAATCGTGGTCGTTCAAGGAAAGTTTGATTCCCAATATGCGAGGTAATGGCGAGTTGTCTTTTCAGACACCGCCACTTGAGCGGGGAAAGTATGTTTTTTCAGAAACGGAATGTGCCAGCGAGGACATATTTGGACTGATTGAACATCGGGGAAAGTTTAAGGCCAAAGGTGAGTTTCGCGTACTGCCAAGAACGGTATTTATTCCATATTGGCAGCTCTACGACCGCAAATCACGGTTATCCGGTCCTCAGACGGCGTTAACCCGTTCACGGAGAGAGACCACTCAGATCAATGGTGTACGTGACTACGTATACGGAGATCGACTTTCCCGCATTCACTGGAATGCAACGGCAAAGACAGGGAACTGGAAGTCCAAGGAGTTTGAACATGAGTCTGTGCCCAAAACCATTCTGGTTCTGGATGCGCTGGCATCAAGTTATGAACATGGGGATGCATTCGAAATTGCTGTTTCCACGGCTGCCTCTCTGCTGGAGTATGGTGTCAGGGAACGAATGGGGATGGGATTGTTGACATTGTCCGACGAGACATCCTTCATGGCCCCCAGTGAAAGTCTGATGGAACGACAGAAGATGATGCATCATCTGGTGGATATTCAATATAACGGTCAGGATACCCATCTGTTGCCCGGCGTGGAAAGAATTGCACGTCAACTGCCTCAGGGGGCCTACTTTGTCGTGATTTCTCCCCAGAAGGATGAAAAAATAATGGAACTGTTGCGCTGGGCCGATACGCGGGGCATGACTCCATGTCATATTCTGATCGATACCAGTGAATCCCGCCGGAGTGCCGAGTGGAATGCCATGTTGCGTGGAAGAGGCACGAGGTCATTCACTGTTTCTCACTTGCAGGAGCTTCCAACGGTGATGGGGGGAGGTTCTGTATGAGTACAAAAGGAAATGAAAGTGTTGCAGGCAAACGATCCTGGTATCATGCAGCGTCATTGCTCTGGATTTTCCTGATTGGAATGCAGTGGATTTCATTTACGCAGGAATCGTGGTACACGGAGACAACTTCTCTGGTGTTATGGACACTTGCAGCGGTCAGTGTGCTGGAGGTCGTTCTGCCCTTCAAAACGATGTATCGGGCGATCATCAAGGCGGTCGTTGTTGGTTACATTTTGCATAAAACGCTAATTGATTATACGGTGTACATCCCTTATGGCTCTTTAACGGACCGAGCGGAACAATTCATATTACACATGACGCCGTACATCTGGTTCTCCCTGTGTGCATGGGTGATGCTTGAAGCTGCGCTTCGACTCGTGACCACAACACGTCGCATTCTTGTTTTTCTGGGTGTCAACATCATTTCGATGGGGATTCTCGATTCTTTCACCCAGATTCCACTCTGGATTGAAATCGCGTGGGTGATGTTTGCGGGGATGGGATGGCTCGTATGTCAGCATTTCCGTAACTATCAGCTACAGTATCCACAAGGTTGGAAAAGAATCATCCGGTATCCTTATAAAGTCCTGGCCAATATTGCCATTATCTTTTCTTTAATTATTGTAGCCAGCGTTAATATGCCGGAGATTCCACCCACCTTGACGGACCCATATACGGCGTGGCGTAACTATACCGGAACTTCCACAAGTCAGGCAGGTAACGGAAACCTTGATATTCCGGCGGCTACCGAATCGGGATACAGCAGGGAAGACAATCAGCTTGGTGGAGGATTTAACTTCGACTATACCCCTGTCATGTCTGTCACGACCAATGAGCGTAGCTACTGGCGCGGTGAGACACGTGCAGAGTATACAGGCACAGGCTGGGATGACCGTGGACGGGGTGCGACAGAGAATGTTGAAGCCGGACAGCCTCTGGAGAACCAAGAATCGGGTAATGTGAATACCAAACAAGTAACTCAGAACGTAACGATGCTGAATGATAATGTCTATCCGATTCTCTTTGGTGCTTATTCGATCGCTGAAGTGAGCTCGATTAATGGTGAAGACAGAACGGAACGGATGTTGTGGAATGCGGAACAGGCTGAACTGCATGTGGTGACAGACCGTCAGCAACCCCAGTATCCCAAGACATACACCATCGTATCGGAAGCCCCTGTGATTGTGGAAGATGAGCTTCGTACGAAGTCATTTGAAGATCTGTATAACAGTAATCCGGCAGATGATATGTACTTGCAGTTACCATCCCGTTTCCCTGACCGGGTGTCGAATCTGGCAGCCGAGATAACGGCATCTGCGAATACTCCGTATGAAAAAGTGGCATTACTGCAAAACTATTTACAAACAAATTTTGAATACACGAACAATCCGGATTTATCTCGAAAAGTAAGCAGCGACTTTGTGGAAGGTTTCCTGTTCGACATTATGGAAGGCTACTGTGATTACTTCTCCACTGCGCTGGTGATGATGGCGCGCTCGGAGGGCATTCCTGCAAGGTGGGTTAAAGGTTATGCGCCTGGACAACTGTCCCTGAATTCGGACATGCAGGCCCCACGTCAACCTGGTGCGGAGATTGAGACGACCTACACCGTTACCAATGCAGATGCACACTCCTGGGCAGAGGTTTACTTTGGTGAGTATGGATGGATTCCTGTTGAAGCAACACCGGGCTTTGATATGCCTCTGCTGACGGAACAGCCTGATGTACAGCCTGTAGATGAGCCAGAAGAAGAGCCAGAAGAGGAGCCGGTACAAGAGGAAGAGCAGACCCCTGCACCTGAGCAGACATCGTCTGCCATCCCAACTTTTGTTATCTGGGCTGCAGGAGCCATTATTGTATTGTGGGTAGCATATATGTTCTGGCGTAATCGTTTCTCCATGCGATTCTTTCTGCTTCGTCTACGGACAGGTGGACCGCTCACCCCTGAACAGAAGGTAGTGGCAGAGACCGAGCGTTGGATTCAGTATGTGAAACGCAAAGGGTTGACCCGGAGCGGAGACGAGACACTTCGTGAATCGGTAGCCCGCTGGAGCCAGGCAAGACCTGCTGCAGAAGCAACATTGTATGAGCTTCTCACGAAGTTTGAACAGACTCGTTACAGTCCGGCGTCCGTAACTGCCGACGACTGGAAGGGCGTCTATCAGACCGCCTTGAAGCTGCGGAAGGAACTGAAAGCGGAACGGGCATAGTTGTTGCCCGTCCCGTTTTTCCTTTTTTCCTATGCCATCAGGCGCTGTATGCATTTTCAGGAAAGACGGATTTGTGATATAGTGTGTCGTATGAAACTGAGGTGACTTCTTTGTTTAAAATGTTAATGCCCAAGCTGCGTGTAGACACGGTTTTTGACATTAATCTGGAAGAGCTGTACGCTCAAGGCTACCGTGGAATTATAACTGATCTGGATAACACACTCGTTGGAGCCAAAGCCGCTGACGCTACGCCCGAACTGATTGAATGGTTTGCACGTGTGAAAGAGGCAGGTTTCAAGCTGATGATTGTGTCCAATAACAATTTGAATCGTGTATCCCTGTTTGCGACCCCGCTGGATATCCAGTTTGTGCATAGTGCACGCAAACCATCGAATGTACCGTTTCGTAGAGCAATGAAAATGATGGAGTTATCTCCTGAAAACACGATTGTAGTAGGCGATCAGATGCTTACGGACGTTTATGGAGGGAACCGAATGGGGTTATATACCGTTCTGGTACTGCCAATCTCCATTGGGGACGAAGGTTTTATGACCCGCTTCAATCGACGCGTGGAACGGATTGCTCTAACGAGTTTACGCAGGAAAGGCTTATGGCTTGAGGAGGAAAAGAAGAAATGACAGAACCGCATAACGGCAATCTTGCCGTAAGGTGCAGCGGATGCGGCGTGCATCTGCAAACAGAAAATTCGGAATTACCAGGGTTTATCCCCGAGAAGGCATTGGATCGTGAACCAGTTATATGCCAGCGCTGTTTCCGCATCAAAAACTACAATGAGTCATCATCCGTTACGGTGGATCAGGACGAATTCCTGGCGCTGCTTAGCAAAATCGGGGATAAGGATGCACTTGTCATCCATATCGTTGATTTGTTTGACTTTGATGGCAGCATTATCTCCGGTCTGCAACGTTTTGTAGGCAACAATCCGGTATTGCTTGCTGTGAACAAAACGGACTTGCTTCCGAAAGTAACCAACTGGAACAAGGTTCGCAACTGGGTACAGAAGCAAGCCAAAGAACAGGGTTTGCGTACCGTGGATGTAGTCTTGTGCAGTGCAAAGCAAAATCAGGGCTTCGACCGACTGCTTGAGCTTGTAGGAACGTATCGCGAAGATCGCGACGTGTACGTGGTTGGTGGTACCAATGTGGGTAAATCCACACTGATTAACCGTCTGATTCGTGATTACAGCGATCTGGAGCAGGAACTGACCACATCCCGTTATCCGGGAACAACGCTGGATATGGTGAACATTCCGCTGGATGATGGAAAATATATTATTGATACGCCTGGAATCGTGTATCCATGGCGTTTCAGCGAGATTGTTTCACGTAAGGATCTCGCTGCCATCATGCCGGAAAAACCGCTTAAACCGGCTGTGTATCAGTTGAATTCCGGTCAGACGCTGTTCTTCGGCGGCATGGCTCGATTTGACTTTGTGGAAGGTGATCGCCAGTCGTTCACTTGTTTTATCAGCACTGCGCTAGATATTCACCGGACGAAGCTGGAGCGTGCAGATGATCTGTACCGCGACCACCTGGGAGAACTGTTGTCTCCGCCAACCCGTGAGGATGCAGCAGAGATGGCTGAATGGACCAGACATGAATTCCGCATCAAACGCGGCAGTCAATCGGATGTATTCATCTCGGGTCTGGGCTGGATTAAGGTGAATGGCGATATTGGAGCGCTTGTTGCTGTTCATGCTCCAAAAGGCATTCGTGTACAGATCCGTCCATCCTTAATCTAATGTAATCTCAGAACCTGTACATCAGAGCGGATTGGAGGCGGACCTATGTCTGAGGATAAGAAGGGCAACCCTTCACTTCCTGTGTTGCTTGGCGTTATGGGTGATCCCATTGCTCATTCCAAATCACCGGCAATGCACAATGCGGCCCTGCAGGCTGCAGGAGTGAATGGGATGTATATGCCACTGCATGTTCATCCGGATCAATTGGAAGCGGCAGTTCGGGGAATTGTGGCATTGGGCTATCGTGGTGTCAATGTCACGATCCCGCACAAAGAGCAGGTGATGCAGTACCTGGATGTGATCGATGAAAGTGCTCGCCTGATTGGTGCGGTGAATACCATCGTCAATGAAAGTGGAACACTGACAGGGTACAATACGGATGGTATTGGCTATGTCCGATCGCTGAAGGAAGAGGCTGTGCCTGAGCTTGCGGGTAAACGTATTGCTGTACTGGGAGCAGGTGGAGCGGCAAGAGGTGTTATATACGCACTTGCATTGGAGAAGCCTGAGCAGATCCACATTCTGAATCGTACAGCGGACAGGGCTGTTGCACTTGCTTCGGATTTACGGGGCCATGGCTTGGGAGAAATCTCGGGCAGTGGCATGGAAGACGCTGCGACGGTCTTGGCTACGGCTGATATTGTGATCAACACAACGGCTGCTGGAATGCATCCTCATGTTGATGACGTACCAGTTGATCCTGCACTGATCCGTGAAGGAGCAGCGGTGAGTGATCTGATCTACAATCCGCTGGAGACCCGTCTGCTTCGAGAGTCTCGGTTACGTGGATGCACAGTGCACGGTGGTCTGGGGATGTTTGTATACCAGGGCGCAGTGGCCTTTGAACATTGGCTTGGCATCCCGGCTCCAGTGGAGACGATGAGACGAGCAGTGCTAAACAGTTTTGAAGTGTGAAAATGATATTAAGAGTACAGGCAGACAACGAGTGCAGAACCAATCTGAAGAAACGAAGTGGTCGCTTAAAAGCTTTCTGCAAGAAAGCTGCTTCGGAAGCATAAGCTATCACCGGATTTTCCCTTTGTGAAAAGGGATCAGAAAAATCTGGGGATAACAGCGATCGGAAGATGGTACTGCAATCGGAGTCACATTGTGTACTCAGTGATCATTTTCACCATTGAAAAATAATAATTGAATGGTCAGGTCCGGACAGTTTTTGCGCTGTCGATCAGGGCCTGCTCAACATAAGGAGTATGGAGTATTCATGTTAAACGGTAAACAAAAGCGCTTTTTGCGGTCACAGGCACATCACCTGACCCCTGTATTTCAGATTGGTAAAGGTGGAACCAACGAGCACCTGTTCCGTCACATCGAAGATGCGATTGAGAAGCGCGAATTGATGAAAGTGCAAGTGTTGAACAACAATGACGAGGACAGAAAAGAGATGGCAGAAGAAGTTGCCCGTGAAACGGGAAGTGAGCTTGTACAACTCATCGGTAACACAATCATCCTGTACAAAGAATCTCGCGATAACAAACAAATCGAACTACCTAGATAAGGGAGCGTGACGCAGGTGAAGATCGGCATCATGGGTGGTACGTTTGATCCGATCCACATGGGACACCTCCTGGCAGCTGAAGCGGCAAGGGATTCACATGCATTGGATGAGATCTGGTTCATGCCTTCCCATGTTCCACCTCACAAACGCGGAGCCGGAGCTTCGGGACAGCAACGTCTCGATATGACGGAAGCGGCTGTGAAGGGTGTGCAGCAATATGAGGTGCTGGGTATCGAGATGGAATTGGGCGGAGTGTCTTATACCATTGATACGATGAAGGAACTGTGGCGTCGCCATCCTGAACATGAATTTTATTTCATTATCGGGGCGGATATGGTGAACTATCTTCCCAAATGGGAGCAGATTGAAGAGCTTGCAGAACGCTTAACCTTTATCGGAGTTGGTCGGCCGGGCTTCCAGTTACATCTGGATGATTTACCAGATGAGTTACAGGATCGGGTCCTGCTGGCCGAGATGCCCTTGGTCGATATTTCATCGACAGCCGTACGCAGACGTCTGGCCAAAGGACATTCGGTACGCTTCATGATTCCTGATGAAGTGCACCAATACATTGTAAGGAGCGGTTTATATGGCACTAAGCCGTGATGAACTGATTCAAGCCGTATCCGGACAAATGCCGGAAAAACGCTGGAAGCATACACTGGGTGTAATGGAATCGTCAGTGATGTTGGCTGAAAAATACGGTGCTGATCCTGTGAAAGCAGATCTGGCAGCGATATTGCATGATGTGGCGAAGTACTGGCCCATAGCGGAGATGGAAGCGGTCATCCGTGATAACGGATTAAACCAGGAACTTCTGCAGCATGACAAGCAGCTCTGGCATTCCGAAGTCGGTGCTTTTGTAGCCAAGCGTGATTACGGTGTGGAAGATTCCGAAGTTATTAATGCCATCCGGTGGCATACCTCGGGTCGGGTAGGCATGAGCTTGCTGGACAAAGTGGTATGTCTTGCCGATTACATTGAACCGGGACGAGATTTCCCGGGAGTAGATCACATTCGCGAACAGGCTGAACGTAGTCTGGAGGAAGGTTTAATTGCCGGATTCGATTCGACGATCAGCTTGCTGATCTCACAGCGCCGTGTCATTTATCCTTTGACCATGCTGTCGCGGAATGACTTAATTGCACAATTATAGAGGTTGTTCAAAAAGTCCACTTTTGATTACGAAGGATCTTTTTGAACACACAATTATAAATTATGGAGGTTGGTTCATGACAGTATCATCGAAAGAACTTATGAATATGGCGGTTGCTGCCGCTGACGACAAAAAGGCATCCAATATTGTAGCGTTGGATCTGATTAATGTTTCTCTGGTGGCAGATTATTTTGTTATTTGTCACGGAAATTCCGATACACAGGTACAAGCCATTGCCACTGAAATTCGCAAACAGGCTCATGCAGCCGGAGCGACGATCAAAGGTATCGAAGGTATGGATTCCGCACGTTGGGTATTGATGGACATGGGCGATGTTGTTGTTCATATCTTCCACCGCGACGAGCGTGAATACTACAACATTGAACGACTATGGTCTGATGCCAAAGTGGTGGAAACTGTATGAGTTTGATTGCTGGAACAGTCGTCTCTTTGCCGGTTTCACGTGAAGTGTCTCCGTTTGGCTTCTTTTTGACGACAGGATCGGAAGATGTACTGCTTCACTACACCGAGTTAACACGGGATATTAAAATTGGTGAGACGCTTGAGGTATTTGTATTCTTTGATACAGAAGATCGTCTGGCCGTAACGATGAAAAAGCCTTATCTCATGCTTGGCGAAATGGCACGACTGGTTGTGGCAGATGTTCACCCACGACTGGGCTGTTTCTTGGAAATGGGTCTTGGACGGCAATTGCTGCTTCCTATTCGTGAATTGCCTGAACTGGAAGAACTGCGTCCTCAAGTGGGGGATGAAGTCTTTGTAATCATGGAACATGACAAGCAGGGACGTCTGCGTGCCAAATTGGCCGGGGAACGAGAGCTTTCACCATTGTCTTTCCATGCGCCAACTTCATGGTTAAACGAGTGGGTTGAAGCGACGGTATACAAGCCACTGCAGATGGGTACTTTTGTACTTGTAGAGGGCGGTGTACTGGGCTTTGGCGCAATTGGTATGATTCATTCATCCGAACGTAGTCATATGCTGCGTCTTGGTGAAAAAGTGAAATGTCGGGTGACACTGGTACGTGAAGACGGACGTGTGAATCTGGCCATGACTCAACTCAAACAAGTTGGACGTAACGAAGATGCAGACAAGCTGCTCGCCTTTATGAAAGAGCGTCCTATGGGCGGCATGCCTTACTCGGATGCAACTCCGCCGGATATCATCAAGCAGCGCTTTGGCATCAGTAAGTCTGCGTTCAAGCGTGCCTTGGGCAAATTGATGAAGGATGGACTGGTGGTTCAAAAGGAAAGCTGGACGTATTTGTCCGAATCTGCTCCTGCAGATCAAAGTGAAGACAAGTAATCTTCTTGATTAAATAGTTGTAATATGGAACTCGGATAAGGCAGGGATAGGCTGGGTAAACACCGGATGCCCCTGCTTTTTCTTTTGTTAACAGGATTGGAAAATGAAATTGAAAGTGCGGTGCCTGACATGTCTTACCGGAAATTTGCCTATGTGTATGATGAATTAATGGAAGATATGCCTTATCCGGACTGGATAAGGTTTGCAAGAACAGCATGGGAAAAGCATGGAATGCCCAAAAGTGTCGCTGAACTTGGCTGTGGAACGGGCTCCATTACGATCCCGCTCGTGAACTCCGGTTTCGAAGTTACAGGCATTGATCTCTCATCAGACATGTTGTCGGTTGCGCGCAGCAAGATGGAGGCTACGCCTCAGGGTCATCGCTTGTATCGCGAGGGCAGTGTCCGTTGGGTGCAGCAGGATATGCGGGAATGGCGAGTTCCCGAACCTGTGGATTCGGTGATATCTTTCTGTGATTGCGTCAATTATTTGCTTGAACAAGAAGATGTCGTTCGAACATTCCAGCGGACATACGAAATGCTGAAGCCTGGTGGAACGTTCCTGTTTGATGTGCATCATCCCAATACCCTTATTCGTTATGATGAGGAGCAGCCTTTTGTACTGGATGAGCGCTCGATATCTTATATTTGGACTTGTGATCTGGACCAGGATCGCTGTGAGATCGAACATCATCTCAGTATTTTTTCGCGTGTGGATAATGGTAACAAGGATATGTATCAGCGGTTTGAAGAAGTTCATGTCCAGCGTGCATATAATCCGGACTGGATGAAGCTGGAGTTATCCAAGGCAGGTTTTAGAGACGTGAAGGTATATGCGGATTTTGAATGGAAAGAAGCTGGAGACAGCGCACAGCGCTTGTTCTACGTGGCTGTGAAGTAAGAAGGAAAGATGACAACTGTCCTTATGTATCGTGCATAAGGACAGTTTTTTTGTTTGATTTTCCATGGAGAATGAATAGCAATAGTCTTAAATAGGATAAAGGAATGCTAGGAAAGACTTACGAGCGTGACAAAAAGTATTGCCAGTTAAAGTAAAGGAGGCCATAATAGTCGGATAGAAAGCGTTTTCTAAGGAAATCAATAGTCGAGGTGAGGTGTAGAAATGGAAAGTACATATAAAACAAGACTTACGTCAGAACAGTTGAATGCCATAATAGAGCAGCATTTCTCTGCAAGTATACAGGACTACAAGGAAATGGTGGATGGCTGGGCCAATCATGCATATCTCATTACACTGAGTGACGCACAGCGAGTGGTACTCAAAATTGCACCGTCGGCTTCGACAAATCTGATGCGCTGTGAGCAGGATCTCATGATTGCTGAGGTTGAGGCACTGCGCCTCATTACGGAGCTACAGGATGTTCCCGTACCCCAAGTGTTGGCTTATGATGATTCGTTAACTATGGCTTCAGCACGTTATTTTATCATGGAGTACATGTCTGGAACACCCTATAATCAGGTCAAGGATCAATATTCTGCGGAAGAACAGGAGGCCATTGAACACCTGCTCGGTCGGTACAATCGTCGAATTAATGAAATCAAGGGCGAGAAGTTTGGGTATTTCTCTGAGGAAAAACAGCGATATTCCACATGGAAAGAAGCATTTATGAATCTGATGGATGACATTCTTACCGATGGTGAAGAAGCCGGGGTTACATTTACGATCGATTACCCTGAATTGAGACGTTTGATTGGAGAAAAATCGAATGTACTGGACGATGTCAAAGAACCTGTGCTTGTGAGTTGGGATCTGTGGGATGGCAATGTTTTAGTAGACAAAGGTCGCATTACAGCCATTATTGATTTTGAACGTTCTCTGTGGGCAGATCCTCTGATGGAGCATTATTTCAGTCATTTTAACTATACGCCTGGTTTTGTGAAAGGGTATGGGCATGCGATTACAACTGAAAGTGAATTGAAAAGAAGAAGTCTCTATGACTTGTACTTTGATCTGGTGCTGCGTATTGAGTGCGCTTATCGTCAATATGATAATCAGGAACATGTGAATTGGACCATTCATAATCTGGAGGAAGGCATCGAGCGTTTTCGTTTATCCTGAACAGCAACGAGTATTATTGAACGGTACGAACCGTGTGACTTAAAAGGGTGATTATAACGTGTAATATTGACTTTGGGCTTGCTTTTTTATATAATGGTCCCGATATTGTATACATATTTCGATGATAAGGATCAGTAGTAATTCCTGTACATAACAGAGAGCCGGCGGTTGGTGCAAGCCGGTTGACAGTGATTTGCGAACTCGCCTTGGAGAAATGCGGTGATTACACCATTCTGTTTAACCTGCTTGTATAAAGCTTGGGTTCAGGAATGGAAATCCGCATCGGTTAACCGCCGTTACAGGTCCAAAGGGAGTGGATGACGAAGCACGTTCGTCCGCTAACTAGGGTGGTACCACGGGAATTCAACCTCTCGTCCCTAGCGCTGCAAACGCTACGGGATGCTGAGGTTTTTTTGTTGCAATTAAAGCTAAAGCGAATAACCTGAAGGAGGAACAATAGATGAGTGAGAATAACCAGCCGAAACACGGCTATCAGCCACAAGTCATGGAAAAAAGTTGGCAGCAATACTGGGATGCAAATAAAACGTTTAAAACGGGTGAGGACCCTGCTAAACCGAAATTTTATGCACTGGATATGTTCCCTTATCCATCCGGTTCAGGTCTGCACGTAGGACATCCGGAAGGATATACGGCAACAGATATCGTTTCCCGATACAAACGTATGCGCGGTTACAATGTATTGCACCCAATGGGTTGGGACGCTTTCGGTCTGCCTGCTGAGCAGCATGCACTGGATACAGGTGAACATCCACGAGATATTACATTCCGTAATATTGACAATTTCCGTCGCCAGATCAAATCACTTGGTTTCTCCTATGACTGGGAGCGTGAGATCAGCACAACGGACCCTGAGTACTATAAATGGACACAATGGATCTTTATCCAGTTGTACAATAAGGGCCTCGCTTATGTGGATGAAGTTGCAGTTAACTGGTGCGAAGCACTTGGAACGGTACTGGCTAATGAAGAGGTTATTGATGGTAAGAGTGAACGTGGAGGACATCCGGTTGTACGCAAACCGATGCGTCAGTGGGTCCTGAGAATTACCGAGTATGCAGAGCGTCTGTTGGAAGACCTGGAAGAGCTGGATTGGTCTGAAAGCATCAAGGATATGCAGCGCAACTGGATCGGTAAATCGACCGGTGCGGAAGTTGTATTTGCCATTGAGGGTCGCGAGGAAGTCATCAAGGTGTTCACCACCCGTGCGGACACATTGTTCGGTGCGAGCTTTGCAGTACTTGCTCCAGAACATGAATTGGTAGAAGCAATTACAACCGATGACCAACGTGAAGCGATTCAGGCTTATCAGGAGCAGGCTTCTCGTAAAAGTGATCTGGAACGTACAGATTTGGCCAAAGACAAAACAGGTGTATTCACTGGCGCTTATGCAATCAACCCTGTTAATGGTGCAAAACTGCCGATCTGGATTGCTGATTACGTTCTTGCAGGTTACGGTACAGGTGCGGTTATGGCAGTTCCGGGTCATGATGCACGTGACTGGGAATTTGCGAAGCAGTTCGGTCTGGATATCATCGAGGTTATTCAAGGTGGAGACGTTACACAAGAGGCTTATTCCGGTGATGGCGCGCATGTGAATTCCGATTTCTTGAACGGACTGAACAATGAAGAAGCGGTTGCCAAGATGATTGCATGGCTGGAAGAGAACGGTAAAGGACAAGGGAAAGTAACCTATCGTCTGCGCGATTGGCTGTTCAGCCGTCAGCGTTACTGGGGTGAGCCAATCCCGATTCTGCATCTGGAAGACGGAACAATGAAGACCGTACCGGAGGATCAACTTCCACTGCTGCTGCCTGATATCGACCAGATCAAACCTTCGGGTACAGGAGAATCACCACTGGCGAATGTTACGGAGTGGGTGAATACGGTAGATCCGGAAACGGGAATGAAGGCACGTCGTGAGACCAACACCATGCCACAATGGGCGGGCAGCTGCTGGTATTACCTGCGCTTTATCGATCCGCGCAATGACAAGGAACTGATCTCCAAGGAGAAACAGCAGCAGTGGCTGCCAGTTGATCTGTACATTGGCGGAGCAGAGCACGCGGTGCTTCACTTGCTGTACGCTCGTTTCTGGCACAAAGTGCTGTATGATCTGGGTGTTGTGGAGACCAAAGAACCTTTCCACAAACTGGTGAACCAAGGTATGATCCTGGGTACCAATAATGAGAAAATGAGTAAATCCCGTGGTAATGTCATTAACCCGGATGAAATCGTGAATGAATTCGGTGCAGATACATTGCGTCTGTACGAGATGTTCATGGGACCATTGGAAGCGACAAAACCGTGGAATGCAAACGGGGTTGAAGGCATGCACCGCTTCCTGTCACGTGTATGGCGTCTCTTCATTAACGAAGACACAGGAGCCATCAATGACAAGATTACGGTGGACGGTGGAACGGATGAGTTCAAACGGACTGCTCACAAAACGATCAAAAAAGTTACGGAAGATCTGGAACATCTGCGCTTCAACACATCCATCAGCCAGCTGATGATTTTCATCAACGATGCATACAAAGCCGATACACTGCCTCGTGAAGCGATGGAGAACTTTGTACAGCTGTTGTCACCACTGGCACCGCATATGGCAGAGGAACTGTGGAGCCGTTTGGGTCATGAAGGTGGAATCTCTTACGTGGCTTGGCCTGAATATGATGAGTCCATGACAGTGGATGCGGAAGTAGAAATCGTTGTTCAGGTAAACGGTAAAATCGTAACTCGTGCTACAATCGCGAAGGATCTGGATGCACAGGGTATGCAGGACTTTACGATGGAGCTGGCACCTGTTAAGCAGGCGCTGGAAGGCAAGACCATTCGCAAGGTCATTGCCGTTCCAGGCAAGCTCGTTAATATTGTTGCCGGTTAATCTCACCGGCTCGGAATAGTTCATCCAGCTTTAACAAATCTTCATCATATTTGTCATGTGTCGTGTGGATCAGGCTGTCGAAAACACCGTCGAGACTTACCTTCAGCAGTGCAAGTGCCTGAGCGGTAATACCGCCAGGTACAGCGACACGAGCCTGAAGCTCTTGCGGGGTGTATCCTCCTTCGGTGAGCAGCTTGCCTGTTCCCAGGAGCATTTCGCCAGCCAGAGCGCAGGCATCTGCCCTTTTGATGCCAGTCAGTTTCACGGCACTTTCGATCCACTGTTCCAAAAAGAACGATATGAATGCAGGTCCGCAGCTGGAGAAGTCGGATGTAATTCGTGTACAGGCTTCATCCACTTGGTATGGCCTGCCTATATGACTGAGCAGACTTTCCAACACAGCGCGGTCTTCACTGGTCATTCGTTCACCGTGTATGCACAGGGATGCTCCACTGCCGACTTGGTGTGTGACGCTGGGAATTACCTTGGAGACTTTGCAAGGAAGTGAAGATTCCAGATGTCGCAGCTGCACGGGACTGGTGATCGAGACAATTATATGATTGGGATTCACGACAGGCAGGATGTCGTCAATAACATGTTTGAATTCAAGCGGCTTCACGCACAGGAAGATGATATTACTTCGGATCACCGTTTCCCGATTGCTCTGGGATTCATGCAGACCGGGGTAACGGAGGGATAACTGACGTACTTTGGACGGGGTTCGATTGCTGGCCGCGATCTGCCGGGGCTCAAGTGCACCCGATTGGATCAGGGCATAGATTAGCAGGCTGCCCATGCTGCCGGTTCCGATAAATCCAACCTTCATTGTTTCAGGCCTCCTTTCATGCTTTACGGTACTGGCGCAGTTCATTCCCTCTATTCTATGCGTGAGGACCTGTTTCACATGACATGAAAAATGAACAACTTGTTTCATCAGGAAAGTACAACGGTTCGGAAGCACCGCCCGTGTTCGAAATGAATGATTTTGAATTCAGGGAGAGGTGTGGAAGAATGAGATGGAATAAAGGAATGACCATTGCTGCTGCGGTGGTTGGAAGTATACTTATATTATGGTCGGGCAAAAGTGAACAACCACCTAGTGGCTGGGAACCCTTGCAGCTCGGCACCGAGAAGCCGACGATAGAGCAGGAACTCCCTGTTGTACAGTCGGCTACTTCGGTTCAGGGCAATACAGGAGTATCTTCGGGAGCGGATGCAAGAGGGATGCAGACTGGGAATGAGGCAAAGGCAGAAGAGTCTAAAGAGCTTGCGAGCGTTGGGGTTGAAGGTGATTCGGGAGTTCGAACTCCAAATCAGACGAACGATAATCCTTCAGATGCTGCTACTTCGATTGAACCAGTGACGCAAAGTACGAATTCGAATCCATCGGTTACCTCCGAGACGGGCTCGAAGAGTAATCCACCTGTAGTTCGTGAGGAAGCTGGCGACAATGGCAAGATTGATGTGAATACCGCTCCTGTCTCCAAGCTTATAGAGCTTCCCGGAATTGGGGAGAAGAAAGCTCAAGCTATTGTCGATTATCGGAATACACATGGTCCTTTTGCAAAAGTTAGTGATCTGACAAAGGTCAAAGGAATTGGCATGAAGATGCTGGAGAAGATGGCACCGTATGTGCAGATCCGGTAATATTAGAATAAAAAAATGTGTTGAGCGGGAGGAAAGCAGCATGAGTACAGAGGTACGCAAGGACTGGGATACGTATTTTATGGACATCGCGTATATGGTTTCCACCCGTTCCCGCTGTTCGCGTCGTCATGTGGGTGCCGTTCTTGTTCAGGGAAAGAAACTGCTGGGAACAGCCTATAATGGTGCACCCACCGGCGTCCCGGATTGTTCTGAAGCAGGTTGCATGATATCGGAAGAGTATGAGTTGGTCGTGACCGATGGGCAAGAAGAAATGGTGAAAAAGCAACGATGCATTCGCACAATCCATGCGGAGCAAAATTTGCTTTTATTCACAGATCGAATCGACCGCGAAGGCTCGTCCGTGTATGTGACTGACGAACCGTGCTGGACATGTGCCAATATGCTGGCGAATAGCGGGATAACAGAAATCGTGTTTCATCGTTCTTATCCTAAAGATACCGGCAAGGTTACAAATATGATAGAACAGAAGGGAATAACATTCCGCAGGCTGGAGAATTACCAGCCCCCGCGGGAAACGATGATGACTGTGAGCAATTAATGTAAATATGGTCGAATACGTGAGGGAGAACCTCCGGCAAGCCTGAATTGGCTTTCCGGGGGTTTTTCTGCGTTCAACGGGTGAAATGAAGGAGGGGGAGAAATGAAAGGCAGACCGTTATTAAGTTTTACGATTTGTTGGTTGTGTGGGAGCGGGATAGCATGTGCGTTAACAGGCTGGATGTTAATCTGGGGGTTAATTGGAGCTCTGGCATGTCTGCCACTTTTACTTCGTTTTATGGATGTGCGTGGATGGTCTGTTTTATTTTTACTCGCTGCCTTTATTGGAGGCGCTGTACATTGGGAGTGGAATGACGCACGCAATCATAGCAGTCTGCCGGAGACCATGCATATCGCTGCTCATGAGTTGGACGGATGGCCAGCTGAAATTCAGGGTGAGCTGGTGTCAGATATACGCATTGATGGAGATCGGGCTGACTTTAAGATTCAGATGTCTTCGATATTGGCAACATCGGATTCGTCAGCAGATGCAGATCTGACAGCATCATCTGCATTCAACATAGATGAACAATTGATGGTACAAGTCAGACTGTTGGAGGAAGAAGAACAACAGGTAGCAGCGGGCTGGAAGAGGGGCGATTTGATTACGCTTAATGGTTCTTTTGTCCTTCCTGGTGAAGCCAGGAACTTTGGCGGGTTTGATTATCGCAGTTACTTGCGCACCCTGCATATCCACTGGTTGTTCAAAGTGAAAGGAGCCAGTTCGGTAACAGCAGTTGCTCCTGAGGGACTTGGACAATATAACATACTAAGGTGGACGGATTGGACTAGGCATAAGTTGGGCTCGGCGGTTGAGCAATTATTTCCAGAGCCTCATGCAGGATATATGAAGGGGCTTATTATCGGGATGGCTACTGATATCGATCCAGGTACCTATGGTCAGTTTTCACAACTGGGTCTAACGCATATCCTGGCAATATCCGGGACCCATGTCGCTGTATATGTAGCTTCTCTGCTTCTTATTCTATCCTGGCTAAGGCTTACCAGAGAGACGGCACTTACGATTGTTCTGATCCTGGTGCCAGCTTATGTACTGTTATCCGGAGGTTCACCTTCAGTGATTCGGGCAGGAATGATGTCCATGATTGGATTGTATATGGCACGTCGTGGTCTCGCCAGAGACGGCCTTCAGATGATTAGTGCAGCAGCGTTGTTGATGATGTGGTGGGATCCTTACTTTTTGCTAAGCGTGAGCTTCCAGTTATCCTTTCTCGTGACCGCAGGTTTGATGATCTACATGCCATTAATTAACCGGCTGTTCAGCGGCTGGCCGAAATCTCTGGCTGCAACGGCATCCGTTACCGTGACCGCTCAGCTGATTTCGTTCCCAGTAACCATTTTGTATTTCAACCAGTTCTCACTACTCTCATTTGTAGCTAACTTTCTGCTGGTTTCTTTGATCAGTGCTATTGTATTACCTCTGGGGACGGTCGCCATGTTATTGTCATTCATATGGGTTCCCTTGGCGAAACCTCTCGCATGGATTGCGATGCAACTGAATCAACTGACATTTATAAGCGTGGAGTGGATGAACAGCCTGCCAGGTTTTGTGTTGATCTGGGCAACACCGCCCTTGTTATGGATTGCCGCATATTATGCTGTGTTGTATGCCTTACTCTACCTGTTGCATCGTGGCAATGGTGAGCAGCAAGAAACAGCGTTTGTTGAGGAAGAGACGGCTCCTCTTGTGAGGGGACAACCTTCAGTTTCAATGGCGAATATGGGCATTCGCTCTTCGGTGTCTACGGTGGCACAAGATCAAGGTAAGAACCGTGTAGATGGAAAAGAAACTTCATTAACGACATTAGGAGCCAGTATTGCCTGGCCGGAATATACAAGTGCATTTACCGCACGAGGTGCAGGTTATTATTCAAGTGAACGAATGAGTAAAGCTCAGCAATGGTTTTGCGGGTTGCTCGCTATCAGCTTTATTGCTGGATTGTGGTGGGCATATCAGACTCCCAAGCCTGCTGGAACCGGCATCGTGCAGTTTTTGGATATTGGTCAGGGAGACAGCACATTGATTACAACCCCGGAAGGCAAACACATTCTGGTGGATGGCGGGGGAACAGTTAGTTTTGGGAACACCGAACAATCTTGGAAAACAAGACGTGATCCGTATGAGGTAGGTGCCAAGGTGGTTGTTCCTTTATTGAAAAAGAGAGGTATCCATCAACTGGACGCTGTCATTGTAACGCATGCTGACCAGGATCATGCCGGAGGACTACAGGCTGTGCTGGAACAGATTCCGGTTAAACGTTTCATGTTTAATGGAACGACCAGCGGTAAGGATAACTTTGAAAAGTTACTGGACACAGCCATGGAACAGAAAATTCCTCTGTACGCCATTCAGCAGGGCATGTCCTATAAGGCTGATAAGCAGACAAGTTTACATTTTATAGCTCCGGATCTGGCACATATGGATGCGAATGTATCGGGCAGTTTGCCTGTATCTGAACATCAGAATCATGATTCCGTTGTCTTTTTGCTGGAAATGGCCGGGACTTCCATGTTGTTCACCGGGGATATGGATGCTGCGGCCGAGCAGGACCTGCTCTATATGATTCAGGATGGCTCGTTGGCTGCCCAGTTTGAACAGAAAGGTGCAGATATTGGAGTTACAGAGGGAGTTGTACAAAGGGTACTTACCCGCCCGCTGCAGGTTAATTTAAATGATGCTTCAGCATTTGTCTCCATTGACGTTCTAAAGGTCGCTCATCATGGTAGTAAAACGTCGTCCACTGAAGCCTGGCTCCAATACTGGAACGCCAAAACCGCTGTGATATCTGCAGGAGTTAACAATACATATGGGCATCCCAATCCGGGAGTGATGGAACGTCTGGAAGCTACCGGGTCAGAGATTTATCGGACAGATCAGATGGGCGAGGTTCAGATGAGAGTGAAAGATGGGAAGATTGATATCCGGTACAAGTTGGTTGGAATTGAGTGACGGCACGCGATCTATTTATCGGTGTGAAGATGAGTGAAGAAAACTCCGATTTAATACCAACTGGAAGGTTAAAAAGACAAGAGAACATACAACAATGTGGATAGTCTGAGCGGAAAAAGTAGTGAAGTTACGTGTAAATATCGAGTAGATAATCCCACCTATGAAGCCTAATAGACCATATGCAACGATTGCAACGAGCAATCTTTTATACGTATTATCTTTTTTTCTGTATAAAAGTAATCCATCCACCAATATAGAAAGTGGCGTAAGTAAGAAAAGTAAAATAGCGAGGTTAATCAATAATCCAACCGCAAATTTATACCCGAATGAATAATAGTAAGTATTCTCTAATCTTTCATCTATAGGGACATAGTGATATATCCCCATTGCAAGTGAAATGAGAACTGCAGTTAATACAGCTGCAACTATTTTTCCGCGCGGCCTATTGATTCTATGGGTGTTTGTCATTTAAATATTGACCTCCCTAAATAACTATATTCAACAAGAGATAGGCTAAAGGAGTTACTATATTTTAACATACACAGGCTTAGAAAGAATGAGTGAGGGACATTGAGAAAGTAGTACTTGGTTGACCAATAACAGAAAAAAGTCGTTCCGCTGCGAACGACTTCTTCTTGAATTGCATGATAATAACACATTTCAATCGTTATGCGTTATGAGGATAGTTTGGCTGTCAGTTAGTAAAGTTGACTAGGGAGGAACTACTCTCACTCTCTTGCTTTTGAGATACTAATCGGCAAGCTAATTATAGTTGCGCTGAATAAGTTTAGTATGTGATCAATTTGATCCCAACTTTTATGCCCTATTATCATATTAAATGCAATGAATAAAGTACTACTGAGTAGAAAGAATCCAAGGAAGTATTTGAAAAATATTTTTAGATTCATTTAGTCTCCCGCATATCCATTTAGAAGTTTGTTACGGTTGCACGCCCTATTTCGTTTGTAATATGTTTTCTATTTTAGATTATTAAATGCAATCATTTGTTTTTGGTTTGTTGGATATATGTAAAAAAATGTTTTCTGTTGCGGTTTTATTAGTGTTAAGTAATTTTCGTTGCAGGATTATGGTTATTTTTACCGAATAATAGTTAGGCCCACCTTAGAGGAGGGATAGAGATACTTAGGGATCGTAGCACTATACATAATAATGAGGGGATCAAGAAAATGGAACTTGTAGAATTGACACAAAGTAAAAAGAACAGAAATGCAACTCAGAAGTTTAGAGTGAAATGGATTAGAAAAGTGATAGCCCTATGCATTGGACTTTTAGTTATCGGTTTGATCGCAGTTCAGTCCTCCGCTTTTGCATCATCTGGATCGGGAAACTCCATCACTTCAGTTCTTGACCGAAATGATTATTTGCTGGACGATGGTACACTTTGGTCTAAAGGGATCACAAGTGGAGTATGGACACAAAATCGAAAACTGATTGGTATTTCAAAATCAGAAGACCATTCCATCTTTGGGTGGACTGCCGATGGCCAAGTGATTCGGTGGAATAAGGACAATGCGCATAAACCAGTAACGAAACAATTCAATGGCGTTGTGAAAGTTTATGGCCATGGATGGGTCCAGCTTCAGGATGGAAACCTTTATAATTTTGATGATCAGGCTAAGGTTTTGGAATCGATTATCGATGCGGATTCTTATTGGAGTAATACTGGAAGCGATTCTTCTTATAGCGCACTATCTTCATCAGGAGATATATATTATGACAAATACAACAAAATACGTAAAGCTGGAAATGTACCTGATGGTAAAGCAATTGCAACGAATGGTGTTTACGCAGCAGTGTTAAAAGATGATGGCTCGGTAGTGATCGTAAGTATGCTGTATGAGGATGACTACATCACGGTTGCGAATAATGTGCAATCTTTGATTTGGTGGGGGAGTACGCATAAGCTGCTCACGGTGAAACAGGATGGAAGCGTCTGGAGCTACGATCGAACTGCCAAATATAAGGGCGAGCAACTGCCTGGTTTAAGTAACGTATCGCGGATGGTGTATGCGCCTAATCTGGATGAGCTATATGCACAGTTACAAGATGGATCATGGGCTACATATGATAATGGAAAGTTAACTCCTCTATCAGCTCCTGCGTTAAATCAAGTGACACTTACGGCATCTTCCAAGGACGCTAATATTGGGGATACGATCACGCTTGCTGTTCAGGAGAATTATAGTAATGGTTTCAAAAACAAGCGTGCGCCATTGCCTGAAGAAATTATAGTGGAGCAGCCCCAAGTTGCACAGATTCAGGCAGGAGGCAAACTGAAGGTTACGGGCATGGGAACAACCAAAGTAACTTTGAAGATAGGTGATTTGGCCTCAAATCTTCAACTGAACGTTGATTCACAGCAAAAGTTAACAGGCGCCACATTGTTGGATGGAAATGTATACTTGCCAGTACAGTCGGTGTTCAAAACTTTGGGAGCCAAAATTGATGTGAAAGGCTCATCTTTTGAAATTCAATTTGGAGATGACAGTATTACTTTGCAAAAGGGAAGCGCTGTTGCGCGATTAAACAACAAAGAGCTGAAGTTAAAAGGGAAAGTACAAACCATTGGAGGACAGACGGTATTTCCTGCGGACTTGTTAAGACAGGCTGCGGGTATTCAAGTTAAATGGGATGCAGAATTGAAGCAGGCCAAAGTTCTGGTTGGAAATTCTTCTATTCTGGTGGAATCGAAGGATACACTTGCACTGATCAAGAAAAAAGAGTTGGGGAATCTTGCTCGCTTCATTGGCAAGTCCTACTGGATCAACAGTGATACGAGTTTAGGGCAACGTTTCAGTAAAGTGACCATATCAGATATCAAAATTGAGAAGATTAAATACGGTGATCGAAGTTACTCTATTATCTTCCGTAATGCAAAAGGAAAAACCGTTTCTGCCTACGCAGGAGGTGCACCTTCCAGTGTGACGGAGATGCTTGCCAATTCTTCTCTTCTGATCCGTATAAGAAATACAATTGGTCCAAGTCCACTTGGAATAAAATCATTGCTGGAGAAGTAGCTACGGGAATGAACATAACTCAGGTGCGCCTTGCATGGGGAGATCCATCGAGCATTACGTATGAAACGAGTTCAAAAGGCAAAATCGAGGTTTGGGTGTATGCCAGCTCCGCAGGCATAAGAGCTTTAGGGTTTCTCAATGGCAAACTGATGGCGATTTACTGATGAGTATACCAATTAATCACTTCATTTGATTGCAGGTTACAGCACAGCACAAAAAAGCCCGCTTTCCGTTACACTCCACGAGGGAGAATATCGGAAAACGGGCCATTTTTTCAAAATGTAGAAGAAATATAAGAACTATTCTACGCCATCCTTAAAGTGTTTGTTCCAGTGTTTATCTCCCTTGTGCAACAGATCTTCTACCGTTTTCTCAAGAGTCATCAACAGTTGTGCTCTCACATCAAGTACGGTTTCTCTGTACAAGCGTTCTTCCGTTCCAACGATTTTATCGCCGTATAATGCCTGTGCAGCTACGTACTTCCGATGTTCCTCAACCAGAGTATCAATGGACTCCAATGCATGTTCCACAAAGTGGGAAATACTTTGATATTCTTTGGGCATTTGTTCTTTTAAAGCTTGAATTTTCGCAAGAGCTGGCATGCTCATCACCTCGTGTTTATGAATGTAAATTTACAATACACTATTTTCATGAAAATTGCATTAAAAACAGCTTAAATTTGGACAAATTTCGACTTTTTTTATTTTAGGACCCAAAAAAGTGCTTATCTATAATGTATGCCATTGCATTTGAATTGAGTCGTGTAAGTAATGGAATCCCTTTTGGATACGTTTGGTGACTCGTTATGCAATTTCTGTTATTCTAAGAGAAGATTTCAGCGGCCCTAATACATACGCCGTTATTTTGTTATGGCAAATTAAAAAAATACTTAACTTTGCAACAATTTTATTGATGATCACGTCTGTAAGGTTGCAGGGAGAGGGGGATCCTTTGTGGTAGAGCCGGAACTCATCAGAGCCGCTCAATCGGGCGATCGCGACGCTCTAATTACCCTATTGCGGGAGATTGAACAACATGTCTATCGGACCGCATATTACATTCTAAATAATGAACAGGACGCTTTGGATGCTGCGCAGGAAGCGTTGATCCGAATTTACACCAAAATCAATTCATACGAAGAAAAGGCCCAATTCAAAACATGGGTACAACGCATCGTCACGAACATCTGTATTGATAAATTCAGAAGAACCAAGCCGTCTGTCTCCATTGACGAACATGACATGGTTTTTCAGGATAATCAGGATGTGGAGTACGAGGTCATGTCTACATATGTGGCCCAAGACATTCAGGATGCGATCAACAAGCTTCCCGAGCATCATCGTACCGTTATTGTTCTAAGATATTTGCAGGACTTATCCTACAATGAAATTGCGGATTGTCTCGATCTTCCGTTGAATACGGTGAAATCTTATTTATTTAGAGCCAGACAGCAATTACAGAATCTACTACAGGAATATCAGAAAGGTGGTGTGACAGGATGAAATGCGAAGAGGTGGTGGAATGGATGCACCGCTATCTGGATCATGATCTGGGCGAGGCGGAAACCGCGCAGATGCTACAGCATGTGGCGAAGTGTCCGGAGTGCGCCGAGAATTTTAGTTTACTCAGAGCTCTTTCCAGAGAACTGGAAGAATTACCGCAAGTAAGCCCGAAATTTAGTCTGGTTGATGCAATTATGCCACAGCTTGATGCCATTGACGAAGCGCGGAAGGAACAAAGTAGCACCATACAGGAAATGAATCCTGTCCCCGCTGCATTTGAGAATCTACAACGTTCAAGTGAGCGGAAAACGAAGCAAAAATGGCTTAACTCGATGGCAGGACGTATGTCCGTGGGTGCAGCGGCTGCGGCAGTTGTATTGGGATTCGCCATCTGGGGATATCAGCCTGAACAGATTGAGAATGCCGATTCCATGCTGATGAGCTCTGGAGCTTCTCAAGAGAGCGGCAATGTGGATGAAAATCCATTAAGCAAGAATATTGAAAATTATGATCCTGCCACTTCGTCCCAACCAAGCAGCAACGATGTGTTTGTGGATCAATCGAATGTTTCACCAACTAAACCAGATAACCAAGGCGTAGAAACAATTCCTGAAGAGAACGGTGGAGATGAGGTACAGGAGCCTGAAGTTCAGTCAGATCCGACACCTAAACGACCAGCTACCGAATCAACGCCTGCTCCGAATAAAGGAACTCAGGATAATTCGTCTAAAACTCCTCCGACCGATAATCAGAATAATCAGGTTCAGAACCAAGATTCTGAGCAGAGAATTCAGGGATCAGGAGATTCTCCTAAATCTTCTGCAGATGGGGAAGAGAATGGACTAACAGAAACGGAAAATGGAGATGCGAAATCCTTCACTTCTCAGGATACAACACCTAATATGACTGAAGATGCTCCGGTTGAAGGTAACACTGTACCTGATTCCAGTGCAGGTGCAGACGCTTCTGGAGGAAACAAAGGATTCGCAGCAGGACCGGATCAGGGAATGGCTACAACAGCAGCACCGAAAGAATGGAAATCACCTGACGGCTCTTATGTAGTTATGCTTATTGGTGATCAAATCAGCATATACTCCAAACCTGCCGACGAACCGGATGTACTAAATTTGGTTGAACAACGCAGCATAGAGGGGACACTGAAGTCAGCGAGTTGGTCGAAGGATGGTACCCTATTTAATTACGAAACGGACAAGGACGGAACAACAGCGAAGAACTCGTTTAATGTACCTGCTGTTTCAGGTGGAGCTCCTGCGAAATAATTAAAAATGGGGAGTGCGCTCCTCTAAACGAAAGAACATTTTCAGTATGACAAGCATATAGTGGAAGTAACAAAACGTCCTATCTCAGTTCAAACAACTGACGTCGTATGACCGCGCACCGGCTTTTTCTAGAACTGCTGGTGTCAGCGTTTATATAGATGTAGGACAGGGGACCTTCATCCATAACTGGATGTAAGGTCCCTTTGTTGTCTTGCGTTTTTTCTGGTAGGATAAGAGGGATAAGGAGGCGCCGTGAATGGATGTAAAAAGTGCAACAAAGGCAATACGTAATGGAGAAACGGCACCGATATATGTGCTGTACGGAACGGAGAAGTACCAGATACAGCAATTTACGGATATGTTAAAAGAACAGGTTATTGAAGAAGAACATCGTGATTTTGCGATTATTCCATATGATTTGTCTGAAACGGCTGTGGAGGTCGTTATTGAAGAAGCAGAGACTGTACCTTTTCTGGTTCCACGCAAATTAATAATTGTAAGAGACGCGAGCTTGTTCACCGCAGGTAAAGAATCCAAGATTGAACATCAGGTTGATCGTCTGCTTACATATATGGAAAATCCGGCAGATTACAGTACGATTGTTTTCCTGGCCCAAGGGGATAAGCTGGATGAGCGTAAGAAACTGGTGAAAGCTGTCAAGAAACAGGCAGTAGTTCTTGCTTTTGCTCCACTCAGTGGAGAAGAGTTATTGAATTGGATAGTGAAACTTGCGAAGCAGCGGGATGTTTCCTTGGAGACGGGAGCGGCGGAAACGTTGATCAGCTATGCAGGAACAGGTCTTCAGACCCTGTCCGCTGAAGTAGACAAGTTATGTTTGTTTGCGGGTAATGGGGGGACAATCAAACGTGCTGATATCGAGTCACTGGTTGCCCGTAGTACAGAGCAGAATGTATTTTCGCTGGTGGAAGAACTCGCTAATTTGCGACTGGAGAAAGCGTTGGCTCTTTTCTATGAGTTGCTGAAGCAGCGGGAAGAACCGATTAAAATTGCGGCTTTAATCGCACGTCAGTTTCGGATCATGATCCAGGTGAAAGAGTTGGGCCAACAAAGTTACTCCCAGCAGCAGATTGCCAGTCAGCTTGGTTTGCATCCGTATGCTGTTAAGATTGCGGGTGAGCAAGCTCGGAAATTTCAGCCGGAACGTCTGAGAATGATTCTGAGTCACCTCAGCGAACTGGATTACCAGATGAAAACAGGAGCGGTGGATAAAGTACTTGGTCTGGAGCTGTTCTTATTGAGACTTGGTGCATGAATGGACACGTAAACGTAATAGATTACTAGTGTGAGAAACAAACAAAGCGACCTTTGCTCCATGATAGTTAAATCATCAGAATAAAGGTCGCTTTTGTTTGTGTCTTATACTTATCGAATCAGATACTAAAAAATCCTGAAAGCCTATGCTGTTCAGGATTTTTCCATTGGATCGTATAAGTAACGCTTCTTACGCTTGTGCGGAAAGAGCGTTCAGTTTTTTCGCCAAGCGAGACTTTTTGCGTGCTGCAGCATTTTTATGAACCAGACCTTTAGTTACAGCCTTGTCCAGCTTTTTGGAAGCAGCTTGAATCGCAGCTTTTGCAGTATCAACTTCGTTACTTACCAGAGCAGCATCAGCAGCTTTAACAGCTGTACGGAGTGCAGACTTCTGGGAAGCGTTGAGTGCGCGGCGCTTGTCGCTCGTTTTTACGCGTTTAACAGCGGATTTGATGTTTGGCATTACATTCACCTCCTGTAAGGCATTTGCATGAATACAAACGTTTCACAACTTAAAATATTCTATCACGCTAGCATGTAAAATGCAACAGATATTCCTACGATGTTCGACATGCTGTATAAAGAAACTCTTTTTCCCACACAATATGCTCAAATGCGGTAAGGGAGGCAGGGACAGAATGACACTGGATTTGCAAAACTATACAGTTCGTACCGATTTGGCGATCGACTCCAAGGAAATGGCGCAAGGTGGACAGAAACAGACGATTCCCGGACTGCGGGAAGATGTGGAGAAAAAAGAGGGTATTACGATTACACGTATTGATGTCCTGACTGAAGAAGCAGCCACGGCTATTGGTCGGGTGAAAGGTCACTATGTCACCTTGGAAGTACCTTCACTACGGAATGGTGATACCGAGTTACAGGAGCGAGTTGCCGCCGAGTTCACCCGTGAAATGGAAGATTTTATGGTTAAGGCCGGAATTAACAAAACCTCCAAGGTCTTGATTGTTGGCTTGGGCAACTTAAATGTCACCCCGGATTCACTCGGTCCACTTGTTGTGGAAAATCTGATGGTAACGCGTCAGTATTTCGAATTGGTGCCAGATCAGGTTGCGCCAGGGTATCGGGAAGTCAGCGCGATTGCTCCCGGCGTGCTCGGTACAACGGGCATTGAATCCAGTGACATCGTACAGGGGATTGTAGACCGTACCAAGCCGGATGCCATTATTGCGATTGATGCGCTGGCCCTCCCGTTCCTTGGAACGTGTCAATACAACCATTCAGGTAGCCGACATTGGTATTCATCCTGGTTCCGGTATTGGAAACAAACGGCGTGGTCTGACCCGTGAGATATTAGGTGTGCCTTGCATCGCCATCGGAGTACCAACCGTATGTTATGCGTCCACCATCGTGAATAATGTGATTGAGATGATGCGCTCACACTTTCGCCAGGAAACGGATCAGACCAAACAGATCATGGGTATGCTGGACGACATTGGTGAGCAAGATCGTTTGAGTTTGGTGAAAGAGGTACTGGAGCCACTAGGTCATGACCTCATTGTTACCCCAAAGGAAATCGATGAGTTTATTGAGGGAATTGCCAATGTTATCGCTACAGGACTTAACGCCGCACTCCATGATGCAGTGAATCCGGATAACGTAGCCGCTTATACACATTAAAACTTAAAACTGCTGAGAAGAAGGTCCGAATCTATCGGACTTTCTTTTTTTTGTTTCTGGAATCTTTCATTTTCCTGTTCTATCAAATTGGGCGGGCTCATAGAGTTGAAGTATATGAGTTGTCCAGCAGGGAAGGAGACAGCAGAATGAACAAGATATTGGCCTGGAATATTGGGAAGTGGAAAAAAAGATGTCTGCACGTGCTGGCCATGGGCCGTACGTTGTTGTTGCTTATGATCATATCTGCCCTGTTTTTTGTTGTACTGGGTCTGGGGGGCATGGCAGAGAAACGCTTGAATAATTCACCCGTTTCTTCCATGAAAGGATTTGCGAGTGCCGTATCAAGCCGCTTTTTTGTCGATATGCTCGGTATGGAGATGCCTCATCTCACCCAGAAGGAACAGACCTCTGCCATATCTGGTGAGAATCTCACCTCATTTGTTTTCCAATTACTAACGAATGTAAATCCTCAAGATCCGAAGAGCCTGATTGCGAGAGAAATGCCGGGCATGGGTTCCAACCAACCTGTTCTGCTCCGCCCTGGATCTGGTAACGAAAAAGCCGAGGCTCCCGAAGATTATCAGCCAGGTCCCGGTCTTACAGATACGGCTTCCGCAGGTGGAGGAAAACCCGGTAGTGAGCTGCATGTTCCACCAGGCCAGGACAATACGGATCCATCTGAGTCGACTGAGCCTGGAGATGGAGAAGGTAAAGAAGATCCCCCAGCGAAGAATGGCGAGAAAGACAATTCAGGCTCACCGACAACAGGCAAAAAGTCAATTCTTATCTATCATTCCCATCCACGGGAAGGTTACAATCCACTGCTAGGTACGAAAAGTGATAATCCATCATCAGGCAAATCAACAGGCAATGTATTTCAAGTGGGAACCTACCTCTCAGACAGTCTGGAGAAGCTGGGAATCGGCGTAGAACACGCTAAGGATGATTACCCCACTAAAGTAAAGGACTACAACTGGAACTATTCTTATAAATACTCCCGTCAAACGGTAAAAGCGGCACTCGCTCAAAATGATGATCTGACGTATCTCATAGACATTCATCGCGATTCACAGCGTCATGGCAAAACAACAACCACTATTAATGACTTGGGCTACGCCAAAGTGTATTTCATTATTGGACATGAAAATCCAAATTGGCAGCAGAATGAAGCCTTTGCAGCGAAAATTCATAAGAAACTGGAAGCCAAGTATCCTGGGGTATCCCGGGGTGTGTGGGGCAAAGATGGTGGAGGAGCCAACAATGGAGAGTATAACCAAACCCTTTCACCTAACAGCATTTTGATCGAGATTGGTGGCATCGACAACACAGGAGCTGAGCTCCAACGGACATCGAAGATTCTAGCAGACATGATTTCCCAAGTGTATTGGGAAGATCAGAAGGTGGACAAAGCTAGTGCGGAAACCTCGTCGCAGGGTGGATAGGAACCATATATGTAATAAGGAAAAATAGTAGAGAGTGACAGGAGGCAATGCACATGTCCAGATTCGGTAAAAGACTGTTATCCATCGCTGTATTAATGTTGCTGGGTGTTCTGTTTGGAATGCAGCTGGCTGGCAGCAACTTTCACATGGGCAATCCATCAGGAGGCACGTCAACCGTTGTGACAACTGAGCCAACTTCATCGGTGACCGAATCTGTTCCGACTACACCTGTCCAAAAGGAAATTAAAGAACCACCATTTGTACCTGTTCAGTCACCAAGCCAAGTGCTTGGGGCAGATCAAAATAAGGCTCCGGTTGATGTGTTGGCAGACAAAACGGCTGGACTATTGCAAAATCTCTCACATAGTGGAATCAAGTGGGTGGTCTCTCTTTTTAGCGGCGTTGCTGAATAAAATACCATAATTTTAAGGTACAATATAACCTCCGGGAGTGCATGATGACACTTTATTATAAAGTTGAGACATCACGGGATTGATGCACTGTGCTTCAACTGTTATAATGAAGTGATTGACACTAGGCTGTTTCTGGGGGTAAGGAATGACTGACATTCGGGCAAGACAACGTAAAATTCGTAACTTTTCTATTATTGCACATATAGATCACGGCAAATCAACACTTGCGGACCGGATCTTGGAGCACACAGGTGCGCTCACTTCACGTGAAATGCAGGAACAAGTTCTGGATAAGATGGACCTTGAACGTGAACGTGGAATAACAATCAAGCTACAAGCAGTAGCCTTGACTTACAAAGCGGATGACGGTGAAGAGTATTTATTGAATCTGATTGATACACCGGGACACGTAGACTTCACGTATGAAGTATCACGCAGTCTTGCTGCATGTGAAGGTGCACTGCTGGTTGTGGATGCGGCTCAGGGAATTGAAGCCCAAACACTTGCCAACGTGTATCTGGCATTGGATAACAATCTTGAAATTTTACCGGTTATCAACAAAATTGACCTTCCGAGCGCTGATCCTGAACGGGTGAAGCAGGAAGTGGAAGATGTTATTGGTTTGGACACAAGTAACGCCGTTTTGGCTTCGGCCAAATCAGGAATCGGAATCAAAGAAATTTTGGAGCAAGTGGTGAAAAGTGTTCCGGCACCAACTGGTGATCCTGACCAGCCTTTGAAAGCGCTGATTTTTGACTCGCACTACGACCCATACAAAGGTGTAATCGTATATGTGCGTGTTGTTGACGGCAAAATCAAATCCGGTTCCAAAATCAAAATGATGGCAACAGGGAAATCATTTGAAGTCATTGAAGTTGGAGCGTTCAAACCTCGTATGACCATCGTGGACGAGCTGAACGTCGGGGATGTTGGATTTATCGTTGCAGGTATCCGGCATGTTGGCGATACACAAGTCGGGGATACGGTAACGGATGCCAAAAATCCAACACCGGAACCTTTGCCGGGTTATCGTAAAATTAACCCAATGGTGTATTGTGGTCTCTATCCGATCGAAACATCGGACTATGTTGATCTGCGTGAAGCGTTGGAGAAATTGCAGTTGAACGATGCGTCTCTGAGCTTTGAACCGGAAACATCCAGTGCACTCGGTTTTGGATTCCGTTGCGGATTCCTTGGACTGCTTCACATGGACGTTATCCAGGAGCGGATTGAGCGGGAGTTTAACATTCCTTTGATCACAACGGCACCAAGTGTAATCTATCACGTCACCTTAACGAATGGTGAAGTGATGAAAATCGACAACCCATCCAACTATCCTGAGGTGGGACGGATTGATTACGTCGAGGAACCATACGTCAAGGCAGATATTATCGTACCGAATGATTATGTAGGTACCATTATGGAGCTGTGTCAGACTAAACGCGGTGAATATGTAAATATGGAATATCTGGACACAACCCGGGTTACCATTACCTATGAGATTCCGTTGTCCGAGATTGTATATGACTTCTTCGACCAGTTGAAATCCGGTACCAAAGGATATGCATCCCTGGATTATGAGCTGTCCGGTTACCGTCAGTCTAATCTGGCGAAAATGGATATTGTACTCAATGGCGAACAGGTGGATGCTCTGTCCTTCATCGTTCACCGTGACCGTGCCTATAACCGCGGACGCATTGTCTGTGAGAAACTGCGCGAGCTGATTCCACGGCAAATGTTCGAGGTGCCAATTCAGGCATCTGTAGGTACCAAGGTTGTTGCTCGTGAGACGGTAAAAGCAATGCGTAAAAACGTACTTGCCAAGTGTTATGGTGGTGACATCTCGCGGAAACGGAAACTGCTTGAGAAGCAGAAGGAAGGTAAGAAGCGGATGAAGCAGGTTGGTAACGTTGAGGTGCCACAAGAGGCATTCATGGCGGTACTGAAAATTGATGATTAAACAATCTATTTTGAGGTACAACACAGAATGTGTGTATTCAAATTAGATTAAAGAAAATTCAATTTCGTTACAACACAGAATATTAAATAACTAAGCTGAAAGGGAAGCCGGATGGCTTTCCTTTTTTCAAATAGAGGGGGACTTGCCATGACATTGGCAGCACACAGCCGGAAGACAGGTGCGCCCCAAGCGGTGTATCTTCACATTCCCTTTTGCACGAATAAATGTTTTTATTGCGACTTTAATTCCTACGTTCTGAAAGATCAGCCCGTGATGCAATATCTCGAAGCGCTGGAACGGGAGATGGAACATACAGTTAAGGCCAATCCACCGGGTGAGATCAAGACCATATTTGTAGGTGGGGGTACGCCAACAGCTCTGAAACCGGATGAGATGGCAGTATTTCTTCGTTCCGTGAAGACATATTTCCCAAATTGGGCGGACGATATTGAATTTTCGATGGAAGCCAACCCGGGAACAACGGATGCGGAGAAACTCGCTGCGATGAAAGAAGGCGGCGTCAACCGTGTCAGCTTTGGCGTGCAGGCGTTTCAGAATGATCTGCTGACAGGCATTGGCCGTATTCATAATACGGATGATGTATATCGCAGTTTGGAGAATGCTCGTAAAGCAGGCTTGAATAACCTGTCCATTGACCTGATGTTTGGTTTGCCGAACCAGACCGTAGAGATGTTGAATGAGAGTATCGACAAAGCGTTGGAATTGGATCTGCCGCATTACTCCATCTACAGCCTGAAAGTCGAAGAGAATACACTTTTCCATACACTGTATCAGAAGAACCAGCTACCACTTCCTCATGAAGATGACGAGCTGGAGATGTATCTTCTATTAATGAGACGTATGAAAGAAGCAGGCTATGGACAATACGAGATCAGTAACTTTGCCAAGCCGGGCTTTGAGAGTCGTCACAATATTACCTACTGGCGTAATGAGGACTACTATGGTCTGGGTGCAGGTGCACATGGATATGTGGGCCGCGAACGGCATATGAATATTAAAGGTATAAATCCTTATGTTGAAGCTTCACGTGCAGGGCTGCCTCGTCTGGATCATTTTGAGATTGCTCGCCCGGAAGCCATGGAAGATTATCTGATGGTTGGACTGCGAATGTTGGAGGGAGCCTCGGCCTCACGCTTTAGCGAACAGTTCGGAGAGTCCATGGAAGAAGTGTTTGCGAAGCCTTTGGGCAAAATGTTGAACGCAGGGTTGCTTGAGCGGACGGCAGACGGCTTCCGACTGAGCGAGCAGGGTATCCTGTTCGGAAATGACGTTTTTGCGGAGTTTATCGGGTCCATATCGCTGAATTCATAGCTTGAAATTCTATACGCTCTGTTGTATATTTATTCATATTGATTTTACAGAGCGTGTTAATTTAACAACTACGAAGTCAGCTTTCCTCTGGAAAGCTTGGTAATAGGAGGAGAGCAGGATGTCGGTAATATGCAGAAAAGCCGTGCCGGAAGATGTTGAACCACTGTATGAAATGATTAAGGGCTATGCAGAGCGTGGGATCATGCTTCCGCGTTCACGGGAAATACTGCACCGACAACTGGAGCACTTTGTTGTAGCCGAAGTCGATGGTGAAGTCGTGGGTTGCGGATCGCTTTGTCGTCTGGGGAATGATTTGGTGGAAGTCAGATCACTCGGTATCTCGGAAGGACACAAAGGGCTCGGAATTGGCTCCCGATTGCTGGACCGACTGGTAGAAGAAGCGGAGAAACAACAGATTCCTAAGGTTATGGCGTTGACATATGAAGTATCCTTCTTCCTCAAAAACGGCTTTGCCGTGGTGGAAAAAGAGATTTTCCCCGAGAAAGTATGGACCGACTGTGTTCATTGCAGCAAGCAGGATTGTTGTGATGAGATCGCCGTATTAAAAGAGCTTAACGTTTCAGCCTAACAACTAAATGGACTGCATGGATTGAGCCGAGTCAGCCTCTGCCCTACATGCAGTCCTTTTTACTTCAAAGTATGTTCAATAAAGTTGTTAGGACTCGTCGACATTGGTCTATACTATAAATAGATGAGCCCACTCATCAAACTCACTTGACAATGTTCACGTCAGTTTGGTATTTTTGTATTACCGCTTAGCACTCATCTAACCGGAGTGCTAACGACATGGGACAGTACAGTCAGAAGGAGGGAATACTCACCATGTTAACAGAGCGTCAACGAATGATTCTGAACGCTATAGTGGATGACTATATCCGTTCAGCTGAGCCCGTAGGGTCCCGGAGCATTTCCAAAAGGGGAGATGTTGGATACAGTCCGGCGACGATCCGTAATGAAATGGCGGACCTTGAAGATATGGGTTTCCTGGAACAGCCGCATACATCGGCAGGTCGCATTCCTTCTCATAAAGGTTATCGATATTACGTCGATCATTTGGTTCCCTGGAATCAGGTGGAACCCCAGGAATTGGACGATCTGAAGTCGTTCTTCGCCGAAAAGCTGAATGTCATGGAACAAGTTATTCAACATGCATCCAATATTTTGTCACATATGACGAATTATACTTCGATCCTGCTTGGACCGGAAGTATTCCATACGTCCCTTCGCCACTTCCAATTGCTTCCGCTGAACGAAAGTGAAGCTGTGGCAATCATTGTGACCAATACCGGTCAGGTGGAGAACAAGACGGTCCAGATTCCTCCAGAAATCTCGGTAGCCGAGATGGAGAAAGTGGTTCGACTGTTGAACACCAAGCTGGTTGGTGTGCCAATTTACAAATTGAAATCCCGTCTCTATACTGAACTTGGGCAAGAGATGGAACGGCATATTACACGTTACGAGGAAGTTATGCAGGTGCTGAACAGTGCCTTTGACAACGAACATGATAATCGTCTGTTCCTCAGTGGTGCCACCAATATGTTGACTCAACCGGAGTTTAAAGATATCGAAAAGGTAAAAGATATTCTTGACCTGCTGGAAGAGACACCAACACTCATGAAATTGATGATGCCCGTGCCGGGTGGATCTGGTATTCAAGTGCGAATCGGCACTGAGAATGATCATGAAGCCTTTGCCAACTGCAGCCTGATTACAGCCTCCTATTCATTGGACGGTGAGGCTTTGGGTTCGATCGGTATTCTAGGACCCACGCGGATGGATTATGCACGTGTCATTCATATTCTAAATACACTATCCCGTGACTTGACGGCGATGCTGACACATCGTTTCAAATAAGATTCGGGAATGAACCATTTCATTCGTATAAGGAGGTGAACATCTTGAAAGAGGAGCAATCATTTACAGAAGAACAAGAGGTAACAGCAGCAGAGCAGGAGCCTATTAATGAAGCTGGCGCTGCAGAAGCACAAGCTGAAGAGATGGCTGATCAGGAGCAGGATGAGCTTGCACGTCTGAAGGCAGAAGCTGAGGAGCAACAGCAGCGTTATGTCCGTGCACAGGCTGATTTTGATAACTTCCGTCGTCGTACTCAGAAGGAAAAAGAAGAATTGGCTAAATACGCTTCGATGAAGCTGGTCACCGAACTGGTACCGGTTATTGATAACTTCGAGCGCGCCATGGCTACTGTACCGGAAGGAGCAGAGGTCGAATCTTTCTCCAAGGGCATCCAAATGATTTTCCGTCAATTGGAAACCGTGATGAATAACGAAGGTCTGACGGCAATGGAATCGGTAGGACAACCGTTCAATCCTGAATTCCACCAAGCAATTATGCAAGTGGAGAGCGACGAGTACGAAGAAGGTATCGTTGTTGAGGAAGTCCAAAAGGGCTACATGCTGAAAGATAAAGTGCTTCGTCCAGCTATGGTTAAAGTCAGCTCATAATTTCCTTTTAGGAAGGAATGAGTCGGCTCCATAGTTGAACAATGTGGGCGAAGTTTAATATAAAGGTTTGTACACATAGAGCACGATTAGCAACATGAACATCTAAATAAGGGTCAGATCAGACCCATTCATTTTAAATTGTTGAGGGAGGAAATTTTCGGATGAGCAAAGTAATTGGTATTGACTTAGGAACAACAAACTCATGCGTAGCAGTAATGGAAGGCGGCGAGGCTGTCGTAATTCCAAATCCGGAGGGCGCACGTACAACTCCATCCGTAGTTGGTTTCAAAAAAGATGGAGAGCGCGTTGTTGGTGAAACTGCAAAACGTCAAGCGATCACCAATCCGGATCGTACCATCATGTCGATCAAACGTCACATGGGTACTTCCCACAAGGAAACAATTGATGGCAAAGACTACTCTGCACAAGAGATCTCTGCAATCATCCTGCAAAAATTGAAAACTGATGCTGAAGCTTATCTGGGTCAAACGGTAACTCAAGCAGTTATCACTGTACCAGCTTACTTCAATGACAGTCAGCGTCAAGCGACTAAAGATGCGGGTAAAATTGCAGGTTTGGAAGTTCTGCGTATCGTCAACGAGCCTACAGCAGCAGCTTTGGCATACGGTATGGAGAAATCCGAAGACCAAACGATTCTCGTATATGACCTGGGTGGCGGTACGTTCGACGTATCCATTCTTGAACTGGGTGACGGCTTCTTCGAAGTTAAAGCAACGAGCGGGGACAACCAACTGGGCGGGGATGACTTTGACCAAGTAATCATTGATTATCTCGTAAGTGAATTCAAAAAAGATCAAGGCATTGACTTGAGTAAAGATAAAGCAGCGGTTCAACGTTTGAAAGATGCAGCGGAAAAAGCGAAAAAGGAACTTTCCGGCGTATTGACTACAACAATCTCCTTGCCGTTCATCACGGTTGCTGATGGCGTTCCACAGCATTTGGAGTTGAACCTGAGCCGTGCGAAATTTGAAGAAATCTCTGCAGGTCTGGTTGAGCGTACGCTTGAACCAACTCGTCGTGCATTGAGTGATGCGGGTATGACAGCTAACGATATCGACAAGATCGTATTGGTTGGTGGTTCCACGCGTATTCCTGCAGTACAAGAAGCGATCAAAAAACTGACGGGTAAGGAGCCACACAAAGGCGTTAACCCGGATGAAGTTGTAGCTTTGGGTGCTGCTGTACAAGCGGGCGTACTGACAGGTGATGTGAAAGACGTTGTATTGCTTGACGTAACTCCATTGTCCCTGGGTATTGAAACAGCGGGTGGCGTATTCACAAAAATGATCGAGCGTAACACAACGATCCCTACAAGCAAATCTCAAGTATTCTCCACATATGCAGACAATCAACCAAGCGTTGAGATTCATGTTCTGCAAGGTGAGCGTGAGATGGCAGCGGGTAACAAATCGCTTGGACGTTTCATGTTGGGTGATATCCCACCAGCTCCACGTGGCGTTCCACAGATCGAAGTTAGCTTCGATATTGATGCCAACGGTATCGTTAACGTATCTGCAACAGATAAAGGTACTAACAAAACTCAAAAAATCACAATCACTTCTTCCAGCGGTTTGAGCGATGCTGAAGTTGAGCAAATGATGAAAGATGCTGAGTTGCACGCTGAAGAAGATAAAAAACGCAGAGAACTCGTTGAAGCGAAAAACAGTGCAGATCAATTGATCTACTCTGTTGACAAAACGATCAAAGATCTTGGCGAAAAAGCAGATGCTGGCGAAGTTGAAAAAGCAAATGCTGCCAAAGAAAAACTGCAAGGCGTTCTGGCTTCCGACAACCTGGAAGATATCAAAGCTGCTACAGAAGAACTGACAGAGATCGTTCAACAACTGTCCGTGAAGCTGTATGAGCAAGCTCAGGCGCAAGAGCAAGAAGCACAAGGTGCTGAAGAGCAACAAGGTTCTGCTAAACGTGACAACGTCGTAGACGCTGATTACGAAGTTGTGGATGAAGATAAAAAACAAAACTAATTCGTAGTTCTACGCGAATTAAACATCGGTGACGTTCGAATTAGAGGGAAAGTCATAGCCGGGGCTCCCGCGCTTTGGCTTTCCTTTTGTCACGATGTGCGATATGGTGAATGATATGGGGGTGGAAGAGTGGCTGAAAAGCGTGATTATTATGAGGTGCTTGGCGTTAGTAAAACGGCTAACGACGATGAGATTAAAAAGGCTTACCGTAAGCTTGCCCGTCAGTATCACCCTGACGTAAACAAGGCTGCTGATGCGGAAGCTAAATTTAAAGAAGTTAAAGAAGCTTACGACGTAGTGAGTGACGGTCAGAAGCGTGCACAATATGATCAATATGGTCATGTCGATCCGAATCAAGGTGGATTCGGTGGTGGCGGTGATTTTGGCGGCGGCGGATTTGGCGACATCTTCGACATGTTCTTTGGCGGCGGTGGCGGTGGACGACGTGATCCAAATGCTCCGCAACGGGGAAATGATCTGCAGTACACGATGACGATTGAGTTCAAGGAAGCTGTATTCGGTAAAGAAACCGATATTACGATTCCGCGTACCGAAGGCTGTGATACCTGTCATGGCTCAGGTGCCAAACCTGGAACGAAACCGGAAACCTGCTCGGTCTGCCAAGGTAGCGGTCAGCAGGAAGTCGTGCAAAATACACCGTTTGGTCGTATGGTTAATCGTCGTGCATGTTCGAACTGTAGTGGTTCGGGCCAAATTATCAAAGAAAAATGTACAACGTGCAGTGGTAGCGGTAAAGTCCGCAAGCAACGCAAAATCCATGTCCGCATTCCAGCGGGTGTAGATGATGGCGCGCAACTGCGTATGACAGGTGAGGGCGAGGGAGGCCTGCGTGGCGGACCAGCGGGAGACCTGTATATTGTCATTCGCGTGAAATCACATGATTTCTTCGAGCGTGAAGGTGACGATATTTATTGCGAAATCCCACTTACCTTTGCTCAGGCAGCTCTGGGAGATGAGGTTGAGATCCCGACGTTGACTGAAAAAGTGAAGTTGAAAGTACCAGCTGGTACACAAACGGGAACGTATTTCCGACTCAAAGGCAAAGGTGTACCACGCCTGCGCGGTATGGGGCAAGGGGATCAACATGTGAAAGTGGTTGTGGTTACACCTAGTAAGCTGAATGACGAGCAGAAAGATCTGCTTCGCCAAATTGCTGCGCTGGATGGAGAGCAAACACATGAGCATGAACAATCTTTCTTTGATAGAGTGAAACGCGCCTTCCGCGGCGACTGAGAATAAAATATAGCAAGTCCAAAAGGGCACCATAGCGGTTTTTACCGTAGGGTGTCCTTTTTTGTACGCCTTTTTTATAGTTTCAGTGGTTTTGGCAAAATCCTTGGATTTATGCTACAAAGAACGACAGCAATTTGTGGGAGCATTTCGGTATATTCTGAGCGAACTTGCGGAAAGATAGCATGGCGAGAATGATATGCATAGCTGATATGCGAGAAATTAGGAAAGCAGGTGAAGCGGATGACCGAGAAAAATATTTTGGCGTACTTTCACAGCCCGGAGCAGGCTCAAGGGGCAGCCAAAAAACTGGAGGCATTGCGAGTGGAGGACCTGTCAATTAATCGATTCAGCCGATATGCGGGTGTAGGACCAAGCGGGGCTTCCTACAAGCCGGGTGTTTCCGGCAGTTTTTCATCATGGGTGCCCGATTCGATGCAAACAAATGCCAGTGCTGGAATCATGGCTGCGGCGGACCCTTCTGCAAGCGGCATGAGTGATGGTGGACAGGGTGGACCAACGGGAAGAGATGTATTGCTAACTGTCATCGTAGATGAATCGGTACATCACCGCGCTATGTCTATAATCGAACAAGCCGGTGGAATGATCTAGTTTTAAGAAATATATATAAGATGGACAGATAATTACACTTTAACGGAGAGTGTAGAACCAATCTGAAGAAGCGAAGCGTGCGCCTTTATCCCCGGATTTCTCCCTTTAAGGAGGGAGTTGAAGAAATCTGGGGATAACAGCGATCGGAGGATGGGACTACAATCGGAGTCTTACAGTGTAACAAATATTAGTTCATTTTAATTTGAAGGAGGAGCATTACAATGGCAGAACATGAACGTCCAGGCAAGATTTTAACGAAAACGGAAAAGATGAAACGTATGCAATCCGCAAAAAATGAGGACGTGGAATTCAGCGCTGAAGCTGCGGATCATGAAGATATCGAAGCACTACGCCGCAGTGAAGCGGCTGATCGACGTCAGGGACGGGAGCTTCATGACTGAAGATCGCTCGGCAGTGACCCTCGAAGCTGTTTTTACAAGCTGGACTGAGGCCGAGTCTGCACGCAGAGCCCTGGAATTGTTGCACCCGAACCAATTAAGTATCGAGAGCCTTGGCAATGAAGCGTCTGCATTGGATTCAAACGATGTTACGGGCTTCGATAATTCTCCTACGGCCGTCGTCGGAGGATTTAGTGGCGAACTGAATGTACTTGCCCTGATTAGTGATGAAACGGAAATGTTGTCTAATGGTCAGGTGTATGATACACCCAAAGAGGATTCGGCAAACAGGCTAAAACAAGAAATTTTGCTGACCGTGTCCGTTTCCAACGATTCACTCCCGCAAGCCGCAGAGATGATCACACAAAATGGTGGGCGTTTTTGCTAAGTGAGATTCAAAGTATGCTAAATGCTTAAGTAAATGAAACAGATATGTATGAATAGATGACAGGATATTCGAGCAGTCAGGCTGCGGATATCCTGTTTTGTTTTTCTTTTACTGGTGCGGCTTTGTGCTTCGGCTAGCTTGTGTAGTACAATAGTTGGGATGTTTGAAAAATGAGGAGGAAAAACCAAGTATGTTATGGCATGAACTAACAATACATACCACAGAAGAAGCTGTGGAGATGATTTCGAATTTTTTACATGAAGCGGGTGCTGGAGGGGTTTCGATTGAAGAGTCCGGTACTTTAAATAAAAAACGGGACACGACATATGGTGAGTTATACGACGTTCCTTTGAATGATATTCCGGAAGGCTTTGCGGTCATCAAAGGGTACTTCTCCGAAGGTACGGATATGGTTGCATTGCAGTCCGAAGTTAATCCGAGAATTGAGGAACTCTCCGAATTCGGAATTGATACAGGTGAGGTTCGTTATGAGACACGTACAGTGGATGAAAATGACTGGGCAACAGCCTGGAAGCAATATTTCAAGCCGATACGTGTATCGGAACGTCTGACGATTAAACCAACGTGGGAAGAGTATACGCCAGAAAGTCCGGATGAGAAAATTATTGAGCTTGATCCAGGCATGGCTTTTGGTACAGGAACACATCCAACGACCTCCCTCTGCTTGCGCACACTGGAAACGGTTATTCAGGGCGGCGAGGAAGTCATTGACGTAGGTACAGGTTCTGGTATTTTGGCTATCGGAGCGATAAAACTTGGGGCAAAACATGTACTGGCGCTCGATCTTGATCCAGTTGCGGTAATCAGTGCCAGGGAAAATGTGGAACTGAATGGGCTGGAGCAACAAATTACGGTTAAAGAGAGTGATCTGTTGTCCGTCCTCGGGAGTCAGGACCCTTCGCTAGGTGTGCAACTGCCAGTTAAGGTTGTTGTGGCGAACATTCTGGCTGAGATCATTTTGTTGTTCGTGGACGATGTCTATCATGCGCTTGAGTCTGGTGGGACCTATATTGTATCCGGCATTTGGAAGAACAAAGAGCAGGTTGTGCATGGTGCACTGGTAGCCTCCGGGTTTGAAGTGAGTGCGATCCATCGTGATGAGGATTGGCTGGCGTTTGTAGCCAGAAAGGGGTAACCCATGGACTTTTGGAATTCGTTCTTTCGTTATCCGATCGATCAGCTTCCGTTTTTCCTGCTGACCATCCTGATCGCATTTACGGTGCATGAATTCTCGCATGCGTATTTTGCCAACAAATTCGGTGATCCGACAGCCAAGCTGTTGGGTAGGGTCACGCTTAATCCGGTTGTACACTTTGACTTGTTTGGTGTGCTGTTGCTCATTATTGCCGGCTTTGGTTGGGCACGTCCAGTTCCGGTTAATCGTGCTAACTTCGACAAACCTAGATTGATGGGCATCATCGTATCCGCAGCAGGGCCTCTGAGCAATCTGTTGCTTGCGATCATCGGTACAATCATCTATGCTTCACTGGTTGGTTCGGGAGCACTCGGCGGCATTGATAATGAGCGGTTGCTGACAGCAATCACAACGTTTTTCGCTATCTTTAACTTAACCAACTTTTTCCTGTTCCTGTTTAACTTGATTCCGTTGCCACCGCTGGATGGTTATCGGATTCTGGAAGATGTAGTGCCACCTTCAATCAGCCGCAAGCTGCAAGGGGTGGAGCAATGGTCTATTTTTATCTTCCTATTGATTCTTGTTATACCTCCGTTGCAAAATGTGACGATTCAACCTTTGTATGAGTTTGCGCAAACGATGTATGTGGATCTGGCAAAGCTGGTTATTGAATTATATCGCTAAAAGCGCATCGTGTTTTGGGCTGATATACTGGTCAGAAACACGTAAAAGTTGTATGATCATCTGTGGCGATTGGATTCACGCCTGTCATCAGGCGGGGTGAATTCCAGTCATAACAGGACAGAATGGGTGGATTGACTAATGCAGCGATATTTTGTATCTGCAGAACAGTTTAATGAACACGCTGTGATCATCACAGGTGATGATGCACGCCATATTGGCAAAGTCATGCGTGGTAAACCTGGAGATAAACTGATTGTCAGTGACGGAAACTCCAGAGAAGCACTCGTGGAAATTGAGACCATTGAAGTTGGCCAAGTTACTGCCAATATTGTGGAACCTCTCGAGATGGACCATGAAGCACGCATTCGTGTAACCGTGGCACAGAGTTTGCCCAAGGGTGACAAGATGGAAACAGTTATCCAGAGATGTACTGAGATTGGGGCGGTATCATTTGTACCCTTCCTATCAGAACGTACGATTGTGCAATATGATGCCAAGAAAGAAGGCAAACGGTTGGAGCGGTGGCGGAAAATTGCCAAGGAAGCTGCCGAACAGAGTCACCGGAATCGTATTCCATCCGTGGAGCAGCCGCTTTCCTGGAAAGGGCTGTTATCTTCTTTTGAGGGCTACAGCCTGGTATGTTATTGTTATGAGAAAGAAAACGGTAAACAGCTGAGAGATGCACTGAAGCCGTTTGTAGAGCAACTTGCACCTGGTGCAAGTGCAGAAGTTTTGATCGTGGTTGGACCGGAAGGTGGATTTTCTGAGAAGGAGACGGCAGAGGCCGATCAGGCAGGTGCTGTATCTGTTGGACTGGGCAAACGCATCTTGCGTGCTGAGACAGCTGGAATGGCAGCACTAACTTGCGTGCTATATGAATCCGGAGAAATGGGAGGAATGTAATTATGCCATCCGTGGCGTTTTACACCTTAGGCTGCAAAGTTAATTTCTATGATACAGAGGCGATTTGGCAATTGTTCAAAAACGAAGGTTACGATCAAGTGGACTTTGATGAACAGACAGCGGATGTATACTTGATTAATACTTGTACAGTAACCAATACCGGCGACAAAAAGAGCCGTCAAATTATTCGTCGTGCCATTCGGCGCAACCCGGAGGCGATTGTGGCCGTTACAGGCTGCTACGCGCAGACTTCTCCGGCAGAGATTCTGGACATCCCAGGGGTGGATCTGGTTATCGGTACACAGGACCGTGACAAGATTTTGCCATATGTTAATGAAATTCAGGAGTCCCGTCAACCGGTTAATGCGGTGCGTAATATTATGAAAACCCGTGTGTTTGAAGAGATGGATGTACCTGATTTTGCTGATCGTACCCGAGCTTTCCTGAAAATTCAGGATGGATGCAATAACTTTTGCACGTTCTGCATCATTCCGTGGTCTCGCGGTCTCTCACGTAGTCGGGAAGCAAACAGCATTATTCAACAGGCGCATCAACTCGTACACGCCGGATACAAGGAGATTGTTCTGACCGGTATTCATACAGGTGGGTATGGCGATGACATGGAGAACTATGATCTGACCGATCTGCTGTGGGATTTGGATAAGGTAGAGGGGCTGGAGCGTATTCGAATCAGCTCGATTGAAGCCAGCCAGATCGACGACCGTATGCTCGACGTGATCAAACGTTCCGACAAACTCGTTCGTCACTTCCATATTCCGCTGCAAGCGGGTGATGATACGGTGTTGAAACGCATGCGCCGTAAATATACGACAGAAGAGTTTTACAACAAGATGCTTCGCATTCGGGAAGCAATGCCTGATGTAGCGATTACAACAGACATCATTGTTGGATTTCCAGGTGAGACGGATGAGATGTACCGTAATGGCTATGAGTTGATGCGGAAGATCGGTTTTTCCGAAATGCACGTATTCCCTTATTCTAAACGTACGGGTACACCAGCAGCACGGATGGAAGATCAGGTGGACGAAGAGGTCAAAAATGCACGTGTGCATGAACTGATTGACTTGTCTGAGCAGATGCAGCTGGAGTACGCTGAGCAGTTTGTCGGACAGGTACTGGATGTTATTCCCGAAGGTGAAGCCAAAGGCCGCGAGGGAAGTGGTAAGCTGCACGGTTATAGCGACAACTACATTCAACTGGTCTTTGACGGAACGATGGATATGGTCGGTAAAGTGTGCCGAGTCAAAGTGGTTGAAGCCGGCGTCAACGAGAGTCAGGCTACGCTGGTACGTGTGTTGGAAGAGAATCTTAAGTCCGCCGCGATGTGATCGAGGCGTCAGAAACAAGGATTTCATTTCCTTGGGGAGCTTACCCGGGGAGATGAGGTCCTTCTTTTGCAAAAAAATAAAATAAAGATATCGAAGTTGATGGGGGAGAGCACGATGAACAAAAAAGAAATTTCAGCAGGCGGAGTTGTTTATAGAACAGGGGAAGACGGACGTCTTCAAATTCAGCTTATCGTAGATCGTTATGGTAAAACAACTCTCGCCAAGGGCAAAATGGAAGATGGAGAAACAATCGAACAGACAGCACTACGCGAGATTTTGGAAGAGACAGGTATGGTGGGTCGCATTGTAGAGCCGGTTGATATCATTGCTTATACGTACCAACATGCAGATTTTGGCCCGGTGGACAAGGAAGTTCATTATTATCTCGTTGAAGCCGAGAGTGGTAATCTACAGCCTCAGATTGAAGAAATCAAGGGTGTGGATTGGTATGCTCCGGAAGAAGCATGGTCCTTACAGCAGCAGAACGGATATGATAATAACGATGATATCTTGCGTGTAGCCCTGAACAAGTTAGGCATTAACGTATAACGCATTATTGTTCGAGTCAGTTAGCCGCGCGCTCTGTGGGTATGGATAGGCAGATCATCAAGCCACGGGTGACTTCGCCGCTGGGGCGTGGACCGGTGGTTTTTTGTGCCAGATTGGCAAGTAACAGAATGGCAAAGCAAGCAGTGAACTGGTGATGTTAAAAAGGGTCTGGGCATGCGCAATCTGTGCCCCGTTGTCCGCTGACAGCCAGGCCGAAGCTGCATGCAGCTGGCCGATCAGCGGCATAAACAGCAGCGCTCCCGCAATGTTTAATACAACATGGGAGGCTGCAACAAATTTGCCTGCGGATGCTCCGCCCGCGGCAGCAATCACAGCGGTGATGCAGGTCCCCACATTGGACCCGATCACAATGGCGATACCGATCTCCACAGGCAATACCCCTGTGGCTGCGAGCGTAATCGCCATGCTAATGACAGCTGCGCTGCTGTGAATGAGCGCTGTCAGACAGGCACCTGCCAGGAAGCCCCACCACAAGCTGTCGGCCGACCGGTCGAGAAACCATTGAAATACGCCCATGCTCCGCAAGGGCAAGGCAATGGATTGCATCACCTGAATGCCTGTCATAACAAGTGCAAATCCCGCAGCTGCGAGGAAGCTGTACTGGATGTTAAACAGAGTCTGACGCGTGCGTTCAGGAGCGGCCAGATTGCGTTCACCAAGAACAACAAACATGGCCCAGCCCGTTAGCGACAGGACGAGTAGCGGCAGGGAAGCGCGTCCGATCTGCAGTCCCACCAGCTCCGTTGTCAGGCATGTCCCGATGTTGGTGCCAAGGATGATGCCAAGTGTGCGTCCATAGGTAATTAATCTGGCATTAGCCAGTCCAATGGTGAGTACGGTGACCGCAGTACTGCTCTGTAACAGGGCCGTTGCGCCCGCACTGAAGGCCATGCCTTTCCATGGAGCAGAGGTGGCACGATTGAGCCAACCTGCCAACATGGGCCCTGCCATGCGCTGCAAGGCGGTTTCCATCAACTTCATGCCACCAAAAAAGATAATAAGCCCATAGAGTAGGGGCAAAATCACATCTCTAAACATAGAAACATCATTCCTTCCGTCCGGGTTCCTTAACTCATCCTATGAGTAAGAAAAGACAACCATGACAAGCCTAAAGGAATTCAGAGGGAAGCGACCTAAATTACCCCACCCCAATTCGAAAGATACGATGATTCGTGCAAACGTAGCGAAGAAGACGAAATTGTTACCGAAGAAGCAAAGCGGTAGCGCCAACATGCTCTTAAACTGCCGCACCCCAATTCGAAAGATACGGTGATTCGTGCAAACGTAGTGGAGGGGACGAAATCGAATCTGAAGAAGCGAAGCGTGCGCCTTTGTCTCCGGATTTTCCCTTTAAAAAAGGGAATCAAAAAAATCTGGAGACAACAGCGATCGGAAGATCGATTCGTAACCGGAACGTCACTTAACTGCCGCACCCCAATTCGAAAGATACGGTGATTCGTGCAAGCGTAGTGGAGGGGACGAAATCGAATCTGAAGAAGCGAAGCGTGCGCCTTTGTCTCTGGATTTTCCCTTTAAGAAAGGGAATCAAAAAAATCTGGAGACAACAGCGATCGGAAGATCGATTCGAACCCGGAACGCCATTTACGCGCCGCACCAAACCTATCTTTTCAACTAACTATGAAAGAAGTGGATCTACCTTGCCATCAGTTACACTCGAACGTAGTCGCAAAAAGCGGCTTGAACATGCACATCCATGGATATTTAACAATGAAATTGCCTCTGTTGACGGAAACCCGGAGCCGGGAGATCTCGTCAATGTATTGAATCATCAAGGTCGCTATCTGGCGACAGGATATTACAATCCCGCATCTCAAATCACAGTAAGAGTTGTAGCGTATCAACCGCTGGAGTCCGAACAGATGGACACCGCGTTCTTTGCAGCGCGTTTCCGCGATTGTTTGCGTCATCGGGAACGCTTTATCCAGGATGGCGAGGCATATCGTCTCGTTTACGGTGAAGCTGATTTTCTGCCAGGATTGATCGTTGATCGGTTCGGCAGCATCCTCGTTGTACAGTTGCTTACACTTGGCATGGATCGTTGCCGTGAAGCCATTGTACAGGCACTCATTGAAGTAATGCAGCCGGAAGGCATATATGAGCGCAGTGATGTCTCGATTCGTGAACTGGAAGGTTTGGAGCAGACCAAAGGTCCACTGTACGGAGAGTGCCCACGACATGTCACGGTTACAGAGAATGGACTACTCATTAAAGTGGATATCGTGGAAGGGCAGAAGACAGGTTACTTCTTCGACCAACGCGAGAATCGTGCAGCGATCGAACCGCTCATGAAGGGTTGGGGCTACAAGAGTGGAATCACACTACAAACGACCGAGCAGGATGGCACACAGCAGATGTTGCCTGTGAATAAAAGCGGTAAGGTAGTTACATTCCCTTATTGGGACGGTGCCACCGTACTGGAGTGCTTCTCACACACGGGAAGCTTTACGTTGAATGCTTGCAAGTATGGAGCCAAAAAAGTGACTTGTCTTGATATTTCGGAGCATGCCATTGAGAGTGCACGAACAAATGTAGAGCTGAACGGTTTCACAGACCGGGTCGAATTCGTAGTTGCTGATGCATTTCAGTACTTGCGTGAACAAGTGAAGGGGCTGGATGAACGTACCGCACGTGCACGTGCAGGCGAACAGAAAGTGGATACATCCAAAGCGCTGGCAGCTGGCGGTAAAACATTTGATGTCGTCATCCTCGATCCTCCTGCATTTGCCAAAACGAAATCAGCAGTCAAAGGTGCATGCCGTGGATATAAGGATATCAATCTGCAAGGAATGAAACTGGTCAATGAGGGTGGATATTTGGTAACAGCCAGCTGTTCGTATCACATGCGTCCAGACCTCTTCCTGGATACGATTGCTGATGCAGCGGAAGATGCAGGCAAAGTGCTTCGTTTGATCGACTGGAAAGCAGCCGGTAAGGATCACCCGCAAATTTTGGGCGTGGATGAAGGACATTACCTGAAATTTGCTATTTTCGAAGTGCGCAGTAAAAAGAATTAATCGTATGATTTCCGTTTCCAATCAAGTATAGATCAAGTCAAAAGTCCACAGTGTGATAGCTGTGGGCTTTTTGCTGTTTTGCTGTGTTAACGGAGATGATCTCCGGTTTTACCGAATAGTGGCAAACGTATGTTCCGAACCAAGTCAGATATGTTATACTGGGAATTAAAATCTTGTACGTGTGGTTTGGAGGATTAGACATGTCCGTTCGTTTTGTTATTGGCCGGGCAGGCAGCGGCAAAAGCTCGCTGATTACCCGGGAAATTACAACCCTGCTTCAACAAGAACCGCAAGGTAAACCTTTGATTTTACTCGTTCCGGAACAGAGTTCTTTTCGAACAGAGCAGGCATTGGTGTCTTCTGGAGCAATTAAAGGTACGATGCGTGCAGAAGTGCTGGGCTTTCGCCGTTTAGCCTATCGCGTAATGCAGGAAGCCGGCGGTTCAGCTCGTATTCCGATCGGAGCCGAAGGCAAAAAGATGCTGCTCTATAAAGTCATCCAGCGCCGTAAGGAAGAATTGAAGCTGTTTGGTGCATCCGGCAGCCAGCTGGGTTTTATAGGCGAATTAAATGACTTATATAGTGAATTTAAACGTTATGAAGTTGATCCAACATTGCTGGAAGACGGGCTGTCTGGAGGGAATACCTCATCCACTTCGCCGATTCTGGAGGACAAGTTGCATGACTTGAATCTGATATATCGTGACTATGAACAGGAACTGACCAATTTATATATTGATGATGAAGACACGTTGACTGAGCTGACAGATCGTTTGTCGGAAAGTGCATTGCTGCAAGATGCCCAGATCTGGATTGATGGTTTTCAGGGATTCACGCCACAGGAGATGAGTGTGATTGGTCGACTGATGTTGCAGTCCTCTTCCGTGACCATTGCACTGACATTGGATCGTCCTTATGATCACGGCGCACTGCCTGGGGAACTGGAACTGTTCTATCCCACGGCAAGTGCCTATGCGCGCCTGAAAGGGATGGCTGACGAACTGGGTATACCGAGCGATATAACCGTGCTAGATTCGGAGATTCCACCGAGATACAAGGATCGTCCGGGACTTGCTCATCTGGAGGCTGGTTTCGACCGGCGAATTCGTTGGAAAAGTGAAGGCCTTGATTCCGGAATCCGACTGGTTGCAGCGGAGAACCGACGTGCTGAGATGGAGGGGGCACTGCGTGAGATGCGGCGCCTGGCACAAAACGAAGGTGCGCGTTACCGGGATATGGCAGTACTTGTCCGGCAGTTGGATACCTACGCTGATATAGCTGAACCTCTATTCAGGGATTATGGCGTACCCGTCTTTCTGGACCGCAGAAGAAATGAACTTCATCATCCATTGTCCGAGTTTATCCGTTCCGCACTGGATATTGTTCGGCGCCACTGGCGTTACGAGGATGTATTTCGCTGTGTCAAAACGGATCTGCTGCTTCCGCGTGATGGTTCCATCACTCGTGAAGATATGGACCAGCTTGAGAATTATGTACTGGCTTGTGGTATTCACGGGTATCGCTGGACTGACGGCAAACCGTGGAAGTATGTACCAAGCCTGTCGCTCGAAGACAACGGTCAGGATGGCCGTAGTCGAGGACGGGACCAGATGCTTTCTTTAATGGAGAGTTGCCGAACGGTCATTACAGATTCCTTGGGTGTTTTTGAGAAACGAATGAAAAAGGCAAAGACAGCCAAAGCCCAGTGCGAGGCACTATACAGACTGCTGGAAGATGCTGAGATTGCATGGAAGCTGGAGAACATGTCTGCTGAAGCTAAGGCACAAGGTGACCCCGAACGGTCGAGAGAACATCGGCAGATGTGGGGAGCTGTGCTGGATTTATTGGATCAGATGGTCGATATGATGGGGAATGAACGGCTGGATATCACGCTGTTTGCCGGGATGATCGAGACCGGATTGACGGAACTGAAGCTGGGTCTGGTACCACCAGCACTTGATCAGGTACTGGTTGGTTCCATGGACCGAACACGTCTTCAGGACATCAAATACGTATTTATCCTTGGCGCCGTTGATGGTGAATTACCCGCCGTACCTCAGGATGATGGCGTATTAACGGAACTGGAAAGAGCGTTACTGACGGAAAGAGGTGTGGCGCTTGGACCAAGTGCAACAAGGCAGATGCTGGATGAACGTTTCCTGATCTATACGGCACTTACAGCCGCAAGCAGCCAGTTGTGGCTGAGTTACCCGGTTGCTGATGATGAGGGGAAAGCACTGCTTCCTTCCGAGATTGTCCGCCATGTACGGAAGATGTTTGGTTTACAAGAACAGCCATTGCTCGCTCAACCACCGATTGCGAACTCGGAAGAGGCGCATTGGTCCTATGTCACCCATCCAGGTCAGAGTCTGTCTGCGCTCATTGGACAATTGCGCAAATGGCGCCGAGGAGAAGAAATCCCTGAAATGTGGTGGGCGGTCTACAATTGGCATGTATCTCGGGAGACAAGCAGACCTCAGCTGGAGCGGTTGATGGGATCGATCTTTTATCGTAATCGAGCATTGCCACTACGTACAGCTACCAGTCGCAGACTGTATGGTACAGAGGTGAGGACGAGTGTCTCGCGAATGGAGCGGTTTGTTGCTTGTCCGTTCTCTCATTTTGCTTCGCATGGGCTACGCCTCAAAGAACGGCAATTGTACCGCCTTCAGGCTCCTGATATCGGACAGCTGTTTCATGCTGCACTAAGCCAGCTAGCTATGCGGTTGCGTGAGGAAAACCGTAGTTGGGGCAGCTTGACTCCAGAACAATGCCGCAAGGAAGCCGAGCAAACGGTGGAGCAGATTGCACCACAGCTGCAAGGGGGGATTTTGCTAAGCACCAAGCGATACGGTTATATTTTCCGCAAATTGAAGGACATTGTTAGCCGGGCATCCGTTATTCTCGGTGAACAGTCCAGACGTGGAAGTTTTGAACCGATTGGGCTGGAACTTGATTTTGGACCGGATAAAACCCTGCCGCCACTGCGTTTTGAACTGGAGAACGGTTGTGTGATGGAGATCGTGGGTCGGATTGACCGTGTGGATGTGGCAGAAGGCGAGAATGGTCTGCTCTTGCGTGTCATTGACTACAAATCAAGCCAGACGGACCTCAAGTTACATGAAGTGTACTATGGTCTGTCATTGCAGATGCTCACCTACCTGGAGGTGCTGCTTAGTGCTGCCGAAGAATGGCTTGGGGAAACGGCGATGCCGGGAGGAACGTTGTATTTCCATGTGCATAACCCGTTGTTGCAATCCGCAAACGGCATGACATCGGAGCAGGCAGGACAAGAACTGCTGAAACGGTTCAAAATGAAAGGTTTGCTGCTGGCAGATCGGGATGCAATCGCTCAAATGGACAACACCCTGGATAAGGGGTATTCAGCGATTATTCCAGTTGCCCTTAAGGCGGACGGAAGCTTTTATAGCAGCGCCGCTGTAGCTACGCCAGAGCAATGGGATACGCTGCTTGCTTCGGTTCGCAGTAATATCCGTGAGATTGGTACCCGGATTACGGATGGGGATGTGGCCATTGAGCCTTATCGTATTCAGCAGGAAGTGGCGTGTACGTTCTGTCCGTATAAGCCTGTTTGTCAGTTTGATGAGAATATAGAAGGAAATGAATACAACCTGTTGTCCAAACCGGGCAAACAGCAAATCTGGGATATGTTATCTCACACTAAGGGAGGGGAAACATCATGACGAATATGCCAAAACCGGAAGGAAGCTTCTGGAGTGATGACCAGTGGAGTGCCATCTCGGAAAGCGGAGAAGACATTCTGGTTGCCGCTGCGGCGGGATCAGGCAAAACAGCTGTATTGGTTGAACGAATTATTCGCAAGATTGCAGATCCCTCCCAAGGATTCAGTGTGGATCGCTTGCTTGTAGCTACATTTACCAAAGCGGCCGCCGCCGAGATGAAACAACGGATTCGGGAAGCGCTGGAACGTGCGCTTGAAGAACAGCCTGGAGAAGAGCATCTGCGTAAGCAGCTGTCGCTGCTTGGACGGGCATCTATTACAACGCTGCATTCATTCTGTATGGAAGTCATTCGCCGTTATTATCAACAAATTCCGTTGAACCCGGCTTTTCGTATCCTGAATGAAAATGAAGCGGAAATCATGCGCCAGGAACTACTCGAAGAACTATTTGAGGAAAAGTATGGCGAAGAAGATGAAGGTAGTACATTCCGCGAATTGGTGGACTGGTTCAGTGGAGAACGAAATGATGATGCGATGCATCGACTGGTGCAACGATTGTATGATTTCTCCCGCAGTCATTCCTGGCCGGATCATTGGCTCTCAGAGATGGCATCTGCTTTTCAGGTGGAAAGTGTGGAGGCACTTGGACATTCAGCATGGGTTCAGAGTATTTTGCGTGATGCGGCTCTTGCTTTGAGTGGTGCAGCAGGACTGCTTCGTCAAGGCATCCATATTTCCATGCAGCCTGAAGGACCGGCACCTTATGCAGATACGTTAAAAGAAGACCTGGTGATGGTAGAAGAGCTGTTGTCTGCGGCCCAGGTTATGCCATGGGAAAGGTTGCCTGAAGTGTTTCAACCCGCTGCATTTGGCAAACTGAAACCCTGCAAAAAGGATCAAACGGACCCTGCTTTACAAGATCAGGTGAAGGAACTCCGTGAGGCTGCGAAAAAGGCAGTTACCGATCTGAAAAGCTCATTGTTTGGAAGAACTGCGTTTTCGTTCTGGCAGGAACTGGAGCAGGCGGCACCACTTATGCAGGAGTTGTCGAGGCTGGTTAGTACATTTGGAGAACGTTATCGACAGGCCAAACAGGAACGTGGACAAGTTGACTTCAGTGATCTGGAGCATTACTGTCTTCACATTTTACGACATGAGGATTCAACGCCTGAAGTGTCGATGCCTTCCGATGCGGCTATGGAGTACCGTTCGCGATTCGATGAAGTTTTGCTTGATGAATATCAGGACACCAATACGGTTCAGGAAGATATCGTGAAACTGATCTCCAGAGAAAACCCGGGTAACCGATTCATGGTCGGTGATGTCAAACAGAGTATCTATCGTTTCCGGTTAGCCGAGCCGGGTCTGTTTATGAACAAGTATCGCCAGTATGGAGCGAGCACACGTGAGGATGGAATGGTGGAAGATCGTCTGCATCGTACAGGTCAACGTATTGATCTTGCGCGGAATTTTCGTAGTCGAGCAGAAGTCGTGCATTCGGTCAATATGATATTCCGTCAACTCATGAACGAAGGTGTGGCAGAGATTGCTTACGATGAACGAGCTCAACTGGCATATGGGGCTACTTTTCCGTCAGAAACACTTGGTGATGAGGCGTATACACCTGAAATCATGCTGATCGATCGTCAGGGTGGTGGTCCTGATCTGACAGAGAGTACGGATGAGAATGGGGATGCATCGGTCTCCGCAGAACTGGAGAGTGCCGAACTTGAAACAGCCCAGTTGGAAGCAAGGGCGATCGCAAGGCGTATTCGTGAGATGGTTGGGGATACGGACAAACCTGCCCTCCATGTATATGACAAAGCCCTGCAAACGATGCGCCCGGCACGTTACGGTGACATGGTTATCTTGCTGCGTTCAACCTTGATGTGGGCTCCGCTCATGATTGAGGAATTCAGACAGCAGGGAATTCCTGCTGGAGGAGAACAGAGCAAGGGTTATTTTCAGGCTACAGAAGTGGAAATCATGATGTCTCTGCTTCAGCTTGTTGATAATCCAAGGCAGGATATTCCGCTTGCTTCCGTGCTTCGTTCCCCGATTGTAGGACTGGATGAAGAAGAACTGGCACAGATTCGGCTCGGTGACAAAAGACAGTCATTCTATGATGCGGTTATATCGGCTGCTGGAGAGTGGAGCGATTCTTCCACTAATGCCGTACAACAATCCCGGCAGGATAATCATCCTGATACCAATATCGTCCAGTTACAGTGGCCGGAAGCCTGGTCAGAGATTGAACAGGGACAGCGGGAGACAGCAGCTTCAGTCGAGGCAGAGATCCTGGATGATGTCTATGAATTCGATGTGCATACATTGCATACAGATGGAATGCAAGATGCTGGTGTTGCGGGACATGCAAGTGAGGATCTGAGCATAACGGAGATCTCAGGCTCGGAGTTACAGCAAAAGTTAATTCGCTTTATGCGTCAATTGGAGCAGTGGAGACTTGAGGCAAGACAAGGCAGTCTAAGTGAACTGATCTGGCGTATGTATCGGGAAACCGGTTATTTGGACTGGGTTGGTGGTCTTTCAGGAGGACTGCAACGTCAAAGTAATCTTAAGGCATTGTACGATCGCGCACGACAATATGAGGAATCAACTGCGAATCGCGGCTTGTTCCGTTTCCTGACCTATGTTTCCAGACTGCGGGAAAACGGGGGAGACCTCGGGACTGTAACAAGTAGTTCTGGTGAGCAGGACAACGCCGTACGTATCATGACGATTCACCGGAGTAAAGGTTTGGAGTTTCCAATTGTCTTTGTCGGTGGCATATCCAAGATGTTTAATCAGCAGGACTTGAACGCGCCGTTTCTAATGCATAAGGAACTAGGATTTGGTCCGAGGTTTGTGGATCGTGAGAACCGGGTTGCCTATCCTACATTAGCCAATCTGGCGATTCGTCGTCGTGCGCAATTTGAACTGCTTGCTGAAGAGATGCGTGTGCTGTATGTTGCGTTGACCCGTCCCAAAGAGAAAATGATTCTGCTGGGTACCGTAAAAGATGCCGCGAAAAAAGCGCTGGCGTGGTCTCAGGTCAAAGATAGCCCTAAACTGGCATTGCCAGACCATCTGCTTGCTGCTGGACGGAGTTACCTGGACTGGATTGGACCATCCCTGATGAGACATCCAGATGCGGTTGTGCTGCGTGAACTTGCTGGAAGCAATGATTCGTTCTCAGCCTGTCTTGCAGATGATCAATCACGATGGGCGATCTCTATTATTTCCGCCGATCAGGTATCCCGTGACCATGTGGTGGATCAGACACTCGGAGAAGAAGACGGGATGACTGAGGTACGGAAAGAACGAATTGCTGCGCTAAAAGCCGTTCAGCCTGTGAAGTTGGTTACATCCTCAACGGTAGAAGAGCTGACGAAGATTGCACAAGATACGGCTAACCAAAACATTGAAGATGAAGGTGCAGATACAGTAGCTCTTCAACAAGAGGAGACACGGCTGATCCAGGAGGTTGATCAACGGCTTTCTTGGACGTACCCCTATGAAGCAGCAACTCAAGTGGCAGCCAGCACATCTGTCACGGAGTTGAAAACGTTACTTGCGATGCAGGACATCCAGTCCGTAGAGGTGATGGAGGAACTGGGAGAACAGTCCGAGAAATTATTGGATTATAACACCCCAGGAATCAATTACACCAAAGATGAAGCAGGCCATGTACTACGTGGCGTATCCGATGAATCTAACGAGCGTGAGACTGGATCATGGACAGATTCAAACGGTACGGTGAACCTTCCGGATGCGGGATCTGCAGGTACGTCTTTCAAACTGCACCTGCGTCGTCCCAAATTCATGGAGGCAACGCAGTTGACAGGGGCAGAACGGGGGAACGTGTATCATACGTTGATGCAGCATCTTCCTATAGATGGATCGGCCATTGATTCACAGCTTATTGAGCAGACCACTCAGCGATTGGTAGAGCTTCAGATTTTGCTGCCCCACCACGTGGAGGCTATCGAACTCGAAGAACTGGTCGAATTTTTCGATACAGAACCAGGGAAAGAGCTGTTGCGTGCAGCGTGGGTAAAACGGGAGATTCCGTTTGTGTATGGACTTCCGGCACATCAGTCTCCTGTGGAATGGCTACATGAACGGGCGGCGAACTCAGATATACAGATGCTAAAAGAAGGTAGCAAAATGCAGGCAACGATTGAAAATGAAACCGTGCTTGTACAGGGGATTATCGATTGTCTGTATGAGGTGGACGGCGAGCTTGTCTTGCTTGATTACAAGACGGATCGAGTTTTGGAGCATCGTGGTGGTTTGGATGAACTTACCAAAAATTATCGCTTCCAGCTAGATCTGTATGGACGGGCTATTGAAGATATATTAGGTCGGAAAGTTGACCGGAAATGGCTGTACTTTTTTGATGGTGGACATGCAGTGGAATTGTAAAGGAACTGGATCGGAATTTAAAACCATGGATTTCATATGGGAGAGGGGTGGAACGGACGATGCGTATTCTGCATACAGGGGACTGGCATTTGGGAAAAACGCTGGAAGGACGAAGCCGACTGCGTGAACAGGAAGATTTCGTTGATGAACTCGTCAGGGTCGCTGATGAGCAGCAGGCAGATGCCATATTGATGGCCGGAGATGTGTATGATTCGGTGAATCCTCCCGCAGCGGCGGAACAGCTTTTTTATGAAGCGGCAGCACGTCTGACGGAGCATGGAAGACCTCTTGTGGTGATTGCTGGAAATCATGATCAGCCAGAACGTGTAGCTTCTGTAACTCCACTTGTGAACAGACAGGGCATTACACTCGTAGGGATGCCTACTTCAGAAGCGGTAACCATCCATGCAAAGCGAACCGGAGAAATTGCACAGATTGCCGCATTACCTTATCCTTCTGAAGCCAGATTGAATGAACTGCTGACAACAGATGGTGACGAAAATGTGCTTCGTCAGGCATACAGTCACCGTGTGGGCATGTTAATGCAGCGTCTGGCAGCTTCTTTTCGCCCGGATACCGTGAACTTGGCCATGAGCCATATCTATGTGCTCGGCGGACTTGAGAGTGATTCGGAACGTCCGATTCAGATCGGTGGGGCCTACACGGTCGACCCTTCATCTTTAGCGACTGGTGCGCAATACACGGCGCTTGGGCATCTTCATCGTGCACAGGCTGTCAAAGGAGACGGTGTGATTCGATATAGCGGTTCTCCTCTCGCCTACAGCTTCTCGGAAGCAGGGCAGAGCAAGTCTGTTACGATGGTTGATCTGGCACCGGGCGGAGCTGCACAGGTGGAGGAAGTTTTGTTAACGTCCGGGCGTCCGCTTGTGCGTTGGCAGGCGCGTGGTGGTTTGGCAGAAGTATATCGCTGGCTGGACGAGGGACGTGATCCACAGGCTTTTATCGACATGGAAGTGTGGCTGGACGAGGCGATGTCCCTGAAGGAGATTCAGCAGCTGCGAAAATCACATGAAGGTATCATCCATATTCGCCCGGTGTATCCCGAGATGGCTGCAGCAGGCCTTTTGGAGCAACGATCCGAGCTGCCTGTACATGAACTGTTCCGCAAATTCTATCAGCGTCAGACCGGTGGTGCACAGCCGGAAGACAGCCTGGTACAGCTTTTCCTGGAACTTGTGGATGAAGACGAGCCGGGTGTGCGTGAGGAGGTCGAGGAAAGATGAAGCCGATTTTATTAAAAGTTGCCGGACTGCAAAGCTATCGGGAGATGCAGGAGATTGATTTTACCGTGCTGACGGAGACGGGACTATTCGGTATTTTTGGTCCAACGGGCAGTGGTAAATCTTCCTTGCTCGATGCCATCACACTCGCCATGTACGGAAAAGTGGAACGCGCGGTGAACGGGACGCAAGGCATTATGAACCATGCAGAAGATTCGTTGTCAGTTGCTTTTACATTTGAACTGATGTCGGCGGAAGGCACTCGAAGGTTCCGGGTAGAGCGACGTTTCAAACGAAATAATGAAGTGTCGGTGAGTAACACGATCAGCAAATTCATAGAGACGATTAATGGCGAAGAACAGGTACTTGCCGACAAATTGGCAGATGTGAATCGCTGTGTTGAAGATGTGATCGGTTTGAAGATGGATGATTTTACACGGGCAGTGGTTCTTCCGCAAGGGAAGTTTGCCGAGTTTTTATCACTTAAAGGCAGCGAACGTCGTCAGATGCTGCAACGATTGTTCCATCTGGAGAAGTATGGGGATCAGTTGGCCATCAAATTAAGTCGGCGGGTCAAGGATAATGATATGGTTCACCAATCTCTTGCTGCGGAGCAACAGGGACTGGGCAATGCCAGCAAGGAGACGCTGGAAGAAACGAAACGTCTACTTCAAACCGCTGTTCAGCAGTCTGAATTGTCCCGCAAAGCACTGGATGAAGCTGCGAAGGAAGCTGAACAACTGGGCAAAATTCGTGAGTTAAGTAACGAACGGCAGGCTCGGACAGATGAACAGCAGAAGCTGAAAGCAATGGAACCACAGATAGAGGCAGGGGAACAACGGCTGAAACAATCCGTTGCGGCAGATGCAATACTGCCTGCGTTGCAGACGGTTCGAGATGCCACGGCTACACAGAAGCAGCGGCAGGATACCGCCGAGACAGCTCATCAGCAAGCACTGGAACATGAGCGTCTGGCTGTTCAGGAAGCGGAGAAGGCTGAGACGGCACGTAAGCAAATGACTGAGGAAGAACCGAAACTTTTGCTGCGCCTGGAGCAACTCGAACAAGCAAAAGAGCTGCAACGGGAACGGGACGGGCTTCAGGCCGATTGCTCGCGCCTCGCGCAGCTTCTGGAACAGGGGCAGGGCGAACAGACTGCGCTAGGGCAGCAGCTTGAGAAAGAAAAGGAGTTGCAACAGCGTGGACGCAAACGACGTGAGGAACTACAGGAGAGCCTCAAGCCAAATGAAGTGAAGTCAGAGGAACGCAGACAGCTGCAGGCTGCGCTTGAACTGAAGCATCGTGTGGATACTGCCGCGGAGCAGTTGCAGCAAAATAAGGCTGACATGCAAGCCTATAAGCAGTCGGCAGAACAGGGAGCCGACAAGCTGAAGGCGGCGGCTGAGGAAGAAAAACGCCTGAGTGATGAGCGTCAGCATCTGGTAGAACAGGCGTCAGCAGGTCTTGAGGCCTTGCTTGCCTGTGAGCAGGATATTAGCCGCGAACAAAGCCTGCTGGCCCTTGCGGAGGAACAGCTGCGTGGCACAATGCGCGAGCAGGAGCTGCACCGGCTGTCCTCCGCCTTGCGCGCCGAGCTGCGTGACGGCGAGCCATGCCCGGTGTGCGGCTCGCCGCATCACCCGCTCCCGGCTGCGCGGCCGGGAGAAGGTCCGCACGCAGGCGATGCGGACCTGGAACTGCTGCGCAGCCTGCACGCGGAGCTGCAGGAGCTGCGCTTTGGGCTGCGCCAGCAGCTGCACGAACGTCGCAGCCTGCTGCCGCAGCTTGGCGCTGCGGCCGGCGAAGCTCCTGCCGCAGCCGAGGCCGCGCCTGCGGCAGCGGAGCCCGAGCCCGCCGGGTCGCCCGAACATGGGCGCTCCCCGGCAGGCTGGGCATCGCGTGCCGCTGCGCTGCGCGAAGCCGCGCAGGCGCTGGCTGCCGCAACAGCGCCGCTCCAGGCCGAAGCCGCCGCGTTGCAGCAGGCGGCTGTGGGCGCGCAGCAGCGCCGCATGGAAGCGGCAGCTGCGCAGGAGGCCGGCCGTGCCGGGCTCGCCCAGGCGGAGCGCAAGCTGGCCGAGAGCGAGGCTGCAGCGGCTGCCTTGCAGGGCCGCTGGGCCGCGGAACTGCCGGGCATCGCTCAGGAGGAGGCCAAGGCCCTCTATCAGGCGATGCAGGAGCGCGATGCGCGCGCCGAAGACATCAAGGAACGTCTGAACAAAAGCGTGACGTTCCTTGATGAAAAAGACCAAATCATCCAATCTCTCCAGCAGAAGCTGGTGGAATTGGAAAAACAACTGATTCAGTGGCAAACGGAGTGGCAGGGCAATAGCAAACAGCTGGCAGAGAAGGAAGAACGTTTGCGCCAGTGGGTTGGGGAGCAGCGGGTAGAAGATCTGATTACTGCGGCTCAGGCTCGTCTGGATGGACTGCGGAAAACAGCTTCGGACTCGGCACAACGCTTCAAAGAAGCGGATACACTGAAGCAGGAATCAGCCAAGAAAGACGTCATGGCACAGCAGGCAGCCGCCTCGGCCACAGAACATCTGCAACAGGCACAGGAACGGTGGAAGCAATTGCTGGAAAAATCTCCGTTTGACTCGGATGATGCTGTTGTATCGGCGGCAATTCCTTCACAGGAAGCAGAACGACTGGCAGGAGAGATCCAGCAGCACCGTGAACGTGAGCGTGAACTGGCATCCCAGTTGCGTGAATTGGAACAAAAGCTGGATGGAGCTGTCGTATCGGAGGAACAGTGGTTAGCCTGCACCGAACGTTTGCAGCAGGTCCGAATTGAGGATGAGGCTGCCCTTCGTGCCAAAGCACGTGCAGAACGTGATCTGGAGGATGTGGAGCAGCGACATGTTCGCTGGACCGAACTGGAGAACAAGCGGGTGGAGGTAAGCCGTCAAGGTGAGCTGCTCAGCAAATTGCAATCCGCGTTCAGAGGCAATGCTTTTGTCGAGTATATTGCCGAAGAACAACTGATGCAGGTTAGTCATGCGGCATCTCAGCGTCTGCGCTTCCTGACCAAACAGCGTTATTCACTGGAGGTGGATTCCGGTGGCGGTTTTGTGATCTGTGATGATGCCAACGGGGGAGTCAAACGACCGGTATCAACGTTGTCAGGTGGCGAGACGTTTTTGACCTCATTGTCGCTGGCCTTGGCACTGTCGGCCCAGATTCAGCTGCGAGGTCAGTACCCACTTCAATTCTTCTTCCTGGATGAAGGGTTTGGTACCCTTGACCCTGAGCTGTTGGATACCGTCATTACGTCTTTGGAAAAATTGCATGACGACCGATTAGCTGTTGGTGTAATCAGTCACGTGCCTGAACTGCGTGCACGCTTGCCGCGCAAACTTGTGGTGATTCCAGCAGGTGAGGCCGGAAACGGCTCACGTGTGGTCTTGGAGACCCTGTAGAGGGAAACGTGTATGATGCATATCCGCTTACAATACGGACTTGGGCCAGAATGCCGAAAATATAGTGCGGATGTATGTTTGTTACGAGTAGTGATCTGTCACCGATCGAAGAGCAGAACGTGGAGAAAAGAGGGAAGCAGTACGCTTCTCTCTACCCCAATTCTCAGCGAAATAAATGATAAAAGCTCTTATAGTCCAAGCAACTGAATATTACCGAATTGATAATGTAAAAATATTTCTTTTCTTGCTTTTATAACATAGTGGAGTGAGTTACATCACAGATACAGGTTCATCCGGCTGTTATACTACAGTTAAGCCGACAAACTTTATTTAAGTACCCCGGCGGACATCTGATCAGGACGTTTCCTGAATAGATGTCCGCGCAGCAGACTTCCAAGGAAGCCGCTCACGGGGTGCTTCATTTTTTGTGTTTTTTCGTCAGTAGTGTCAATTCGCCCAGTTCTGAATACCATGAAAAGGTGATCAAGAGCAGAATCAGGGAGGCGTTGGCAAGTGGAAAAAGTGGAAGCGAAGAAAATATGTAAGGAACATATGCACCGTTATGTATGTGTACAGATGAATGATGGTATGCACTACGATGGCATTATGGAAAATGTGGATGACGAAATGATCTACTTGGCTGTTCCCGTTGGACCAGAAGCCATGGTGAATCATGCGAACTGGGCTCCGAATGCAATGCCCGGAGCAAACTACCCGATAGGTCATACTCGCGGGTTTTACCCAGGATACGGGTACCCTACTCCTTATCCGTATTATGGTTATGGCCGTAGACGTTTTAACCGACTGGTGCTCCCGTTATTTGCGCTTACAGCGTTAACCCTTTTACCGTACTATTGAAATTGAAAAAAACAGGCATAACTACAGTGATTCATTCTCATGCTTCTTATGAAAATCCTCGAAAATACAAACTGAGGATGGATGTTTTTGTTCATGCTACTATACAGTATGGAATATAGAAGTCTTATCACATACGAAGTCTCAGCCTGATGTATCGCAACAGTCATTGCAATACAACTGGCAACATACGAACATCCAAAAGGTCATGCCTGTGCAGAAGCGAACTTCTGTAAGGCATGACCTTTTTTTGAACCTGATTAGTGTAAGATCGAAGATGAACGGATAGCACATAACTTGTATTTAAACCTACTGAAAGCAGACCTGGCCTGAACGTCCGCAGCAGCAATCGGTGTACTGCATCCTGAATATGCGAGAACGTGCCTATGTGCAAGCTTACGATCAAGACACCGAAAAAGCTTTAATTCTCTATTCCGATAAAAAGCTTCGCTTCGTGTGGAATCGATGCTGTTCTCTTGCCCACGGTTGGAGGAGCAGAGCATGATGTGAGCGCTGACGAATCTGAGGCATCTTATTAACGGCTTTGAAGCATCCGCAAAATTTTAAGGAGTCTGAGACACGTTATTACCGAATAAAGAGCCGTTTTCAGCATTTTTTTGAGGGTGTTTTGGGAAATAACGTGCCTGATGTTCCTCATAATTTCAAATAAGTGCTTGAACATCAAATAAGACGCCCTGTGTTCCTTAGAAAATCGTCGACTACCCATTCGCGAGTATCAGCCAGCATGGGTTTCAAAATGCCCTTAACTTAATGCGGATTTCAAATCCTCAAGTAAATCTTCAACATCCTCGATCCCAACGGAGATACGAATCAAACCATCCGTGATCCCCAATTCTTGCCGACGTTCATAGGGAATGGAAGCATGTGTCATTCGGGCAGGTACAGAAATTAAACTTTCCACCGCGCCCAGACTTTCAGCCAATGTGAAATAACGGACTTTGCTTAACACGTCATCTACTTTTTCAGCACTGCCTACATCAAAGGAAACCATACCGCCGTATCCTCTGGCTTGCGTGGAAGCAAGATTGTGCTGTGGATGGTCGGGCAACCCGGGATAATAGACTTTGCTCACTGTTGGATGCTGATTCAAAAATGTCACAAGTTGCTCTGTATTGCGTTCTTGCGCTTCCATTCGCAATCCCAATGTTTTAAGACCTCGCATTAACAGCCAGGAATCCATAGGTCCCAGAACTGCGCCAATTGCATTTTGAATAAAATGCAGATCTTCACCAAGTTGCTCGCTGTTGACAACCGCAAGTCCTGCCACGACATCACTATGCCCACCGATATATTTTGTTGCAGAATGCAATACAATATCTGCCCCCAGAGCCAGCGGAGTTTGCCAATAAGGCGTACTAAACGTGTTGTCCACAATGAATAGCAACTCATGTTGTTTCGACCATTTCGCTACAGCAGCAATATCGGTGACCTTGAGTAACGGATTGGTAGGTGTTTCTACATAGATGGCCTTTGTATTAGATTGCAAAGCTTGCTCCAGTGCTTGTAGTGAGGTGGTATCTACAAAGGTAGACTCGATCCCCAGACGATTCAGCACCTTGGTGAAAATGCGGTAAGTCCCGCCGTATACATCATCCGTCAGAATGACGTGATCTCCAGTTTCCAACAGAGACAGTACAGCGTGAATTGCAGCCATTCCCGAACTAAAAGCAAAACCTCGAACGCCATCCTCCAGCTCTTTAATGACTTCTTCCAACGCATGACGGGTAGGGTTCCCTGTTCGTGAATACTCGTATCCTTTGTGTACGCCAACCGATTCTTGCTCATACGTGCTTACTTGATAGATCGGTACACTCACTGCTCCAGTGTGTGGATCACCAACAATACCTGCATGAATCAGTTTGGTTTTTGGTCTCATTTTATTGTCCTCCATTATAGATATTTTGGCTTAAATACCGTTCGCTGCTATCCGGGAAAATAACAACGATGTTACTTCCGGGAGCTGCGTGAACAGCTTCGTTTAATGCGGCTTGCATAGCTGCACCTGAGGAACTTCCTACCAGTAAGCCTTCCAACAAGGCTAGATCCTTGACCCGCTCAAAGGCATCTTCATCTGAGATCGTATGAATGGCATCAAAGTAACTCACATCCATAAAAGAAGATAACGTTTCGACCCCTATTCCTTCTGTACGATGTGGTCCCGCTGGACCTCCTGCGAGAATCGAACCTTCGGGTTCTACGATACATGTTTTAATTAACGGGTTTTGCTCCTTCAAATAGCGAGATACTCCCATGAAAGTTCCGCCAGACCCGGCTCCGGCGACATATACATCCACCTGACCGTTCAGATCACGCCAAATCTCAGGGCCCAGATGTTCATAATGTGCGAGTGGGTTATCCGCATTGGAGAACTGACCTGGAATATACGAACCCGGTATTTCTTTCGCCAGCGATTCCGCCTTGCGTATGGCACCAGTGATACCTTCTGACGTGGGTGTGTTCACGACCTTAGCTCCAAGGGCTTTCATCAACTGCTGCTTCTCTTCGCTGAACTTCTGAGGTACCGTGAAAATGACCTTTAAATTCAGGCCTACAGCCGCCATTGCAAGACCAATGCCTGTATTGCCTGCGGTAGCTTCGATTACCGTTCCACCTGGCTTAACATCTCCTCGTGCCAAGGCCTTCTCCAATAAAAAAATGCCGATCCGGTCTTTCACACTTCCTCCAGGATTCATGAATTCCAGTTTGGCGAACAGGCGGATTCCTTCCGGTAATGGATATCGAGTTAATTCAAGCAGAGGTGTATTACCTATAAGTTCCTGTACATGTTGATAAACGGTCAAATTAACCAATCTCCTTTTGTGTGTCATTAACCATACATATTTGTTTAATTGGGAAAAGTGCGTGATAAAACCATATTTCGATAAAATGGCTTGGTATACTTCCAATGTTGTATAGTGTTCGGCTTGATGATAGATGGACAGTTGACCTAGATTACCTAATTGTGTGTCTAGAGATTGGACGTGGGTTTTTACTTTTAGTATGATAGAGGGGAATACATACACTGGAATACAAAGGAGGGTATGAACTATGGATTGCTTATTTTGCAAAATTGTAGAGGGCAGCATTCCCTCCAATAAAGTACTGGAGAATGACCATGTTATCGTTTTTCATGACATCCAGCCCGCTGCACCGACACATGTTCTTGTCATTCCGAAGAAACATATTTCTTCCATGAATGAAGTTACCGCAGAAGATCTGCCATTGATCGGCGAGATTCATCTGGCTGCTCAAGAAGCGGCGAAGCGTCTTGGCGTGGAGGAAACAGGATATCGCTTAATCAACAATTGTGGTAAGGATGGAGAACAAACCGTTCATCATCTGCATTACCATTTGTTGGGTGGTACCAGACTTGGCGTGTTGACAAGTCTGTCCGATTCTCACAAATAAACGAGCTAATGGGTACTAATATTGAGGATTTAGTCATATGCATTAAATCCACGAATGTGTGACCAAATGCTTATATAATGAATTCATTTCATAATACCTTTGAGTTATAAAATGGATTCAAATAAGTGATCATTACATTGAGGTTGACACCTTTATTATCTTTCGCCTATAATGTAAGATGATGAACCGTGTTATTGCTCTTGGACGGTCTGGTCGGAGGGAGGGAAAACTGGTGTCTGAAACTAAAGTTCGCAAAAACGAGACTATTGATGCTGCACTTCGTCGTTTTAAACGCTCCATCGCTAAAGATGGCGTATTGGCTGAGGTGAAGAAACGTAAGCATTATGAGAAGCCAAGCGTAAAGCGCAAGAAAAAGTCCGAGGCTGCTCGTAAGAGAAAGTTTTAGGAGGATTTTAATTACATGAATCTTAGCGAACGATTGAACGAAGATATGAAGCAAGCGATGAAGAGTAAGGACAAGTTCAGACTCTCCAACATTCGGTTGATTCGTTCGACGATCAAGAATCTTGAAATAGATTTGAAAAGAGATTTGGATGACAACGAAGTGCTTGATATCCTGAGTCGTGAAATCAAACAGCGCAAAGATGCCCTCCAAGAATTTGACAAAGCGGGCCGTGAAGATCTCGCGGCAAATGCAAAAGCGGAAATTGAAGTACTCATCCAGTACCTTCCCACACAGCTTACCGAAGAAGAAATTAAAGTTATTGTACAGCAGACCATCCAGGAAACCGGTGCTTCTTCGAAAGCCGAGATGGGGAAAGTCATGGCGGCCCTTATGCCGAAAGTTAAAGGCAAAGCGGACGGCAAACTGGTAAATCAAGCAGTTCAACAATTTCTGCAATAAAGCAAATCAATAAACACCTTCTGACTTGTCAGGAGGTGTTTTTTCCATTTATCAGAAAGCATGATGTCCTTGGGATGACGGAATTTCTTTTTAATGGTTAATATATATTATTATGGATTTTTATTCTTGCAATTGATCGAGTTTTCAAATATAATTTTAAGATTTTGAAACGAAATGTTGCATTGCACGTAATAAATACCATAAGCTGGACAGTATAACATTAATGGAAAAGGGGGGACTATTGTGAAGGGAAAGCGCCGGAAGAAGCTTACGGGGCCATTGATGCTCTTAATGCTGCTGACGCTGTTGCTTCCTGTTTGGATTGGATCACCGTCAGCGCATGCAGCTGAGAAGAGTGGTGCCGTATATATTATTCCGGTTGATAAACCAATCGAGCAGGGACTTGGCAAGTTCATGGAACGCGGGTTCAAGCAAGCAGAAGAGATGAATGCTGGCCTGATCGTTCTTGATATCAATACGCCGGGAGGCCGTGTCGACACTGCAGAAGCATTGGGTACCCTGATCAAGGACAGTCCGATCGAGACTGTTGCATTTGTTCGTGGAGATGCTGCTTCAGCCGGGAGTTTTCTGGCTCTGAATGCAGATAAGATCGTAATGTCACCAGGCAGTATGATTGGTGCGGCAGCAATGGTGGACAGTACGGGTAAACATGTTGATGATCCAAAACTCGTTGCATTCTGGAAAAGCAAAATGCAGGGAGCGGCTGAAATCAGTGGTCGTGATGGCAAGATTGCAGCTGGAATGACGGATGTTAACATCGTTGTTGAAATGCCAGAGATCAATAAAACCAAGCAAAAAGGTGAAATTATTGCTCTCTCGGCTGAAGAAGCGCTGAAAGTTGGTTATGCCGACCACATCAGCAACACACCGGAAGAAGCGGCAGCTTGGGCAGGTTACAGTCAGGATGACGTTTTTAAGGTAGAACGAACGACAGCGGAGAATATTTCCTCTTTTCTTACCAATCCGGTTGTTATGACTGTGTTATTGTTCCTCGGAATCGCGGGTGTGATCATTGAATTGATTGTTCCTGGTTTTGGAGTTCCAGGTATTGTAGGTATCGTGTGTTTCGTATTGTATTTCTCGGGTAACTACATTGCGGGATTTGCCGGAGCAGAGACATGGGTGCTATTCACCGTCGGACTCATCATGATGATTCTGGAGATGTTTATTCCGAGCTTTGGTATTCTGGGGATTTTGGGATCAATTGCGCTTGTGGCCGGTGTTGTAAGGGCTGCTTATGATACGAGTGATGCATTTGTATCTCTGGGTATCGCTTTTGGAGCAGCACTGGTAGTCATTGCGATCATCTCAATTATCTTTAAGGATCGAGGAATTTGGAATCGGTTCATACTGAGTGACAGCATGTCTGCGGATCGTGGTTATTCATCAGCCACAGAACGCAAAGAGCTGGTTGGTCTGCAAGGAATCAGTCTGACACCGCTTCGTCCTTCTGGAACAGCGATGTTTGAAGGGGAACGAATTGACGTTGTTACCGACGGAGATTTTATTCCCATCGATACTCCGATTATTGTGATTAAAGCGGAAGGTACCCGGATTGTGGTTCAGCAAGCTTTGCCGGTGTAACTCGCTCTGTTGTCGAAGCGGGTTAACGCTTCGGCAATGTACATAACCATTAGCTGAAACTGCCAGCGAGGTGGTGCATTCTTTCATTTAGCAGCGGACTCAAGAATGTCTTCTCAAATATTTTTATCAAATTCAAATTGCAAATGGAGGAATTTAAACAATGGACACATCAATGATTACGATTTTGCTCATTGCGGTAGTAGGTATTATCGTATTGAGCGTATTCTTCAGCTTTTTCCCGGTTATGCTCTGGGTTTCAGCGATTGCATCCGGCGTACGTGTAAGTATTATTACACTGGTAGCGATGAGACTGAGACGTGTAACGCCTAGCCGTATCGTTAATCCAATGATTAAAGCAACTAAAGCCGGTCTTAAACTCTCAATGAACCAACTGGAAAGTCACTTCTTGGCCGGTGGTAACGTTGACCGTGTTGTAAACGCTCTGATTGCTGCACAACGTGCCAACATTCCACTCGAATTTGAACGTGCTGCTGCGATTGACCTCGCAGGTCGTGACGTATTACAAGCCGTACAGATGAGCGTTAACCCACGTGTTATTGAAACACCAATTGTGTCTGCGGTTGCCAAAGATGGTATTGAAGTTAAAGTTAGAGCGCGGGTTACGGTTCGTGCCAATATTGACCGTCTCGTCGGTGGTGCTGGTGAAGAAACGATCATCGCCCGTGTTGGTGAAGGTATCGTAAGTACGAACGGTTCCTCCAATTCTCACAAAGACGTCTTGGAAAATCCGGATCTGATCTCCCGTACCGTATTGTCCAAAGGTCTGGATGCAGGTACTGCATTTGAAATCCTGTCCATTGATATTGCGGACGTTGATGTAGGTAAAAACATTGGTGCCTTCTTGCAAACAGAGCAAGCAGAAGCTGACAAACGTATCGCTCAGGCAAAAGCGGAAGAGCGTCGTGCAATGGCCGTAGCCCAAGAGCAAGAGATGAAAGCACGCGTAGTGGAAATGAGAGCACGCGTTGTTGAATCCGAATCCCAAGTACCTCTCGCCATGGCTGAGGCACTTCGTAACGGTAAAATCGGTGTGATGGATTATATGAACCTGAAGAACATTGAAGCGGATACTCAAATGCGTAACACATTGGGAAAACCTGGTGAAGGTTCGAATTCCAACGATCAGGGTGATTCCAAAAACGGAAGATAGGCGGTGAGTGCATATGGGCCTATTTGAATGGATTTTTGATAATCTGTATATTGTGGCCGTCATCGGTTTTGCACTCTTCTCCTTCTTGGGGAAAGCTGCCAAATCGGCTGATCCGAACAAAAAGCGTCCTGCCAACGGGATGCCTACATTTGGAGGCAGTGGTGATTCAGGCCGGGATGAACGTTCAAGAGACAATTCATCTCCGCAGCAGTCTTCCGGACCTACAGACCCCCGCTATGATGAACAGTATGACGATCGGTATGATGACGTGCAATATGAGAATCAGTATGATGAGCCGTATTCGGAGCCTGCTGCATCTTCTCGCCCCGCAACTGACTACAGAAGTGAGGGCACGATGAGTGCGATGGCAAATTCACTTGAGGAACAGATGAGAGGCATGGAAGAACAGCAGCGCTTGATTGAAGAACGCTTGAATCGCATCTCTTCTGCGAATCGGCCAGTTGTGTCTGATTCCAGTTGGGATGAGACCAGCACCGATGAATCGGGAGCGTCTCCACTTCGTCCTGCTGATATTCGTACAGGTGTCCTGTGGGCAGAAGTACTGGGTTCCCCTCGTTCCAAGCAACCGTTTGGTACAAGAGGAAAACTGTAAACAAGTCAATTTATTGGACGGAAATAAAGCCGTCTCTGGTGAGCATAAAGCCGCCGGAGACGGCTTTTTCTGTGTTCTATCCTTTTTTCTCAACATTCGTCCCTAACACGCCCCGGAATTTTCATAAATTCATGAATCTGCGCATAAGTTGAACTGTAGAGGAAGGGGGAAGACCTTCGAATGACCCGGATCAGCCGCAAGCTGCGCAGATGGACCAGTGAAGTGTTGGATCTGCCGCAGGATGTGCTTTATGATATGCCACGGTTAACCCTGATCGGCAGTAAGCAACTGTATATAGAGAATCATCGCGGTGTCATCCATTTTACACCGGATCGTATCGTGTTGGCTCTTTCCCAAGGCCAGTTGGAGATCAAAGGAACTGCCTTGGTGATACGTAACATTTTGCCGGATGAAGTAGCTGTTGAAGGAACAATTCTGGATATTCATATGAATGGAGTGGAGGGGAACGGATGAAGCAGCCCAGTCTGTACAAACTGCGGGGAGCAGTCCGAATCAGGGTCACTGGGGGAGACATTGAAACATTAATCAACACGGTGGCAGAGCAGGGACTGGAAGTTTGGGACCTGCGTGCTCACGATGGACGCGTGGCAGAGATGAATATTCTGCTGCCGCATTTTTTCAGGTTGCGTCCTGTATTGAAACGGACAGGCTGCAGGGTGAAAGTAACCCATCGCAGCGGTTTCCCCTTTTTTGCGGCCCGATTATTGCGGAGGAAGTTCTTTCTTGGGGGGATGCTGTTTTTTGTGGCAGCTTTGTTTGCGTTGTCGTCCATGGTATGGAGTGTGGAGGTTAAGGGTAACGTCACCATTCCCACCGACGAGGTGCTTGCAGCAGCGAAGAAAGAGGGCATATATCCTTTGCAATGGGGGTTCCGTCTGCAAAGCCAAGACAAGCTCTCCAGGCAGCTTGCACTCGCTCTGCCGGATGTAACCTGGATTGGCGTGAGCAAAGAGGGGACAACCATTACCATTCAGGTCGTAGAATCGGCGCAACCAAAGCGCGAACCATTGCTGAATCCCAGACATCTGATCAGTAAGTCAGATGCTGTTGTCACTCAAATCTATGCGGAGCAGGGACGCCCTGTTGTTCAGAAGGACATGCGTGTCAAAAAGGGTCAGGTATTGATCTCGGGGATTCTCGGGGATGAGGAGAACACCAAAACCATCGTTGCCAAAGGCGAAGTTCGTGGTCTGGTATGGCGTGAGTATCAGGTAGAGGTTCCGCTGGTGCAAAAACATAATACAATGACAGGTGAGAGCAAAGAACGTTTTTACATGGTGCTGGGGAATTGGGCGATCCAACTGTGGGGGTACGGAAGTACACCTTTCAGTTCATTTGATACCGAGAGTAATCATAAACCATTGACGTGGCGATCCTTTACACTTCCCATGGGTTGGCTGACAGAGAAAGATCTGGAGACCCAAGAGCATGAGCAACAACAGACGATAGAATGGGCCAGAACAAAAGGATTGGAAGGAGCAAGGAACGATATTATCGCCAAAAACGGCAAAGGAACAAAAATTATAAGTGAAAAAATTTTGCATGAGAAGAAAGAGAATGGTAAAGTTTATATGAAAGTCTTATTTGAAGTAGAAGAAAGCATTGCGGAAGAACTTCCGCTAGTCCATAGTCAAGGAGAATGAGGATATTTGTCAGAGCAAACACGCAGCATACAAATCTCCCTCCAGAGTGCGGGAGAGGGCCAATCTCTTTTTGGACCCCAAGATACTTTTCTTAAACTGATTGAATCCGAGATTCCCGCCCAGATTGCATCCCGTGAAGCGGAGATTGTGATTTTTGGCAACGCACAGCAGGTGGAATCGCTTGAACAATTATTTGATGTGTTATTGCAATTGATACGCAATGGATATGTGTTAACCGAGAGAGATGTGAAGTATGCAATTGAACTTGCCAAGGATATGCGGGCAGACCAGCTATTGGATCTGTTCAAGGGCGAGATTACAACGACATATCGAGGTAAACCAATCCGTGTTAAAACCATTGGACAGAAGCACTATGTAACTACAATTAAAAAACGTGATATTGTATTTGGCATTGGTCCTGCCGGTACGGGTAAAACCTACCTTGCTGTTGTACTGGCTGTTGCCGCAATTAAAGAAGGTAGCGTCAAACGCATTGTACTCACACGGCCTGCTGTTGAAGCGGGAGAGAGTCTTGGATTTTTGCCAGGTGATCTTCAGGAAAAGGTAGACCCTTATCTGAGACCACTGTACGATGCCCTATATGACGTTATGGGACAGGAACAGACCGCGAAGGCACTGGAGCGAGGGTTAATCGAAATCGCGCCACTCGCCTACATGCGGGGGCGTACGCTGGATGACTCCTTCATCATTCTGGATGAAGCGCAGAACACAACGCCGGAACAGATGAAGATGTTTCTAACCCGTCTTGGTTTTGGCTCCAAAATGGTCATCACCGGAGACGTGACACAGATTGATTTACCGCGTGGTAAGAAATCCGGGCTTGTGGAAGCGAATACGATCTTGAACGAAGTTAACGAGATTGGATTTGTCTATTTTGCCGAGCAAGATGTTGTACGGCATTCCCTTGTCCAGAAAATTATCGTGGCTTACAACCACGCCGCAGAAAATCAAGCATAGAAAGGGATTGTCTAAAGTGACCTCGAAGGAACCGTCAAAAGGCAAATCTTTTCAGAATAAGGCTACAGGATGGAAGTATAGCGTGTGGGCACGCTATCTTCTGTTTTTGTTTCTGGTGATTCTTTTCTACGTGAGTCTGGCTTCCAAGTTGCTCCCTGAGCGCTATGATATTCAGGAAGGGACACGGAGTGAAGTGGATATTGCTGCGCCCATGCAGATTCCGAATAACAAGGCCACACTCAAAGCACAGGAAGAAGCTGCTGAACGGGTACAGCCCATATTTCAGATTGTCCAGTTACGAAACGAAAATTTGATGACTACCTTGCTTGATCGTGTAGATCGATTAAATCAGGATGATCAGATTTCAAGTCAGGACAAGATTGATATTTATCGGGATGAAATTCCGCAGCGCCAGAAGGATTTTGTGACCAACTATATCAATAATAATCGGAAAGCCGGTACATACTCCGAGACTCTTTTGGAAGAGATCAGAAATGTGGTACAGGAGCAAAGCTACCGTATTCCCGAAGAAACTTACATCAAAATCTCACGTCTGACATCGGATGATATCCAGGAGATGAAACCGGTTGCGAGGGATATTGTTGCCCGGTTAATGACGGATCAGATCAGCGATGCAACCACTGCACGTGCCAAAGTAGCCGAGATGGTGAGTGTCAGCTCTCTTGGTAAGCGTACGCAACGTGAGGTCGTGCAAGAGCTTGCTCGCCTCGTGGTGACCGCTAATCGCTTCTACGACGAAGAGGGAACCAAGGAAGCGAAAGTTCAGGCGCGAGAGAACACGCAAACTGTCTTTATCAAGCAAGGGGACACATTAGTTGCCAAGGGTGAGATGATCACCCCGGAGATGTATACTTTGCTGGATGAGAATGATTTGCTGAAAAATGAAGTGAACTACTGGCCGCAGCTTGGACTTCTTATGTTTTCCTGCCTGTTGTCAGCAGCCATTCTGATGTATATTCAGCAAGGCAGCGGAACACATTTTAAGTATAATAATGCCCAGCTATTGATGCTTGTTCTCATCTTTATTATAACGATTGTAGTTATGCATGTGACAGCGATTATCCAAACCAATGAGCGGTCTTATGTGGGCTTCCTTGCACCTGTTGCGGTAGGGGCGATGTTAATTGCGCTGTTGCTGGATACGTCGCTTGCCTTTGTATGTTCGATTTTGATCGGTATGTTGTCCAGCATTATTTTGAATACGCATCAGGGTCAACTTTTTGACTTCGAACTAGGTTTCTTCGCTGTATTGGTTTCATTTGTTGCGATCTTCGCAACTCATAAGGCTAGCCAGCGATCAACGATCCTGAAAGGGGCCATCATGGTCTGCCTGTTCGGGTCGATAGCCGTCTTCACCTTGGCTTTGATTGACTCGGGCGATTGGAACCGAACCACGACACTGTATGGTGTTGGGTTTGCATTTGCAGGTGGCGTGCTGACTGCCATACTGGTCATTGGGCTGATGCCATTTTTCGAAACTTCATTTGGCATTTTATCAGCGCTCAAACTGGTAGAACTATCTAATCCGAACCATCCGCTTCTTCGCAAGTTGCTGACGGAGACACCGGGTACCTATCATCACAGCGTTATGGTAGGGAATCTGTCCGAAGCAGCAGCAGAAGCCATAGGAGCTAACGGATTGCTCTGCCGAGTCGGTTCGTATTATCATGATATTGGCAAGACGAAGCGCCCCATCTATTTTATTGAAAATCAGAACAATATGGAGAATCCACATGATTCAATTGATCCGAAACTGAGCAAATCCATTATCGTTGCCCATGCGCGCGATGGGGTGGAAATGCAGAAGGATTACAAGCTGCCCAGACCTATTCGGGATATTGCGGAACAGCATCACGGCACGACATTTCTCCACTATTTCTATCACAAAGCACTGCGCCAGGCGGAAGAAGCAGGTGTTGAGCCTGATTTCACGGAAGAAGATTTCCGTTACCCTGGGCCAAAGGCTCAGTCCAAGGAATCGGCTATTGTCGGCATTGCTGATAGTGTGGAGGCTGCTGTGAGATCTTTGCGCAAACCGACAGTGGAGCAAGTGGAGTCCATGATTGAGAAGATTATTAAAGGACGATTGGACGATCATCAATTCAATGATTGTGACCTTACGATGCGTGAACTGGATATCGTCGCCAGAACATTGAAGGAAACGGTGATGGGTATCTTCCACTCCAGGATCGAATATCCGGAGGAAATTAAGAAACCAAAGCCGACTTCACCCGAAGCGGGCTAATTTAATAATAGTTCGTGTTCAAAAAGGTTGGTTTTCAGTACCGAGAAGATGGGATGAAGTTAGAAATGGAGTAGCGGAGCGTAGGGAAAACTACGTGAGCAACGGACATTTCGGCTGAATTCCATATTCGATGTTGATGATGCCCTTAGGCATCATTTGTAATCAAAAGCGGGCTTTTTGAACAACCTCTAATATTAGTAGACAGGAGTTATGAAGGAATGAGTCTTAATCTGGCATGGAATAATGAACAACAGGATAAAGAAATTACAGAACCGATGATTGCAATGCTGGAACAGTTGCTGAATCTCGCGGGAGAAGCGGAAGGTGTTGCAGACGGGGAAGTGGCTCTGACTTTTGTAAACGATGAGCAGATCCATGAGTTGAACCGTGATTATCGCGGTATTGACCGTCCAACGGATGTATTATCTTTTGCGATGAACGAAACGGTGGATGAAGAACTCGATATTATCTATGAGCTGGACGAAGATGAAGAAATGGAAGAAATGCCGGATGTTCTTGGAGACATCATCATTTCCGTACCACGGACCATCCTGCAAAGTGAAGAGTATGGACACTCATTTGAACGTGAGCTTGGTTTTCTGTTTGTCCATGGTTTCTTGCACCTGCTCGGATACGACCATCAGGATGAAGCCAGTGAGGCTGAAATGATGGGCAAACAAGAAGCGGTATTGGCCCAGGCCGGGTTGACACGATAATGAAAAGACGCTCCTGGGGTCTGGTATTCCGCAATGCTGCGGAAGGAATCGCATATGGGTTGCGGACTCAGCGTAATGTGAGAGTTCACACGGGAGTGGCTATTTTGATGTGTGTAGCCGGCTTTTTTTTCAGAATCTCAAGAACGGATTGGATGTTTGTGCTGACCGCTGTCTTTTTGGTCCTGGTGACTGAATTGATGAACACGGCTGTAGAGGCAGCGGTTGACTTGGCACACCCCCATATCCATCCGCTGGCAAAAGCGGCAAAGGATACCGCGGCCGGGGCAGTTCTGCTGGCTGCGGTATTCGCCGTCATCATCGGTTGTATCGTTTTCATTAAGCCGGTGATGAGCTGGCTAGGTTTGTACTGATTTTGTAGTAACTTTGATTTGTTTTGATTTGATTTTAATACTACACACTAATTGTAAAGTTGGATCTTTTTTAAGTTGAACTTCTGATTTACACGATAACGTAGAGGCCAGAAATAACTTGTAGAAGCGTAGCGTTCGCCTTTATCCCCGGATTTTCACATTGAAAAGTGAATCAAAAAATCTGGGGATAACAGCGATCGAAGGGTTATTCTGGACTCGGAGTGACTAGTGTAAATTTGGCTTTGGTTGAACTTAATTCGTAGGTAGTAACTTTATATTGCACCCTAAGGGAGAGAATAATGATGGATAACGGTTTGTTAATGCAAGAAGCAATTAAGGCACGTACGAAGGCGTATACGCCGTACTCCCATTTTGGTGTAGGCGCGGCTTTGCTTGACAGTGAAGGTCATGTGCATCATGGTTGTAATATTGAGAATGCTGCGTATACACCAGGTAACTGTGCTGAGCGTACAGCGATGTTCAGTGCCATTGCAGGTGGGCAGAAGCCTCGCAGCTTCAAAGCGATCGCCATTGTGGGCGACACGGATGGTCCGATTGCTCCATGTGGCGTATGTCGTCAGGTGATGTACGAACTGTGTGAACCCGATATGAAAGTCATCTTGGGGAACTTGAAAGGTGATCTGCAAGAGACCACCGTTGCTGAACTGTTACCTTGGGCTTTTGGGCCTTCTGATCTGAATTCTGCCAAAAAATAAACCAATATTCCAGGCCTAGGCGCCTGAGGAGGAACATATGAAAAAACAAGCATTTAAATCCGGTTTTGTAGCCATTATTGGACGTCCAAACGTAGGTAAATCCACACTGATGAACCAAGTTATCGGACAGAAAATTGCGATTATGTCGGACAAGCCACAAACCACTCGTAATAAAATTCATGGTGTGTATACATCCGAACATCAGCAAATCGTATTCCTGGACACACCGGGTATTCACAAACGTCAATCCAAACTTGGCGATTACATGAATCAGACTGCTCTGAATACACTTGGAGAAGTAGAAGCAGCACTGTTCCTGATTGACGCTTCGGAAGGCTTGGGTGGCGGTGACCGTTATATTGCGGAACAGTTGAAAAATATCCGTACGCCTGTCATTCTTGTCATGAATAAAATAGACAAAATTGAGCCGGAAGCACTGCTGCCACTCATTGAGACGTATCGCAAGCTTCACGATTTCGCTGAAATCGTTCCTGTCTCTGCCATGCTTGGCAGCAATGTCAGCACGTTGCTGGAACAGCTCGGCAAGTATTTGCCAGAAGGTCCACAGTACTATCCTGATGACCAAGTTACTGACCATCCGGAGCAGTTTGTATGTGCCGAGTTGATTCGTGAGAAAATTCTGCAAATGACTCGTGAAGAAGTGCCTCACTCCATTGCTGTAACGATCGAAGATATGAAAGTGCAGGATAATGGTGTCGTTTATATCTCAGCCGTCATTTTTGTGGAACGGGATTCACAAAAAGGCATCATTATCGGCAAGCAAGGTGCCCTTCTGAAAGAAGTGGGTAAAAGAGCTCGACATGACATTCAGAATTTGCTTGGCTCCAAAATTTTCATGGACCTGTGGGTTAAAGTGAAAAAAGACTGGAGAAATCAGGATAGAGTTCTGCGTGACCTTGGCTTTGGCCGCGACTAATCGTCGGAATTGTATCCAGTAATTGCAACACATAGTTTACCTTGCAAGACTCCATCCTATTTGGTAGATGCAGACGTCATTTCCGAAGAGAGGATGAAATTCCGATGCGAGATTTTTCGTGGAAGGTTTTTGCGATGACGGGGGATGTAGAGTCCTATTTGTTATATACCGAGGCTTGTAACTCGTTAGGACAGGAGTCGGATAATGCAAGGGAAGTGATTGAAGATGAAGAAGCCGAAGGATAATTGGCTGATTCGGGAATGGTTAGGTGACGAGGCATGCTATACAGGGTGGAAGGGATTGTCATCCGCAGCATGGACTACGGCGAAGGGAACAAAATCATTACGCTTTGCACCGAAAGCGGCGGGAAAGTAGGGGTACTCGTCCGCGGTGCCAAAAAGCCCAAGAGCCGACATGCTGCACTGGTGCAGCCGTTTACGTATGGTCAATATGTATATTTTCGCAATACAGGTCTAGGCACACTGAACGCTGGAGAAATTGTTGAATCCTATCATGAGTTGCGTGAAGATCTGGTCAAGGCCTCTTATGCTTCTTATGCGTGTGAACTATTGGATCGGGTGCTTCAGGATGAAGAGACAGGTACATTTTGGTTCAAACAGTTAAAGGCGTGTTTGCAGGCGTTGAAGGAAGAGAAAGATCCGGTTGTTATTACAAGTCTGTACGAAATGAAAATATTACAGGCATCCGGATATGGTCCGCAGTTCGATGAATGCATCTCCTGTAACCAGGAGCGACCAGATGAGCAGTTGTTTATAAGCCCCAGACTTGGTGGAGTCTTGTGTCGAGCATGCAAACATTTCGATCCTCCAGCGATGTCAGTAAGTCCAAAGGCTCTGAAGTTGTTGCGCTTGTTCGCACAGTTGGATCTGCAGCGCTTGGGGAATATATCAGTGAGTGAGTCTACCCGTAATGAGATCAAAAAGTTGATGCGTGCCTTTATGGATCATCAGCTTGGTCTGAATCTTAAATCCCGTTCTTTCCTCGATCAGATGGAGAAGTACGGGATTTGAGGCGTTTTGGTGGAAGTGAAACTATATCTTGACTTCATACTAGATTTTATATATTATGAAATATAATTTCTCTTTATGAGACATGCATTGAACGAGAAAGTAAAAGACTGGATTTATTGCATTTATGGAGACAAGTCGTTGTACATACTTGAGAATCATGAATGAGCGAGCCGGGGATGGTGGGAGCCTGGCTGAATCGGTCTTTGAAACGGCACTCGGGAGCATGAATGGACACGGAAAAGTGGGCTGGAACGAACAGGATCATCCTGTTTGATCTAAGCCAAGTAGGGTGGAACCGCGGGAATAGCTCTCGTCCCTACGTCTGTACAACAGGCGTAGGACGGGGGCTATTTATTGTTGTCTTCACCGTCCTAAGCTTGCTAACAAACCATTGAAAAGGAGCATGATTATGAATTTTCAGCAGATGATTCTAACGCTGCAGCAATTCTGGGCCGAGCATAACTGTATTATTGTCCAGCCATACGATACGGAAAAAGGGGCAGGTACGATGAACCCGATGACCTTTTTGCGTTCGCTTGGACCCGAACCTTGGAAAGTGGCCTATGTGGAGCCTTCCCGTCGTCCTTCGGACGGACGTTATGGTGAGAACCCTAACCGGCTGTACCAGCATCATCAGTTCCAAGTAATCATCAAGCCTTCACCGGACAATATTCAGGAAATTTATCTGGAAAGTCTGAAACGTCTGGGCATTGATCCGCTCAAACATGATATTCGGTTTGTTGAAGATAACTGGGAGAATCCTTCCCTTGGTTGTGCAGGTCTTGGTTGGGAAGTATGGTTGGACGGAATGGAAATTACACAATTTACGTATTTCCAGCAGGTTGGTGGAATCGAGACAAATCCGGTAGCTGTTGAAATTACGTATGGTATGGAGCGTTTGGCTTCTTACATTCAAGATAAAGAGAATGTGTTTGATCTGGAATGGGTGGAAGGTATCACTTATGGTGATGTATTCCGTCAGCCAGAATTCGAACACTCCAAATATACGTTTGAAGTATCTGATGTCAAAATGCTGTTTACACTCTTCAACATGCATGAAGAAGAAGCAAACAAGGCCATGGCGCAGCATCTGGTATTCCCGGCATATGACTATGTGCTGAAATGTTCCCACACGTTCAACCTGTTGGATGCACGTGGGGCCATCAGTGTAACGGAACGTACGGGTTATATCACACGTGTTCGTAATCTGGCTCGTCAAGTTGCTGCAACATATATGGAAGAGCGTGAGAAGCTAGGCTTCCCGCTGATCAAGAAAGGGGGAACCGAGCATGTCTAAGGATCTGTTGTTTGAAATCGGTCTGGAAGAGGTACCTGCACGCTTCATGCGCGCAGCAATCGCACAGCTGCAAGAACGTGTCGTGAAATGGCTTGACGCATCCCGCATTTCTTATGGTGAAGTGAATGCATATGCTACACCGCGCCGACTGGCTGTTTTGATTCAAAATGTGGCTGAAAAGCAGGAAGATATTGAGGAAGAAGTGAAGGGTCCTTCACGCAAAATTGCCCTGGACGACAGTGGCAATTGGAGCAAGGCTGCACTCGGATTCGCCCGCAGTCAAGGCGTTGAACCCGACCAATTCACGTTCAAGGAACTGAACGGTGTCGAATATATCTATGCAACAAAGAGCAGCAAAGGTGTGGAAACGGCTTCTGTGGTTGGCGAAGGATTACTTTCTGTATTACATGCCATGACATTCCCGAAATTCATGCGTTGGGCTTCCTATGATTTCAAATTTGTACGTCCAATCCGCTGGATTGTGGCTATGCTCGGCAGTGATGTTATCGATCTGGAAGTGACAGGTGTTAAGTCGGGTAATGTAACTCGCGGACATCGTTTCCTCGGTAAGGAGGCTGTGATCTCCAATCCGTCTTCATACGTGGAAGTGTTGCGTGCAGAACATGTCATTGCTGATATCCAGGAACGTGAACAGATGATTGTATCCCAGATTCAGACACTGGCTGCTGAGAAAAAATGGGATATCGCGATTAAGGAAGACTTGCTGGAGGAAGTCCTGTTTCTGGTGGAAACACCTACCGTATTGTTCGGGACATTTGATTCCTCATTTTTGAATATTCCACAAGAAGTATTGATTACTTCCATGCGTGAGCATCAGCGTTATTTCCCTGTATTGGACAATGAAGGACAATTGTTGCCATTCTTCGTGACGGTACGTAACGGTGGAAGTGATTCACTGGACGTTATTGCCAAAGGGAATGAAAAAGTTCTGCGTGCACGTCTGTCTGATGCCAAGTTCTTCTATGAGGAAGACCAGAAGCTACAGATTAAGGATGCATTGTCGAAGCTGGAAAGTATCGTCTTCCAGGAAGAGCTGGGAACGGTTGGAGATAAAGTACGCCGTATTCGCAAGATTGCCGATGGACTTGCTGCCAAACTGCAAGTGTCCGGTGATGTTGCTGAATCCGTTAGCCGCTCAGCAGATATCTGCAAATTCGATCTGGTGACACTGATGGTGGGAGAATTCCCGGAACTGCAAGGTGTGATGGGTGAGGATTACGCTCGTAAAGCTGGCGAAAAAGAAGAAGTGGCCAAAGCGGTATTCGAACACTATCAGCCACGTTTCGCTGGAGATCAATCCCCTGCTTCTCTTGTTGGTGCCATTGTGAGTGCTGCGGACAAAATGGATACAATCGTGGGTTGTTTCTCCATCAACATTATTCCAACGGGGTCTCAGGATCCGTATGCGCTGCGCCGTCAGGCTGCAGGTATTGTACAGATTTTGCTGGATCACAAGCTTCCGCTGACATTGTCAGACGTGTTCGGAGTAGCACTTCAAGTGCATGCACAGATGAACCTGTTGAAACGTGCAGATGAAGAGGTTCGTAAAGATCTGCAAGACTTCTTCGGTCTTCGTGTGAAAAAATTGTTGTCCGAAACAGTTCGCTACGACGTAGTGGATGCCGTAATTTCTTCCGGATTCGATGATATCAGCGCTGTGGTTCCAAAAGGTGAAGCATTGATGGCGGCTGTTCTGACAGGAGACGCATTTAAAACAACGGTTGAATCGTTCAACCGTGTGGGTAATCTGGCTGCCAAAGCATCCAATGCTTCCGTACATCCAGAACTGTTCACAGAAGATGGAGAACGTCAGCTACATGAGGCATGGAGCAAAACGAATGCAGAATATCGTCAGGCGTTGACTCAGCATCATGCTGCTGAAGCACTGGCTATTGCATCTGCCTGGAAGGATGGTATTACCTCATTCTTCGATTCGGTTATGGTTATGGCTGAAGATGAAGCTGTTCGGGCGAATCGACTTGCCTTGCTCGCGGCTATTGATCGTGACTTGAAAGGATTTGCGGATTTTTCCAAGTTGGTTTGGTAATTGGACGTATTTCATGAGTCCTTTTCCACAGACTTGGCGCAAAGCTAAAATTCAGTATTAAAGAAGGATATATGAGGGTATAAATATACGGAACGGGTTGTGAAATGTATTTTTTACAACAGCTCCGTATTTTAGCCTTTGATTTCCCTTGTTGTGCCAGAAGGATTTTGCCTGGCCGGGGTCGTATATAACAATATGCAGCTATTTTATGAAAACCGGGTGGTCTGGGTTTGAGTGAGTTGAATATACGTCACATTGTTGTGGATGGTGATGCTTGCCCGGTCAAAACCGAGATTGCGCAAACCGCTCGCCTTTTCAACATCCCCGTATTGTTAGTCTCTTCATTTGATCATTTGCTTCAAGGAGGAGAAGGGGTACGAACCGTGCAAGTGGATCGCAGTGATCAGAGCGCAGACCTGTATATTGCTAATCATATTAAGCCATATGATGTAGTTATCACTCAGGACTATGGACTTGCGGCACTTGCGCTTGGCAAACGTTGTTATGTTTTGTCTTTTCGTGGTCGTGAGTTCAACGATCGTGACATTGATTTCATGTTGGATTCTCGTCATACTGCGGCCAAAGCACGAAAAAGAGGCCATTACGGGAAAGGCCCAAAGCCTTTCACAGAGCAGGATCGAGAAATGTTTCAACATAAACTGACAAAACTTTTAAAAGATTTGCAGGAGAATGTGTAAGTTTATCGAATTATATTTACGTGTTGAAGAGATGAAGGTGGCCAGAGATGAGTACCGGACAAGGCGGTATACCCGAAAGTATTATTGAATCGGTGTTACAGCAGAATGATATTGTCGATACGGTGAGCCGATTTGTGCATCTGACCAAACAGGGGAAGTATATGAAGGGCCTCTGTCCTTTTCATTCCGAGAAGACGCCTTCGTTCACCGTTACACCTGAGAAACAAATTTTCTACTGCTACGGTTGCGGCACGGGTGGAAATGCCATCAAATTCAGGATGGAAATCGAAGGGTTATCCTTTCCCGAGGCTGTCAAAACGATGGCGGAAGAAAGTCACATCTCTATGGGGGACTGGCAAGGGCGTGAATCTGCTCATGTGAATCCGGAGACTGAACGTCTGTTGGAGGCTTATGAGCTTACCGCGAAGCTGTATCATTTTTTGTTGAAAAATACAGAGCACGGCAAGTCAGCCATGGAGTATTTACGCTCAAGAGGTTTTGGCGACAAGTTGATCGACCAGTTCCAGATTGGTTTTGCACCAAATCGTTGGGACACACTGGTACAATTTCTTGAGAAACGTAACTATCCGCTCGAAGAGATGGAAAAGGGTGGGCTTCTGTCACCGCGAAATGAAGGTCAGGGATATGTGGACCGATTCCGAGACCGGATTATGTTCCCGATTAATGGCAGGAGCGGTAAACCGATTGCATTTGCAGGACGCATATTGGGAGATGGGCAACCGAAGTATCTAAATTCACCGGAAACCCGGTTATTTAACAAAAGCCGTGTTCTCTATAATCTGCATCATGCCAAAAATGCAATTCGCAAACAAAGACAAGCCATTTTGTTCGAGGGATATGGAGATGTCATCTCCGCATGGGATCAGGATATCCAGAATGGTGTAGCGGCAATGGGCACTGCGTTAACCGAGAATCAGGCACTGATGCTCAAAGGGATGTGCGACGAAGTCATCATATGTTATGACGGCGACAGAGCAGGACAGGCTGCTGCACTCAAAAACTTCCCTATTCTTGAGGAAGCTGGATTGCAGGTCAAAGTGGCTCTCATTCCCGAGGGACTTGACCCGGATGATTTTATCCGGAAGCATGGTGGTGAACGGTTCCGAAACCAGATTGTGGACGGTGCCGTGACAACTACAAAATTTAAACTTATAAACTTAAAAAAAAGCCATATACTGCTAGAGGGTGGCGGACAAATCGCCTATTCGAAAGAAGCAGTAAAGTTGATTGCACCCTTACCTTCTCCAACAGAAAGGGAAGTGTATCTTCGTGAACTGGCTGCAGAAGTGGACGTATCGTTCGAAACATTGAAGCAGGAGTGTAATGAAGAACGGGAGGCAATGAAAAATAACCTCCAGTATGGGGATAATAACCCGAAAAGGTGGAATAATGGTAGGCAACAAAATAGGCAGGTGCCTACACCCAATCTGTTGCCGGCTTATCACGCTGCCGAACGCAAACTGATTGCCTGGATGTTGCAGGATGATGAGGCTGCCCAGTACGTGAATGAGCATCTTGGTGAAGCTTTTAACTTGGATGATCATGCAGCTATTGCTGCTTATCTATATGCCTACTATGCGCAAGGCAAACCGTCGGATACAAGCCGTTTTATGTCTTCACTGCATGACGATCGTCTGGAGAAAACGGTCAGTTCAATCTCGATGATGGATGGTCCAGGTGAATGGAGTATTCAAATGCTCGATGATTGCATCAGGGAAGTGCTGAAGCATCCGCGTAAGAAAGAGTACGATTTGAAAAAAGAAGAAATGATTGCTGCAGAGCGGGCAGGTGATTCTGTACGCGCGGCACAGATTGCAATTGAAATGATTGCCCTAGAGAGACAGTGAACGTCTGATGATTAGATGTTTCTAGGGAGGAGGGAGTCGAGTTATGGCGAATGATCAGCATACTGAACTAGAAACAGAATTGACACTGGATCAGGTTAAAGATCAATTGATTGAATCAGGTAAAAAAAGAGCTTCGCTGAATTACAAGGAAATTATAGAGAAACTCTCTCCTTTTGAGCAGGATGCAGAGCAAATGGATGAGTTCTATGAGCAACTGAGCGATCTGGGTATCGATGTAGTGAATGAAAATAATGAAGAGGTTACACTTCGTCCTAGTGAAGATTCCGAGAACAACACCAGAGAGGGAGAGGACGAATTCCACTTTGATGATGATCTGAGCTTGCCGCCAGGTATCAAAATCAATGACCCTGTCCGTATGTATCTCAAGGAAATTGGTCGTGTGCCATTGTTGTCGGCAGATGATGAAGTACAACTGGCTAAACGGATTGAGAACGGGGATGAAGAAGCCAAGCGTCGTCTGGCTGAAGCGAACCTTCGACTTGTAGTCAGTATCGCCAAGCGTTACGTTGGACGTGGAATGTTGTTCCTTGATTTGATTCAGGAAGGTAATATGGGTCTGATCAAAGCGGTTGAGAAGTTCGACCACAAAAAAGGATACAAGTTCAGTACGTATGCTACATGGTGGATTCGCCAAGCAATCACTCGTGCTATTGCTGACCAGGCGCGTACAATTCGTATCCCTGTGCACATGGTGGAGACGATTAATAAGCTGATCCGGGTATCCCGTCAGCTGTTGCAGGAACTTGGGCGTGAACCGACACCAGAAGAAATCGCTGCTGAGATGGATCTGAGTGTAGAGAAAGTTCGTGAAATTACGAAGATTGCACAGGAACCGGTTTCTCTGGAAACACCGATTGGTGAGGAAGATGATTCCCATCTGGGTGACTTCATTGAGGATCAGGAAGCACTTGCTCCGGCGGATGCTGCTGCGTATGAGTTGCTGAAAGAACAGCTCGAAGATGTATTGGATACACTGACTGAACGTGAAGAGAACGTGCTTCGTCTACGTTTTGGTCTGGACGATGGACGGACGAGAACGCTGGAGGAAGTTGGCAAGGTATTTGGTGTTACGCGTGAGCGTATTCGTCAGATCGAAGCCAAGGCTCTTCGTAAATTGCGTCACCCGAGTCGTAGTAAACGACTCAAGGATTTCCTCGAATAATCGAACTATGGGAGACTTTCCGCAAGACGCTTTAGCGGCGGCGGGGTCTCCTTTATTTTTAATTTAAACGTCTTGATTTCTTGGTTTTGGAAATTCATCCTTGAAATGTTTTATTGGATTTTATTTTATCGCTTTTCCTTGTTCAATGCAAATCAATAAATTAAATGAATGGTGTAGGTGCTTCATGAAACTTTCGAATCGATTACAGCGAATACATGATCAAATTCCCAATGGCAGCCGCATGGCTGACATCGGTTCAGACCACGCGTTGCTGCCAGTAGCCGCAATTCGCAGTGGGAAAGCTACAAGTGCAGTAGCCGGGGAAGTCAATCCTGGCCCTTATGATGCTGCATGCAAACAAGTCAGTGATGCTGGCCTGAAAGAAAAAATCACGGTGCGTCGTGGAGACGGTCTTGATGTGATCTCTGCGGGTGAAGTGGATGTCATCACCATAGCAGGCATGGGCGGTGCCTTGATTGCTTCTATTTTGGACCGAGGTATATCCAAGCTGGAAGGAGTCCAGTTGCTTATTTTGCAACCAAATGTGGGTGAGGATATCCTCAGACGCTGGTTACTGGAGCATCACTGGGTAGTTGTAGCAGAACAGTTGCTCGAAGAAGATGGCAAGATCTATGAGATTATAACGGCGATGCCACAATCCGTAAGCCCGATTGCCAATGTAGAGGTGTATCGTGCACGTCCGCTTCAAGGCGGGGCAGAATTAACGGAAGATTTGCTGCTGCGGATGGGACCTTATTTGGTGGATCGTCCAACGGATGTATTTTTTGCCAAATGGGAAAGTGAGATCATCAAACTGCAAGGGGTTGTTAACTCCATCTCCAAATCCGATCAGGATTCTTCCCGGGACAAAGCGGCTGAGGTAGAGCGTCTTATCGCAAACTTGAAGGAGGTTTTGGCATGTTTGCCAAAGGTCAAACTGTAATTCAACTGATGGAGCAACTCGCTCCCAAACATCTGGCTGTACCGGATGACCGCATTGGTCTCCAGCTCGGCAGTTTGCAAAAAGAAATCCGTCACGTGTTAGTAGCTTTGGACGTGACGGATGAAGTGGTGGACGAAGCGATTCGCATCGGAGCCAACCTGATTATCGCTCATCACGCCATCATTTTCCGTCCGGTTAAGTCACTGAGTACAGATACACCTATGGGTAAATTGTATGAAAAGCTGATTAAGCATGATATTGCTGTCTATATCAGTCATACAAACCTGGATGTGGCCGAGGGTGGTATGAATGACTGGATGGCCGAGGCACTTGGCATCGAGAGTAAAGAATCGTTGGAAGATGTACACACAGATCATCTGTACAAGCTGGCTGTCTTTGTGCCTCGTACCCATCATGAGCAGGTTCTTCAGGCCATTCTGGAAGCCGGAGCGGGGAGTATCGGTCAATACAATAAGTGCAGCTTCAACACTGAAGGTACAGGAACGTTTTTACCTGGGGAAGGGACTCAACCGTTTATCGGTACCCAAGGGCAGATGGAACGTGTGGAAGAAATGCGGATTGAGACCATCGTACCCCAAAGTCTGAGAAGTAAGGTGGTTCAAGCGATGCTTAAGGCTCATCCGTATGAGGAAGTGGCCTATGACCTCTATGCAATGGATTTAAAGGGTCGTACGCTCGGTCTGGGACGCTTGGGACCCCTTAGGGAGCCTAAGACATTAGGTGAGCTAGTGGAGGTCGTGAAGACCCAATTCAATGTGCCTTATGTACGTGTTGTAGGAGATCTGAACAAGCAGATCAAAAAAGCAGCGGTTCTTGGCGGCTCTGGCAGCCGTTACGCGCTGACTGCCCGCTTCAAAGGTGCGGATGTTATTGTGACCGGAGATATTGATTATCACACGGCTCATGATGCGTTAATGGCAGGTATGTGTATCATCGACCCGGGACATAATTCCGAGAAGATTATGAAACCAAAAACAGCGGATTGGCTTCGTTCCCGTTTGGAAGAAAAACGATATGATACGCAAGTTACAGCTTCAGAGGTAAATACGGAAGTATTCCAATTTATCTAAAAAGACCTTTGCTATGTGGTTTCCAGTAATATTAAGCTTGTCTGGGAACCTAAATGCCTGTATACTATGTAATGTTGTTCGGAAAGCTTGACAGACAATCGCTGGTGGCCTTTGTTGCCACGAGAGGAAAGTCCGGGCTCCACAGGGCAGGATGCTGGATAACGTCCAGTCAGCGCGAGTTGAAGGATAGTGCCACAGAAATGGACCGCCGATGGCCGGATTTTCCGGCACAGGCAAGGATGGAACCGAGGTGTAAGAGACCCCGAGGAACGCTGGTGACTTCGTTCCTGGTAAACCCCATCTGGAGCAAGACCTAATGGGACACAGCCGCCTCTTCGGAGGAGGCAACCTTAGCCCGAGGTGTGTCTAGGTTGGTCGCTTGAGCTGTGCAGCAATGTATGGCCTAGATAGATGATTGTCGCTTCTGGTGGGAGGGTAGTTCCCGTATGAACCACGAAGAGCACAGAACCCGGCTTACGGTAAGCTTTCCTAACTGCAACAACAACACTATTGCAACACCATGTAGTCCACCTATCAGTCGAGGACAACTCGTATGAATCATCCGATGGCCTGACTGATCAGAAGGACCATGAACATCTAAAAAAACATAACTCCTGTTGATAACAGGTTCTATAAAAATAAGGCGGCAGTTCCGAGATTCTCGGGCCTGCCGCCTTATTTTTATTTCTCATATCAAGTTATTTAACCTTCATACGTTAATGGAATAGCGAAGCGTTTATGACAGTTCATTACAGTGTAACAACACTGTCCGATGTTAAGGAAGCATGCCAACGTTGGATGGCGCGATCCATTCTTTCCACGGCTTCCGGAAGGAGCTCAGGGTCCGTATGAGTAAAGTTGATTCGCATGCGGTTTAACTCTGGTGTACCTGCATAGAAGGAATCACCTGGCACAATGCACACTTTCTCCTGGATACCGTAAGTGAACAGATTGCTTGCAAGCATGCCTTCAGGCAATTGCAGCCACAAGAACATGCCGCCTTGTGGTGAATTCCACGAGATGCCTTCCCAAGCTTTGGCTGCCATAAGAGTAGTCAGTGTTTTCATGCGTTGTTCGTAATCCTCTGAAATATGGCGGATATGCGCATCCAGATCGAAAGATTCAAGCAGTGCATGAAGCGCTCTTTGGTCAATGCTGCTGGAGTGCAAGTCGGCACCTTGTTTGGCTCGTGCTGCCATTTTGACAATATCGGGAGCAGCCAGTATCCAGCCCGTACGAAGGCCAGGTGCTACCGTTTTGGAGAATGTACTGGTGTATATAACGTTGGAAGGGCCGTCATAGGATGCTGCATCCAGTTCTGCGAGAGCAGGGACATCCAATTGCTCCGGATTAAACCGAATTTCACCATAGGGATCATCTTCCAGAATGAGTACACCATACTTGCGGCACAGATCCACAGCCTGCTGTCTTCTTTCTCGCGACCATACTTTTCCCGTAGGATTGGAGAACGTGGGATTAATGTAGACAAGTTTTGGACGATGCAACTGGAGCTGTTCCTCCAGAGATTCAGGCAACATACCGTGATCATCACAGGCTACGCCGTGAGATTCAGCCTGATAGGAATGAATGACTTGCAGAGCAGCGAGGTAGGTTGGTGATTCAACCAATACGCGGTCACCCGGGTCGAGAAGGATGCGGCAAACCAAGTCAATGGATTGCTGTGAACCCGTAGTGAGAAGCATGTGATCGGGTGAAGCGGGAATGCCCTTGGATTCAAGACGTTCGGCGATTTTGGCGCGAAGAGGACGGTAACCTTCAGTCTCCGCATATTGAAGAGCGGCTGCTCCGCTCATAAATACTTTTTCATATGCAACGCGGATGGCTTCCAGCGGGAATGAAGTCTGGGCTGGTAATCCACCGGCTAGTGAGATCATTCCAGGTGCCTGAGCGGCCTGGAGCATGTCGCGAACGACAGAGGACGGGGTGTTTTGTGCCATTTTGGACCAAGGGATACTCATGTTATTCTCATCTCCTGTTATTCACTGTTATACTGATATTATAAACTATAATAGACGGACTACACTATAACAGTAAAATGAAGATCATAACAGTTGGGGGAGTACATATGCATATTGAATTAAAGCGGGGAAGCAGTACCAAATTGTACGTGCAGATTGCGCTAACGATTGCCGATCGCATCAGATCAGGACTCATTGAACCCGGAACCCGGCTTCCTTCTGTTCGTAAAATGACCACGGATTTGGGTGTCAGCCTGGTCACTGTATCCAAAGCGTATGCTGAACTTGAAGCGATTCAATTGATCACCTGCTCCCAGGGGAAAGGTTGTTATGTGAGAGGTACATTGAACGTGGATCAGATGGAGGATGTGGAGCGAACGCAGCGAAACAATGCCAACAGTGAATCCAGTACGTCATGGAATTGGCAGATGGCACTGGTGGATTATTTACCGCGAGCGCAGCTCTGGAGACATTTTGATACGTCACCTCAAGTACGGTATGAACTTCATATGTCAGCGATTCAGCCTGAACTGTTGCCTACACGAGAGATTATCGACAGCGCCTACCGACTCTCCTCTAATCATACCGAGCGTATGGCAGCTTACGGATCTTTTCAGGGGGATCGGGAGCTTAGACAGATCTTTGCCGAACATTTTGCCGAGCGTGGACTACAGGCTGCACCTGAACGCATGTTAATTACAAGTGGTGCTCAGCAGGGGATCGATCTTGTGGCACGGACTTTTGTCGGACCTGGGGATGTAGTATACATGGAGGCACCAAGCTATACCGGAGCCATTGATGTATTTACGAGTAGAGGCGCGAAGATCATTACGGTCCCGATGGATGACGAAGGCATGCGTATTGATCTGTTGACCCGATTATGTGATACCTATCCGCCCAAGCTGATCTATACGATCCCGACCTATCACAATCCAACAGGTATCACGATGAGTGCAAGAAGACGGGCACAGCTTCTTAATCTCGCGCAAAGCTACCACTGCCTCATTCTAGAGGATGATCCGTTTGCAGATCTTTATTTTAGGGAACCTCCCCCGGCTTCCATTAAATCGATGGATGGGACAGGTCATGTCGTATATATCAAAAGCTTCAGCAAGGTGCTGTCTCCCGGTTGCCGTATAGCCTGTGCCATCGCAGAAGGAAGTGTATTGACCCGGCTTGTGGCCGCGAAATCTACGGCGGATTTGGGGAGTCCGCTGCTTACACAAAAGGCATTGCAATCTTTTATTCAGAATCAGTACGGTGCCTATGTATCCCGATTGAGGGATGAATTGTATTCTCGCTTGTGCGCAGCATCTGAAGTGCTGGAAGAGCATGCTACTACGGGCATGCAATGGCGATTGCCAGAGGGAGGACTCAATCTGTGGCTCCAACTTCCGAGTAACTTGGATATGCGTGAGTTGCATCATCAGTCACTTGCTGCAGGGGTTTCTTTCCTGCCAGGTTCCGCCTGTTATGTAGGGGAGATGGATACACCAAGTCTGCGTATCTGCTTCACTGTAACAAACGTTGAGCTTTTGTGTGAAGGACTTCGTGTACTGTGCCAAGTCATTGACAGAGTTAAACCTGGGCAGGGTGGGACAGTGGCGGACAGGCTACCGCTCATATAATTTTTCGGACTATGGACATACATCCAATCCACTTTCGATCTGTTGCAATAGGTTATAGTATCACCAGAAAGGGAGTTGGTTTTGAAATGAACCATTACTGTCCACCGCTTTGCCCGATTGTCTGTGACCCGATCCAGGTTGTTGAGGATTATTACATCCCACAAATCGTGCCTGTAATCCACCCGATTGAAGTGATCAAAAAACATCACTGTGTTCCGATTCATCACCACATGTATCCTGTTGTTGTCAAAGAAGAAGACCCTTGCTATGTATCCAGCCATAATCCGAAGAAAAAATCCGTGAAAAAATCAAGCAAAGCCCGCACAACTTCTCGCAAACGCTAATCGCAGCGGGTGCCCCGGGGAATTGGATATAAACCAAAAAGAGCAGCGTACGCCCCGGGGCGCAGCTGCTTTTGTATTTTTTACAGATTATCCTCATTACGCTTACTGCGTATACTTTTTCATCGTATTATCCATTTGTTGTCTGACATGTTGCGGCCAGAACTGCAAAGGAGCGCTGTTGCCTGATGCGGCTTGCAGTGCCTTATAGACATCGATTTGGCCATAGCCGAAATACTTGTCGTGACCCGGATCACCGAGGTCAATAACACTTTGGCGCATCAAATCCATCACTTCCGTGTTGGTCAAGTCCGGGTTCAACGAACGAATCAAACCTGCAAGTGCGGCTACATGAGGGCTAGCCATGGACGTTCCAGACAAGGCCGCATACTGATTGTTTGGATAGGTACTGGCGATACTGGACCCCGGAGCCATCACATCCACATAGTCCCCGTAGTTGGAATAGGAAGCTTTGCTCATATCCGGGTCCGTAGCAGATACGGCAAATACTTCCGGATAAGCAGCAGGGTATCCTGGACGCTCGGTATTATCATTTCCCGTAGCTGCAATCAGGACGATATCCCGGTCAAAAGCGTATTTAATGGCATCATGAAGAAATTGCGCATCAGCATAATTGCCCAGACTCATATTGATAACTTTGGCTCCATGATCGGCTGCCCAGATGATGCCTTCGGCAACGGCATACGTGGTACCAGAACCCGAGTTGTCGAGTACTTTAACCGGTAGTACCTTGTTATACCAGCTCATGCCTGCCACGCCTTCATTATTGTTGACAGTAGCGCCGATAATGCCTGCGACATGTGTTCCATGTCCCACATCATCCATCGGTTGGCTTCCCGGCTCGACCACATTATAACCCTCAAGGAGCTTGCCCTTCAGGTCAGGATGATTCATATCAACCCCCGTGTCGACCACCGCAACGATGACATCTTTGTTTCCCTTGGTAATATTCCAACCTCTGTTTGTCTCAATCGCAGGCAGGTTCCACTGATAATCGGAGAACAAAATGTCATTGGGTATCGTTACATCTGTTTGTTCAGTTACAGTATCATTGGTTAAATACATATAGTGGGGTTCCATATAGAGTGGATTCCATTTGCTTTCGAAATAACTATGCAATTGTTTATAACTCATGTGTTCTGACCGAAAAACATACGTGTATCCCAGCTTGCGCGCAGATTGCGCTCTCAGATCGGATTTAATGATACGCATATCCCGTTCACCGGGATCTTGGCGAAAACGGATGACGATTTCATTTTCGTAAAAATGACTGGCATTTGCATTATCATGTCCGGTCTTCACTGTGATTTCGTTAAGCGTATCCGGGTGAACAGACTCAATTTTGAATTTACCCTCACGAGGATAAGGGATCATGCGCAGATTTTTGCGCTGATGTTGTTCAACAGCATTTAATACGTTCTGGCTGAACAAGGCAATTACAGCTCTTCTGCCATCTTTGGAGGGTTGCCCCATAACAAAATATTTTTCCTTTCCCAAAGGAAAAGAAGAGGATTCAAAACTTTGACGTTTGTTTACCGCTTTTTTGGCAAGGTTGAGCGAATGTTGAAGCTTCTGTTGTTCCAACTTGCTTCCTTGTGAGGTGGCTTGATCAAAGGGCTTGTTAAAAGAGCCATTGGTATTCATAAGATGAATGGATCTGATATGTTCATGTGAACTTTGGAGATCATTCACATATCGGCTAACCTGCGCAGCATTCATTGTGGCGGTTTTCTCCAGCATGATACTGAGATGTTGCTTGGCATCCATACGGGTCAGAAGATCGGTTGCTTTGATATCCTGCACTTTCAGGCGCTGCTTACTCGTGTGCTCTTCATGAGCAGAGTCGGACAGGGCACTTGGCTTAGGTTCGGGACGATTGGATGTTGGGAGCAAAAGCGTCAGGGCGAGTGCTCCTGCACCAGCTGCAAGGGCCCAGTTAATCCATTTCGGTCTGGACATGGTGGATGGAACCTCCTTCGTTCATTTTGGACAATCATTAACAGTGCTTCGTCGTTGTCACTGGTTATATCTATCGTTAGAAAAAGCGGATATTTTTATGCAGGCGAGTTCGAGTCTAACTGCGTATAATAGGCATGTTTAACGGCAGAAGCGGAAAGCATGATTAAGGGATACCGCTCGTCATCTTTTTATGGTAGGATTATAGCTGAGAATTCAAAGGTCAGGGGAAAACCACCGTTGGCCGACCTATATGTAAGGACTTATTTAAGGGGGAGCTACCTTTATGTCAGCAGCCAATGTACAGAAAACATGTGAGTCAACTAGGGAAAAGTTAAAACCGGCTATCGATCGGATTGAAAATTTTTTGAATGAGAATGCTTTGCCTGAACTGGATCAGAATCAGACGGAAGAATCAACAGCCTTCTACAAAGGATTTCTTTCAGATCTCCGTCATTTGCTCGTTTTTTCTGAAGTTTCTTACGAAAAACTTGGCGTTGTGCTGCGTCGTGCCAACTTTGATGTCGATTTTGCCGAAAAGGCTCTTTATAATACGTATCACCAATGCGTAAATAGCTTTTTCTATCCCAAAAATGAATGTTATTCCGAAGACGGAAGATATGCTTACACAGGACAAGATGCCATTCGTTTCCGTGACAAGCCAATCCGTGCAGTACGGGATGTCATTCTTGAGGTTTCCAAAACGTACGAAGAATTGCGCGATGATCTGGCATATTATGAAAGTGATTACCTGACTCAGCGCCGTATGCAAAATCAACGGAATCACGCCTAATGAACGTTTAAACCTGAATATGAATTGGACGAAACCGCCCTTGTGGCGGTTTTTTTGTGTTTTTAAGTGAGAATCAGACGAGGTGTGATCATGTCATCATCTGGCATTTTGACGGGGAATATCAGGTTTGTGGCGGGGAGACAATAGTAGTCGAGGTGATAAAAAATGAGCCAAGACAAACCAATTGTCAAATGCAGCGTCTCCAACTGCAACTTTTGGGGAGAAAACAACTTCTGCCACGCTGATGCCATCATGATTGACATTGACCAACATGCCACCCGTCGTCTGCATGAGGAATTTGCCGGTGAGACATTTGACTCCGATCACCATGATCATGCACGCACATCCTCTGCAACATGCTGTCACACGTTCAAACCCAAGTGAGCAGTCATCCCTATTCATAACGGAGGTGCTTCCCAATGAAAAATGACGATAATAACATCCATTCTACTGATCGCCCTGAAACCAAGGGTGACGTTGAAAAACAGCGTATGCGCGTTGATTATCCCAGAAAAGCACATCGGGAAGAATACGGGGCAGAGGTCGCTCCTCCGACTGTTGTAAGAACAGGAGGTACCGAACGCTCAGAACCTGTACCTGAGAAACATGAGGCAGACCGTGTCATGGAGTCAACAGGCAAGGTCGCGGGTTACATGGGACTTGCCTTCGGCATCGCGTCCTTGTTCATGTGGTCAATCGTACTTGGACCGGCCGCAGCCGTACTGGGTTACTATGCATATGTGAATGGTCGTAAAACAGCGGGAGCCTGGTCCATTGGACTGGGTATTGTAGCCACGCTGAGTTATTTTTTCATGATTCCATTCGCTCGCTAACGTATAAAATATTCATTCAACAGCCTTCTGTTCTCACCCAAATGTGGTGAATTACAGAAGGTTTTTTTCGTATATGCGAAGGTTAGGTGGGAAGATTCATATATTTTTTTGAAAACAATGGAACCTTGCTGTAAAACGATGTAGAATAAGGTCATAATACGCTTAATTATACGGGAGTGGGTATAACTCATGCAGATTGATCCAAGCGGATCGCGGCAGTTGTTGGAACTGCAATTATCCAATGTGAATAACCAAACCAGTGGATCACAACCAAATGCTGGTTCAACTGTGGATTTCGCCAATGTGATGGACGGGCTGTTAGGTACGGGTGCCAATTCGACGAGTAATACGGATTCCACCGCTACGGTCTCCAAAAGATCCAGTGATGGTTTGTTGTGGCTGCAACTCGGAAGCACGTACAATCCGGATATAAATACGGCAGGATCGTCCTCTGTCTCCAATAACATCGTTGGGTCCTTATTATCTTCATCCAATACAGGAATCGTGGATTCCGGGGCATCTGTACCTACGGATTATGAATCTTTGATTGCAGAGGCAAGTGCTAAATACAGTGTTCCTGAATCATTGATCAAGGCCGTCATTGACACAGAGTCCAATTTTAACCCCAATGTCGTGTCCTCCGCGGGTGCCAAAGGGCTTATGCAATTAATGGATGGTACGGCTGCAGGGCTGGGTGTGAGTAATTCATTTGACCCTGCTCAGAACATTGATGCGGGTACTAAGTATCTTTCCCTTCAGCTCCAGCGTTTCGGTGGAGAAGTGAAGATGGCACTTGCTGCATATAATGCAGGACCGGGCCGTGTTTCACGTCTGGGCGTGTCTAGTGATAGCGAACTGATGAGTGTACTTAACCGTTTGCCTTCTGAAACACAGAATTATATCTCCAAGGTGGAGAAGGCACAGTCGAAATATGTGATCTAAACTCACAGATAGACATTTGCGATAACAATGATAGGCAGGACAAGATCAAATGTGGGAACAGTAGCGCTTGAAATGCCTGTTCCCGGTTGGTCTTTTTGTGTTGTATGGGTATCGTGTTACAATGCTCACTGTAGGTACATGAACGAAGAGATAAAGGGAGGTCTAACCTCATTTGAAATATTTTGATTATGCTGCAACCACACCTCCCCATCCGGATGTGATTCGTACGATGGCCGAAATTATGGAGACACAATTCGGTAATCCGTCCTCCATCCATGGGTATGGAGAGCGTGCTCATCAGTTGCTGCGTCGTGCACGATCCGGCTGTGCTGCGGCAATCGGCGTTAAGCCTGAGGAGATTGTATTTACTTCCGGTGCGACCGAGAGCAATAATCTTGCGATAAAAGGTGCGGCATTACGTTATCAATCACGAGGCAGACACATCATCACTACGGCTACCGAGCATGCCTCGGTGTATGAAAGTTTTATGCAGTTGCAACTGTGGGGATGGGAAGTGACATTAGTTCCTGTGAATTCCGATGGAGTGGTCAACGCTCAGCAGGTTGTAGACGCGATCAGGCCCGACACGGTGCTTGTGAGTCTGATGCATGTAAATAATGAAACAGGAGCCATCCATCCGATTGCAGAAATCGGCAAACAGCTCAAAAAGAAAGCACCACGGGTGCTTTTCCATGTGGATGGTGTTCAAGGCTTTGGAAAAATGAAGGCTACACCTGCCGCTTGGGGGGCAGATCTATACAGTCTGTCTGCTCACAAGATTCGTGGACCGAAGGGAGCAGGTCTCCTGTATGTGCGAAGTGGAGTGGAGCTTACGCCACTATTGTCAGGAGGATCACAGGAGCAGGGCCTAAGAGCAGGCACAGAAAACGTGGCCTTGCTGGTAGGCATGGCAAAGGCCATGCGAATGGCAGCAGAAGATCAGGTTGATTTTGCCCGGCGTACAACGGTGCTCCGTGATCGATTGATGGACACGATACGTGACATTCCTGAATTTGAATTGAACAGTAGCCCAGAGGGGGCACCTCATATTGTACACTTCTCCTATCCCGGGATGAAGGCAGAAGTGGCGCTGCACACCTTGGAGCAACTTGGCGTAACCATATCGACCCAATCTGCCTGTTCTTCGCGTTCGGCTGAACCTAGTCGGGCTCTACTTGCGATGGGCAGAGATGCAGCTTGTGCTGGTGGCGGATTGCGTATTAGTCTTGGAGATGAACATACAGAAGAAGATGTAGCCTTGCTTGAACAGGCTTTACATCAGATGGTGGCGCAGTTGCGGCCCCTCGAAAGGCGGATGTAATGGATATGAAATATGATATGCTGCTTCTCCGTTTCGGAGAATTTATGTTAAAAGGGAAAAATCGTGCCCGATTTGAAAAAACGATCATTACACAGGTGAAAGCTTTGCTTAAACCTTATCCAGGAGCGAGCCTTCGCAAAGAATATGGCCGTGTCTATGTAGATCTTGGCGGTGAATCACATACTGAACTGATTAAGGTGCTGAAGCGGGTATTCGGTGTGATGTCGATTAGTCCGGTTAAAGTTACTCCATCAGAGCTTGATGAGATTGTAAAAACAGCAGTTGCGTTTATGGACGAAAGGGAACATGAATTCAAGGAAGGTACCACATTCAAGGTGAATGTAAGGCGGGTATGGAAGGAGTTCCCGAACTCTTCCCATGAAATGAATCATCTGGTTGGTTCCCCGATCCTTCGAAAGTTCCAGCAATTGAGTGTTGATGTTCGCCAACCTGATATTGAGCTGCGAGTGGAAATTCGGGATCAGGGCACCTATATTTTCAACGAAACCATTCCGGCAGTAGGCGGGTTTCCGCTGGGCACGAATGGAAAAGCGATGGTACTGCTATCAGGTGGAATAGACAGCCCGGTTGCAGCCTGGTCTTCCATGCGCCGTGGACTTGAAGTCGAATGTGTACATTTTTACAGTTACCCGTTCACAAGCGAGCGTGCCAAAGAGAAAGTCATTGATTTGGCACGTGCCCTTGCTGATCATGCAGGAACAATCAAGCTGCATCTGGTTCCATTTACGGAGATCCAAACGGCATTTACCCAACTGGGCCAGGATAACCTGATTATTACGCTGATGCGACGTTCAATGCTGCGAATTGCATCCAAACTTGCCGAGCGTGAGCGGGCATTAGCACTGATCACCGGGGATAGCTTGGGCCAAGTAGCGAGTCAGACTCTGCCGAGTATGAATGTCATTGGTCGTGCGACGGATCTGCCACTGTTGCGACCACTGGTTATGATGGATAAACAGGAGATCATTACCCTGTCCAAACAGATCGGAACGTATGACATTTCTATTTTGCCATATGAGGATTGCTGTACTCTCTTTGTGCCAAAGTCACCTTCAACCAATCCAAATCTTCGAATTGTGGATAAAATAGAATCAACAATGAGCCATCTGTCAGAATGGGTGGATCAAGCGGTGGAACAAACTGAAACGATCACACTGCACGCCGGTGAAACTTCTGTGGTAACGAATCCGACAGGCGACAATGGCATGAAGGATGACTGGTTCTAAACTCAATAAAAATTAGCATGGCTGACATAATAAGGGCTATGTTAACTGCAAAAAAGGACTGTCCGATGAAATATCGTTCAGTCCTTTGCTGTATTCAGATGAAATTGTTATTTTAAATTAGCCTAAGAATAGGAACGTTGCTGTTCCCCGCCAGATCCCTTGTGGCTGGAACTGCTGGAGCGTTTGCGATAACCTGCAAAGACTACACCTGCAATAACCACAACGATGAAGAGAATGCGCAATGCCGGATGTTCAGTAAAGTAAGGTAAGAGTCGCTGTTCCTCCGTGATCATATTAGAAGCCGTATACCCGAGAACAATGGCTCCGACATAGATGATCCAAGGAAAATGATTAATTAGTTTGATAAACAGGGTACTGCCCCAGACGATAATAGGTACACTAATCAGGAGTCCAAGGATGACAAGCACGAGATGCTGCTGCGCTGCTCCAGCAACTGCAATCACGTTATCTAATCCCATGGCTGCATCCGCGATTACGATGGTACGAATAGCGGTCCACAAGGAAGTTCCCGCCTGGACATCATTGTGTTCATCACCCTGATCCGCCAATAATTTATAGGCAATCCAGATCAGAAGTATGCCTCCCACAAGCAAGAGCCACGGAACTTTAAGCAACCATAAAACAACAACTGTTGCTAAAATTCGAATCAAAAGTGCGCCGCCAGTTCCATATAGAATCGCCTTTTTCTGCACGGAAGGGTGCAAATTTCGAGCTGCGAGACCAATGACGATGGCATTATCCCCAGCCAGAATTAGATCAATAAAGACAACGTTCAGCAAAGCCAGCCAGAATGTGGGACTAAATAGCTCCATGAGATATGTCACTCCTTATATACGGTTCAATCATTAAGAATAGCATGGACAACTCCGACATACAAGTTAATGTGGGGGGATGAGGACATGGATACACTATGGCTTTTAACTGAAATTTTAATGATCAATCTGGTATTAAGTGGAGATAATGCGGTTGTTATTGCGCTTGCCAGTAAGGATCTGCCACCAATACAACGCAAAAAAGCGGTATGGTGGGGAGCTTTTGGTGCGGTACTGCTGCGTTGTGTATTAACCTTTGTAGCAGTATTATTGCTGGGAATTCCCTTTATCCAAGCGGCAGGTGGGCTGTTGCTACTCTGGATTGCAGTGAAGCTGCTGCTTCAAAATGATGATGAAGTACATATTCGAGAAGTTTCTACGACCTGGAAAGCGATTCAAACCATTCTGATTGCCGATTTTGTAATGAGTCTGGATAATGTTTTAGCCATAGCGGCTTTGGCAGATGGAGATTTGGCTCTGATCGTCATTGGTATTGCAATCAGTATCCCCATCGTCGTATGGGGGAGCGGGTTAATTGTTGGTTTGTTGAAGCGATTTCCGATTCTTGTATTCGTCGGATCAGGCATTCTGGCCTTCACAGCAGGTGAGATGGTGATGAAAGACCCCAAGTTAGGAGAATGGCTGGGAGGTATGGCATCAGAGGTGCATACGCTGCTTCCCGTAGCAATGGCTTGTCTTGTGGTTGCGATTGGAGGCGCACATAAATTTGTGCGTAAGAACGCATAGTTTAATTTTGGATAAAAGCTTGAACATACGACCGTCTGAACCGTCCGGTTTAGGCGGTTTTGTGTTGAGAGAATACACTTGTGAATACAACAACCACTAGGCTGTCATAAGTTGCACATTTTAGGGTAATAAAGGTAAAGAACTCACACAAAGTGCGACATAAAGTATAGTTTTTTGCCGAAACATCGGATACACTAGTAGCAGGATTACAGGTTTGGAAATCAACAGTCAGCATGGAATGCGTATCACTTATGAAGAAATAAAGTACATAGCCATAGTATAAGAGGTGATTGATGATGAGGATGAGAAATGAAAAAGCGATTGGACTATTTATTGTAGCTGCGGGAATTATTATTCTGCTTGGCAAGTTTGGCGTGTTTGGATTTATTGGTCGCAATTTCTGGCCTTTGCTGATCCTGCTGCCAGGCATCGCCCTTCATGCGTTATATTATGCGCGTATTTCACCATCGTGGTCACTCGTTCCTGCCGGCATACTAACGGTGTATGGTGTTTTATTCAGTATAACGAATACATGGGGCGCTGGACTTATGAGCAGGATGTGGCCAGCATTCTTGCTTGGGATCGCCATAGGGTTACTCGAATATGGAATGGCTGAACGACGAAGACCGGAATATGTGTTACCTGCAGCTTTGATCCTTGGTGCGGTGTCCATCATATTATTCGGATTTACCTTGCTGCAAACGGGAATAATCTATGTACTTGCTGTCCTTTTGATCTTGGGCGGAGTCTGGTTATTACTTGGACGAGGACGTCAAGGGAGAGGCTGGTAACATTCCCAGTGGTCTTTTCGTGCGAAATATCTTGATTTTTACCTATAATAAACTATAATATAAGGGATATAGACATGCGTCGGGATATCACCGACGCTTATTTTGTGAGTAACCTGCGAAATTGCGGGAAGTTTAAGTAGATATGATTTGAAATTGGAAAGGATATGGATACAAAACATGCATTCAAGAGAACACATTCGCAATATTGCGATTATTGCCCACGTCGACCACGGAAAAACAACACTCGTTGACAAGTTGCTCCAGCAATCCGGTACTTACCGAGATCACGAAACGGTACAGGAGCGCGTAATGGACTCCAACGATTTGGAGCGTGAACGCGGTATTACGATTTTGGCCAAAAACACGGCTATAACTTATAAAGATTACCTGATTAATATTGTGGATACACCAGGACACGCCGACTTCGGTGGTGAAGTTGAACGTATCATGAAAATGGTTGACGGTGTATTGCTCGTTGTTGATGCTTATGAAGGCTGTATGCCACAAACGAAGTTCGTACTTCGTAAAGCACTTGAGCATAACTTGACACCAATCGTTGTTGTAAACAAAATTGACCGTCCAGCGGCTCGTCCGACTGAGGTTATTGATGAAGTATTGGACCTGTTCATTGAACTGGGTGCCAACGATCAACAACTCGAATTCCCTGTTGTATATGCTTCCGCATTGAACGGAACATCCAGCATGGATAATGATCCTGCCAAACAAGATGACAACATGATGGCGATCTACAATACCATCGTTAGTCATATCCCACACCCTACCGAAAATGTTGAAGAACCACTTCAATTCCTCGTTACTTTGATGGACTACAATGAATACCTTGGCCGTATTGCCATTGGTCGTGTTAACCGCGGTGTGATCCGTCAAGGACAATCGGTAACGGTTATTATGCGTGATGGTAAGAGCAAAACTGCACGTATCGAGAAACTGTTTGGTTTCCAAGGTCTCAAACGTATTGAGACGGAAGAAGCAGGAGCAGGCGACATCGTTGCCATTGCAGGGATCAAGGACATCAACATTGGTGAAACCATTGCCGACCCTAACAACCCGGAAGCTTTGCCAGTTCTGAAAATTGATGAGCCAACACTGCAAATGACGTTCCTCGTGAACAACAGTCCATTCGCAGGTCGTGAAGGTAAATGGGTAACTTCCCGTAAACTTCGTGAGCGTTTGTTAAAAGAGTTAGAAACAGACGTTTCCCTTCGTGTTGACGAAACGGATAGCCCTGATGCATTTATCGTTTCCGGACGTGGTGAGCTTCACTTGGGTATCCTGATTGAAAATATGCGTCGTGAAGGATATGAGCTTCAAGTATCCAAACCAGAAGTTATCGTAAGAGAAGTTGACGGTAAGAAAATGGAACCTGTTGAGCGCTTGTTGATTGATATCCCTGAAGAGAGCATGGGTTCCGTAATGGAGAGCCTGGGCGCACGTAAAGCAGAGATGGTTAACATGGTTAACACAGGCAGTGGTCAAGTTCGTCTGGAGTTCCTGATTCCAGCACGTGGTTTGATCGGATATAGCACAAACTTCCTGACATTGACTCGTGGTTACGGTGTAATGAACCATGCATTTGACAGCTACGCTCCAGTAGTATCCGGTCAAGTGGGTGGACGTCACCAAGGCGTGTTGATCTCAACTGAAACGGGTACATCTACGTTCTATGGCATGATGGGTGTTGAAGATCGCGGTACGCTCTTCTTGGAGCCGGGTACTGAAATCTACGAAGGTATGATTGTTGGTGAACATACACGTGACAATGATATCGTTGTTAACATCTGCAAAGAAAAACAACTGACTAACGTTCGTTCTTCCGGTAAAGATGATACGGTTAAAATCAAAACTCCGATTATCTTCTCGTTGGAACAGGCGCTTGAATATCTGAATGAAGATGAATATTGTGAGATTACACCAAAATCTATTCGTCTTCGTAAAAAGATCCTGAACAAATCCGAGCGTGAACGTGCAGAAAAACAACGCAAAATGGCTTCTAAAGCCTAATAACAACAAAATAATATATATAAGTTAGCGTTTGATTGGCCCGACAAGTAACGAGAGCTTGTACAGCTAAAGTAGTGTAGGGATCAGAATCGATTCTGAAGAAGCGAAGCGTTCGCCTTTATCCCCGGATTTTACCATTAAAAAATGGATCAAAAAAATCTGGGGATAACAGCGATCGTAAGAACGAGCTGAGACCGAAACGGTCACGACGCACGTACTGGGCTCTCTAAGTTGCTAGAGGGGATTCCATCAACCCAGTTAACTTATATCCTAGCATGAACACGAAAGGAGCTGGCTGTGCATGCAAGCATGGTTCGCATCACACCCGATCGTAGCCTACATCGTCATCTTTGTATTGATTACTTACGTATATAACAAGGTTTTTCGGGTACGTCAGAAATTACCGCTTGGTAAGGAAATCGTTCTCTATATTTTGATGGCGATGGGCACATTCATGCTTCTTATTTTTCAAATCGACAAGCTTCCCATCATTCAATGTTTGCTGGTGGCGGTTGGTTTGATGTTATTAGTGAGAGTGCGTTATTTTATTGAAGGTCGTCAAAAGAAAAAAGCGGAAGCTGCCGCTCGAAACTCATAAATCCTGTCTTGTACAGACCATCCGTTTTCCTTAGGGAAAGCGGTTGTCTTTTATTTAGACAAAAACAGATGTGATAAAGGTGTTGAAGATATGAACTCAAATTCGAACGGACTGCCTCCACGGAGACAGGCACCAACGCAATCCGGTGCTTCTGGATCGAAAAATGGCAAGGGCAAGCAGCCTAAGAAGAAAAAGAGAATGAATGCTTTTGGCAGAATCCTTTTAAGTCTATTGGTTATTGCCATTGTGGTAGGCGGTGGATATGCGTACTGGGTATACAATCAAGTCGTGGATACAGGCATCGATAAACCGGTACCTCCCGGGATGTCAGCCACAACCAAACCGATCACGATGCTGTTATTAGGCACAGATAACCGTCCTGAAACTGGCACATATCTCTCGGATGTTGTTATGGTAGCTTCGTTGAATCCGGAGACCAAGACGGCAACCATTGTATCTTTGCCTCGAGACACGCGTATTCAATTGGATGGGTACAAATCCAACAAGCTGAATTCCTATTATCCAAGATTCAAAGCACAGGAAAAAACCACTGGCAAAAATGCAGAGGATCAGATGAAAGAAATGATGGGCAAGTATTTGGATGTAGATATTAATTATACAACCGTCCTGAATTTCCAGGCATTCCGTGATGCTGTCAATGCCGTGGGTGGCGTGGATGTGACTGTGGATAAAAATATGTGTTATAGAGATACAGCCGATGGTACAGATATCAATCTGGTCGCAGGCGCACAACATCTCGATGGTAAAGCAGCACTAGATTTTGTTCGTTACCGCAAATCCAATTGTAATCCGAAGACTGATGAATCCAATGACTTTGATCGTAACAAACGTCAAAACCAAGTGCTGAACTCCATGCTAGATCAGATGAAATCTCTTGGGGGCATTACAAAGATCAGCAAAGTGATTGGTGCAGTTGACAAGAATATGACGACAGATGTGGAATCGGAACAAATGAAAAACTTTATCTCGACGTATTGGAACATTTCCACTTCGGATGTACATTATACTCCGGTTACCGGAGAGTGGAGAAGTCCATATGTGTATATTAATGAGACGGAACTCGCCAATGCAAAGCAGGCATTACAAAATACACTTTCAGGTAAAGTAACCACTTCAACTTCAGGTGAATAACCTTCATTCTTTTGGGATTGGAAGCACGTTAATCGGTATGCTATAATAACATAAACCAAGTACAAGAATTGCATAAAGAAGGTTAGGGGGCTGGTTGAATGTCCGAAGCCGTCACACAATTAACTGAATCTCTTTTACAGCAATTCAAGAATGAGACCTTTGTGCTTCTGAGCACAGTGGATGTAGAATCCGGAGGTCCGACTTCAACAGCCATCTCCTGGATTTATGCGGAGAATGCTTCTACTTTTCGTTTAGCGATCGATCATCGTTCACGTTTAGTGAATAACATGATTACTAATCCGCTCATTACAGTGACTGTCTTTGGAGAAGAGACGGTCTACGCAGTGAACGGACGTGCTGCGGTACGTCAAGATCCGCTGCAGGACGTTCCATTTAATATGTGCTGTTTTGACATTACAATTGAAGCGGTGAGGAATGCTCTGTTTTACGGCGCTCAATTGTCCTCTGTGCCTCAATATGTCAAAATATATGATCAGCGTGCTGCTGAGAAATTAGATGAGCAGGTTTTTGCTGCCATGAAAAAAGCCTAGTGAGAGATCACTGGGCTTTTTGTTGTCTTTTGTCAGATGAATGCAGCTGCTGCATTTGTTGTTTTTGATTCACGTTTTCATCCGGATTTTGGCGGACTTTGACGTCTTTCGGGAGTTGAGGGATAATTCGTCCCACCATGTCAGCAAGTTCTGAAGCAAAACCGGAGATTGGGTGCCCTTGACGAATATGTTCACCGATTTCTTTAATTCGTTCAGTGACATCTGCATCTGCAGTAACGATGGAATCTACACCTTCGGGGTCTTTGCGAAGCGCTTCGGCAACAGAGTACTTAATGGTACCAACCCGAGCACGTTCCAGTTCACCATCAACATCGATGCCAACTACGGCTGTATTACCGAGTATGACGCAGTTCGCATCTTCAACACCTTCCACTTGCTTGGCAAGGGCTTTAAGGTGATTGATTCGTTTTTCATTTGGCATCCGGCCACTCTGTGCATCATCCGCAATGTTGGTATCATGGACTTCACCTGTATTCTCATTGAGACGGTCCAAACGTGAAGGATTCATCCGATCTTCCTGTGCATTAAGCATATGAGATCCTTTCCCTTGATCTTGCTGAGTTGTTACATTTCCTCCGTAACCTTTCGCATGTGTACCTTGATTCGGCGAAGCGCTGCGTGTGGAACTGTTGCAACCTGTAAGTATAAAGATCAGAAGCAGCGTGCAAACCCATATTTTCATAAATGTTCATCCTTTCTTGGAGTTTTTCAGAATGGTTGACAATTATTTTGCCCTAGTCGAATACATTTATGTATGGGATCATGATTGTCCATGCCGCTGCTGAAAGATCACACTATTCATGCCTTTAACGACGCCGCTTTGGAGGGGATTGAATGAAAAAGATTTTTGTATTGGATACCAACGTGCTTCTGCATGACCCCAATGCCATATTTGCCTTTGAGGAACATGAGGTAATCATTCCCGCGGTTGTACTGGAGGAGATCGACTCCAAAAAAAGAAATGCCGATGAAATTGGGCGTAATGCCCGTAATGTATCCAGACTGTTAGACGGATTACGTGAGCTGGGTCACTTGCACAGTGGGGTACCTTTGGCTAATGGAGGTAACCTGAAAGTAGAGCTGAATCATCGGAGTTTCGTGAAAGTTCAGGAAATGTTTGGTGAAGTGTCCAACGATAATCGCATTTTGGCTGTCGCACTGAATTATCAGATTGAAGAGAATGAAAAGGAAGTAGTCGAAAGACAGGTCGTGCTTGTCAGTAAAGATGTACTTGTGCGTATCAAAGCGGATGTACTTGGTCTGTTCACACAGGATTACTTATCAGATCGGACGGCAGGACTCAGTGAGTTATATCCAGGATATACGGCCCTAAAAGTTCATCCGTCAGTGATTGATGAGTTTTACACATATCGTTTTTTACCAATCAAACCGTTGCAGTTGTCTTATTCGTTGTATCCGAATGAATTTGTCATTCTCAAGGATGAGATGGGAACCAATAAATCGGCTTTGCTTAAAGTCAATACAGAGGGAACAAAGCTGGAGCCGCTTTTCCTCAGTAATGATAATGTCTGGGGTATTAGCGCACGTAACGCACAACAACGCATGGCACTGGAACTGCTTTTGAATGATGACATCCCGCTTGTTACCATCACCGGTAAAGCTGGAACAGGGAAAACCTTGCTGGCACTTGCAGCAGGTCTGCTAAAGGTAGAGGATGATCATAAATACAAAAAACTGTTGATCGCTCGTCCTGTCGTTCCGATGGGGAAAGATATCGGTTACTTGCCTGGTGAGAAGGAGGAAAAACTTCGTCCATGGATGCAGCCGATTTATGATAATCTGGAGTTTTTGTTTGACACCAAAAAAGCCGGAGATATCGATAAAATTCTAATGGGGCTTGGCAGTATTCAGGTGGAAGCCTTAACGTATATTCGTGGAAGATCGATACCTGGACAGTTTATCATTATTGATGAAGCCCAGAACCTGTCGCGCCACGAAGTGAAGACCATTGTATCAAGGGTTGGTGAAGGCAGTAAAATTATTTTGATGGGAGACCCCGAACAGATAGACCATCCGTATCTTGATTCTGCCAGTAACGGTCTGACGTATATCGTGGAACGGTTCAAACAAGAGGGAATCAGCGGACACATCATGCTCGAAAAAGGAGAACGGTCCAAGCTGGCACAGCTTGCAGCTGATTTATTGTAATATTTAGGGGATTTATTTCCCGGAAAATGTTGTTATTAAAGCCGGCTCCTGAAGCCGGCTTTTTGCTGAAAAAATAAGTAAGCGTTATTACACAGAACTCGATATGCTCTTATTATGCAAAAATCCGAAAAAGTGTTTTTCGGCAGGGTAGGACAAGAGTACTACTTATTTGTTACAATAATTGCTGCAGGAAAAAACTAGGTGAACAGGGAGGGAAGTTAATGAAGCGTAGACATCAGGTTGTTTTATTCGCGGTATTGCTGCTTTCGTTAACGATCTTGTCACCGAGTTTTGACTTTGGAGGTTTGCAGCTCAATCAGGAACGCGATCAGGAAAAGGATGCTTTTCCTGGGTCTTTGTCCCGTAATGAAGATGCTCAAGCTCCGCTGGAGATTGTAGTGGCCATGTCGGATGAAGAGTTCCAAGCCTTTCAAAAGATAGGCAAAGAAGTTGCTGCTTCCCAGCTGGTAGAAATTAATCTTCGGAATGAGAAGCCGGATACATATAAGCATGTTTTGGATCTTGAATTTTCACTAGGGGAGAACGGTGATGTTGTTCTGCTTGATAGTGAGGAAGTGCAATACTACGCCCAAAAAGGGTACCTGTATCCGTTAAACGGAACCACATTATCGAAATCACTAGGAGATACGGTTGTTGGATTACGGGGAATGACAGAGTGGAATGGTTATCAGTGGGGAATGCCTTTTGATTTTGATCCGTACATTCTGGCTGCCCAATCTTCATTTCTGAAGAGAGCTGGTCTGGAGTCATTACCTCGAAATAAAGATCATTGGGTCAAACTTACTCAACAAGCCATTACGGAAGGCACCCCTATAATTACAATAAACATCAATGATATGTACGGGACAAATGCATGGCTGAATCATTTGGAACCGAGAATGGCACCAGATCAAGTTAAACGAACACAAATAGATTCGCAAACGGGAGATCTTCAGCAGGGGATTCAGTTGATGAATCAGATTCAGCCCCTTATTAGGCTTGATTCTACCAATTCGGGGTTCTCTCCGACTGCTGACCAGAACGACACACCGATGGTTGTATCATTGTTATCTCAATTATTAAGTGCAGATCAAGCGAGTACTGTTGATAAAGATTCTTTGGAGCGGATTTCTTTCGAAACCTTGGAAACTGTAAAATCCAGAAGCCTCGTCATTACTGCAGGTTCGGTTGAGGCTGAGGAGGCCAGTAGATGGATTGAAGGAATGACGTCCGCTACGACACAGCTGAAATGGTACCATCAGGTTAACCGGTTGCCCGCAAAGCAACAGGAACTGGATTTGGAGTCTGAGAAACTCGTTGGACGTTACGACATGACAAAGGGACAATCCTGGTTCCCGACCACCCAAGATGTCCCCGCTGCAACGATCGAAAGTCATGCTCTAATAACTCGTTTTCATCAAAAAGTACAACAATTCTTAAAGGGAGAAATTACAGCGAATCAATACGTAGACAGTATTAGAACGACGAATTAACTTTAAGTTCGTGTTCAAAAAGTCTGGATTTCAACTTCGATGCTGATGATGTCACAAGGCATCCTTCGTAATCAGAAGCGGACTTTTTGAACAAACTCTTTAAAAGGATATAGCTAGTTTTACTTCCAGTACGCCTTCACTTGTTGAAACATCAGTTGCTTTGACAAACGACAGGATTTTCTGCGGATAGAACCCAAGGTCAAATTCTCTTTCCAGCATTCGGCGAGTAGTATCTGGTAATTCAAGCTGGTTGAATACAAGTTTGTCCACATGAAAACGAATGGAGTTTTGAGGTTCATTTTCTACCGTATAATGTCCTTCAATGCTTAATTGCAATTGATCCCGCTGACCGGAAGCTATAATCTTATCCTGGTTAAACTGAAAGGCAAAGTCTTCAAAGATGGGATTTTGGGAACGCAGAAATGTATTAAGCTCATCCTGCCCAATTCGAATCGTATACGTTGTTCCAGTCGTGGATATACCTCCGTTTTGTTTTTGGATAAAATCGGGCAGGTTCTGCATGGCAGATGCCAATGCTTTGAAATATCGTTTCACCTCATAGATGCCGATATTCTCCCAATAAAGGGTCAGTTCATCCATCAGTTTCTGAATCGCTGCCGCATCTCCGCTGGTGGCTATTTGGGTATCCACTTCTTTTTGCAAGGTGACTACACGTTCCCGCTGGTTTTGAAGATTAGTCTTCATTTCGGTTAATTCTGTTGTAGCCTGACGAATCTGAGTGGAAGTCTGTTGCAGGTTGCGATAACGGTCCTGATACTTGTCCAGCACAGCCTGATCCCGTCCGATAATAATCTGGTAATAATCATACAGTACAAACAGGTCTTTGAATGACCTGGCTCCCAGGACCGTCATGAGGAGGCTGTCGCGTTCTCCTGTGTAGTAGGACCTCACTACAGCTCCGGCCCGATCTTGCTGAATATGTATCTGCTCTTCCTGTTCCTGAAGCTGGACGGATAATGTCTCGTATTGTTGAGCCAGCTGCTCCTGCCTTTCGGCGATGCGTTCGATTTCGTGATCGATTTCAACAATGGATAGACTTTTTTGCAATATCTCACGTGTATCCTCAGGTGAAGACTCTCCATAGGCATGGGCTAAAGGTAGCTGGAGGAATAAAATGATGCATAATATAAAGGCGGAAATGCCGTATTGACGTTTCACCGATCCATTCTCCTTTCCACTTCTTAAATGACAATCGTACAGGCTTGTTGTCTTCCAGACAATATATGAAACAAATACGTGAAATATCCTTAGTGGTTACATAACACCATGAACATTCATTTAATCTGAACACAACAAAAAAGCAACCCGACAGATATCGGATCACTTTGATGCTGCAGGTGGATTAGAGCGGCAACCCCATTTCGAATACGGTCCAGTAGCTGAACCCCGTGAATGTTACGATCATATAACCCCAGAAGAGCAATATGTACGTTCGCTCGGTAAATTTCAAGTATCCCAAAATGACAAAAAACGCAGTCTGCAGGAAAAAAAGCAAAGCCATTTCGACCAGATCTCCCGCAAAAGCCATCAGGCCAATTGCAAGCGTGAAGAACCCGAGTACCCGAAACATGCGTGCCACGGTAAATCCTCCTCTCCTAAGTACGTTCATAGATTGTCTACACAACATTATACCGGGAAAGGAAAAACGTGTAAACAAATTTGGATATGAAAGCGAATTCTTTTTTTGCTCAAAGTAAGTATAGAGGGATATGTTTTACGTATGTCACGTATGAGCAAGCCTGAATGTGGAAATACATTTTAGTATGAAATCAATTCTATGAACTCTATGAGAGGCATAAGAATGAATGAAGCAGCTTTTATACCTAATTCACATACCGGGCTTCCGGTAATGCGGACGGTTATTTTAGGATGTTGTTAGGAGGGTATTATAGCATGACTGCAGTGAGACAGGATGCTTGGAGTACAGAGGACGATTTGATATTGGCTGAGGTTACTTTGCGTCATATTCGGGAAGGCAGTACACAATTGGCCGCTTTTGAAGAGGTGGGCGAAAAAATAGGCAGAACATCTGCCGCATGCGGTTTTCGCTGGAACAGTTGTGTACGTAAAAAGTATGATTCTGCCATCAGTAACGCCAAGGCACAACGACAAAAACGAAGTTATCTCAGAAAGCAGCCAGCTATGCTCGGACCGCAGGTTGCAGCACTGTCTACACTGGACACTGAAGAACATCTGTACAAATCAGATGGGATCTCAGACGATTCATTATCGATGGATGCAGTAATCCGCTTCCTGCGACAATGGAAGGGAACAGTGCAGGAGAGTAATCGTCAACTCAAGATGCTGGAGAAGGAGCTTCGGGAGAAAGAAGATGAATTGCTTGAACTACGTCTTGAGAATGACCGTCTCTCCAAGGAAGTGAATGAAGTACAGACGGATTACCGTGTGGTGAATGACGACTACAAAGCTTTGATTCAGATTATGGATCGGGCTCGCAGACTCGCATTTTTGTCCGAAGAAGAAGAGGAACTTAAGACACGTTTCAAGATGGATGCCAACGGGAATCTGGAACGAATTGAATAACAAATTCAGACATTTGATTGGTGAAAGTCAGGTATGAACCCGCCACACCTCCGTTACACAACGGCAGGTATGACGGGTTTTTAGTTTGGTGTTTTTGTTCTATTATAGATAATAGAAGAGTAACTACTGAAGCGGAGAGGAGTGCATCATATGATCATTGACATCGTAGGAGCGGGGGCACTGGGTCTTTTGTATGGCGGGAAACTCCTGGCGTCAGGTAACCAGGTCAGATTTTGGACGAGAACAACTGCTCAGGCAGACCTCCTCAGCCATGATGGAGTAACCATTGTGGAACAAGACGAGGAAATACATATTCTACCGGATCAAATACAGGCGAAACCAATAAGTAAGCTGACGGACACATGGAAGAACACACCAGGAGAATGGTTACTGCTCATGGTTAAGCAGACAAGCATTGATGATTTCATTCATGAGATTAGTCCATTACAAGATCATGTGTTGAATATCGCTTGTTTTCAAAATGGGGTGGGCCATCTGGAGAAACTTCAAGCAGCTTTCCCAAAGTCGCTTCTGTGTAGTGCGGTTACAACAGAAGGTGCGAAGCGTACACAAAGTCAGGTGATTCGTGCAGGTACAGGTGAAACCAGGCTGGGGAGGTACAACATACATATAGTAGCTTCTACCTCTATAGAGGAGAAGAGAACATTTACTCTGTCGGGATCGTTGCAGCAGGCAGGATTTGACTGTACAGTGTCGAATGAAATCGATAAGCTGATATACAGGAAACTATTGATTAATGCAGTCATTAACCCGCTTACAGCACTATGGCGAATCCCTAATGGAGACTTGATCGTCAAGGAAGAACGAAAGAGGTTAATGCGTCAGTTATATGATGAAGTATTGTTAATCTACTCTGCAAGTGGAATATGTTTGGATCAGGATATGTGGGATCAACTGATATCGGTCTGTCGTTCTACTGCCACGAATACTTCCTCCATGCTTGCAGATGTTCTGGCTGGACGTGGTACAGAAGTGAGGTCAATTAACGGTCATATTGTAAGGATGGCACAGAAGTTGGACCTTGTTGCACCTACACATGAAATACTGCTTCATCTGATTGAAGGAATGCAACCGGAAGGAGTGAATTAATGGGACTTTTTATTGTGTTGAGCATATTGCCCTTTTTTCCGTTCTTTCTTGTCTATTGGGGCATGTACGTATGGAAAAAAGACAAACGGAACGCCATGCGGATGGCAATGGATGTAACCACTTTTTTTCTTGTTTTTTCAGTATCGGCGTTATTCAATTTAACATTTGATTCGAATTTTGGTTTTTATCTGACACTATTACTCATACTACTAGCACTTGGATTCATCGGAGGCGCGCAAAATCGACTAAAGGGGAAGGTCGATGGGGGTAGAATGTTCCGGGCCGTATGGCGCATGGCCTTCATCATTATGAGTTTTGGGTATATTTTGTTTACTTTATTTGGATTATTTAGATACTTCATGAAACAGATGTGAGGTTACATAACGCGAAAGAGGCGAAATATGTGTCGATTTTGTCGAAAACTGAAAAAAACATTACTTTCTGAAAAAGTAATGTAGATTTTTTTGACCGGTGGTTGTATAATCTATAAACATATAAACCATATCAATTTAGGGGGAACGTGTTAGATGAAAAGGAAAAGTCTATTAGTCCTTTTGACGCTGATTTTGGCGTTCGGTACCGTACTTGCAGCGTGCGGATCGAAAAACGAAGGCACAGGTAACACCGATACTGGTTCTGCAAGCGAAGGAAATGGTCTTGCTAAAGATCAAATTCTGAAAATCAACCTGTCAGCTGAACCTCCTACGTTGGACCCGGCTCAAGCAAAAGACAGCCAAACCAACACAGTTCTGAAATTCTTGTACGAAGGTCTTGTACGCATCGATGCTGATGGTAAAGAACAAGCGGGCGTAGCTAAAGACTGGAAAATTTCCGAAGATGGTTTGAAATATGTTTTCAACCTGAACCCGGATGCTAAATGGAGCAACGGTGATGCAATCACTGCCGAAGACTTTGTTCGTTCTTGGGAACGTGCTTTGAAACCGGAAACAGCTTCTCCATATGCATACCAATTGTACTATATTAAAGGCGCTGAAGGTTACAACCTCAGCAAAGATGAAACATACAAAGGTACTAAAGTCACAGATTTCTCACAAGTAGGCGTTAAAGCTACTGATGAACACACATTGGAAGTAACGTTGGAAAACCCAACACCTTACTTCTTGGGTCTGACAGCATTCTACACGTACTACCCAGTACATGCATCTGCTGACACCAATGACAAATTCTTCACAGACTACAAAAACATGATCGTTAACGGACCATTTGTAATGGATCAATACTCTAAAGGTCAAAAAATTGTTGTGAAGAAAAACGATGGTTACCATGCAGCTGCCGATATTAAATTGGCTCAAATCGATATGTCTCTGACGAACAGCAGTGCTTCCGAACTGCAAGCTTACAAATCAGGACAATTGGACTACACTGGTGCACCTAACGGTGAAATTCCATCCGACCAAATTCCTTCTGTAAAAGCGGAATTGCCGGACGAGTTCAAAGCTACTGGTATTGCAAGTACGTACTACTACCAGTTCAACGTAAACGAAGCACCATTTAACAACGTTAAAATCCGTAAAGCATTTGCAATGGCAATTCAGCGTCAGCTGATTGTTGACAAAGTTACACAAGGTGGACAAATTCCAGCATTCGGCTTTGTACCTCCAGGTATCCGTGGTGAAAACGGCGAATTCCGTGATGAGCACAAAGACGATTACTTCACAGAAAATGTGGAAGAAGCTAAAGCATTGCTTGCTGAAGGTATGAAAGAAGAAGGTTACACAACATTGCCAGCTGTTACGTTGATCTACAACACTAGTGATGGTCACGCGAAAATCGCTTTGGCGGTTGCTGACATGTGGAAACAAAATCTTGGTGTTGATGTGAAAACAGAAAACCAAGAGTGGGGCGTATTCCTTGAGAACCGTCAAAACCAAAACTTCCAAGTAGCTCGTGCAGGTTGGTCTGCTGACTACAACGATCCATACAACTTCTTGGAAATGTGGACTACTGGAAACACAAACAATGATTCCAAATTCAGCAACGAACAGTATGACAAAGATGTTAAAGAAACTGTAAAATCTGCTGATCCAGCTACACGTATGGCTGCATTTGCAGACGCTGAGAAAATCCTGATTCAAGATGAAATGGGCGTTATGCCAATCTATTATTACACTAACGTATCTTTGACTAAGCCTTACCTGAAAGGTGTACAACTTGATTTCAGTGGAGCTATTGACTACACTCGTGCATATCTGGAAGAGAAATAAGTTGTTCTGAAGTCTAATATGAATACTTCGGGATATATATGTGGAATTCCATATATATCCCGATTTTTTGTATGTGCACCGATTTTCCTTATAATTCTTGAAATTTCCGATAAATGGATTGGACTTTATTTCTGTCTAATTCTACAATCGATTTGTATACAAAATATTGTTTGTGGAGGTGTGCAAGGGTTGGTTAAGTATGTGTTGAAAAAACTATTATTTATGCTGCTATCGCTTTTCATACTCGCATCTGCAACCTTCTTCCTGATGAAGGCTATTCCGGGTGACCCTTTTACATCCGAGAAAAAAGTATCGCCTGAAATTCGGGTTTTGCTGGAACAGAAGTATGGATTGGACAAACCGATGTATGAACAATACCTGAAGTATATGGGTGGAATCCTTAAGGGAGATTTCGGAGTCTCAATGAAATATCTCAATCGAGATGTAGCCGGAATGATCGGCGAAACATTCACTGCTTCGCTGAAGCTTGGAGTGTTTGCAATTGTTATCTCCATTATCGTGGGTGTTTTGCTGGGGCTTATTGCTGCAGTTTACCATCGTAAACTCATTGATGATATCACGATGATCCTCGCTGTCATAGGTATAGCTGTTCCGAGCTTCTTGCTTGCGTCACTATTGCAGTATCTCTTTGCTACTAAATTAGGCTGGTTTAACGTTATGGGCTTTGATGGTCCATTGGATTACGTTCTTCCGGTTGCGGCGCTATCTGCATCTCCGATTGCTTTTATCGCTCGTTTGACGCGTTCGAGCATGCTTGAAGTCTTACATGCAGATTATATCAAAACAGCTAAAGCCAAAGGTCTGAAATGGCCTGCAATTATGTTTAAACACGTTGTAAGAAACGGTATTCTACCGGTAGTAACTTATGTTGGTCCAATGACAGCGAATATCATCACAGGTTCCGTTGTAATTGAACAGATCTTTAACATCGGGGGAATTGGTAAAGTATTCGTAGAGAGTATCACAAACCGTGATTACACTATGATCATGGGGATTACAATTTTCTATGGTATCCTCCTGATGTTGGCTCGTTTCTTTACGGATATCGCTTACGTGCTGATTGATCCTAGAATTAAGCTGGAAAGCCGGAAGGGGGCATAACGTTGTCTGGCACGAATAATAAAAAGAATGAAACGGCGAACACGAACCTGACTAGTCAGGCAGCGGTTAAACCGCAAGAAAGTGTATCCCTTTTTAAAGATGCCATGTACAGACTTGCAACCAATAAGGCTGCTATGATAAGTCTGGGTGTATTGGTTCTTGTCGTGATTTTCTCTTTGATTGGTCCAACTTCTTTGTTTACAAGTTATAATTATTATTCCAATGATTTGTTGAATGCCAATGCAGCGCCGAGTGCGGAGCACTGGTTCGGTACGGACGAGCTTGGTCGTGACGTGTGGGTAAGAACTTGGGTAGGAGCACGTGTATCCCTTACTGTAGGTCTGGCCGCAGCCTTGATTGACCTTGTTATCGGGGTTATTTATGGAGCGATCATGGGTTTCTACGGTGGACGTGTAGATGGAATTATGAACAAGTTTTCCGAAATCCTCTACTCCTTGCCGTACATGCTTGTTGTAATTTTGTTGCTGGTTGTACTGGAACCAAGTCTGACAACGATTATCATTGCCCTCACCATCACAGGCTGGATCAGCATGTCATGGATTGTGCGTGGTGAGATTATGCAACTCAAAAACAGAGACTTTATTCTTGCTGCAAGGTCCATGGGAGCAAGCACAGGGCGTCAATTGTTCCGTCATTTGCTGCCCAATGCAATAGGACCGATTCTTGTAACATTGACATTGTCTATTCCAAATGCAATCTTTGCCGAAGCGTTCCTGAGCTTCCTTGGATTGGGTGTATCTGCACCAAGATCTTCACTTGGTTCTATGATCAATGATGCACTTACTGGCTGGACGCTATTCCCGTGGCGGATGTGGTTCCCAGCAGGTCTGATGGTTCTTACAATGCTTGCATTTAACTTGCTCGGAGACGGTCTGCGTGACGCACTCGATCCGAAATTACGTAAATAGAAATAGGGGGTGGGATTATGGAGCCGATTTTAACAGTCAAAGACCTGAGTGTGTCGTTCTCAACACGTTCTGGTGAATTTGATGCCGTTAAACATGTGAGTTTTGAACTTGGCAAAGGAGAGACGCTGGGGATCGTAGGTGAATCGGGTAGTGGTAAGAGTGTTACCGCCCAAACCATCATGAAATTGATTCCCTCCCCGCCTTCGAAGGTCAAAAGCGGAGAAATTACTTTTCACGGGCAAGACCTGCTGAATAAGACAGACAAACAAATGGAAGCGATTCGTGGTAAAGATATCGGTATGATCTTCCAAGATCCAATGACTTCATTGAATCCTACCATTAAAATTGGTAAACAAATTACTGAAGTATTGCGCAAGCATCAGAACATGTCCAAACAAGCGGCGAATAAAGCGGCTTTGGAGATGCTGGAACTTGTAGGTATTAAAAATGCGGCTATTCGCATGAATCATTATCCTCACCAATTCTCTGGTGGTATGCGTCAGCGTGCAATGATTGCGATCGCGCTTGCATGTCGTCCATCCCTTCTGATTGCGGATGAGCCGACAACTGCACTTGACGTTACAATTCAGGCTCAAATTCTGGATGTCATGAAAGACATGCAGCAAAAGCTGGGAACATCGATCATGCTGATTACGCATGACCTTGGTGTCGTAGCGGGTATGTGTGACCGTGTTGTTGTTATGAAGGAAGGCGAAGTTGTTGAAACAGGAACAACTGCTGAAATCTTTAGTAACCCTCAACATCCATACACCATTAAATTGCTGAATGCTTTGCCTCGTCTGGACGAGCCCAAAAAGGAAAAACCAGCTCCGGCTGGTATTATCAAAGGCAGCAATAAGCCTCTGGTACAAGTGAAAAACTTGAAACAGTACTTTAATTTGGGTAAAGGTAACATTCTCAAAGCGGTCAATGATGTAAGCTTTGATATCTTTGAAGGTGAAACACTTGGCGTTGTAGGCGAGTCCGGCTGTGGTAAATCCACAACAGGTCGTACTATTCTGCGTCTTTACGAGCCAACGGGTGGAAATGTTAACTTTAACGGAACGGATATCTACAAGTTGTCCCCGCGCAAAATGAAAGAAATGCGTAAAGATATGCAGATGATCTTCCAAGATCCGTATGCATCCCTTAACCCGCGTTTCAACGTAATGGATATTATCGGGGAGTCCCTGGATATTCATGGCCTGGCTTCCAGCTCTAAAGAGCGTAAGAGACGAGTGGAGGAGCTGCTTGATCTGGTAGGTTTGAACCCAAGTCATGCACTGCGTTATCCACATGAATTCTCCGGTGGTCAAAGACAACGGATCGGGATTGCGCGTGCGCTTGCTGTAGACCCTAAATTCATCATCTGTGATGAGCCATTGTCTGCACTGGATGTATCCATTCAGGCGCAGGTCGTTAAATTGCTTGAAGAACTTCAGCAACGTCTCGGCTTGACATACCTGTTTATTGCGCATGACTTGTCGATGGTTAAACATATCAGTGACCGTGTAGCTGTAATGTACATGGGTAAAGTGGTTGAGCTCGCAGAAAGTGAAGAACTGTATGCGAACCCTGTTCACCCTTACACCAAAACATTGCTTTCAGCGATCCCTGTACCTGATCCGGAAGTGGAAGCGAACAAGCGTCGCATCTTGCTGCCGGATGAGCATATGAGCCCGATTCAGAATGGATCTGGCGGTCCTGCTAATGACCCGTACAACCTGGAAAATGCTCAATTGATTGAGGTTTCCAAAGGTCACTGGGTTGCAGAACCTTACGTATAATAGAATTTCTAAAGTGATATGCTATTATTGATGTATTAATTGCCGCCGACTTGTTCGGCGGTTTTTTTGTTTTTTTAATTACTTTCTTTTGACGAAGCGACCCTGAATTCGGTACAATCAAGAAAGGCTCTTTGAAGCAGAATAGGAGGCAGACCTCATGAACGGTATTACCGAGGCACTCCGCAGTGGATCTAAACTTGCAGAAGATTATATCTGTTCAAGAGATGCTGCGCGTGGCCTTTACGAGTATGACATTCGCTGGGAATCAGGACTTCAGGCGCGTGCCGAGTGGTTGGACCAATCGGAAAACACACGTATTGATCGTCGTGATCTGGCAGAGTATTTACGTATATATAATAAACGGGTGAACGACCATGGGGAGGTTCATGCGTCCATCACACGTTTGGCAGAACAAGGTGCATTGGTGGTTACAGGAGGACAGCAAAGTGGTTTGCTCACCGGACCACTGTTTGTCATATACAAAGCCGCCAGCGTAGTGGCAGCTGCGCGTGAAGCCGAAGAGAGGCTTCAACGCCCGGTAGTTCCAGTGTTCTGGATCGCGGGTGAAGACCATGACTGGGATGAAGTTAACCATACGTATCTGCCTGATCACCAGGGAGACATGAAGAAAGTTAAGTTACAAGGACGATTCGCAGGAAGGGATTCTGTGAGTAATGTTCAAGTGGATACGGAACAATGGATGAATGTAATCGAACAGGTGGAACATCTGTTACCTGATACGATACATAAACCAGGATTGATGAAATGCATCACAGAGATCCATCAATCCAGTTCGAATCTAAGTGATGCCTTTGCCCGCATGATATCTGCTTTGTTTGCCAGCAGTGGACTTGTTCTAATGGATGCATCAGATCCAGACTTGCGCAGATTGGAACAGCCTGTTTTTGAACGGCTGATCCGTAGTAATGAAGTGTTGCGTAACGCTTATATGCAAGGATCTTCGTTGGTAGAACAAGCTGGTTATGCTATGCCTGCCGAAGTGGCGGAGGATGGAGCCAATCTGTTCTATATCCATGAAGGCGCGCGGTTGCTTTTGACGTTGAAGGATGGCTTGTATACTGACCGTAAAGGTCTGGTTTCTTTCACAGAGGAGCGTCTGCTCCAGGAGCTGGAGGAACATCCTGAGCGCTTTAGTAACAACGTATTAACCCGGCCATTGATGCAGGATTCCGTTTTGCCTGTAGCCGCTGTTATTTTGGGGCAAGGTGAAATTGCATATTGGGGTTTGACTCGGGAAGCATTCCGTCAGTTTGGACTGCAAATGCCCATTTTGTTGCCGCGGTTATCTTTCACCATTATGGAAGATATTCATCACAAACATATGAAACAATATGGACTTTCTTTTCAGGATGTTCAATATCATATGGAAGAAAAGAAGGAGCAGTGGCTCGCACAGCAGGAGACGTTCCAGGTAGATGAACAGTTTGACAAGGTTCAGGAGGCGTTTCTTGATCTGTATGGACCGTTGCTAGATGAGATCGCGGAGATTCATCCTGGGCTGGAACGAATTGGCGATACCAATTTGAGTAAAATCAACGAGCAAATGCAGTATCTGAAGCAACAGACTCACAAAGCTATCGAAGATAAACATAATGTGAGTCTAAGGCACTGGAACGGCATTCAGAACTCCTTATTCCCAACGGGCAAACCACAGGAACGAGTACATAATGCACTCTTTTACCTGAATCGTTATGGCACCGAGTGGATCGATGAACTGATTAAGGCCTCAAGTGAATTCCTTGGAGAGCACAAGGTTATTGCACTATAGAGTCCTTTATAATAGAAGAAACAGATAAACGAGGAGGATATGAAATGACTACACCTGCATTGCAAAACAGTATTGTTAAAGATATGGGACTCGCTTCAGAGGGTCACCTGAAAATTGATTGGGTAGAAGCCCATATGCCGGTACTGAACCGCATTCGTCGCCAGTTCGAACAGGATCTGCCCTTCAAAGGTTTGAAGGTTGCGATTTGTCTTCATCTGGAAGCGAAAACAGCTTACTTGGCAAAAGTGATCCAAGCTGGTGGTGCAGAAGTAACAATTACGCATAGCAATCCATTGTCTACACAAGATGATGTTTGCGCAGCATTGGTGGAAGACGGGGTTACGGTGTATGCGAAGTACAATCCGGAGCCTGCGGAATTCAAATCACTGCAACTGCGTGCGCTTGAGGTGAAGCCTGATCTCATTATTGATGATGGTGGAGACTTTGCAACCATTATTGCATCCGAGCGCCCTGACCTCGCAGCAACAATTCGCGGAGGAGCAGAAGAAACGACAACGGGTATTATTCGTTTGAAAGCATTGGCGAAAGAAGGCCAATTGAAGTTTCCGATGGTTGCGGTTAATGACGCATACTGCAAGTATCTGTTTGACAATCGCTACGGTACTGGACAATCTGCATTCGACGGGATTATTCGTACAACCAACCTGGTTATCGCTGGTAAAAACGTAGTGGTAGCAGGTTATGGCTGGTGTGGTAAAGGTGTAGCGATGCGCGCCAAAGGTCTTGGTGCGAATGTGATCGTAACCGAAATCGATCCAATCAAAGCGGTAGAAGCACACATGGACGGGTTCCGGGTCATGACGATGGTGGAAGCCGCCAAATTGGGCGATTTCTTTATCGCAGTTACAGGCAATAAGGATGTTATCACAGGTGAGCATTACGATGTGATGAAGGATGGAGCGATCCTGAGTAATGCGGGTCACTTTGATGTTGAAGTGAATAAACCTGAACTGGCTAAACGTTCGGAATCGATTCGCACAGTTCGTCGCAACATTGAGGAATATCGTTTCAAAGATGGTCGTAAAATGTATCTTCTTGCAGAAGGTCGTCTTGTGAACCTGGGTGCAGCAGATGGTCACCCTGCCGAAATCATGGATACGACGTTTGCCCTGCAGGCACTTGGTCTGCGTTATGTAAGTGAGAATTATGAAGACTTGGGTAAAAACGTTGTTAATGTACCTTATGATATTGACCAGCAGGTTGCCAGCTATAAACTTGAAAGCCTGAATATTGGCATCGACTCCTTGTCAGCTGAGCAAGAGAAATACCTGGATAGCTGGAAATTTTAAGCAATATCCAATAATTACAAGCTGATGAAATGGTTCAATAGGTATAGAATGGTTTATTGATGATATGGCTCATGTGCGGGTAGACATACGATTGCCCGTTTAAGGGAAGCGTCTTTGATCCTGAGTGACAGGATCAAGGACGTTTTTTTATGCTGTAAAATTAAAAAATCAAGTCATGCAAGAAGGGTTTTGATTTTTTTGTGCGAATCTATTATGCTTAGGTGGTGGAAAGTGGGGCAAAGTGGGAGAAACGGGTGAGGAGTGAGTGGGCCAATGTTTATGGGGGAGTTCCAACATAGCATTGATGATAAGGGTCGGATTATCATTCCGGCTAAATTCCGCGAATCTCTGGGACCGTCTTTCGTTGTCACACGGGGTTTGGACCAGTGTCTTTTCGTGTACCCCATGGAGGAGTGGGGGGTCATGGAACAGAAGCTCAAAGCACTGCCATTGATGAAATCTGATGCACGTGCGTTTACCCGGTTTTTTTTCTCGGGTGCAACCGAATGTGAACTGGACAAACAGGGCAGGGTAAATCTGCCGGGCAATTTAAGAGAGTATGCCAAGCTGGACAAGGATTGTGTTGTTCTTGGCGTGTCGAACCGGGTGGAGATTTGGAGCAAAGGCATATGGGAGAGTTATTTCAATCAATCCGAAGAAGCATTCAACGACATTGCCGAAAAGCTGGTCGATTTTAATTTTGATTTATAAAGTCAGGAGGGGTGCAGGTTGTTTCACCACATAACCGTACTCAAAGAAGAGGCAACAGAGGGATTAAACATCAAGCAGGACGGTATATACGTGGACTGCACTTTAGGCGGTGGCGGACATAGCTCCGTGATTGCTTCCAAGCTCGGTCCAGGGGGACGTCTGATCGCACTTGATCAGGATGATTGGGCTTTGGATAATGCTCGCGAGAAGCTCGCAGCTTATGGAGAACGTGTAACATTGGTGAAAACCAATTTTCGGGATCTGGAACAGGTACTCAAGGATCTGGATGTACCAATGAAGGATGGTGCACCACAGGTCGACGGTATTTTGTACGACTTGGGTGTGTCATCCCCGCAATTTGATGAAGGAGAACGTGGATTCAGCTACAATCACGATGCTCCGCTCGATATGCGAATGGACCAGGATGCAATGCTGACGGCCAAAGAGATTGTGAATGAGTGGCCAGAAGAAGAGATTGCTCGAATTTTGTATCGCTATGGTGAAGAGAAATTTTCGAGGAGAATTGCCCGTGTTATCGTCGGAAAACGAGCGCAGTCTACCATTGAGACAACAGGTGAACTCGTGGAACTGATCAAGGAAGGCATCCCGGCGGCAGCTCGCCGTACTGGTGGACATCCTGCCAAACGCAGCTTCCAGGCATTACGCATTGCCGTCAACGATGAGTTGGGTGCGTTTGAAGAAGGCTTGCATCAGGCTGTTCGTTGTCTGGCACCAGGAGGACGTGTATCTGTTATTACCTTCCACTCCCTTGAGGATCGGATATGTAAACAGATTTTCAGCAGTTATCTGGAAAAATGTACATGTCCACCCGATTTTCCGTTGTGTGTATGCGGCGGCAAGGGGACCCTGCGTTTAGTTAACAGAAAACCGTTGATTCCAACGGAAACGGAATTGACCGAAAATTCACGTGCTCGTTCAGCCAAGCTGCGCGTAGCCGAGAAATTGTAGATCAAGAGTGGAGGAGAGAATCGGAGTATGGCATATACACGTGGTAATCTCGCTGTAAAAGAAAAAGCGTCCCAGGAACGTGTGACCCAGCAACGATACAAAGAAACCACCAAAGTGGTGACCCGTCGTACGGGTCTTCCGGCACGCGAGAAGATTTTGTATCTGATTACCCTGGTTGCAGTTATCCTTGTTGGAGGAGCCTTGATGTCTCGTTATGCTCATATCTATGATCTGAACAAGCAGGCGCAGTCCACTATTTCGGATATCAAGGTGTATGAAAAGACGATTGCAGACCTGCAGGTGGAAAAAGAAACATTGAACAACCAGGTCATCGAAAATGCAAAACAACTTGGTTACGTTGAAGCTTCCGGTAAGGATGTCATTTATGTACCTCGCTCAACAAGTACGAAATCAACTGGTACTGAATCGTCCTCAAATACAGCAAGCAGTAAGTAAAGAGGTGTTCCGATGATAAAAAGAATAAAGATGCGCACGTTGCTTATAGGGGGATGTATTACCCTCTTTTTTCTTGTACTCGTAACCCGAATCTTTTTCATTCAAGTTGTGAATGGCGGTGTATGGCAGGAACGGGCAGCCGGTTTGGTAGAGCGGGAACAGACGATTAAGGCTGCACGTGGAACGATTACGGATCGAAATGGAAATATTTTGGCTACTGATGCCCCTGCGTATACGGTTTCTGTTAATCCGTTATTAATTAATGAACTCGGAATTCAGGATGTTGTTACGGAGAAACTCTCTACCCTTCTTGGGAAAAATGAGAGTGAGATGCGCGCTCTGGTCACAGCGAAGAAAAAAGATGGTGAGTTTTTTCAGCAGCGTGAAGTACGCAGTGAAGGATATAAAATAAGTCCTGAACTTGCGGCACAAGTCAACGAGTTGCGTGAAGAACTGCATGATGAATATAAGGCGCGTAATGCAATTGTGATGGCTCAGGAGTCGAAGCGTTTTTACCCTGAAGAAACACTTGCTTCTCACCTCTTGGGATATATGAGCCGTGATGGGAAAGCTGTCAATGGACTTGAAGTCTCATATGATGAAGCACTGACAGGTACAGATGGATATCTGAATTATCAGAAGGATGCCAAAGGCATTAAACTTCCGGATTCACAGGATAACTATCTGCCACCTCAGAACGGTAAGAACCTTACGCTGACCATCGATGATACGATCCAGTTCTACATTGAGGATGCAATGAAAGAAGCCGTTGCCAAGTATAATCCATTGAGCATGACGGTCATTGCTGCGGACCCAAACACCATGGAAATTCTGGGGATGGCGAACTGGCCAACCTTTAACCCGAATACGTATGGAAGTACACCTGATCAAAAGAATTTTATCAACCATGCTACTCAATCCATCTATGAGCCAGGTAGTACATTCAAAATAGTTACGCTAGCAGGGGCTGTTGAAGAAAAACTCTTTGATCCCAATGCAAGTTTTGAATCCAAACGCATGTATATCGGTGGTTTCCCGATTAGTGATAATGGTCATGCCTATGGTTGGATCTCGTATCTAGAAGGTGTTAAACGGTCAAGTAACATTGCTTTTGTTAACTTGGGTTACAACATGCTTGGCGGTGAACGTCTGCGTCATTACATAGACGAATTCGGTTTCGGCAAAAAGACGGGTATTGATCTGCCAAATGAGGCAGCGTCCCCGATCAAGCCACTGGTTTACAAATCCGAGATTGCCACGGCAGCCTATGGGCATGGTCTTGTACAGGTAACACCAATTCAACAGGTCGCAGCCATCTCTGCGATTGCCAACGGCGGCAAATTGCTGGAGCCGCATCTGGTGAAGGAGATCAAGAACCCGAATGATGGAACAACGGAAGTCATCAAACCCAAAGTTGTCCGTCAGGTGATTTCCAAGGAATCTTCCAAACTGGTGAGTGGTTATCTGGAACAAGTGGTTGCAGATCAGACGATTGGTACCGGTCGTAACGCCTATATTGAAGGTTACCGTGTAGCTGGTAAGACAGGTACGGCAAGAAAGGTTGTTAACGGAGCATACAGCAAGTCGAAAGACGTTGTATCGTTTATTGGATTCGCGCCCGTGAATAATCCGAAGATTGCTATACTTGTTGTCATTGACCAACCGGATGGAACCAACATTGGGGGAGGAACTGCAGCTGCCCCAGTGTTCAAAAAGATTGTCAGCCAGACTCTTCAATACATGGGAATACCCAAAGATACAGCCAAAACTCCTGACAAAAAGTCAAAAGAAGTCTCTGTCGTGCAAGCCAAGGCGCCTGACTTGAGTGGCAAGACAGCCAAACAAGCCAGAAGCCAGCTTCTAAGCGCAGGTATTGCTTATGTTACTCTTGGTCAAGGTGATAATGTAATTCGGCAGTATCCGGTTGCTGGCGCCTCTATGAATCCAGGCCAACGAATCTATCTGCTAACGGAAGAAAGCAGCAAGATGAAGATTCCCGATCTAACAGGTGAATCTCTGCGTGATGCCCTTGAAGTACTTTCTCTCATGAAGGTGGGGGTTACGGTCAAGGGTGAGGGCTATGTCGTGAAGCAAACCGAGCAGGTCGCAGGTGAGCAGAGAACTGTACAGTTGAACTTGCAAACTGCCAAAGCTGCAGTGACAGGTATAGCCGATGAGGCTCCGATCTCTTCTGATCCGTCGTCAGAAGCTGAAGTGAAGGAACAAGAGCCTTCGGGCGGAGAAGCTAAAACCGACGAAACAGACGGAACAGAAGAAACAGATAACAACAAAGCTCCTGCCAATGAATCCGAATCCTCTGACGATCCAGCAACAAACGGAGCTTCGCTTCCTTAGGGAGCTATGACAGCTTGTTCTAACCCCCGGTTGTCCTGAATATTCATGAATGGAACGAATGTCATGATTTTGGGACGAGTGGGGGGATCTTTTCGTGAAGGGATCAAGCGTAAATCTGCGGCGCAGGTTGCTATGGAGTTTAATGATTTTAGTTTTGTTATTTTCGGCCCTGATGATCAGGCTTGCTTATGTACAGCTCGGGGAAGGCCCTGAATTGTCAGCAAAAGCAGAAGAATCCTGGCGGCGTAATATTCCTTACTCAGCCAAGCGGGGGGAGATCCTGGATCGAAATGGAACCTCTCTGGCCTATAATGTGACAACACCAACCATTATGGCTATTCCGGCTCAGGTTAAAGAAGCTGAAACGACAGCTAAAGCGCTGGCCCCATTGCTTGGGATGACGGAAGAAAAAGTGCTCGCAACCATCAAGAAACGAGAACTCATTGTACGACTACAACCCGGCGGCCGCAAAATTACGATGGAGAAAGCTCAGCGCATCCGTGATTTGAAGCTTCCGGGTATCGTTGTTGCTGAGGACAATAAACGTTTTTATCCTTATGATGATTTGGCTGCCCATATTCTTGGTTTTACGGGCATTGATAATCAGGGCTTAACGGGTGTTGAGAAGAAATATGATGATAAGCTGAATGGTTTGAATGGCAGTGTGTCCTACTTGTCCGATGCGGCCGGAAGGCTAATGCCGGGCTCATCCGAGAAGTATGTGGAACCGAAGGACGGCCTTAACCTCAAGCTGACCATTGATAAATCCATTCAGTCCATCATGGAGAGAGAACTGGATCAGGCCATGGTGAAGTTCCAGGCGAACTCAGCATTGGCCATAGCGATGAATCCCAAAACGGGTGAAATCTTGGGGATGTCCAGCAGGCCGGGATACGAACCTGCCGATTATCAGCAATATCCAGCGGAGATATACAATCGCAATTTACCGATCTGGATGACCTACGAGCCGGGCTCCACATTTAAGATCATTACTTTGGCGGCAGCGCTTGAAGAGAAAAAGGTCAATCTGCAACAGGATCAATTTTTTGATCCCGGATATGTTGAGGTGGGTGGAGCCCGTCTGCGTTGCTGGAAAAAGGGCGGCCACGGAAGTCAGACCTTCTTACAAGTTGTGGAGAACTCATGTAACCCGGGCTTTGTGGCTTTGGGGCAGAGGCTGGGCAAAGAATCGCTCTTCTCCTATATTAAAGACTTTGGTTTCGGTACCAAGACAGGGATCGACCTCAGCGGAGAAGCCAGTGGAATTCTGTTCAAACTGTCCAGAGTGGGACCTGTCGAGCTTGCAACAACGGCTTTTGGTCAAGGTGTATCCGTAACGCCCATTCAGCAAGTAGCAGCTGTGTCAGCGGCCATCAATGGGGGGAAACTTTACAAGCCTTATGTTACGAAAGCGTGGGTCCATCCGGTCACAGGGGAAGTCATGGAAGAAGCCAAGCCGGAACTGGTTCGTCAGGTGATCTCGGAGAATACATCCAAACAAGTACGTGAAGCACTCGAGAGTGTTGTTGCAAAAGGTACCGGGCGTCCAGCATTCATTGATGGATACCGGGTCGGTGGCAAAACAGGTACAGCCCAGAAGGTTATCAACGGACGTTATTCCTCGACCGAGCATATCGTATCCTTTATCGGATTTGCACCAGCAGATGATCCACAGATTGTGGTCTATACCGCAGTTGATAATCCCAAAGGAATTCAGTTCGGAGGTGTGGTTGCCGCCCCGATTGTGCAGAACATCCTTGAAGATGCTTTGCATTATATGAATGTCCCTGTTCGGAAGGATCAGGTCGCCAAAGAATACAAGTATGGTGAAACCAAAATCGTGACAGTCCCAGACCTGACAGGAGCTACTGTTGAAGATCTGTACGAAGACCTGAACATGAATTTTATGCTGGCGAAGTCTGGCAGTGGTAAATACGTGATTAATCAGGCACCCAAACCTGGGGCGAGGGTAGATCAGGGATCAACCATCCGCATTTATATGGGGGATGTACTGAATGATGCACATGATCACACAAAGGATGAATAACAGGACTTAGGGGTAGTTTGAGGCTTCTAGCGCAACAAAATTCATCCATGTGCGTTTCATTATTGGGTTGTATTGACGATATTAATAAATACAGACATATGTTAAAACAGAAGTATAATTGGAAAAGTGAGGTTATTCATGTGCTTTTAAAACAATTTGCATCGATGCTGACCACCGCCCGCCTCGTGGGCGAATCAAATACAGAATGTCAAAACCTTCAGACAGATTCCCGGCAGGTAAAACCGGGTGATCTGTTTATCTGTCTTCCGGGACATACGGTAGATGGTCATGATTATGCAGAAAAAGCTGTAAATGCCGGTGCAGTTGCATTGGTGGTTGAACGGCAGCTGGACCTGCCTGTACCACAATTGCTGGTGAAGGACAGCCGATTTGCGATGGCTGTTCTGGCAGATTTCTTTTTTGACTCGCCAAGCCAAAAAATGAATATGATTGGTGTAACGGGAACGAACGGAAAAACAACGACCACCTATTTGATTGAAAAAATCATGAGTGATTACGGACGCAAGACGGGATTAATCGGTACTATTCAAATGCGGTATGACGGTCGCACCTACCCGATGTCAGGAACAACACCAGAGGCGCTTGATCTGCAGCGTAGTCTGCATGATATGGTTCAGAAGGGTACGGAATGCTGTGTTATGGAAGTTTCTTCTCACGCATTGGAACAAGGGCGAGTAAAGGGAACAAATTTCCGTACTGCCGTATTCACTAACCTGACGCAGGATCATTTGGACTACCACCATTCCATGGAGGAATATCGCGGGGCCAAAGGATTGTTCTTTGCACGTCTGGGTAACGGTTATACGGAAGATGTCTCACAGCGTAAATTCGCTGTCATCAATGCAGATGATCCGGCTGCGGCTTATTTCATCTCTGTGACTGCGGCTGAAGTGATTACATATGGCATGGGTGAAAAGGCGGATGTACGCGCATCCCAAATCTCAATCACGTCTCAGGGAACTTCTTTCCACGTGGATACATTTGCAGGCAGTACGGATATTCGCTTGCGTATGGTAGGCAAATTCAATGTGTACAATGCAATGGCAGCCATCTCTGCAGCGCTGGTGGAGGGTATTCCGCTGGAAGAGATCAAGTGCAGTCTGGAGACGGTTCCGGGCGTGGATGGACGTGTTGAAGGAGTGGACGAAGGGCAGCCATTTGCTGTTATTGTCGATTATGCCCATACACCGGATGGACTGGAGAATGTGCTGCGGACGGTGAAAGAATTTGCCGAAGGACGTGTAATTTGCGTGTTTGGCTGTGGTGGTGACAGGGACCGTACCAAACGCCCTCTCATGGGGAAAATTGCTGCGAATTATAGTGATTTTGTACTGGTTACTTCCGATAATCCACGGACAGAAGATCCGGATCTGATTCTCAAAGACATTGAACAGGGCCTGATTGAAGAATCCGTTCCTGCTGAACGTTATACGATGATTGTGGATCGACGCCAGGCGATTCATGAAGCTATTGAAATGGCAAGCCCAGCCGATGTAGTATTGATTGCGGGCAAGGGTCACGAGACCTATCAGATTATCGGCACAACCAAAACCGATTTTGATGACCGAATCATAGCCAAAGAAGCGATAAGGGGCAAATCCAATTGATAAAAAGAACATTGGCACAATTGGCCGAGATGTGTGGAGGAACATTAAGTGACGTTGCCGCTCATGGCAATGTAATGGTCGAAGGGGTGTTTACCGATTCGCGTAAACCTCTGGAAGGCAGTTTATTTATTCCGCTAGTGGGTGAAAGGTTTGACGGACACGAATTTGTGCAAGCCTGTCTGGAAAAGGGGGCTGCAGGCGCGATCTGGCAAAAGGATCATGGTATTCCGCCACAAGGAGCTGTCATTGTTGTTGACGACACACTTGTCGCACTGCAAGCACTCGCATCTGCTTATCTAACGGAGAATAAAGCGGCTGTAGTCGGCATTACAGGCAGCAACGGCAAGACAACAACAAAGGACATCGTTGATGCCATTCTCTCAACGACGTTCAAAGTGCATAAGACGCAAGGAAACTTCAATAATCACATTGGTTTACCACTGACTGTACTAAGCATGGACCCGAATACCGAGATTATCATTTTGGAGATGGGTATGAGTGGTCGCGGGGAGATTAACGATTTGTCGGTTATTGCGCAGCCTGATGTAGCAATCATTACGAATATTGGTGAATCTCATCTGCTTCAGCTGGGGTCCAGATTGGAGATTGCCAGAGCCAAAGCCGAGATTGCCGCGGGATTGAAGCCTGGCGGGTTACTGATCTACAACGGAGACGAGCCTTTAATTGCGCAAGTTCTTGAAGAACCCGCAACGAAACAACCCGATGGATTGCAGCGGTTTACATTTGGTCTGCAAACCGATAATGATGACTATCCTACCGGACTCATGAATGCGCAGAACAGGGTTGTTTTCACCACCAAACAGTATGGAGATCATGCATTTACGCTCCCTCTGCTGGGAACGCATAATGTCGTTAACTGTCTGGCTGCCCTCGCTGTAGCCCGTCATTTCAAAGTGACGACGGAGCAGATTGCCGCGGGATTGTCTCGCTTGAAACTGACAGGCATGCGTATTGAGGTTACTCAAGGCGTTAGTGGTCTAACCCTGCTAAATGATGCATACAATGCAAGTCCAACCTCCATGAAGGCCGCAATTGATGTACTAGAAGGTCTGAAAGGATACCGCATGAAAGTGGCTGTGCTTGGTGATATGCTTGAACTCGGTCCTCAGGAGCAGGATTTGCATCTTGGAATTGGTGAGTATATTACATCTGCCAAAATGGACATGGTGCTCGTATATGGCCCGCTATCAGCACATATTGCTGAAGGAGCAAGAAAGCATATGCCGGCAGAGGCTGTGCATGCTTTTATAGATAAAGAAGAAATGACCCGTTATCTACTGGAGAAACTACATCCCAGAGACGTTGTCTTGTTCAAAGCCTCAAGAGGCATGAAGCTGGAGGACGTGGTCGAAGCACTACAAATAGCACCATTACAGAATCGAGTAGACTAGAGGGGTGAACCCATGGATTTTCAGGTATTACTGTTAACAATCGGTGTTTCATTTATTCTGGCGGTGATTGCCGCACCGCTCCTGATTCCGCTGTTACGTCGAATGAAATTCGGACAGCAAGTTAGGGAAGATGGGCCTCAGAGCCATTTGAAAAAAAGCGGAACACCTACAATGGGTGGAGTCGTCATTTTAGTTGCGTTCACATTGGCCTTTTTGAAATTTTCAGCAGTCAAGAATACAGACTTTTATGTCTTGCTCGTGGCTACGCTGGGATTCGGGCTGATTGGCTTCCTGGATGATTACATCAAAATTGTGTTCAAACGTTCATTGGGACTGACGGCCAGACAAAAAATGCTGGGCCAATTGTTCTTCAGTGCAGTGATGTGTTTCTTGCTGATCCAGAATGGACACAGCACAGCCATCTCTATTCCGGGCACGTCATTCTCGTTTGACTGGACCGGATGGTTCTATTATCCATTTGTCGTATTCATGATGCTTGCCATTACCAATGCGGTTAACTTTACCGACGGTCTGGATGGTTTGCTGTCAGGGGTAAGTGCAATTGCCTTTGGCGCGTTTGCCATTGTGGCGATGCAAGCCACGTCGATGCCGGCAGCAGTGTGTGCAGCAGCGATGATCGGAGCTGTACTCGGTTTTCTGGTATACAATGCACATCCGGCTAAAGTGTTTATGGGAGACACCGGTTCTCTGGGTATTGGCGGTGCGATTGGTGCGGTAGCGATTGTAACCAAGACAGAGCTTCTATTTGTCATCATTGGCGGTATTTTTGTTATCGAGATCCTGTCTGTCATCATTCAAGTGGTATCTTTCAAGACTCGTGGCAAGCGTGTATTTAAAATGAGCCCCATTCACCATCACTTTGAATTAAGTGGTTGGTCAGAATGGCGGGTTGTTATTACCTTTTGGGCGGTAGGCGCAATTTTGGCCGCTCTTGGACTTTATCTCAACAAGGGGTTGTAAATCATGAACCATCCTGAATCATATCGCGGACAACAAGTAGTTGTGCTCGGATTGGCCAAAAGCGGCGTACAGGTCGCCAAAGTGCTGGATCGCGCCGGAGCGAAGGTTACAGTAAATGATAAAAAAGAGAGAGAGCAATGTCCCGAAGCTTCCGAATTGGAGGCTTTGGGAATTTCTGTTGTATGCGGAGGACATCCGGATGATCTGATTCACAGTGGTGTGAAGCTGGTCGTTAAAAACCCGGGTATCCCATACCATGCAGCTCCTGTGCAGCAAGCTATGGCATTGGGCATTGAAGTGGTGACCGAAGTAGAGGTAGCTTATCATCTATGTGCTGCACCCATGATCGGGATTACGGGTTCCAACGGAAAAACAACAACGACCACTTGGGTGGGTAAAATGTTGGAGCATGCCGGCCTCAAGCCGATCGTTGCCGGTAATATCGGAACACCTCTCTGTGAAGCGGCAGAGCAAGCTTCTCCAGATAACTGGATGGTTGTTGAACTTAGCAGTTTCCAGCTCAAAGGAACGGTTGATTTCCGTCCTCGGATTGCCAGCTTGCTTAACGTTGCAGAGACGCATCTGGATTATCACGGGAACATGGATGATTATGTGGCTTCCAAAGCAAAACTGTTCGCCAATCAGCAGCCTGACGACGTAGCCATTCTAAATTGGGATGATGCGGTATGTCGTGGTCTGGTTCCTTACATCAAAGGCAGATTGATCCCCTTCTCAGTGACAGAGAAATTGGATACAGGTGTGTATGCAGATCCCCCTTATGTGGATGGAGAAGAGGATGATGTGAAGCGTCAGGTAATCTACGCGGATGAAAACGGAGATCACCACATCATTATCGACGTTGAGGACATTGGCCTTCCTGGGCGATTTAATGTGGAAAATGCACTGGCTGCTGTGGCGATTGCTGTAGCGGCAGGAGCTGATCCTGCGGTGCTGGCTGCTCCGCTTGCAGACTTCAAGGGAGTTGAACACCGACTTGAATATGTCCTGGAGCATAACGGCTCTGCATACTACAACAACTCCAAAGCGACCAATTCGAAAGCTACGGTTATGGCCCTGAATTCGTTCAAGGAACCGGTTGTATTAATTGCTGGAGGGTTGGACCGCGGGTCAGACATGATGGAGTTGTTACCCTTGTTCCAGGAACGGGTAAAAGCTGTCGTTGCAATTGGAGAGACACGGACAAAAATTGCCAAGGTCGCGGAACTTGCCGGATTAAAGCAAATTAAGGTCGTCGATAATGAGGAGGACGCTGCCCGGACGTTAACCGTTGCTGTGCAGGAAGCATCGAAGCTTGCCAGTGCCGGTGATGTCGTTTTGTTATCCCCGGCATGTGCAAGTTGGGACATGTTTGCTTCCTATGAAGAGCGGGGACGCATTTTTAAAGAGGCGGCGCATAACTTGTAAGTAGGGGGGTGGAAAAGCCCCTACTTCCATGCAAGGGGTGGCCTCCTGATGAAACAGACGCGACCGGCACCAGATATTTGGTTGCTGATTTGTATTTTGGCATTGCTTGCCATCGGCATTATTATGGTATATAGTGCGGGCTCGGTGCTTGCCTTTCATGACTATGGCGATTCATTTTATTTTGTAAAAAGACAGGCCCTGTTTGCGGTGCTTGGGCTTGTGGCCATGTTCGTAACTGCTAACGTAGACTACCGGGTGTGGAGGAAATATGCCAAGCCTATATTGATTGCCTGTTTTATCATGCTTATTGCGGTGCTCATTCCTGGAATCGGTGTGGTTCGCGGTGGTGCACGAAGTTGGCTGGGCATTGGTTCGTTCGGTATTCAGCCCTCAGAATTCATGAAGCTGGGCATGATTCTGTTTCTCGCTCACTGGCTGAGCAAGGAACCGGGTAAAATCAAAACCTTCACAACGGGGCTTCTGCCACCGCTGGGATTGATCGGTTTGGCTTTTGGGATTATTATGCTGCAACCTGATTTGGGGACTGGCACCGTGATGATGGGCGCATCGATGCTTATTATTTTCACAGCCGGAGCGCGAATGAAACATCTGAGCTTGCTTGCTCTTGGCGGCGTAGCGGGGTTTGCAGCTTTGATTGCAGCAGCACCCTATCGGTTGCAGCGTATCACAGCGTTTTTGGACCCGTGGTCCGATCCGCTGGGTGCCGGATATCAGATCATTCAATCCTTATACGCGATTGGTCCTGGTGGACTGGCGGGATTGGGACTGGGTATGAGTCGGCAGAAGTACAGTTATGTACCTGAACCTCAAACGGACTTTATTTTTAGTATTTTAGCCGAAGAACTCGGCTTTATAGGTGGAATGATTGTATTATTGTTGTTTCTGGTGCTGGTGTGGAGAGGGATGCGTGTAGCCATGACCGTTCCGGATGCCTTTGGCAGTCTGCTTGGTGTTGGTATCGTAGGAATGGTCGCCGTACAAGTCATTATTAACATTGGTGTTGTCATTGGCATGATGCCTGTTACGGGCATTACATTGCCTCTGATCAGTTACGGCGGATCATCATTGACCCTCATGCTTACAGCACTGGGCATTTTAGTGAATTTATCCCGTTATGCGAGGTGACTATGCGATGCGAGTCGTTCTAAGCGGTGGCGGTACGGGTGGACATATCTATCCGGCCGTTGCCATAGCAAGACAATGCGAGGCGGAGAACCCGGACTCGACATTTCTATACATCGGAGGAACCAGAGGGCTGGAAAGCAAGCTGGTTCCCCAAGAAAATATTCCTTTTAAATCCATTGATATTACAGGCTTTCGACGGAAATTGTCCATCGACAACCTGAAAACGGTCATGCGTTTCATTCAAGGTGTACGCAAGTCCAAAAAAATGCTGAAGGAATTCAAACCGGATGTTGTCATTGGTACAGGTGGATATGTGTGTGGACCTGTGGTATATGCAGCAACAAAACTGGGAATTCCGAGTATAATTCATGAACAGAACGCCATTCCTGGTCTGACGAACAAATTTTTGATGCGTTATGTGGACACGGTTGCCGTAAGCTTTGAAGGTTCTGAAAAATCGTTTTCCGGCGCAAAAAAGGTGATCTACACCGGTAATCCACGAGCGACTACGGTAGCCCAGGCTAGCCGTGATCGTGGTTTTGCCACGTTAGGTGTACCGATGAACAGCCGTGTTGTTCTTGTGGTTGGTGGCAGTCGCGGGGCAAAAGCAATCAATCAGGCCATGGTGGACATGGCTCCATTGCTGGAACAACTGGACGATGTACATGTCGTTTACGTGACAGGGGATACCTATTTTGATGAAACGCGTGAAGCCATTCGCAGCTCATTGGGTACGATGCCAAACCACCTGCATGTCCTGCCTTACGTGCATAATATGCCTGAGGTGCTTGCCTGCACATCCTTGATTGTAAACCGTGCAGGTGCATCATTCCTTGCGGAGATTACATCACTGGGTATTCCTTCGATCCTGATTCCGTCACCTAACGTGACTAATAATCATCAGGAAGCCAATGCACGCACGCTTGAAGGTGGAGGCGCATCACTCACGATGCTGGAGAAGGATCTTACAGGCAAAGCCCTGTATGAAGCCATCGCCAAGATTATGAATGATGAATCGGGACGCAAACGAATGGCTGAAGCCTCCCGGAAACTGGGGAAACCCGATGCAGCTGAAGTGCTTGTTCATGAAATTCAGCGTCTTGCTGCACGCCGATAAAGTGTGATTGTGGGCGATTGTCACACACAAGACGGGGCTGACATAAGATACCGTATAAATCGTGACCATCGTTCCATGGCGCCAGAACACGGTCTGTAACAACAGAACATACCGTGCTCATCGGTTTTGAAGCAAAGGAGGAAGCAAACATGCTTCAGTGGATATCGTTACTATCCCAGAATAATGTTGGCAGAGTTCTTGAAAACGAATCGCTAGCCAAATACACCACATGGAAGATCGGCGGTCCTGCGGATGCACTGGTCATTCCGGAGAATAAAGAGCAGATGATGAATCTCGTTCAATTGCTTCTCACCTATCAGATTCCGTGGATGCAACTTGGACGGGGCTCAAACATGCTGGTGTCAGACAAAGGAATACGTGGTGTTGTGGTGAAACCAGGCGAGGGCTTTGATTATGCCGAATTTCACGAAGGCGGTGTAACCGCCGGAGCGGCGCATTCTTTTGTTAAACTCAGTGTGGTTGCTGCCAAAAAGGAATGGACCGGTCTGGAATTCGGCAGCGGTATCCCCGGCACTGTCGGTGGAGCTGTGTACATGAATGCAGGCGCGCATGGATCGGATGTGTCACGGATATTCAAATTCGCTGAGATTGTACTGGAGACAGGGGAATTGGTACGTTACAGCAAGGAGGACATGGATTTTGCCTACCGCCACTCTGTTCTGCATGATCGGAGAGGCGTCGTGCTGGAAGCTACATTTGAACTCCAGCATGGAGAGCGCAACGTCATTTCGGAAACTATGGCGGCTTACAAAGATCGCCGGCGCCGCACACAGCCACTGCAGATGGCATGTGCAGGTAGTGTATTCCGAAATCCACCGGGTGATCATGCAGCCCGCCTGATTGAAGCAGCAGGGCTGAAAGGAATGACCCAGGGAGGCGCACAGGTATCCACCATGCATGCCAATTTCATTGTTAATACAGGCCAAGCAACAGCAGAGGACGTTATCACCCTAATGCAGCAGATACAGAGCACTATATCATCTCAAAACGGTATTAACCTGGTACCGGAAGTCTTCGTAGTGGGTGAGCGGTAAACCCCGGAGGTGATACATTGGACAAATTGGTGATTGAAGGCGGGAAACCCCTCTCAGGATCCATACGCATCCATGGAGCAAAAAATGCCGCTTTACCGATTATGGCCGCAAGTTTGTTGGCAGATGGAGAAGTTACACTGCATAACGTTCCACACTTGCTGGACATTGAAGTGATGCTGTATATCCTGGAACGGCTTGGATGCACGTGTCGGCATGAACAGGGAACAGTGACGATTAATACCTCGTCTATCCGGTCATATGATGTGCCAGAAGATCTAATGAAGCAGATGCGCTCTTCCATTTTTTTGATGGGACCATTGCTGGCTAAGTTTGGGCAAGTGTCAGTGTATCAGCCAGGAGGCTGTGCCATTGGAGAACGCAAAATTGATCTTCACCTCCGGGGCCTGGAAGCGCTCGGAGCTTTGATTGAAGAGCAGGACCAACAGATCATCTGTCATGGGCACAATCTGGTGGGTACAGATATTCATTTGGATTTCCCGAGTGTGGGAGCGACCGAGAATATCATGATGGCAGCCGTTATGGCTAAAGGGACAACAACCATTTGCAACGCGGCAAGAGAACCTGAAATACAAGACCTGCAACACTTTTTGAATGCTATGGGTGCAAGCATTATTGGTGCAGGAACGGATACAATCACGATCAATGGCGTTGAGAAACTGAAGCCTTGTTCCTATGAGATTATACCGGATCGAATCGTTGCTGGAACCGTAATGATTGCAGCAGCAGCAACACGAGGCAATGTTACGCTTACACACTGCAATCCTGCTCATCTTACTTCACTTATACATGTATTGAAGCGCACTGGTGTTCAAATCACAGTCTGCAATGATATAATGACGGTGAGCTGTATGAGCCGTCCCAAATCAGTAGACCGTATTGTGACTTCTCCGTATCCTTCGTTTCCGACAGATTTGCAATCGCAAATCATGGTGCTGCTCAGTTTGGCAGACGGATTCAGCGTAATGAAGGAAACGGTATTCGAGGGCCGGTTCAAACATGTGGATGAACTGAATGTGATGGGGGCTGATATTTCAGTCGATCTGAACGCAGCATTTATCCGTGGTGTTCCCCGTCTGTACGGGGCTACAGTAGAAGCAACCGATCTTCGTGCAGGTGCAGCTCTAGTAATTGCTGGTCTGGCTGCTCAAGGCAAAACGGTTGTGGAGCAAGTGCATCATATTGACCGGGGCTACGATCAGATCGAGAAGTTATTCCAAAGTCTTGGAGCATCGGTTGAGCGACAGTCGCCCGTTTCGAAACAGTTGGATTTTGCCAATTAACGTCCTTGGCGTCCCCTTCTTGAAGGGAGGGGACCTGAGGCTTTGTGGAGCGCTACTTATGCCTAAAAGTCAAATTCCGGTTCTGAAGAAGAATCGACCAAAAGGAAACACAAGCCGCAAAATTGTAATTATTCTCTTATTATTATTTATTGTATTGCTCGCTGTATTATTCTTTCGTTCTTCCATGAGTCGGATTTCGGCAATTGAAATTACGGGTAATGTATATACAGCAACTTCAGAACTGCTGGAGAAAAGCGGGCTGAAAGAAGGCGAACAATTTTTTGGGACAAGTACTGCCGAGGTTATTGAGCGTCTCAAGACCATCAAGGCCATTTCCACCGTTACCGTGGACAAAAAGTTTCCAGGTATTATCCATATCAAGGTTCAGGAATATGCCACGGTTGCTTATGAGCTTGGTTCTGACGGTACGCTAAAAGCGATATTAGCCAGTGGGACAAGCTTGACGGTTCCGGCAACAATTGGTGTTGCTGTGGAGAAGCCCATATTGACCCAATGGAAGGCTGATGATCCACTCAAAGCCAAACTGAGCCAGACACTGGCTAAAATTCCGAATGAATTAACGACGGATATTTCGGAAATTATTCCGAATCCAACGCCTTCATTTCCGGATCAGATTCGGATGTATACCAAATCGCAGTTTGAAGTGATTACAACCGTCTCTCTTTTATCGGATAAAGTGGAGTATCTGAATCAGGTGATTGAGACCGAACGGCCTGGGAAAATCACCATGCTTGAGGCAGATACTTATGTCCCTTTCATCCCGGATGACCCGGAAGATGATGCTGAACTAGGAGCAACCCCCTGATCTTTGCCATGATGAGGCTGGACTGAATATGAAAGCCTAGGCAGGTCGGGGGTTGGCCCCGTCAGAGCAATGAAACTTGTTCTTTCTGAGATGAAGAAAAAATGATACACTTGAACTTATGGCACATGAGTTGCCTCCTTCTTTTTTCTTCAATGTTTTATGTCTGGCAACCAGATTTTGACACCCAAAAACATTGTAGAAAAAAGAGGGAAAGCCTGAAGTGTGTTGAATATGTTTTAAGAGTGTTTAAATTCGAACGTAATTTACTATTGGAGTCAGGAGGTGCCACAGACTTGAGCAACAATGACATCATTGTTAGTTTGGACATCGGTACATCCAAAATTCGCGCTATTATTGGGGAAATGAATAATGGAACCTTTAATATTATAGGAGTTGGATCTGCCGACTCGGAGGGAATTCGCAAAGGTGTAATCGTAGATATCGATCAGACGGTGCAGTCGATTCGCAACGCAGTGGATCATGCAGAACGTATGGTAGGTATTCAAATATCCGAAGTGTATGTTGGAATCTCGGGAAATCATATCGGACTGATGAGCAGTCACGGCGTCGTGGCTGTGTCTAACGAGGATCGTGAAATCGGAGAAGAAGACATGGAACGGGTGTTGAAAGCAGCCGAAGTCATTGCAGTTCCGCCGGAACGGGAAATTATTGATGTTGTCGCCAAGCAATATGTTGTAGATGGCTTGGAGGGCATACAGGACCCCCGTGGTATGATTGGTGTTCGTCTGGAAGTTGAAGCAACGATCATAACGGGTGCAAAAACCGCGATACATAATCTTTTGCGCTGCGTGGAAAAAGCGGGTCTGAAAGTAAGTGATCTGGTTCTCATGTCGCTTGGAGCGGGTCAACTGGCTTTGTCCAAAGATGAAAAAACGATGGGTTCAGTGCTTGTTGATATTGGAGCAGGTGCAACAACCATCGCCATTTTTGAAGAAGACAGTCTTGTTGCAACATCAACGTTGCCTATAGGTGGGGAATTCGTAACAAATGATATCGCCTATGGCTTACGCACGTTAACGGATCAGGCGGAGAAGGTGAAACTGAAATATGGCTGCGCCTGGTTGGATGATGCTGCTGCGGATGTGATGTTCAAAGTCACCCGAATTGGCAGTAATGTAGACAAGGAGTTTTCACAGGAGGATCTGGCAGCAATTATTGAACCTAGGGTTCAGGAAATATTCCAGATGATATCCCAAGAAGTGAAGCGTCTTGGTTACAACGAGCTTCCTGGAGGTTATATACTAACGGGAGGTACGGTCTCTATGCCGGGGGTTCTGCAGGTCGCTCAGCATGAGCTTGCTGCTTCGGTACGAGTTGCAGTTCCGGATTATATTGGTGTGCGTGACCCTGGGTTTACAAGCGGAGTCGGCATATTGCACAGTGTAATTCGCAGTTTGCGCATTCGTCCCTCGATCAATAACGGCGGTGGAAATAACAACAACAACAATAATAACAACAAGAAACCGACCAACCGTCCGAAGCCAAATGCGGCACAGGAATCGGAGCAAAAACCCGGTCTGTTCGAGCGGCTGAAGAATATGTTCAGCGAATTTATATAACAGGTTGGATCCATTTCATACATTCTTGAAGCCGTCTGAATGCGCCGGTACTAAAATAAACGCTTTCGTTCGTCGATATATGAAATTGATTCGGTTCAAATCAAAAATTGGACGGGCCATCCATGCACATTGAGGGGGAGATGGAATAATATGTTGGAATTTGATTTCGAGATGGAGAGCTTGGCTCAAATTAAAGTCATCGGTGTAGGCGGCGGCGGAAGCAATGCAGTCAACCGTATGATTGAAAATGGTGTACAAGGTGTTGAATTTATTACGGTGAATACGGATGCTCAGGCGTTACACCTGGCGAAATCCGAGCATAAATTGCAAATCGGTGATAAATTGACTCGGGGTCTTGGTGCTGGCGCCAACCCGGATGTAGGTAAAAAAGCAGCGGAAGAGTCCCGCGATCTGATCATGAACACGTTGAAAGGTGCAGACATGGTATTTGTTACAGCCGGTATGGGCGGTGGTACAGGTACAGGTGCGGCTCCGGTTATTGCCGAAATCGCTAAAGAGTGTGGTGCACTTACCGTTGGTGTCGTAACTCGTCCATTTACATTTGAAGGACGCAAGCGTTCCAGCCATGCAGAGCAAGGTATTGAAGCTCTCAAGGAAAAAGTCGACACACTGATCGTGATTCCTAATGATCGTTTGCTCGAAATCGTAGACAAAAAGACTCCTATGCTTGAAGCATTCCGTCAAGCGGATAACGTACTTCGTCAAGCTGTACAAGGTATCTCTGATTTGATCGCTGTACCGGGTCTGATCAACCTTGACTTTGCTGACGTCAAAACGATTATGCACGAACGTGGTTCAGCCCTTATGGGGATTGGTGAATCAACTGGTGAGAATCGTGCCGCAGAAGCAGCACGGAAAGCCATTATGAGTCCTTTGCTTGAAACTTCTATTGAAGGTGCTCGCGGGGTAATCATGAACATTACGGGTGGCGTTAATCTGTCCCTGTATGAAGTGAATGAAGCGGCAGAGATCGTAACGTCTGCTTCCGACCCGGAAGTAAACATGATCTTTGGTGCCATCATTGACGAAGACCTGAAAGAGGAGATTAAGGTTACAGTTATTGCAACTGGTTTTGAAGATAAACCTGCTCCACCACCACCAGGACGTAAGCCAGCTCCAGCAACAGCGGAGACGACAGATACGCGTTCGCCGAACCTGCGTCCTTTTGGAAATCAGCCGAGCAATGATCAGCTGGACATTCCGACATTTTTACGCAATCGTTCACGCAATAATAACAACGATTAATACGCAAATCAATTTATTGGAAACCCGGTACTCCTTATGGAGCGACCGGGTTTTTTCTGTTTATGTAGATATCATAGCATACAGCAATGAACAAATTCTGAACAAAGGGCCTGAGCAATTCCGACAAAAAAAGTTGGAACCACACCCCCATGATTAGACAGACTTTGAACAGGGGGCTCCGTATACTTGTGAATATGCTCATGAATATCAGGATATCGGGTACCGGTATTTTGATATGTTGCGCGCAGGCAGGTGAAGACTTTGGTTGTTTATGTGGATCTAATTTTTTTGACAAACCTGTGTATTGACGGTGCACTCATCGGATTGACCGCCTGGATGCGCAAAACAAAGCTGGTTTGGTGGCGGTGGTTGCTGTCAGCCATTGTGGGTGCATTATACGTGGTCATGATGTTTGTACCGGAGTTTGATTTTATGTTCACCTTTTTGATCAAGTTCGGGTTCTCGCTGGTCATGCTTACGATTGCTTTTGGTTTTAAAGGTCTGCAGGCTTTTGCGAGGACGCTCGGTACCTTCTATGTGATTAATTTTGTCGCTGCCGGAGGTATTCTGGGTGTGCATTACATGCTTCAGAGCTCCGGTGAGTTGTTTAACGGCATTTGGTTCACGGCTTCTGGCGGTATGTCATTTGATCTGAAAATTGCTTTCTGGTTCACGTTTATCGTATTTTTTGCTGTCCTGTTTTTATTCAAAGCTGTGCAGAGTTCCAAACGGAAAACGGATCGCATGACGACCTATTTGGGCAAAGTTGAGGTCTACATCGATGAGGTAGTCATTTCTTGTACAGGCCTTCTGGATACGGGCAATCAACTTACAGATCCCTTATCGCGCATGCCGGTCATGGTGATGGAGGTTTCGTTATGGCAAGACATGTTACCCGCTTCATGGAAGGGTAGACTTAAGGACGAGGCGCCGGACAACCTTATTCTGGAGCTTGATCAGGAAAGTTTTCAGTGGCAGGATCGACTGCGGCTGGTGCCTTATCGGGGCATTAACAAAGGGACTGCGTTTATGCTGGCAATGAAGCCGGACCGGGTGAAGGTGACGATGGAGGAAACATGTTATGAGACGACAAGGGTACTTATTGGGCTGGATGGAGGTGTTTTGTCGTCGGATGGGAAATACCAGGCCGTGATTCATCCTGAACTTGTGCAAGACGCTGCTTCTGCGCAGTCTACGGCTCTCTCTGCGGGAGCAACAGAAAAGCCGCTGAATGTGGTATAGGAGGAACGTACATGCTTGTGAAATGGAAACTGGTGGCGCAGCTGCAATATTACCGTCTGTTATTTTTATTGGGACTCAAAAGCGAAGAGATCTATTATATTGGGGGAAGTGAGGCACTTCCGCCGCCATTGACAAGGGAAGAGGAAGAATTTTTGCTGCAAAAATTATCCTCGGGAGACTCGGCCATTCGCGCGATGCTCATTGAGCGCAACCTGCGTCTGGTGGTGTACATTGCACGCAAATTTGAAAATACAGGAATCAATATTGAGGATTTGGTCTCCATTGGAGCCATCGGATTGATTAAGGCAGTGAATACATTTGACCCGGAAAAGAAAATCAAACTGGCAACCTATGCTTCACGTTGTATCGAAAATGAAATTTTGATGTACCTAAGACGTAATAGTAAGATCCGAACTGAAGTTTCTTTTGATGAACCGCTCAACATTGATTGGGATGGAAATGAACTATTATTATCCGATGTATTGGGTACAGAAAACGATACAATCTATCGGAATATTGAAGAGCAGGTAGACCGGAAGCTTCTGCACAAGGCACTGGAAAAATTAACGGAGCGCGAGCGAATGATTATGGAGCTTCGTTTTGGCCTGACGGATGGGGAAGAAAAGACTCAAAAAGATGTAGCGGATCTACTTGGAATCTCCCAATCCTACATCTCTCGACTCGAAAAAAGAATCATTAAAAGACTCCGCAAGGAGTTCAATAAAATGGTCTGAAATACATCTTTGGTCAGAATGGGTATTACTGGCAAGGGTGCCAAGTACGAATAAAAAAGCCTGCCCCGGAGATAATGTACATTAATGTTTCTCCTTGGGAGGTAAATCACGATGACCCGAAACAAAGTCGAGATTTGTGGCGTGGACACCGCAAAATTGCCTGTCCTCACCAACACTGAAATGCGGGAATTGTTTCATTCCCTTCAGCAACACCATGATCGCTCAGCAAGAGAGAAATTAGTGAATGGCAACCTGCGTCTGGTACTCAGTGTCATTCAGCGTTTTAACAATCGGGGGGAGTTTGTCGATGATCTGTTCCAGGTTGGTTGCATCGGCCTGATGAAAGCCATTGATAATTTTGATTTATCCCAGAATGTCAAATTTTCAACCTACGCGGTGCCGATGATTATCGGTGAAATCCGTCGATACCTGCGTGATAATAACCCAATTCGGGTATCTCGCTCCTTGAGGGACATTGCTTACAAAGCACTTCAGGTCCGTGACAGCCTGACGAATAAAAATTCCCGGGAACCGACGATATTCGAAATTGCGGAAGTACTGAATGTGCCGAAGGAAGATGTTGTTTTTGCATTGGACGCCATTCAGGACCCGGTCTCGCTCTTCGAACCGATTTATCATGATGGTGGAGATCCGATCTATGTTATGGATCAGATCAGCGATGACAGAAACAAAGATGTGTCATGGATCGAGGAAATTGCACTCCGTGAAGCGATGCATCGTCTTGGTCAGCGGGAAAAAATGATTCTGTCGATGCGGTTTTTCGAAGGGAAAACCCAGATGGAAGTGGCTGATGAAATTGGTATTTCCCAGGCTCAGGTATCACGTCTGGAGAAATCAGCGATACAGCAGATGCAAAAACATGTAAAGTCGTAACACGATGCAAAGGCAGAAGGACGATCAATCGGGGCAGTGTATACCGTTGGTCGTCTTTTTGTTTTGGACCGTTTCCACATTCAATGAAAAACAGGACATTTTTCGCCCCTGAAACATATATTGTATAGAAGCGTGAAGAACGGGCAGAAGAGGAATAACAGGGGGCGGAAATGAATGAAAGTAAATACGAGCGAAGTAGCGGCACGAGGCATGAAAATCTCGGACTTTCAGACAAAGGATGTCATTAACATTACGGATGGTAAACGCCTCGGTCAGATCAGTGATTTGGAGCTGGATCTGAAGCAGGGACGAATTGAAGCGATTGTTGTGCCAGGGTACAGCCGTTTTATGGGTCTTTTTGGCGGGGGAACGGATCTGGTGATTCCCTGGAGAAACATTGTGAAGATTGGTTCAGATGTGATTCTGGTGAAGATGGATGAGGTGAAGGAAAATACGTATGACGAGCGTGATCGCGAAGCGCGCCTGTATGATGAACAGCAGCATAACCGAACAGAGCGTGTGGAACGCATTGAACGGTCGGAACGTAATCAGCGTCGAACGATATAAATGAGACAGAATGTGGCTCATTTGGTACACTGGAAGTAGTGAGGTGAGATAATGGAACCCTTTGTATTGGATAAGGAATTACTTGAACGGACCAAGAACCCAGATTCAGATTTCGGTCCTGATCCGTTATTATTATATGTTGAGCCCTGGACACAGCAATTTGAACAGTTGTCAGTCGGGTTTACGACGAGGCATGGTGGAGTTGGAAAAGTTCCGTATGCCACGCTCAATTGTGCTTATCATGTGGGGGATGAACCTGAAGTTGTACTTAACAACCGCAGGCTTGTAACCGAGAAGCTTGGCTTTGCAGCAGAAGCATGGACCTGTGGAGAGCAGGTGCATGGCAAACATGTGGCTGTAATTACCGCTGAAGATCGGAGCAGAGGATTACTTGATCGTCAATCTGCGTTGCAGGATACGGATGGATTGGTCACGAATGTGCCTGGTGTGCTGCTGACTTCTTTCTACGCAGACTGTGTTCCGCTTTATTTCTATGACCCTGTGCAGCAGGCGGTAGGTCTTGCTCATGCTGGCTGGAAAGGTACAGTCGCGGGTATCGCTGTATCCATGGTGGAGACGATGGAACGGGAGTATGGCAGCCGTAGGCAGGACATTCGAGCTGCAATCGGTCCGTCGATTGGGGATTGCTGTTATGAAGTGGATGAGGCGGTCATGCAGCATGTACGGGTTTGGTTTGATGATTCCCCGGTTAATGATGAATACAAGGATTCTGCTTCTAAACAAGCATATCGAGCCGTGAATAACGATAAAACGATGTTAAACTTGAAAGAATGTAATCGACACATTATGATGAAAGCAGGAATATTGCCGGATCATATCGAATGTACAACATGGTGTACAAGTTGTCATCCCGAACTATTTTTCTCCTATCGGAAGGAAAATGGTGTTACAGGGCGGATGGCGAGCTGGATTGGGCTGGAAGAGAGGTGACCCTCTGTGTCATTGGAGGAGCGTATTCAACAGGTAAATCAGAAGATCGAGGACGCATGTCGGCGCAGTAACCGTCATCGTGATGATGTGAATGTGATTGCGGTCACGAAATATGTCTCACTTGAAACAACGGGATCGGTGCTGAATCATGGTCTTGAGCATATTGGAGAAAACCGGTGGCAGGATGCACAGGCCAAATGGGAAGCTTTTGGTCAAAAGGGTACCTGGCATTTTATCGGTCATTTGCAGACGAACAAGGTGAAAGACGTGATTGGCAAGTTTCGTTACATACATTCACTGGATCGTTTGTCATTGGCGAAGGAGTTGGATAAGAAAGCAGCTTCACTTGGCACACAAGTGGAAACGTTTTTGCAGGTGAATATTTCGGGTGAAGAGAGCAAGTATGGCTTACAGCCTGAACAGGCAAGTTCTTTTTTGCGTGATATTCGTTCGTTCAACAATCTCAAGGTCGTCGGCCTGATGACCATGGCACCTCATGAGGAAGATCCGGAGCTGACGCGTCCCGTATTTCGTGGATTGCGTGAGCTGAGAGATCAATTGAATGGACAAGCCCTTACAGCAGAGCCATTGACTGAGCTGTCGATGGGGATGTCCAATGATTTTGAAGTGGCCATTGAAGAAGGGGCAACCTGGGTACGGCTAGGATCGATTCTCGTAGGAAAAGAGGAGGGTTCACGATGGGCGTAATGAATAAATTTATGAATTTCCTCGGACTTCAGGAAGAGGAAGAGATTGTGGAACGTGAACGAATGGCTGCGCAGGAGGAAAATGAGTCTGAACATCAGGAAGCTGAAACCTCCAGTCTCGATAAACGTAGAAACCAAAGGGGGAATAATGTGGTGAGCATTCATTCCCAGAAAAATGTTAAAGTTGTCCTGTATGAACCGCGTTCTTATGACGAGGCTCAGGAAATTGCCGACCATCTGCGTTCGCATCGTACCGTTGTGGTGAACTTGCAACGAATTCGCCAGGACCAAGCGCTGCGCGTTATTGATTTTTTGAGTGGCACGGTATATGCATTGGGTGGCGGTATTTCCAAAATCGGCGGAAACATTTTTCTCTGTACGCCAGATACGGTTGAAATTCAGGGCTCAATTACGGAAATACTGGCTGACAGCGAGCAAGATTATAACAGAATGAGGTGAGCCACTTTTGTATCAGATTGAAAGCGTGTTGTACACGTTATACCAGATTTACTTTTACATGGTCATTGTCTACATATTGATGTCTTGGCTTCCCAATGCGCGGGAAAGCTTCATCGGTGAATGGTTGGGCAAATTAGTGGAGCCATATCTAAGACCATTCCGTCGATTTATCCCCCCTTTGTTCGGTGTGCTGGATATTTCCCCAATTGTGGCGCTGATCGTTCTGCAACTCGCGCTTAATGGGCTGATCTCCATACTTCGGTATTTTGTATATTAGGGTAGGGTGAACATAGATGAGCGGTGAAATTTACGAACATTTTAGCCATGATGAGCGGGATTTTGTAGATAAGGCTTCGGATTGGGTTGAGCAGGCAGGTAAGTATCATGACATGAAGCTAACTGACTTTCTTGATCCAAGACAGGTTTTTATATTACAGACTCTTGCCAATCGCCGTAATGATGTTCAGATTCGTCTGGATGGTGGTTACGAGGCTGCTGAACGCAAGCGTGCGCTGGTTGCACCTGATTATATGTATCTGGATGATGAGGATATGGGAATGCAGGTGCTCAGTATCACGTCTGATGATCAGAAAATCTCAGAGCTGGAGCATGGGGACTATATGGGTTCCCTGCTCGGGCTTGGGATGAAACGTGGAAAGATCGGGGATATCCAAGTGCTGGAGGACGGTTGCCATACAGTGGTGGCGGCGGAAACCGGCGCTTTTTTATCGCTTCAACTGAATCAGGTGCATCGGTTACATGTGTTCACAGAGTTACTTCCTTTGGATCAGATGCGATGGTCAGAGAGTAAACTGGAGACGATGGACATTACGGTCGCTTCTCTTCGTTTGGATGGAATCTGCGCAGATGTGTATCGGCTTAGTCGCAGTAAAGTGCTGGTGCCGATCAAAGCTGGTCGCTGCCGTGTGAACTGGAAAGTCGAGGAAGATCCCTCCAAATCGCTAAAAGCGGGTGATGTCGTATCCATACAGGGATTTGGCCGTTTCAAGGTTATGGAACAGGATGGGATGACCAAAAAAGGGCGCTGCCGAGTGAAAATCGGCAAATTTGCCTGAGTCTGTTGCAGGAAAATCCGCTTTCTTGTCGAAATGTTTATCATAAAGGTGTAGAAAATACGCGGTGTATCCGATATACATTAAGTCAAAGCTTTACATGAACGTTGGAGGATGCAATTCTGATCCTGCATTCCGTATACGTTGCCGAGGTTAGGCATCAACGATACGGCCCCATGGGTGGTACCCATTTGCTGCAAACCTTCTCTGGACGGGAAGGAACTTTAACAGGAGGTGGACAGCATGCCATTAACGCCGCTGGACATACACAACAAGGAATTTTCCCGACGTTTGCGCGGGTATGACGAGGATGAAGTCAATGAATTCCTGGATCAAGTCATCAAAGATTACGAAGGCGTCATTCGCGAGAACAAAGAGCTGAGCAATCAGTTGCTGTCCGTTCAGGAAAAACTGGATCATTTTGCCACGATTGAAGAGACACTTAGCAAAACGATCATCATTGCGCAGGAAGCTGCTGATGATGTGAAGAACAATGCGAAGAAAGAAGCGCAGTTGATCGTGAAGGAAGCAGAGAAAAATGCAGACCGGATCGTGAACGAATCGCTGGGAAAATCGCGTAAAATTGCTTTGGAAGTGGAAGAACTGAAAAAGCAGGCATCGATTTATCGTGCCCGTTTCCGCACGCTTGTTGAAGCGCAGCTTGAACTGTTGACTCAGGATGGTTGGGAAGTGCTGGAGAGCCGGGAGCAGGAAGTGCGTGACCGTGAGCGGGAGATGAAAGAAATTTATTAGTCTCTCGCCTGGTTGACTTTTGTCTGCAAAGAGGCTATAACTATATTCATAATGAATAGTGATTCCATGACGGGTTCAGTACGTTATGATCTCATCCCTCAGAGAGTTGGTGGTTGGTGCAAACCAATGGATGAGTTATAGCCGAATATCTCCCCGGAGAAGTGACGCTGAAGCGGTGATCTTGATTGCCGTGTGTAAGCCGAACCGTAAGCCGTACGTTATAACGGCACCCTGCAGTAGTATAGCGGGGCATAAGCGCTGTTGATGACAGAGCATACCCAGGCTTGCCTGGATGTGGTTTGTGATGAACAGAATTAGGGTGGTAACGCGAGTATAGCCTCGTCCCTTTCCAGGGACGGGGCTTTTTTGTGTCCAAAAAAGGCGAACGCCCATGAGGCCCGAAGGGACCTCAGGGAGAGAGACCGCCCGCCGGGAAAGCGAAGCACCCGGCAACACCCGCCTCGCGGTAAGGCCATGCGGCGTTCACGCAGGGAACAGCCGCATAATGGCCGCCACTACGCACATCCACCCCTCGCCGATAAGCACCACAGATCCCCCAACGACCCCCATCCCGGGTGTCCAGAGGGCGGAGCGCCTATGGGGTCCCCCTTGGTAAGGGGGATTTAGGGGGATTGAAACGCTTTTTGTGGACGGTCCACAATCCAACCAAAGAAAGGGAAGATAATCATCATGCAACGAGTTGACGTCAAAGAGAAGGCACGTGCCAGAGAATTACGCGTGTTAGATAAATGGAAAACGGAGAATACATTCAAAAGATCCATCGAAAACCGGGAGGGCAAACCAAACTTCGTATTTTATGAAGGGCCGCCTACAGCGAACGGTAAACCGCATATTGGTCACGTACTGGGACGGGTAATCAAGGATTTCGTTGGACGGTATAACACGATGAAGGGTTACCGTGTCGTTCGTAAAGCAGGTTGGGATACACATGGTCTGCCTGTAGAACTGGGTGTACAGAAGAAGCTTGGTATCTCCCACAAGTGGGAAATCGAAGATTATGGCGTGGAGAAATTTATTAACGAATGTAAAGCGAGCGTATTCGAGTACGAGCAACAATGGCGTGATTTGACAGAAGGTATCGGATATTGGACGGATATGAATAACCCGTATATCACCCTTGATAACAACTACATCGAGAGTGTATGGAACATCCTGGCGACGATCCATGAGAAAGGCCTGTTGTATCGTGGTCACCGTGTGAGTCCGTATTGCCCATCTTGCCAGACAACACTGAGTTCCCATGAAGTTGCACAAGGGTACAAAGACGTCAAAGACCTGAGTGCTACAGCGAAATTCAAACTGAATGACAGCGGAGAATTTGTACTGGCTTGGACGACAACACCTTGGACACTGCCTTCACACGTTGCACTTGCCGTGAATCCGGATATGGACTACTCCCGTGTTCGTCAAGGTGATGAAGTGTACATCATGGCAACCAATCTGGTTGAGAAAGTGATGAAAGATACCAAGGGTGAGTATGAGATCATCGGTGCACTGAAAGGTGCCGATCTGGTTGGCAAAACGTATGATCCTCCGTTCAACTACGTACAGGCTGAGAAGGCCAACATCATTCTGGGTGCAAGCTTTGTAACAGATGCAAGTGGTACGGGTATCGTACACATGGCTCCTGCCCATGGTGAAGATGACTACCGTGTATGCCGTGAGAATGGGATCAGCTTTGTGAACATGGTGGACTTGGAAGGCAAATTTGTCGCTGAGGTTACTGACTTTGCCGGACGTTTCGTGAAGGATTGTGATATTGATATCGTGCGATATCTGTCTGAGCATGGACGTTTGTTCAGCAAAGAAAAATATGAGCACAGCTATCCATTCTGCTGGCGTTGTGATACACCGCTTCTGTACTATGCAATGGACAGCTGGTTTATCCAAACGACAGCCATCAAGGACCAATTGATTGCCAACAACAGTGAAGTGGATTGGTATCCGGGTCACATTCGTGAAGGTCGCTTCGGGAAATTCCTCGAGGATCTGGTGGATTGGAACATCAGCCGTGATCGTTATTGGGGAACTCCGCTGAACATCTGGGTGTGCGAGGAGACTGGCGAACAATTTGCTCCACACAGCATTGCAGAATTGCGTGCTCGTGCGGTAGGTGATGTGCCTGAGAATCTTGAATTGCATAAACCGTATGTGGATGACGTTAAAGTCATGAGCTCTTGTGGCAAATATGAGATGAAACGTACACCGGAAGTGATCGATGTCTGGTTCGACAGCGGCTCCATGCCGTTTGCCCAGCAGCACTATCCATTTGAAAATAAAGAAGTATTCGAACAGCAGTATCCTGCTGATATGATCTGTGAGGGAATTGACCAGACACGTGGCTGGTTCTACAGCTTGCTGGCAGTTTCCACCCTTTTGACAGGCAAAGCGCCTTACAAAGCGGTTATGGCTACAGGACACGTTCTTGACGAGAACGGACAGAAGATGTCCAAATCCAAAGGTAACGTTATCGATCCTTGGGAAGTGATTGAAGAATACGGTACAGATGCATTCCGTTGGGCTTTGTTGTCTGACAGTGCACCGTGGAACAGCAAACGTTTCTCCAAAGGTATCGTAGGCGAAGCCAAATCCAAAATGGTGGATACGCTGGTTAACACCCATGCATTCCTGACGCTTTATGCTACCATTGATGGATTTGATCCACAGGAGCACCCGTTCCAACTGTCCGCACACAAGCTGGATCGCTGGATTCTGTCGAGACTGAACAGCCTGATCCTGGTTGTAGAAAAAGCGTTGCTGGTTAACGACTATCTGAACTCTTCCAAAGCGATTGAAGCATTTGTTGATGAGTTGAGTAACTGGTATATCCGTCGTTCCCGTGACCGTTTCTGGGGAAGTGGCCTGACAGAGGATAAACTGGACGCTTACCGTACATTGACTGAGGTACTGGTGACTACTGCGAAGTTGGTTGCTCCGTTCACACCGATGCTGGCAGAAGACATCTATCTAAACCTTGCAACAGGTGAGAGTGTGCACATGGAAGACTATCCGGTAGCTAACGAAGCGCTGATTGATGCAGGACTGGAACAGGATATGGAGACGGCTCGCCGCGTGGTTGAACTTGCCCGTAACGTTCGTAACGAAACAGGCATCAAGACACGTCAGCCGCTGTCCGAATTGATTGTTTCCCTGGATAAAGGGTTTGACCTGGCAAGTTATGAAGAGATCATCAAGGAAGAGATCAATGTAAAAGGAATCCGTACGGAGCATAATGACGCGGAATTCGTTGACTTTACATTGAAGCTGAACCTGAAAGTTGCAGGTAAGAAATACGGTAAAAACGTAGGATTCCTGCAAAACTTCTTCAAGGGAATGTCGGCCGATGAGACGCGTAAAGTGGTTTCGGAGGGTGTGCTGAACATCGTTTCTCCGGAAGGCGAAGAGCTGCAAGTGACAAGCGAAGAATTATTGGTTGATAAACAGGCCAAATCAGGTTTTGCTTCTGCATCAGGTTACGGTCTGACGGTTGCACTCAATACCGAAATCACGCCAGCATTGGAACAGGAAGGCTGGGTCCGTGAAGTGGTTCGTGCTGTACAGGATACCCGGAAACGACTGGACCTGCCGATTGAGAAAAGAGTACGTTTGACACTGGATGTGGATGCAGCACTTCAAGAGGCTATTCAGGCGTTTGATGATGTGTTGCGTGAAAATGTTCTCGTAACCGAAGTGACATTTGCCACAAATGAGGCCATGGAACGTGTTGAAGCCGGAGGCAAATCGATCGGTATTTACATCGAAGCGTAATTCGGAGCATGTCCCATCCAATTAAGACAGAATATAGAGTATAAACAAACGAGCCGCAGAGGCAGGGACATATTCCCTGTATCTGGGCTCGTTTGTTTTTTAGGCAATAAGGCAATGATTCTATAGTGCAGTCAATCTATATTGATCAAAGGAACTGACCAAAACATGAGCGAACATGACAAGCAAACCGCATCCACTTCACAACAATCAACATCAGATAATCTGAATTCCCATGACAAAATTGAAGAGTTACATACCCTGACAAACCGTCTGGCGAATGAACTGGAACGTTCACGAATTGCGCAATACACAGAATTGCTGAACAGGCCATGGAAATTGATTGGACTTAACCTGTTGTCAGGAGCCGCACGAGGTGTGGGGATTGCGATTGGGTTTACCTTTTTCGCAGCAACGATCATTTACGTTTTGCAGCTACTTGGGGCGCTCAATCTTCCCATTGTTGGAGATTACATCGCTGATATTGTGCGCATTGTCCAGCGCCAGCTTGATATGAACACATACTAAGCGATTAGCAGCGATTAAAGGTGAAAGATATCAAAGTGCATTTAGTAAATGTCATCCGTCTCCATATCTGGTTCTAACAGACCCTCGCCCTCACGGTTCTCCAGGTACTGGCGATATTGCCGATTGCGCACGATGGAGACGTCATGACCATAGATGTCCGTTGCAACAAAGCTTTCGTACGCTTCAACGCAGCCTTCCACTTCATCGGTAGCTTCAATGGCCATAACATCATAGCTGTCGATATCGCGTCCTTCAGCCATGGCTGGTGAGTTCGATGTGCCCCAGCTTTCAACAATCTGCCAGGTGTCTTCACCATCGAATCCATTTTGATCATCACGCTCGTCCAGACTGGTTCGACCAAATGCCGGGGCAAGAAATTCTTCCTCTACAGGACGGTTCTCAGATACAACGGTTTCCGGTTGATGTTTTTTGCAGTATTTAGTGTAGGGAACAGCTTCCATACGTTCATAAGGGATGGGTTGCTGGCAGACCGCACATGTACCGTAATGTCCTTCTTCGATGGAGTGCAGTGCAGAATCGATTCGTTCCAATTGGAATTCATCATGTTCCAGCAGGGAAATATCTTTCTCGCGTTCATACACCTCCGTGGCTATGTCACCAGGATGGTTATCAATCGGTGATAATTCACCTGTCTGTAGTTTAAGGGAGTCTCCAAGGCCATAATGCTCATTTTCCGAAAGTCTATGTTCAATATCGCGCTTATCGGACATCAGTTGGGAACGTAAAAATTGCAGTTGTTCGTTAGTAAAGTTTGACATGATTTTCCCCTTTCTGCATTCATGCTGGAATCCGGATTTTGACTCTATTGTAGGATGTGCCATTAAGGGCAAGATTACAGAAGGGAAATGTTATCGTTTTTGCCATAAGCATTGCGATGTAGCACGTCGTGGACGATTTCCAAACAGCTGTGCTACAATAAACAAGTCTGGCGTAAGCCTGGTATCGTTTGGAAAAGACAAGAACGGAGTGACAAACAAACGTGGTGTATTATATCCTCGCTTTTATCGTATTTTTATTGGATCAGGGAACCAAGTATCTGATTGCAACCCGGATGGAACTCAGAGAAGAAATTCCGGTCATCGGCAATTTCTTTGTCATCACATCACATCGTAATTCAGGTGCAGCTTTTGGCATTCTGCAAGACCAGCGTTGGTTCTTTATCGTTGTTACGTTGATTGTGGTCGTTGCCTTGATTTGGTATTTGCAAAAGGTAAAAGATACCCCGCACAAATTGCTGCCTGTGGCGCTTAGTTTGGTGCTTGGTGGAGCAATTGGCAACTTCCTTGACCGGGCATTGACCGGAGAAGTTGTGGATTTTGTACAACTTAATTTTGGAAGTTATACGTTTCCCATTTTTAACATCGCCGATTCGGCAATCTGTATCGGTGTAGGGTTGATCATAGTGGAGACATTGCTTGAAGGACGGCGCGAAAAAGCAGCCGCGAAGATTGAAGGGAATGAACATCATGAGTAATCCGAATAAGGAACAGATTAACGACGAAGAACTAATGAATGGCAATGAACGTATGGAATGGACCGTTGCCGCTGAACATAAAAAAGAACGAATTGATAAATATATTACGGAAGCCGTAGATAACGTATCTCGCTCCCAAGTTCAATTGTGGATCGGAGACGGAATGGTTACGGTAAATGGTGCTGTAGTCAAAGCCAATGCCAAGTTATCCGAAGGGGATCTAGTTGAGTTACAGATTCCAGAACCAGCTGCTGTGGAGATCGTTGCCGAAGATATTCCGCTGGAAGTGGTATATGAAGACAGCGACCTGATCGTGATCAACAAACAGCGTGGTCTTGTGGTGCATCCGGCACCAGGACACACGTCGGGAACCCTCGTTAATGCACTTATGCATCACTGCAAAGACCTCTCGGGTATTAATGGGGAGTTGCGTCCTGGTATTGTGCATCGTATTGATAAGGATACATCCGGCCTGATTATGGCTGCCAAGAACGATCGTGCGCATGCATCACTGGCTGCTCAGTTGAAGGAACATACGGTGAATAGACGGTATATTGCGCTCGTTCATGGTCATCTTAACCATGATCAAGGGACCATTGATGCACCGATTGGACGAGATACCAATGACCGCAAAATGTATACGGTCACAGAACGTAACAGTAAACATGCCGTTACGCATTTTACCGTTACAGAGCGGATTAATGATTACACCTTGCTGGAATTGAAACTGGAGACAGGACGTACTCACCAGATTCGGGTTCACATGAAATTTATTGGTCACCCGCTTGTAGGAGATCCAACTTATGGACGGAATAAAGGCATCAAAATGCAAGGACAGGCTCTTCATGCGGCCATTCTTGGATTTGTGCATCCAACAACGGGAGAATACCTTGAATTTTCAGCTCCGATTCCGCAAGATATGGAAGACGTGCTTGCCTCGTTACGCAGTCGTTAACAGTTCCAAGAAAGTACAAATGTTCGGATACTTTGTCCATGGCTTTGATCACGCAAATGCTTCATATTAAAGTGTAGAAATTTGCGTCAAATGAGGAGATGAACAACGTTATGAGTATCGATAAATATCAAGAAACTTACATTCAGACTAATTTTGCCGACCGTATCGGTGGCTCCAACTATGGTAAAGACACGAACATTTATAAATTCGAGAAAATCAAACGTGCCAAAGCTTCGGCCAAAAAAGATTTTCCCGATGTGGAACTGATTGACCTTGGTGTAGGTGAACCGGACGAAATGGCTGATGCAGGCATTGTAGCTGCACTTGCAGAAGAAGCTTCCAGACCTGAGAACCGTGGTTATGCTGACAATGGTATTCCTGAATTCAAAGCTGCTGCTGCTTCCTACCTGAAAAACGTATTCAACGTAGAAGGTATCGATGCAGATACTGAGATCGTACACTCCATTGGTTCAAAACCGGCTTTGGCGATGATGCCTTCATGCTTCATCAATCCGGGTGATGTGACGATCATGACCGTTCCAGGTTACCCGGTTATGGGTACACATACGAAGTATCTGGGTGGAGAAGTGTTCAACATCCAGTTGACGAAAGAGAACAACTTCTTGCCTGATCTGACGGCTATCCCGGAAGACATCGCAAAACGTGCGAAGTTGCTCTACCTGAACTATCCGAACAACCCAACAGGCGCAAGCGCGACGGTGGAGTTCTTCACTGAAGTCGTTGAATGGGCTAAGAAATACAATGTTGTGGTTGTACATGATGCTCCATATGCAGCATTGACGTATGATGGCAAAAAACCGTTCAGCTTCCTGTCGGTACCTGGAGCGAAGGATGTCGGCGTAGAGCTGCACTCTCTGTCCAAGTCCTACAACATGACGGGTTGGAGAATCGGATTTGTAGCGGGTAACCCGCTTGTAGTCAAAGCATTCAGTGACGTGAAGGACAACAATGACTCCGGTCAGTTCATCGCGATTCAAAAGGCTGCTGCTTATGGATTGAATCATCCTGAAATTACGGAAAAAATTGCAGAGAAATATTCCCGTCGTCACGACATGCTCGTTGCCGCACTGAACGAACTGGGCTTCCAGGCTGAGAAACCTAAAGGTTCATTCTTCCTGTATGTAGAAGCACCAAAAGGTGTGGTTGGCGGACGTCGCTTCGAATCCGGCGAAGATTTCTCCCAATTCCTGATCCGTGAGAAACTGATCTCATCCGTACCTTGGGATGATGCGGGTAACTTTGTTCGTTTCTCCGTAACCTTTGAAGCGAAGGGTGAAGAGGAAGAGAAACGTGTTATTGCTGAGATCAAACGTCGTCTGAGCGACGTGCAATTCGAATTTTAATCGCATTACCCAATAATTAAATCACGTACTAACGAAGAGACCGGAAACGGTCTCTTTTTTTATGCCTATATTAGATTTTTTTCATTTACTCCCTTTACAAAATTATACAAGCAACATATGATTAGATCTTTACGTTATTTGTTATATACAGAAGTTGCTTTTGAAGGGAGTTATTACAATTGTTATCATCACGAACCAGTACGGTGTCTTCACCGGCAACAGGAACAGGCAGTACAGTGTCAGGATTATTCAGATTGTTAAGACCCAAACAGTGGACTAAAAATCTGCTGTTATTTGCTGCGTTACTATTCTCTTTTGAGGAGATTCGGACGGAAACCATTCTTGCGACGTTGCTTGGTTTTATTCTATTTAGCCTTGTTGCAGGCTGTGTTTATATTTTGAATGACTTTGTAGACCGGGACAGGGATCGACAGCATCCGGTGAAAAAGTATCGTCCTATGGCTTCTGGGCAGGTGAATCCGAGTCATGCTTTGTTGTTTGGCATTATTCTATTAATCCTTTCCGTAGGAACGGCCTTCATGATGAACCCTCTATTCGGGGTGTTATGTATCGTCTATTTCCTGTTGAATGTATCGTATTCATTTGTGCTGAAACATCTCGTTATCCTGGATATGATGACCATTGCAGCCGGCTTTGTACTTCGTGCCATTGCAGGTGGTGTGTTGATCCATGTGCAATTCACACCGTGGTTTTTGATCTGTACAATGCTGTTGTCGTTGTTTTTGGCCATTGGCAAACGCAGAAATGAACTTACGTTGCTTGAGGGAAATACGGGATCACATCGTAAGGTTTTGGATAAATACTCCATTACGTTACTGGATCAATTCAATACGATTGTGACGACAGCTACGATTATCAGTTATTCCCTGTTCACTTTCACTTCAGATCGAACCATTCATCTCATGTGGACGATTCCATTGGTCATTTACGGCATGTTCCGTTATCTGTATCTGATCCACATGAAGAACCAGGGAGGTTCGCCCGATCGTGTGCTGTTTGAGGACAAGCCCATATTAATTACGGTTATGTTGTATGTGATAAGTGTTATTACAATCTTTGCTATCTTTGAATAAAGGCTGAGGGGGATCAGGGTGAAAAGCACGAAAGTCGCCATTTTTGATATTGATAAAACGATCATACGCAGTGATTCCATGTTTCAATTTGTACATTACGGTGTTCGCCGTTACCCGTGGCAGGTATGGAGATTACCTCTCATTGCATTACATACCGTGTTATTCAAGGCAGGCTTCATGACTGTTGAACAAGTCAAACGATCCTACTTTCAAGAAATTGAGCGTATGTCTGAAAAAGATCTCGAACATTTCTTTGATACCCGCTTGCGTACGTCCATTTTTGCCGAGGCCAGTGTAGAGATGCAACATCGCAAAGAAGCAGGTTATCATGTCTTGCTGGTAACTGCATCTCCGCATGCCTATATGAAATACTTTAATAATTTTCCCTGGGTGGATCATGTAATTGGAACTGAACTTGTCCGTCATGAGAATGGTTACACATGCAGAATTGATGGCAGCAATTGCAAAGGGGAAGAGAAGGTACGCCGAATTCAGACTTATCTGAGTGAGAAGAATATGGTCATTGATTATGACCAGTCATGTTCCTACTCGGACTCCTTATCTGACCTTCCCGTCATGCAGCTAGTGAGCCAACGATACTTTATTAACAAGCGTGTTCCGAACATGGAGGCATTAACGTGGGGGAAATAAAATCGCGTCATACTGGTAAATGGTTGATGCTCGTTTCCGCATTTCTGACAGCAACGGGTCAATTGTTCTGGAAATGGGGACTAACCGAGTGGATCTACCTGGGTGTTGGTTTTCTATGTTATGGACTTGGAGCGATTTTGATGATTAAAGCTTTTGCTCTGGAGAAACTCTCTGTTGCTTATCCTCTGATGTGTGCCAGTTACGTATTTGCCTTAATCTATGGATATTTTTTGCTTGGGGAAGAAATTACGGTGCAGAAGCTGGCAGCAGTTGTGTTGCTTGGAATCGGGGTGACATTAACCAGTGTTGATCGATAACTGGATGGTTGCCGTATTAATTGTCATGACGTTGTGTGGTGCACTGGGCGGGGCCGGACTGAAAGCTTATGCATCCAGTCGCAATCGTCTGCATGTACTCATGGGACTTGGATTCTACGGAACGGGTGCGTTGCTGAATATTGTATTGTTGAAGTTTCTTCCATTAACCGTAGTGTTGCCTGCGAACGCATTAACATATGTGTGGACTCTCATCATAGCGCGGCTGGTATTTAAAGAGACAGTGGGCCCTTTACGCTGGATTGGTGTGGCATGTATTATGGGTGGCCTACTGTTACTGGTGTTCTAGAACTTAATTAATCAGGATGTGAAATGAAAGAATGAACTTTTTAGATTACTTATTTTATAATCGCAGAGCCAACTGGACAGCCTTTTACCTGTTTGCAGGATTTGCTCTGTTCTATGGTTTAATGAACGGCTCGTATGTTCTGTACATTGAAAATAATGCAGAGATGCTTGGGGCGTATAGCCCATTTAATACAACGCTGTTTCCAATCAATTTATTCAACTTTGATCCTTCAATGTATTATGGGGACAACAGTTCTTCCGTGATCCATCCGCTGATCTCCTTTCTCGCAGTCACCCTTGCGGCTGTAGCGAAACTTCTGGGAGGCAACTGGTTCTTTCTAATCTTGCAATCGCTGGTGAATGCGGGTTCGGTGGTGCTGGGGTATCTGTTCCTGAGTCAAAAAGAAGATAAACCTACCATCGTACCGCTACTGTTTGCCTTACTGTTTGGTTTCAGTTCCTACTTAATGTATACCGCATTGATTCCGGACTCGTATCCGTATGTACAGTTCGTTATCCTGCTCTCAGTGGTTTACATGCAGTATACTCGTGAGCGTCAGGACGTACGTTATGTACCTAATGCATTGCTTGCATCGATTAACTTTGGACTAACCTCGACAAACATCGTACCGTTTGCTGCTGCCACTTTCTTCAATATGCATGCATGGCGCAATAAGGCGAATTTGAAAAAATACATCGGGATCATGGCATTGGCGGTTCTGATCATCGTCGTATTAACTGGCATTCATTACGTTGCCTTTGGAGGTCGAAGCTGGGTTAGTAACTGGCTGTTGGGCATTCAAAATGGTGGAACCAGCTATGCAACACCATTCCAGTTCGCTGTTCATTGGAAAGCATTGAACATGTTAACTATTAATCCGATGATGACACCGAAGATGCATTTACTGGACCCGGGCATGGCAGCCTTTGTTACGGATCTATCCCGTTCCAATCCAATCTATGTGCAGATTACAGGTATCTTTATTTTACTACTGGCATTTATGGGCTTCATTAAGGGCATTCGTGAACGTGAAGTGTGGACCCTTGTGCCATATATTCTGTTTGCCTTTTTGCTTCATGTCGTCGTGGGCTTTGGTCTGGCTGTATTTCAATATGATATGTACCTGTATGCGGGGCATTATCTGTTTGCATTCTTCCTGTTGGGTGGAGGTTTTGTCATCAGCCTTCGTCCGGGATTGGGGAAAAAAGTGGTTATAGGCTTGATCATGTTATGTGTTATCGTTACGGCCAGTAACAACATCTATCGCCATGTAGAAACATTAACAACAATCAAACAATCCTATGATCAGTTGGAACAGGAACGCTCAGTGAATTAATCAAATAGTAAATGTATCGATTCATATAATGAAACGAGAAAAGGCCATTGGATGGAAAGTCCAATGGCCTTTTTTTATTTAGTGTTGAGCAAATGAGTTAAGCAATAATTTTGGTCTTTTTGGCATTCTCGGCTGAACGTTTGGTGAGACTGCTGAGTGGACGTTTCAAAGCGAGAGCAACAATGAGACTCAGCGCGATGAACATACACAACCACAGAATATCCTTGATGGCAGTAGACCACAATATCCCGCCGACCGACTCACGCAGCAGACTGATCGCATACGTGAAGGGCATGAACGGATTCAATGCTTGGAAAAAGGGTGATGTCATGCTGATTGGGAACGTACCGCCGGAGCTGGAGAACTGGAACACCATGAAGATAATGGCGATCCCTTTTCCGATATTCCCAAATACGGATAGCAGGGTGTACGTTATGGTGACAAATACGGCACTCACCAGCATGGCAAACAGGACAAACCACAGTTTATCTGCGACATAGGTACCCAGGATTAAGATATCTCCCAGGGTGACGCATATCGCCTGAAGTAACCCAATGGTCAGAAAAGTAGCGAGACGTCCAAGATACAATTCATATCCCCGGAACTTGCCCTCTGGATTTTCAGCTTCGGCACGAAGCAGAGAAATCAGCAGTGTTGAGCCAAACCCACAAGGACAGCACGCCATAAAATGGTGACATAGCCGATCCATAATTCGGAATTGGGTAAAGCTGTTGTTCCTTAATTTGCACTGGACTTGCAAGGAAAGCACTTTCTTCTTCGATATCACCACGCAAAAGTTTGGCAAGTTCGGCAAACTGGTTATTACCTTCGACTTCCCTAAGTTTGTCAGCAGCCTTACTGATGGCACTTTCCAAAGCTGGCAGATCATCACGTACCAGCGTGGCAACACGATGTACTCCTTTTTCGACCTCCGGAAGCTGGTTCTGGACAAAATCGGATGCCTTGCCTATCTGTTTCTCGGCATTAGGCAGATCATTACGAACAAAATTAGCAGCTTCGTTCAGTTTGCTTCCCAGCTTGGGCAGATCGGTTCGAATTAATGAAGACACTGTGTTCAAAGCTTGGATAAAACCTTCACTTTTGTTTGCGAGTGTCTCTGATATCTCATGGATCTTAGATTGTACTTGAGGCAGTTCGCTCTGGATTTTCATCAACTCGGTCTGCCCAAACATAATTCCTTCTTTGGCAGATGCAAGAATGTCCGCAATATCCGGAATACGATCCTTTGCTCCTTGTAGAGTTTCTGCTGAGGTGGAGAGGATAGACCTGAGCTTGTCCGCACCAGCTGCAAGTGCAGGCGATATTTCAATTTCATAGGTGTTTAAGATATTGCCAATCCCGCTGCTGATGTCCTTCGAGAGAGTATTTAACTGAGCGATGACGTCTGTCGGTGGAGTTGTATTACGACGCATGGCATCACTGATGATGCCAGCCAAGCGGATTTGCAACTGAAGTTTATCAGAAATGGAGTTCAGTTGTGTAATTTTATCGGCAAGCGGTTGGCTTGGAAGCAATTTATTGATGTTGCCCAATAGTTCTGCCATACTGTCCACGAGTTTTACCGCAATCCCTAAACGCGAAGCAATCCGGTCGAGATCTTCTACTGTAGGAAGGTTATTAAGATCCGAATTTTGCAATTGTGTAAATACTTCTCCTGCAGCGTTAGTAATCTGCTGCACCAGCAGCAGATTTTGGCGGATCGCCGGGCCAATTGTCTGAAACGCTTCTTCACTGGAATCCACGAACTGATTTAATCCCTCTGCAAGCTCAATCCCGTTGCCAGCGATTTGTGATACTTTGTCCAAATCTTGCTCTGCTGCCGTTACGATAGACAGAGCTTTGTTGGTTTTATCCAACGCCGTTTGGATGATATCTGCTACCTGGCCAAAGTTTTCATCCACTTCTCGAATGCGTTCTACCGCTTTTTGTATATCCGGTATCCGCCCTTGAATAGCCAGCACTTCGGAAGCCGCATCATTAATTTGTGGCCAATACTCCTGCACCTTGAGCACATACTGTGCTGCTTCATTGATTTCAGGCAGTTTTTTCTCGATTTCAACGATCTTTTGAGCATCTTTTACAATCTCGGGCATGGCTTTTTCTACTTCCAGAACCTTTTGACCTGCGGCTTGAATAGCCGGAAGATTTTTCTCCAGTGTAAAAATGCCATTCTCCATCTTGCGCAAAGTTGGAAGCTGGGTGTTAATTTCAACCCCGGCTTCCTTCAACTTGGTTAGGACGGCCTCACTAACGGCTTCAGTGAAATTTTCATTGATTTGTGTTGTTATGGCAGATACACCAGAGCCTGTGATTTTAGGAGCAATGGCATTCACCTTTTCATTAACGGTATAGATTACCTCTGGGCGTTCCAGCTTTCCGTCAACGATACCTGTAATTTTGGACGAAAAGTCTCCGGGAATGAGCAGGCTGGCATAATATTCTCCTGTTTGTACCCCCCGACTAGCCTCAGCTCGATCTACAAAAGTCCAGCCCAGCTTTTCGTTGTTTTTGAGGCTGGATACCAGTTCGTCTCCGATATTAATATTGGTTCCTTCAACAGTCGCACCCGCGTCCTCGCTTGTCACTGCAATTTTGATCCCCTGGGTATTACTGTACGGGTCCCATACGGACTTCACGTTGACCCAGTCATACACTCCGGGAAGTAGAATAATAGCCACAATTAGAAATATACCTGTGGGAACCTTCAGAATATGTAACCAGTCTGTTTTGTAAACGTGCCAAATGTGACGCATGACTTCCTCCTAAATGTACATAAATGTAGGGCGTATCTTATTTCTATGTCGCATATTTGTGAATCTTATGTATATCGGCATTATTGCAGCATCTATGAATGGGTTCATGTTTATAAACTGTACCCATTTCACTTGGTACTAATTCAGAGCCTTCATATATTGCGTAAAACGAAACTCACCGTTTGTTCTCAAAAGAAGTGTTTTGTCTCTACTTAAGTATAGTCAGAGGTTTATTTTGGTTATATCAAATTTCTCATTTGCCTATGGATAAATATGCAGAAATGTTGTATAATTATGAATAACCAATGAGATGTATTGTGCATGGATGTTTTTCAGCCTAACTGCTGATTCTAAGAAGAACGTAGCAGAGGGTTTTCACCTGCGATGGTGAGGTGTTGACAGGGGGTTGTCTTTCTGTCATAATTCATGAAGACAAACGGACATATTGATTACAGAACCCTGTGAGGTCCTGCAATATGAACGACATGAATAGCACCTTTAAATCAGTCCCGTGAGACTGGCAAGGTAACGTGAACGATACATCGTTTTTTTTGCTGCGGCAAATGAAGCGATGCATCCCCGAGAGTAAACTTTCTTCAGAGCGGTCTGAAGTTCGGAGACTCCTTGCCAATAAACACGGCAAGGAGTCTTTTTTTTTCTCCTCGTCACGGGGCCATGATGCTGAAGGGAAATCCTGAGGAGGCTGAACGCATGAGCACAGAGACACATGTCATTATGGATGAGACGGCGATCCGCCGCGCACTAACACGGATTGCCCATGAGATATTGGAGAAAAACAAAGGAATCGACGATTGTGTGTTGGTCGGTATCCGTACACGCGGGGTTTACCTGGCAGAACGGATTGCCGCCAAGATTGAAGAAATCGAGGGCGCCAAAGTCCCCTGGGGAGAACTGGATGTGACTCCTTACCGCGATGACCGCTTGGACGAAAATAAAGCGAATCGCAAGGAAATGTTGATTATGACACCTGAATCACTTTCGATCCATAACAAAAAAGTGATTTTGTTCGATGATGTGCTTTATACCGGACGGACGATTCGCGCAGCGATGGATGCTCTGATGGACTGTGGAAGACCGCAGAACATTCAGCTGGCTGTACTCGCAGACCGCGGACACCGGGAACTTCCAATTCGACCTGATTTTATCGGCAAGAATGTGCCGACTTCCAAATCAGAGGAGATCGAAGTTGCACTCATGGAAACGGACGGACAGGACGAAGTCAAAATCACTCAGAACCGGGGGGAGCAAGCATAATGATTACACAGACAGCATTGAGAGACCGAAGCTTGCTTGGACTGAAGGAACTTAGTCGAGGAGAAATCGAGTCCATTCTGAACCGAGCGGCTCACTGGGAAGCGCAGAAAGAGAAACTGGCTCCGGTACTGGAATCACGCTTTGTTGCGAACATGTTCTTCGAGAACAGCACACGTACCCGCTTCTCCTTCGAAATGGCAGAGAAACGCCTGGGTGCACAAGTGCTGAACTTTACGGCAGCCGCATCCAGTGTGGAAAAAGGAGAGTCCATCTACGATACGGTACGAACACTTGAGTCGATGGGCATTGATGCAGGCGTGATCCGGTTGAAACCGGCAGGCGTTCTGCAACAACTGGCTCAGAAAGTGAATGTACCACTCGTGAACGCCGGAGACGGCAACAATGAGCATCCCACACAGGCGTTGCTGGATCTCTACACGATGAGGAAAGCATTTGGCGAACTGAAGGGCTTGCGTGTCTCCATCATTGGTGACATCCTGCATAGCCGTGTAGCGCGTTCCAACCTGTGGGCACTGCAAAAGTTTGGTGCAGATGTACGCTTCTGTGCTCCGCAAACGATGCAGGCACCGGAACTCGCAGAGCATGCTCCTTATGTCGGTCTTGAAGAAGCGCTGGATGCAGATGTAGTCATGATGCTCCGTGTTCAACTGGAACGTCATCAACATGGCTTAATTACTTCAGCTGAGGATTATCGCGAACACTACGGATTGACGGAAGAACGGGCATCACGCCTAAAACCAAGCACCATTATCATGCACCCTGCTCCTGTGAATCGCAACGTCGAGGTAGATGACGCGGTTGTGGAAAGTGAAGCATCGCGGATCTTCCCGCAGATGGCAAACGGCGTTCCAATCCGCATGGCGGTTATGGAACGTGCGATGAAACTGTAACAGGGTCTGGCTGTGGGTCATAGGCTGACGGTACGGTAGTTCTTATAGAGCAATAAGAGAGTAAACGATAAAGAAAATCATTCGGCTTGCCTGGTAAGCCGGACAGAACCGAAGCGGAGGGCAATTATGCTACAGATTATAAAAAACGCGAACGTCTTGAACCAAAAAGGGGAACTTGAACGGAAAACCATCATTATAGATGAAGGTAAAATTAAAAAGATCGCTGGTCTGGAAGACCAAGCCGTACTGGATGCCGAAAAGTCAGCGCAAAGTGTGACAGACGCATCAGGCAAACTGGTCATTCCGGGACTGATCGATATGCACGTGCATCTGCGTGAACCTGGATTCGAACACAAAGAGACAATCGAGACAGGTGCCCGTTCAGCAGCACAAGGTGGTTTTACAACGATCGCTTGCATGCCGAACACGAGACCAGTTACAGATACAGCGGAAGTTGTGAAAATGGTATTGGATAAAGCCAAAGAAGCTGATCTGGTTAAAGTATTGCCTTATGCAGCCATTACAAAAAACGAACTGGGTCGTGAACTTACCGATTTTGCTGCATTGAAAGAAGCAGGCGCTATTGGATTCACAGATGACGGCGTAGGCGTACAAAACGCTCAAATGATGAAGGATGCCATGAGCCTCGCAGCAAGCATGGATATGCCAGTGATCGCTCACTGTGAAGATGACTCACTGGTTGTTGGTGGATATGTGACGGAAGGTGAGTTTTCGAAGCGCCACGGCATCAAAGGGATTCCAAATGAATCCGAAGCCATCCACGTTGGCCGTGATATCTTGCTCGCAGAAGCAACGGGAGTTCACTACCATGTCTGTCACGTAAGTACAGAGCAATCGGTTCGTCTGATTCGTCTAGCGAAGTCCATAGGCATTAAAGTAACTGCTGAGGTATGTCCGCACCATCTGGTGTTGTCGGATGAAGATATCCCGGGCATGGACGCCAACTGGAAAATGAACCCGCCGCTACGCTCACCACGCGATGTGCAGGCTTGTATCGAAGGTTTGCTAGACGGCACGCTGGACATGATCGTAACTGATCACGCGCCACACAGTGAAGAAGAGAAAGCCAAAGGCATGGAGCTGGCACCTTTCGGAATCGTAGGATTCGAAACAGCCTTCCCGCTGCTGTACACCAAGTTTGTGGAAACAGGGCTGTGGAGCTTGGACTTCCTGGTGCAACGTATGACAGCTGATCCGGCACGTGTATTCCGACTGGATACAGGCAAACTGGAAGAGGGAGCACCAGCGGATATCACGATGATTGACCTGAATGAGGAAAAAGCAGTTGATCCTGCAACGTTTGCAACCAAAGGAAGAAACACCCCATTCACAGGCTGGAAGCTGAAAGGCTGGGCCACACAAACATGGGTGGATGGCAAAAGCGTATGGAGCAACACTGTACAACAATAAAACAGCACCTCGGTAACTCAATGAATCATAAATCATTAGATCTTATTACTTGAATTTTCGAAAACAAATCTTTCTAACTCTAAAACTTATCTATAACTTCTACACAGTAACATCTTTTCAACTAACTCGAGGCAAATCATGCCGAGAGTCTAACATACGAAACAAAGCAAAGTTGAATGTCATGATTTTGAACATGGACGCCAACGTAACTGCGGAGAGGGCAGAAAGAACCCGAAGAAGCAAAGCGTTCGCCTTTATCACCGGATTACTCCATTTGAAGAATGGGATCAAAGTAATCCGGGGATAACAGCGATCAAAGGGTTTTCTGCCCACGGAGCCGCACCAAACGTAACGTCCCCCAATGTTCAACTCAAAGTATTCAACGTTGATAAACACAGAGGAGTGAAATGGGATGCAGGCACAGGCAAGATTATTGTTGGAAGACGGCACACTGTTCACCGGGAAAGCATTTGGTGCTGAAGGTGAAACTACAGGTGAGGTCGTTTTTAATACGGGAATTACAGGCTATCAAGAGGTGCTTTCGGATCCTTCCTATTGCGGTCAAATCGTAACCATGACGTATCCGCTGATCGGAAACTACGGCATTACGCGTGATGACTTTGAGTCGATTCGTCCATACGTACACGGTTTCGTTGTGCGTCGTCATGAGCCAACGCCGAGCAACTGGCGTGCGGAATACAGCGTAGACAATCTGCTCAAGGAATACGGCATCGTAGGAATCAGCGAAATTGATACACGCATGTTGACTCGCCGGATTCGTCACCACGGCACAATGAAGGGAATTCTCACAACAGGATCGAAGCCTGTGGAAGAACTGCTGGAGATGATGGGAGACACTACCATTGCCGAGCTGCGTAACCAGGTGCCTATGACTTCTACGGAGCATGTCTACAATAGCCCGGGAACGGCTGAACGTATTGTGCTCGTGGATTATGGTGCTAAAACAGGAATCTTGCGCGAACTCAGCAAACGTAACTGTGACGTTGTTGTTGTTCCACACGATGTAACAGCAGACGAGATTCGTCGCCTTAACCCGGACGGCATTCAACTATCCAATGGCCCTGGGGACCCGAAAGACGTACCTCACGCAGTTAAGATGATCAGTGAACTGCTTGGCGAATACCCGATCTTCGGCATCTGCCTGGGTCACCAGTTGTTCGCACTCGCGGCAGGAGCAGACACCGAAAAACTCAAGTTTGGACATCGCGGAGGAAACCACCCGGTGAAAGAACTGGAGAGCGGACGTTGCTTCATCACATCCCAGAACCATGGATTTACCGTAAACGAAGAGTCTGTGAAGAGTACAGACCTGGAAGTTACTCATATCAACAATAACGATAAGACCATTGAAGGTCTGAAACATAAATCATTCCCGGCATTCTCGGTTCAATATCACCCTGAAGCAGCCCCGGGTCCTTACGACAACAGCTACCTGTTCGACCGCTTCATCGAGATGATTCGCGAGCACAAGATCACTAACCCGCAAAAGCCGCGTCAAGCCGTATTGGCAGCCGCAGTGAAAGGAGCACAATAACATGCCGATTAACAAAGATCTCAAAAAAATCCTGGTGATTGGTTCCGGTCCAATCGTCATCGGTCAAGCGGCCGAGTTCGACTATGCCGGTACACAAGCTTGCCAGGCTCTGAAAGAAGAAGGCGTGGAAGTTGTACTTATCAACAGCAACCCGGCGACCATTATGACGGATACAAACATGGCTGACAAAGTATACATCGAGCCTATCACACTGGATTTTGTAACCCAAATCATTCGTCAAGAGCGTCCAGATGGCTTGTTGCCAACACTGGGTGGTCAAACAGGTCTGAACATGGCTGTTGAGCTGGCTCGTGCAGGCGTGCTGGAACGTGAAAATGTGAAATTGCTCGGAACACAGCTGACATCCATCGAGAAAGCGGAAGATCGTGATCTGTTCCGTGATCTGATGCGTGAATTGGAACAACCTGTACCAGAGAGTGTAATCGTAACGACACTTGAAGAATCACTTGAATTTGCAAATGAGATTGGTTATCCAATCATCGTGCGTCCAGCCTATACACTGGGCGGAACAGGCGGCGGAATCTGTGCTAACGAAGAAGAGCTGCGCGAGACGGTGGCAGCGGGAATTCGTTACAGCCCGATTGGGCAATGTCTGGTCGAGAAGAGCATTGCAGGTATGAAAGAAGTCGAGTATGAAGTGATGCGGGACAAAAACGATAACTGTATCGTTGTCTGCAACATGGAAAACTTTGACCCGGTAGGTGTTCATACAGGCGACAGTATCGTCGTAGCACCAAGCCAAACTCTGTCGGACCGTGAATATCAAATGCTGCGTTCAGCTTCCCTGAAAATCATCCGTGCCCTGAACATCGAGGGTGGATGTAACGTACAGTTTGCACTGGACCCACACAGCTTCCAATACTATGTTATCGAAGTAAACCCACGGGTAAGCCGTTCATCAGCTCTGGCTTCCAAAGCAACGGGTTATCCGATTGCAAAAATGGCTGCCAAAATTGCCATGGGTTACACGTTGGATGAAATCGTGAACCCGGTAACAGGCCAAACGTATGCTTGCTTCGAGCCTACGCTGGATTATATCGTGAGCAAAATCCCACGCTGGCCGTTCGACAAGTTCATCTCGGCGAACCGTAAACTGGGAACTCAGATGAAAGCAACAGGCGAAGTGATGGCTATTGGCCGGACATTCGAAGAGTCGATTCACAAAGCCGTTCGTTCCCTGGAAATTGGCGTACATCGCCTCTACCTGAAGGATGCCGAAACGCTGGACGAAGCTACGCTGAACGAGCGTCTGATCAAAGCAGATGATGAGCGTATCTTCCTGATTGCCGAAGCATTCCGCAGAGGTTATACGCTGCAACAGCTACAGGATCTGACCAAGATTGACTGGTGGTTCCTGGACAAAATCGAAGGTCTGATCGCATTCGAAGATCGCATTCGCGAAGAATCCGAATTGTCTTCCGACATTCTGTATCAAGCGAAACGCCTTGGATTCACAGACCGTGCCATTGCTGAACTGCGTGCGCAAGGTCAACCAGGAGGCACATTAACAACTGAAGCGGAAGTTAGAACTCGTCGGGAAGCAGAGAACCTGCGCCCAGTGTACAAAATGGTAGATACATGTGCGGCTGAGTTTGAAGCAACAACGCCATATTACTACTCAACTTACGAGACAGAAAATGAAGTAATCCCTTCAGACAAGAAAAAAGTTGTGGTACTGGGTTCAGGACCAATCCGGATCGGTCAAGGGATCGAGTTCGACTACTCTACTGTACACGCAGTATGGGCATTACAAAAAGCAGGCTATGAAGCAGTCATTATCAACAATAACCCGGAGACGGTGTCTACGGACTTTAATACATCGGATCGCCTGTACTTTGAACCGCTCTTCTTCGAAGATGTCATGAACGTGATTGAACAGGAGAAACCAGTAGGGGTTATCGTACAGTTCGGTGGTCAAACGGCCATCAACCTGGCAGCACCACTGCGTAATGCAGGTGTAACCATTCTCGGAACGGATCTGGAAAGCATCGATGAGGCGGAGGATCGCAAGAAGTTCGAACGTCTGCTCTCCCGTCTGGAGATTGCACAGCCAAAAGGTAAAACGGTCATTTCGGTTGATGATGCAGTAGAAACAGCTCAAAGTCTGGGCTACCCGGTACTGGTTCGTCCTTCCTACGTACTCGGCGGTCGTGCGATGGAGATTGTATACTCCGATGCTGAATTGCTGACATACATGGAACAGGCGGTTAAAATCAATCCGGAGCATCCGGTCCTGATCGACCGTTATATGATGGGGAAAGAAGTTGAGGTTGACGCCATCTGTGATGGTGAAACGGTATTGATTCCGGGAATCATGGAACATATCGAGCGTGCAGGGGTTCACTCTGGTGACTCCATCGCGGTATATCCTCCTCAACATCTGTCCCAGGATTTGAAAGAGAAAATTGTAGAGATTACAATCAAAATTGCGAAAGAACTGAAAACAGTAGGTTTGGTCAACATCCAGTTTGTTATCCATGATGGCCAAGTGTACATTATCGAGGTGAACCCGCGTTCATCCCGTACCGTACCATTCCTGAGCAAAGTAACCAACATTCCGATGGCGAACTTGGCAACACAAGCCATTCTGGGTGTGAAACTGAAAGATCTTGGCTATGTTGATGGACTGTGGCCTGAATCGGATCATGTATCTGTCAAAGTTCCGGTCTTCTCCTTCGCGAAGCTGCGTCGTGTAGAACCAACCCTCGGACCTGAGATGAAGTCTACAGGTGAGGTTATGGGCCGTGACCCGAATTACGCTAAAGCGTTGTTCAAAGGCCTCATCGGCGCAGGAATGAAAATCCCGGCAACCGGAGCGATTGTTGTGACTGTAGCAGACAAAGACAAGGACGAAGCGGTTCCTTTGCTCGAAGGTTTCTACAGACTGGGTTACAAAATCATGGCGACCGGCGGAACAGCAGCTGCGCTTGAAGCAGCGAACATTCCGGTAACGACTGTGAACAAATTAAGTGAAGGTTCGCCGAACATTCTGGATATGATTCGTAGCGGCGAAGCAAACTTTGTCTTCAACACACTCACCAAAGGCAAAACACCGCAACGTGATGGATTCCGTATCCGTCGTGAAGCGGTAGAGAACGGCATTGTATGTATGACTTCATTGGATACGATTCGTGCGCTGCTGATCATGCTGCAAACGATCAACTTCTCTTCGGAAGCAATGCCTGTCTTTGTAAAATAAATAACTCTCTGATGAAGGACATCAGTCAGCCTGCGGGCTGGCGGGATGTCCTTTATATCGGGCAAAAACGGAAAAAATGAGCAAGTGGAGGGGAGCGCTGGTGATGAATCAAGCGAGTTTCAATGAAATGGCTGGCCGTCTGATGGTGGCACTGGATTATCCTGGAGCGGAAGAAGCGAAAGCATTGGTACAAGCTCTTGAAGGCATTCCCTGTTATCTGAAGGTGGGCATGCAGCTGTTCTACGCAGCAGGACCGGACTTTATTCGGGAGCTGAAATCCAAAGGTTACTCCGTTTTTCTGGATGTGAAAATGCATGACATTCCCAACACCGTTCGTGGCGGTGCTGAGAGTATCACACGTCTTGGGGTAGACATGTTCAATGTACATGCAGCGGGTGGAGCCCTCATGATGCGTGCTGCACGTGAAGGTGCTGAGGCAGCAATCGCTGCCGATCCTTCCCTTAGCAAGCCCGAGATCATTGCAGTCACCCAACTGACCAGTACAAGTCTGGAAACGATGAATAACGAGATTGGCATCCCGGGAAGTGTGGAAGCTGCTGTGGTCCGTTATGCAGGACTAGCCCAAGAGGCCGGACTCGATGGGGTTGTTGCTTCTCCACTGGAAGTGCCCGCAATTCGGGCAGCGTGTGGCAGTGCTTTTCATACCGTTACACCAGGAATTCGTCCAGCGGGTAGCGGTCTGGGAGATCAGACACGCGTCTTGACGCCAGGTGAAGCCATCGCCAGAGGCAGTCATTACATTGTTGTAGGCAGACCCATTACAGGCGCTCCCAATCCGCGTGAAGCGGCAGAAACCATTTTGAAGGAGATGTTGAACGCATGATCGAACTGAATGAGATTCCGAATCATATTGCTTCCCAACTGTTGAAAATTAAAGCCGTGGCGTTACGTCCGCAGCAGCCATTTACATGGACATCCGGCATCAAATCACCAATATACTGCGATAACCGTTTAACGATGTCCTATCCCGAGATTCGTAATGATATCGCTGAAGCCTTTGCAACGATTATTCGGAACCAATACCCGGATGCAGAAGTCATTGCAGGTACGGCAACAGCAGGTATCCCGCATGCTGCCTGGGTGGCCCAGAAGCTGAATCTGCCGATGGCCTACATTCGTGATAAAGCGAAAGGACACGGCAAGGAGAACCTGATCGAAGGTCTGATTACCGAAGGACAGAAAGTAGTTGTCATCGAAGATCTGATCTCCACAGGTGGAAGCTCGATCAAAGCAGCCGAAGCCGTACGTGTAGCAGGTGCAACCCCTCTCGCCGTTCTTGCGATCTTCAGCTATCAGCTGGATAAAGGTGTTAAAGCATTTGAAGATGCTGGAATTCCACTTCAGACGTTGTCCAATTACACCGCGCTGATGGATGTGGCTTTGGCTCAGGGAACGATTCAGGAGAGTGACTTTGAATTGCTCAAATCTTGGCGTGAAGATCCTTCTTCATTTGGTAAATAATATCATTGATAACTCGAAAAAATGTTCAAGATTGAACGGTATCAAAATTGTAATGATTGCCGTCATAGCGGCAAAACCATCGAATATGCTAGAGGCATCCCGTACTTTGGGGTGCTTTTTTTGTTTGTTCATCAAAATATTAACTTTTTCACTCTACCGTTGTAAAAAGCTTGTAACTTTTAGTTGGGATCGGTCGTTTATAATTCAGTGTAGGTTGGAACAGATTTCTAATTTTAGGTTTTTTGAAGAAATGATCGGGATATCAAGAAAGGATGAGCGTGATTGCTGGCATGAAGAATTTATTTCTCAGAAAAAGACCTGCCAAAAGCCAGTCAGGCGATGAACATCAACAGGGGGAAACACCGTTGGAGGCATTGACGGAGTCGGGAGAAAATACATACATAAGTGAACCAGCGCACCCGACAAGTGAAGTATCTTTATCTGAAAGTGAAATCGCTTCGGATGAATTGACTGCAGCTACTGTCACCACCGTTGATGAACCCCAGAAGAAGATCAAACCAAAGAAGGATATGTTGCCTCCATATGATGGACCTGTACTGGAGGTGCGTAACGTGCATCGCAGTTTCCAGACAGGCAGTCGCATTATCCATGTGCTCAAAGGCATTGATATGGAAGTGAATCCGCAACAACTGGTCATGCTGAAGGGGCGATCGGGCTCAGGCAAAACAACACTGCTGAATATGCTCGGTGGACTGGATCAGCCTTCAAGTGGAGACATTCTGTTCTCTGGCCAGCCTCTTCAGGATTGGGGAGACCGGCGGCGGACCGCTTTGCGGCGCAAAGAGATCGGTTTTATTTTTCAGGCATATGCACTCATGCCCTTATTATCTGCTTGGGAAAATGTAGAACTGTCGCTGCGCATGGCGGACGTTCCGCGAGCGGAATGGAAGGACAGGGTTGGTCACTGTCTGGATCTGGTTGGACTATCCAAACGGGTGAAGCACCGACCTTTCGAGATGTCCGGGGGAGAGCAACAGCGGGTGGCTATAGCCAAGGCGATTGCCCATAGACCCAGATTGTTGCTTGCGGATGAGCCTACAGCGGAACTGGATTCCAAGATGGGCGCTCAGGTCATGGCCGTATTCCGCAATATTATTGAAGTAGAACAAGTAACAATATGTATGACTACACACGATCCTACAATTTTGGAGGTTGCGGACCATGTTTATGAAATGGCGGACGGCAGATTTATCAAGTAAAGGGGCCGCTCCGAAGAGGGGGAAACGCGCAGCACTTGTTGTACTTGGTGCAATAATGGTTGCAACGATGTCCGGCTGCTCATTGCTGCCGTCAGAAACAGAGGAAGAAGTGCTTCCGCCTATCACACCACCAACGATCTCCAAGAAACCGGAATATGAAGTCCGGACGGAAACGTTGGAGAAAAAAGTAAGTGGCAGCGGTAAGATGATGAGTCAGCGGGAAGAGAAGGTGTACTTCACGCTTGATGGCATGCATGTCAAAGAGTTAAATGTTAAACCAGGGGATAAAGTGAAAAAGGGTCAACTTCTTGCTGTCCTCGATGTGGAGAGTGTAGAGAAGGAGATCCGTGGCAAGAAACTGGCTATTCGCAAATCCGAAGTTCAAATGAAGGAAACACTCCGCAAGAAGGATGAGATGGACCCGGTAGAGTTCGAAGAATCAACGATTGCGTTTGAAGAACTACGCCAGGAACTCGCTGATCTGGAGGAACAACTGGGCAAAGCCACGTTGACAGCTCCGTTTGGTGGCACAGTTATTGCTGTGCAGGTAGAGAAGGGTGCAGCCGTGAAAGCGTATGATCCGATTGCTACGATTGCGGATACATCCAATCTGGTTGTGGCAGCTACCTTTGCCAAGGAAGATCTGGAGAAGTTCTCCGCTGGTATGAAGGCAGAAGTAGATATTAATGGAGCTGGAAAAGTCGCTGGCAAAATTAAAGTCATGCCTATCGCGGAAGCATCGGGAAGCGGCAGTGGCGAAGGGACGGGGGAAGGCGGTACGCCTCCAACCAAGGAAACGCTGGATAAGTATGTCATCGTTACACTTGCAAAAATGCCAAAAGGCGTCGAACGTGGCACACCACTATCGGTCTCAATTGTAACGCAGCGTACCGAGAACGCGATTGTGATTCCTGTATCCGCTTTACGCTCCATCGGTTCAAGAACGTATGTACAAGTCGTGGAGAGTGATGGCAGCAAGCGTGAAGTGGACGTTGAAGTTGGACAGCAGACATCGACAGATGTCGAGATTCTGAAAGGTCTGACCGTAGGTCAGAAAGTAGTGGGACGCTAATGGGGCTGCCATTGCTTCGGCTGCTGTTCCGCAAAATGTGGAACACGCGCTGGATGACCTTCAGCACACTGATCGGATTGATTGTGGCGGTAGCGTTCACCGTCAGTATTCCAATGTATGCCGATGGTGCGTTGAAACGGGTCGTCGCGCAAACGCTGCAGGATAACAGTGAAGGGTTGCCAGCCGGTTCGTTGCTTATGAGTTATCAGGCACCCGGTGGCGTGAAGACAGACACACGGGGTCTGGATGAAGTAGATCGTTATATTCGTGAGGATGTTCCTCGCGACATCGGGTTTCCTTTTCATACGTATGTGAATTCAAGGTCTATTCGCAGCACAGAGGTGAGCCCTGAAGATCCAACCAAAGTGGATGCCAGCAGGGCGCGCAGTATGAGTCTGGGTACGATGAGTGGGCTGGATGCACAGGTGAATTACTCTGCCGGGGTGAAACCTGGAAACCAGGTCAAAGATGACACGATCGAGGCAGTCATGTTGGAAGAGGGTATGTACCGTAACGACCTGCATATCGGTGACATTCTGGAATATCCGGTGTATAGCGGTCTTGATATCACGTTACGTGTGAAGATTACGGGGTCCTTCAAGGCAGATGATCCGAACAGCCCTTACTGGGTACAAGGATTTGACGGCATGATGAATGGACTATATGTGGATGAATCGGTATTTAATGATGTTTTACTGAAGGAAAAAGGGATTCCACTTCAGAATTCACGCTGGTATTATGCCTTTGATCTGAAAGAAATTCAAACCAGCCAGTTATCAGGTCTGACTTCCATGCTGGAAAGGCTGGATATCGATCTGTACCAGCGGCTGAAAGATACAAAAGTGGACATCACCTTTGGTGATCTGCTTAAGCAGTTCCGCAGTCAGAGTCTGCAACTGCAGACGATGTTGTTTACCTTGGCAGCACCGATGATTGCGATGGTCTTTTATTTTATTGCGATGAATGCCAGACAGTCATTACAAAAGCAAGAGAGTGATATTGCGGTATTGCGCAGCCGTGGAGCTTCAGCTCGGCAGATCTTCTCTCTCTACCTGCTTGAAGGCATATTTCTGGGCGCTATTGCACTGGTTATTGGGCCGTTGCTTGGTTGGTTTATGGCCAAAAGTATCGGTTCAGCAAGTGGCTTTCTCTCGTTCGTAGATCGGAAGTCTATTCCGATCGGTGTATCAAAAGAAGCTATCCTCCTGGGCGTAGCAGCGGTCCTTGTTGCGATCATCGCATCACTTATCCCTGCAATAACCTATGCACGGGCAACCATTGTATCTGCCAAACGGCGGCAAGCACGGACAGACCGTGCTCCAGTATGGCAACGCTGGTTCCTGGACGTTGTGTTGCTGGGCCTGGCTGGATATGGATACTACCTGTTCTATGAACGTCAGATGTTGACCTTCCAGACCGGAATGACAACCGATCAGTTGCAGGTACAGCCGTTTCTATTCTTTGTACCCGCACTCGCGATCTTTGCGCTTGGACTATTCTTCCTGCGCTTGTTCCCGTGGATATTGAAGCTTATTCAGCTGATCGGTCGCAAATTTCTCCCGGTCCCGCTGTATCTGACATTAACGCAGTTATCGCGTTCTTCATCTTCTTATTATCCGCTGATGATCCTTCTTGTATTGACACTGGGACTTGGGGTGTACAACTCGGCTGCGGCTCGGACGATTGATCTGAATTCCACTGAGCGTACCTTGTACCGTTATGGTTCTGATGTGATTATGCAGACTGTGTGGGAAGGAACACCTGAGGTTAAACCCGGTGGTTCCGGACAGAACGGCGGTACGGGTGGAGGTCAACAAGGTGGTGGCAATGGAGGAGGAGGTTCTGCTGGTGGTGGTTCCGGCGGAGGTAATGGCGGTGGAGGTGCTCCAGGTGGTGGCGGCGGTTCTTCGCAGCCATCCAAAGTCATCTACTCCGAACCTCCATTCGAAGTGTTCCGCAGATTAGACGGGGTTGAACATGCAGCACGAGTGCTGCAGACCAAAGGCAACATTATCGTCTCTGGTAAATCGGGCGGACAGGGGATGCTGGTCGGAATTGATAATGTAGACTTTGCTCAAGTGGCATGGTTCCGCAACGATCTGTTCCCGGCACATCCTTACAAGTACCTTGACTTGCTTGGAAAATATGAAGGGGCTGTATTGATCTCTTCCAAATTTGCTGACAAATTTAAGTTGAAAACCGGAGACCTCGTCTCTATGGGTGTACAGGGACAGGCGATTGAATTCGTCGTGTTCGGGATCATTCCTTATTGGCCAGCCCAGTATCCGGATCAGATGCCATTCTTCGTGGCGAATCTGGATTATATCTATGATCAGGTGCCTTTGATTCCTTATGAGGTATGGCTGAAAATGGAACAGGATGCCAAAGTGGCTCCGTTAATGGAGAAACTTGCAGCAGAAGGTATCGAGTTATCTTCGGTGCGTGACGTCCGCACCGAATTAGTATCTCAGGGTAAACATCCGTCACGAGGTGGCGTATTCGGGATACTGAGCCTTGGATTCCTGGTATCGGTTATTATCTCGTTGATCGGATACGTCCTGTACTGGTTCTTCAACTTGTCCGGACGTGTTGTGCAGTTTGGTGTATTACGGGCCATGGGGTTATCCCGGGCTCAACTGAGCGGTATGCTGCTGCTGGAGCAGGTGTTCACAGCGGGGCTATCGATCCTGCTAGGTATTGGGATTGGTCAGGTATCCAGTCGTTTATTCCTGCCATTCCTGCAAACGACGGATAATGTATCTGCTCAGGTACCTCCGTTCCGAATTGTGTTTGAACAGCAGGATATGTTGCAACTGTATGGGGTCACCGTGGTGATGCTGGTCATTGGTGCAACAATGTTGCTCTGGCAGATTCGCAGATTGCGGGTTCACCAGGCAGTCAAAATGGGAGAGGAGAGGTAAACGTGATCCAATGCGAAGGACTTGTCAAAATTTTTAAATCCAGCGATGTGGAAGTCGTTGCTCTTCAGGGTCTCAACCTGACTGTCAATCAAGGTGAAATGATGGCCATCATCGGTAACAGCGGTAGCGGTAAATCCACACTGCTGAATATTCTGGGCGGGCTTGATCGTCCTACGGCTGGTACGGCCGTTGTGGGAGACTGGGATTTGCTCAAGATGACAGATGCCCAATTGGTCGAATACAAACGTCATACGGTAGGTTTTATCTGGCAAAATAACGGTCGTAACTTGCTGCCTTATCTCACTGCACTGGAAAATGTGGAGACTCCCATGATTCTGGGAGGCAAGCGTGATCGTGCTTACGCGAAACAGTTGCTCGAGTGGGTAGGCCTTAAGGATCGGATGCATAACAAATTGCATCAATTGTCAGGAGGAGAGCAACAACGGGTAGCGATTGCGATCTCATTATCCAATCGTCCCAAAATTCTGCTTGCAGATGAACCTACCGGTTCGGTCGATTCCGAGACATGTGATACAATCATGGGCATTTTCCGAAGAATGAACAAGGAACTCGGCGTCACGATTGTCATCGTTACCCATGACTTGACACTTGCTGGCAAGGTAGACCGGATCGTTGCGATTCGGGATGGCTTGACCAGTACCGAGTTTGTGAAGCGCAACCCTAATTTGGATGAAGAGCATAACTTGTCCGAAGCGGGTATGCCGGACATTCACGAAGCATTTGTCATTATAGACCGTGCAGGTCGGCTTCAGGTGCCAAAAGAGTATCTGGAGGCCTTATCCATTGATAACCGGGCTACATTGGAATTTGACGGTGAACGTATTGTTATTACACCGCCAAGATAATTAATGAGGGGGAATTGGAAGATGAAGAACAGGTTATGGGGAAAACGTGTGCTGGCTGTCATCGCTACTGCGACGCTGGCACTGCCGCTGATTGCCGGCTGTACGGCAAGTGAGGCCAAGGATACGGAGCAGCGTGTATTACGTGTGGCTACGTTGTGGGGAGGACAGGATGACAGTTACTTCCGTCAGCAATTTACCGATGCTTTTGAATTGACACATCCCAATGTAACCATCGAAATTGTAGCTGCTGTTGATCAGAGCAGTATGTATGGGTATGGCAACACGGAAGAACAGCCGGAAGTTCCGGATACGATGGAGAGTCTGAAGAAGATTATGACTGGGGATAACCCGGTTGACGTTATCGTGGCCGATACCGCCACAGTGAAATCATTAATTCAGGAGAATCTGGTGAAACAGCTGGACCCACTGATGCAGGAAGATAAGTTTGATACCAGTGATATCGTGCCTAGTGTACTGGAGGGAATTAAGGACCTTGGGGATCAGAGCATTTATGCATTGACACCAACGTTCTCCTCATCGGCTTTGTTCTATAACAAGGGTATGTTTGAAAAAGCAGGCGTGGAACCGCCAACGGACAACATGACATGGGATGATATTTTCAATTTGGGTACCCGTCTAACGAAAGGTGAAGGTAAAGATCATGTATTTGGTTTCTCCTTCACGACATATCAGGGTGGTTCGCCGTACTACTCCATGCAGCAGTACTACAGCTCGTTGCAGCTGAAGACGTTTGATGACAAAGCAGAGAAGATGACAGTAGATTCTCCTCAATGGGAGAAAGTGTGGAGCACCATAAGCAAACTTGCGATTGACAAAGTTATTCCTAAAGGCGACGAACCACAGGATCAGGATCCGAGTGGGCGTTATGATCCAGTACAGGGTGACCTATTCCTGAGTGGCAAGTCAGCCATGGTTATTGGCGATTACAGCTATATTAATCAATTAATTGATGCTAATAAAAATGCGGATAAAATGAAAGACTTTACGAAAGTGGATTGGGATGTGGTAACACCTCCAGTTCACCCGGAAGCTCCTGAAATTGGAGGTAGCATCTACCTGAGCAACCTCATGGCGATTAATAGTGCGGCTCAGAACCCGGATGATGCATGGGAACTGATCAAGTACATGAACAGTGAGGACTGGGCTAAGATCAAAGCACGTAGCAGCTATGAGATGGTATCACGGAAGAGCTTCATTAAGCCCAAAGACGGCCTGGATTATAACATTCAAGCATTCTATGCGCTGAAGCCGATTCCGCCAACCAATACCAATCTGGATAAAATGTATCAAAAATCCCCGGGCTTATGGCAAGTCAATGAAAAAGGTATGGAATATTTCAACCAAGTACTGGAGAACAAAAAGACACCAAAAGAAGCGCTTGGTGAGTGGGCAGCTAAAGGAAACGAGATGCTGGAGAAATTGAAAAAGGATCCTAAAGCTACGTTCCAATGAGATTTGACGAAGTAGTCATAACATAAGTTAAGGATAGCCGCTGAAGATTTTAATCTTTGGCGGCTATTTTTATGAAAATGGGGCATTCTACAAAAAGCAGGAATAAATGACGACTCCGGAAAGGACGAGCGGTATGCACTGGGTATATTTCAGCAAATTGTATGCAACCAAATTTCAGGCAGGATGTCTGGCCAAACGTATGGAGCAGGATGGATGGATTTATGGTCATAATGAACCAGCGGAAGTAGAAGTTTATCGATCACGTAAAGGACGTTACGGTGTACGTTTTATTCCCTGACATTACCCCTTGACTTATTAGGATAGAATGGTGTATATTAATTAAGTCGCTGTTTTAATATTTCTTACTGACGCGGGGTGGAGCAGCCCGGTAGCTCGTCGGGCTCATAACCCGAAGGCCGCAGGTTCAAATCCTGCCCCCGCAATTTAGTTTCACTTGGATGATTCACAGCCATCATCTGCACGTTATACATTATGTCTAGGGCCCTTAGCTCAGTTGGTTAGAGCGGTCGGCTCATAACCGATTGGTCACAGGTTCGAGTCCTGTAGGGCCCATACTCTTAAAACCCTTGCCTAGCAAGGGTTTTTTTCTGTCTGCATGTAAGGCTCTGGAGTAGAAGGTATCTTGTTAATGGTGTCTTTCTAGAATGCCCTTTTTTTCGAATCTCATTGTATGTCCATGCCATCTACCAAATCTCGCATATACTATCCTATTCCAACCCATAGGAGGTAGATTTCATGAGTCAATTTCTTGATGCAAGAACATCTCAGAATGCGAGTTTGGCTAACTCTATTGCAATACCAATCCTGGTTATTAACACACCACAATTATTCGGTCAGATTGGTCTGCAAACAGCAGGAGCAGGGGCAAACCCACGGGTACAATTCAAAGGAACGGTGTCTGTGCAACTTCCTTTGGCACTCGTTGGTATAACCATCGCAATTGTTAGGGGAACTTTGGCTACGGACCCTGTGATTTATTCCGCAACATCTACGTTTAGCTTAAGTGTCCTTGCACCACAGATTATTACGTTCTCTGCAGATGACTTCAATCCGCCTATCACGCCTCAATTGACGTACACTGCATTTATCAGTTCCAACTTGCTCGGTACGATCCGTGTAGGCCCTGAGAACTTTGATGGAGCCCTGTATTCCGACTAAGGACCTGCCCTCAAAAGCAGGTTTTTTTCCTGTTGAAGGGGAAAACTGAACTTCATCGAGTAGGTAGTGTTCTATGATATAATGCATTACAGAGATTGAATGGTATTAGACATAAAATAGTACATGAACATCTGAGAAAACTTATGAAATTAGCGATAGAAAGCAGGTTTCCGTTTAATGACGTCAAATGAAAGTCAACGTTTTCGTTACAGTGAAGCACCGGTCTGGGATTGGCAGAGAGCTTATTATGAACAGAAGGGGCTACAAGCTTGGACAGAGAACCAAGTCCCTCAATATATTACCAGTAATCCGATGATTGCCACGGCGTATGCAGAGATGATCTTTGGCTTTCTTCAGGACCTCTCGAACAAAGGAAAGATCAGCGAGACCGTAACCATTCTTGAACTTGGAGCGGGTGTAGGGCGTTTGGCACACCAAGTTCTCCTGAAACTGCTTGAGTTAAAGGAATTTGCTGGAATACAGTTACCGCCTTTCAGATATGTGATGACGGATCTCGTAGCGGAGAATGTGCTGGGTTGGCAGGAGCATCCATCCATGCAATCCTTTATTCAACAAGGTATAGTGGATTTTGCACGTTTTGACGCTGTAGCGGATACAGAATTGAATCTGGCCGTTGCAGGTACGGTTATTCGGCCCGGTGATCTGGAACAACCGTTGTTGTTGATTGCTAATTACTTTTTTGACAGCATTCCACAGGAATTAATCTACATTGGGGATGGCGGGATCTATGAGTGTGATCTGCTTGTACAATCTCCGGATCGTCGTCTTGATCTTGAGCCTGCTGAGATGCTGAAGAACATGACGCTGAGTTATGAGTATCGCCGAGCGCCGGAATACAGTGCGGATAACTATCCGTATCAGGAGCTTATCACATTGTACAAAGAGGAACTGGAGGATTCGCACATTCTGTTCCCTGCAATCGGGTTATCCTGTCTCGAAAGGTTGAACAAGCTGTCACAGTCAGGTTATGTGTTGATTACCGCTGATAAAGGGGATCATCGCCTGGATAACTGGAAGTTCGCAGAGCCACCTGAATTTGTTCTTCACGGGAGTTTTTCTCTAACGGCTAACTACCATGCCATTCAATATGTCTTGGAACAACAGGGTGCCCATACACGATTCACAACACATCATTATAAAGATCTGAATGTTGGATGCATGTTGATGGTTGAAGAACCCATTAGTTATGTGAACACACGTCTGGCCTACCATCGATTTGTTGAACGTTTTGGACCAGATGACTTTTTCAGCATGAAACAATGGGTAGACTCTCGAATAGAAAGTATGGAGTTGAAGCATATTTTACCATTTTGGCGTCTGGGCGGGTATGATGCGGAGTTCTTGATCCACAGTGCGACGCACATTTCCAGTCTTCTTCCTGATGCAAGTGATGAGGAAATGCTCGATATTCAGTCAGGAATTCATACGATGTGGTCGTCCTACTATATTATGGAGCAGCAAGGAGGTCTGGCTTTTCTGGCAGGGCAGTTATTATATGAGATGTATATGTATGAGGATGCAAAACGGTTTCTGGAGATATCGTTGGTTGCAGATCCGAGTAACCATAATCCAGCCGTCTTATACGATTTGGCTGTGTGCTGTTATGAACTTGAACTGGAAGAAGAAACCCTATCATATACCCGAAAGGTACTAGCTCTGGAACCTGATCATGAAGAGGCGGCAGCGTTGCTCCAGAGTTTCGAGTTGATCTGAACGGAACAATTGTAGTTTGTCTCCTGTATGCAGGATGTAATTGGTAATGTTTATATAGAAATTGAAACCTTTAATTGAACTTCATCGTATTAATGGGATATTCAACCAATTATTTCTATAGTACATAAAGGAGACAGAGCTATGAAGAAAATGTTATCCGTTGCATTATATCCACTTGCTTGGGTGCTGGGGGCCCTGAGTATCTTATCTGGAAATGCAGACAGCGCTCTATTCGCTAAGGATATCGCTACAGATCGAAGCTATGATGGGCAGGCTATATATGATAGTATTGAACGTAGAAATGCCTAACTACATATCATTCAACTGTAAAGGTAATTGTGTCGTCGAGCAATAACATGAGAAACAATTACTCTTGAAGCGAAGTACGGTGAGCAGGAGTTCTGTTCTGTCCGTACAACCTTTAAGCCGGTTTCGTACCTTATTCAGGTATGAACCGGCTTTTATTTATGAATGGGGGATACCAGATGAAAACTATCATTGGACAACCGAGGTTGGAACAGGATTTGTTGCAGCTTGAAGCCGAACTCAAGCAACACCCTGATGCGGATATATTGTTTTTTCCTGAAGGTTATCTGAACCAGAATGTTGAGGAAGCTTGCAGGTTAGCGGCTGAATATGGGACCATGATTGTATCAGGTCATCGCAGACTGGACGAACGTCCAAAGGACCGATCGGTTATGATCAGTAAGGCTGGAGAGATTGTATTGGAGAAAGCAAAATATACACCTGCTGAGACGGTTGAGGAACAGGGTTGGGTAATAAGCACTTTGTTGTGTGATGAGCTGGTCCTGCAAGGATTTCGCAACGAGAATATAGGAAATGTGGACATTGTGATGCATTCCATTGGTGTGGGGATGTTCAGTGAAGAGCAGTACAGTGAGTGGGTCGAAGAGGCTCGGCAGATCGCCTTGAAGCATCAATGTATTGTCATGGGGACTAGCCATGCGGATGGTTCGTACCGTGATAGCGAGATCTCCATTCCGATCGCCTACTGTATAACACCTGCTGGAGAGGTTGTTCTGGCATCCCGAAGTGATACACGTACTCGTACAATCCTTCTGGACAGAGGAAATACAGCCCCTTCACCTCAGGAGTCACAAGAAAAACAACTGAGAATCTCCATCGACCCATCTGGTTAAGTTACCAGGCATGAATACCAGATGAATGGGCTGATGAACTTGCCGAATCGCCCGGTCACTTGCGCGGAATACGCATATGTTATGGCATACCTTGAAATTCAAAGGAGGCCAATCAAATGAGTCAAGTTGGATACGGTTGTGGCAATGTTGGTGGATTCGGCGGCGGATGGACTTCCACAAGTGCAATTCTCGTGCTTTTCATCCTGCTCGTGATCATCACAAAATCTTTCTGGCTGTAAGTCACGTGTAGAAACGTGCAAACAGTGGCTCCGCTGAGACTTCAGCGGGGCTTTTCCAGTTTATAAGAAGCAACATATGCCATCCATGACATTTGACAACTGAAAACAATGTGCTTAAAATCACATAAGAGACTATTAACAGAGATTGAAGGGATAGCAATGCCGTTTATTCGCTTTAAAGGATTCACAGGTCCTCAGCTAGAGGAAGTTGTACCCCAAATTACAGAGCAGATGGCCCTAATTACTCATATTCCAAGGGAGAGAATGAAGGCAGAGCGTCATGATGTACAAGCGCTAACACCTTCTCCGGCTTCTATAGAGATTCTGATGTTTCAACGTGACCAGGAGATTCATAATCGGATTGCATCGTCGGTGCAAGCTATTTTGGAAGAAGCATACATGCCGGATGTGCATATTTTCTTCAATATATTGTCACCTACTTTGTATTATAAAAAAGGCAGGCCGCTGACAGATTATCGATTGGATTGAGATTGTGAGGGACGAGCAGAATGTTGCTCGTCTCTTTTGATTTACATATTTTTCGTATGTTTAGCAATGGTATGGTTCCTGTGAACCCTGCTCAACGATAATGAGCATATCGCAGATACAATAAACAAGGCTCCACCGATAAGGTATACCCATCGAACGCCCAGTTGATCGGCGACTAGACCAAAGATAACTATGGATACACTCATAACCGTGGATATCAAGACGCCATGAGTGGCGTATACCTTGGTTAGGGATTCGACAGGTACACTGTTCTGAAGCGCTGTCTGCTGAGCCACATCACGAATCTGATGAATTGGACCCATGAGTATGCATAACACCAGAGCGAGCCATGGCAGGTTGTTTAGACCATAAACGACGGTCAGCAGGCTGAAGAGAAGAGAACCTATGGTCATACTAGCGATTAGATGCTTCTGAATACGTTTGGCCAGTGCAAGAGCCAGAATACCTCCAAGCATGGTTCCAGCAGCGTAACTCGAGTTCATGAGTCCCCACCAACCTTCTCCTCGTCCCAGAGCTTCTTTTGCAAAGGCCAGCGTAACAGCTCCGATCCAGATGGAACCTGCAAGAGCCTGGGCAATGTCCATAAGCGTAATCAGTCGTAATGATGGATTGTTCCAAAATATACTCCAACCTTCCCTCAATACATTCCGCGATACAGCAGATTTCTGGGGTTGTTCTACATTCCGTGTGAGCGAGCCCATAGCAATCATGAAGATCAGAACGGCCCAGGACAGGCTTGTAGCTGCCCAGAAGGTCTGTGACGCCCCCCAGTTCATCACGGCAAATCCCGTCATGGCGTAACCGACAATGGTTACAGTCTGATTGGAGAAAGATAGCAGGCTATTTGCTTTTATAAGGTCTTCACCTTGAACCAATCGTGGCGTTAAAGTCTTCAGTAACGGAGTTTCCCATCCGTCCAAGAAGGATAGTATGATCACTCCGAGAAATAGAAGCGGAAGTTGTGAAATCAAGTGATTCAACGAAATGGCTATACAGGTCATGATTAATGTTTTGGCTATAGAAATGCTGATCAATAGTCTGGAGAATGGGAAACGGTTCACAAGTAATGGCAAAGTGAAACCAGCCATTATGCGTGCAATGATCTGAATAAGTGGAAACATTGCAGCTGAAAGTACCGATCCAGTGAGACCGTATATAAACGTAGTAATGACCATGATATATATGACATTAATAAGCGAGAGCAGCGTTTTGGCGGCCCAGTACGGATAAAATGCAATGTTCATGCCAATGTTGTCCTTTCCGAAACGATATATCTATATTACGGGCATTGTCATCATTGCACCACAAACAAAGTTATCATTTTCCCGTCATTTCACCACAAAAAAACTGCCCAACAGGGCAGTCATCTTCTAATGCCTATAGTTCATGCCATAGCGAGTGTAAAGGCGATAAGCAACATCAGCAGGCTGGTCGTTCTGACCATAGTCATATAAGGCCTGCTGGGTTCGGCTTCACCCCGGGAAATCCAGCCATAACGCAGATACCAGCCGAATTTTGGGAAACAGAGATTGATGATACAGAGTACCATGAATATAAAAAAGAGGGTTCTCATACCCATCTTCCTTTCTCGCTTACATAACGGATCTCATCTTAACGTTTGCGTCTGGTAAAAAAGACTACAATCAAAATGATAATGATGATAATTAACAGAAATTTCATGTATGTTCCTCCTGATGAGTAGTTAGGTTATTGTGTAATGTTAGTTATCAACTATTACCCAAGAACCACATGACTTGAATAACTGTGTTACAATTAAAATATATTGATTTAATATCAACACATTCCGTTTGGTTAGTTTTCTCTCCTTATAATGTACGATTGCAGAATATATAAACATTAATGTGTGTGAGATGAAGGAGGAAGGCATGAGCCAACATAATCAACTCTCATTACAATGGGAATTTATCATCTCGAAAGTGAAATCCTCCGTGACGGTGGTCGATGCTACCTTGCCTGAGCTTCCGCTCATGTATGTAAACGAACACTTTACCCAACTGACAGGATACACGTATGAAGAGTCTGTCGGACACAATTGCCGATTTTTGCAAGGGCAGGATACAGACCCCGAAACGGTAATGCAGATTCGTGATGCATTAAAGAAACAACAATCCATTAAGATTGATATTTTAAATTATACAAAAAGTGGTCAGAAGTTCTGGAACGAACTGAATATTGATCCGATCTTTAATGAATCCGGAGAGTGTTTATATTTTGTAGGCATTCAATACGATATTTCAGAACGGAAGTATGCCGAACAGCAGTTGAAGTTTGCAACTTCCATGGCTGAGATGAACAGCAGAGGGCAATTGGAATTCATCGGCAAGCTGAATCACGAGCTTCGTACCCCGCTTAACGGCATTATGGGCATGATTGAACTTGCCAGTATGGGTGAAACTACGGATGAGCAGAAAGAATATCTGGAGCTAGCACGTCAATCAGGTGAGGCGCTCCTTAACATCATTAACAATAGCCTGGATATGGCGAAACTGGGCAGAGGCAAAATGGATGTTGAAAACATTGAATTTCAGCCGTTGAAGCTGATCCAACAGATTGTGAAGACACATGAACCTGCGGCACAGAATAAACACATACGTCTGCTCTGTCATGCTGATCTGAATATTCCTGATGTGCTTATCGGTGATCCGCTAAGACTTCGGCAGGTACTGGATAATTTGCTGAGTAATGCAATTAAGTTCACAGAACAAGGTGAAGTGCAGTTACAGGTGGATGTGAGGCAACAGCTGATGGATACCGTTGTATTGGTATTCTCTGTACGTGATACGGGAATTGGCATTCCTCAGCATCAGATCGAACAATTGTTTGATGCATTTACCCAGACCGACATCTCCCATGCGCGCCGATTTGGCGGAAGTGGTCTTGGTCTGACCATCTGCAAAGAACTGCTGGAACTGATGAATGGTCAGATTTCGGTGGAGAGTACAGAGGGGAAAGGTACACAGTTTGAGGTGACACTGCCCTTGCTGCGCCAACAGGCCATTCCCAATGTAGGATAATTAATCAAGCAGGACAGCCGGGTGGTCTCGGCTGTTTTTTTATTTTATTGGATTGTTTTACGAACGGGCGTTCTGTTATAATGCAAGTGTTGAATGGGGGAGACACAGCATGAGTAAGAGACGCACAAGAAGTAAACGCAAAGGCAAGCAAGGTTTCAAAAAGCAGGTTCTGACGCTGGTAGCGATGCTGCTGGTAGCCCTCTACGCCTGGGCTGGGGGAGAATGGCCCGAGGAGATACCTAATCCATTCGCTGGGACTAATAAGAGTGTTGACCATACCATTACGTTCCCTTCAGAGCGTTATCCCGAAACGGCCAACCATATTAAAGCGGCTATCAAGGCAGGGCATTCGGATGTATGCACCATTGATCGTAATGGAGCGGAAGGCAATCGGGATTTATCACTTAAGGGTGTTCCAGTCAAAAAAGGTAAGGATCGTGACGAGTGGCCCATGGCGATGTGTGCTGAGGGAGGAACAGGTGCAGATATCCAGTACATTACCCCGAAAGATAATCGTGGTGCAGGTTCATGGGTAGGGAATCAGTTAAGTACATATCCGGATGGAACACGAGTGAAGTTTGTAGTGAAGTAACAACAGGATATGGTTGGGCAGAAATAAGGATTGTAAGGCCTTTGTTGTGAGGTCAGTGGCAGCGTGGTACAGGATAAGTAGAAGAGAAGAACCAGACGTGCATGCGTCTGGTTTTTTGGTATAAAGTGCTGGCATAAATAGATCTAGTTAACGTATCTATACGGGAACTGGAGTTTCTAGGATTACAGAGCCGACTAAACGAGTTGCATTCCGCTTAAATGATGAGACCGGATGCTTAACAGACGCGTAACATGTTCCACCTCATCAAACGGTATCCACAGACTGCCGTGAACCGTACGTAAGGAGAGAATGGATGTATCAGCGGTACGCTCGGGAAATCCGGTTACCGTCTGACCGCTTGTATTACGAACCATGATCTGTTGCTTGCGCCGGATGGCAATTTCTACCTCTTTTTTCATAAGTCATTGCTCCTGATTATGAGATGTTAAATCCATATGTCAATGTTTTCAATGGTTAATTTGTCTTCTTTATCTAGTCTATCAGAACTAGGTATAGATTTCCAGAAGAGAAATCAACATTCTTCTAGGTGATTTGTCTTAGCTGTGGACGATCCGTTTTTGAATGGGGATTACGGGGTTATATTAGGGTAAAAGGAGGGGAACGGAATGACACAATTGATTATTGGGCTGGCCCGTACCGAGAACGAGGCTATATTGATGCTGAATCAGGTGAAAGAGGAAGGCATCAAGGATAAATATTTGGGGGCGGTGGCGAAGGAGCAGCTTAATCTGGAGCTGGTGAGCGAAAAGACGGGGCTGCCCAAACCTTTGAAGGGTGCCGGAACAGATGGTGCCTTTGGCGCTCTGAAAGGCATATTGGCTGGTCTGGGGAAGCGAATGGATCAGACGATGTCGATCGGAAATGCAGTGCGCAGACTCGCTGGTAATGAGATTGGGAGTGAGACCGATGATTTGGTGCTTACACTGACTGAAGCGGGGATCTCGGAGGAGGATGCGCGGTATTACGAAGATTGGCTGTTAAAGGACCATATCTTGGTTATCGTGGAGTGCAGTGAGGAAGAAGCGGCTCGTGTTCGACCTATTTTACTTTTTTAGTTTAATTTAAGGCTGATTTTAGGTTTCTTTAATGTTGGGGAGGTATTCTTATCTCACACCTCCCTTAATATAGATTGGTTTACCGGAAGTCCGGGACCGCAACTCGGACTTTCTAGGCACTGTGAGCTGACGCTTGCAGTGCCTGTTTCATTTTTTTATTATTTTTAATAAAAGTGTTGCAAAGTTAATTAGTTCATGGTAAGATATTTCTTGTCGCCAAGAAATAATATCCATGCCGGGGTGGCGGAATTGGCAGACGCACAGGACTTAAAATCCTGCGGTAGGTGACTACCGTACCGGTTCGATCCCGGTCCTCGGCATCTTAAAGAAAAGATCGTATGACGCTTGTTAACCAAGCTGCATGCGATCTTTTTTTATGTTCATTAATATCAATGTCACTTCATTGATGACCACTTCACCATGCAGCTCATAAACATAAACCCTGCATAATACATATCAGAAGGTACATTTATCTGACTTTTATGAAGAGACGGGACAATGGTGTATACTATCCGTAGGCATATATTACCTTCACTTGCTGAACGATATAGGTTCAACTACACATTTACACGATAACGGAGAGGACAGCTGTTGTTCTGTCATCGGAGTGCCCGTGTAAATAACCATATTTGAACTTATGTAGAGTCACAAAACCAATAAAACAATCTTATGGACGGAGGACTCAAGTTTATGTTGAAACAGCTTAAGCCATACAAGGTGTTACAGGAGCGCAGAATCGAAGAACTGAAATCGGATGCGTATCTGCTTGAACACCAGAAATCCGGGGCCAAAATTGTACTTTTGTCCAATCAGGACGACAACAAAGTATTCAGTATCGGTTTCCGTACACCTCCCGAAGACAATACAGGGGTAGCCCATATCCTCGAACACTCCGTGCTCTGTGGGTCCAAGAAATTTCCGGCCAAGGATTCTTTTGTTGAGTTGCTGAAAGGTTCATTGAATACATTCCTTAACGCCATGACGTATCCCGATAAGACGATCTATCCGATCGCAAGTCGTAATGATCATGACTTCCATAACCTGATGGATATATATCTGGATGCGGTATTAAATACAAATATTTATGAGAATGAAAAGATATTTTTGCAGGAAGGCTGGAACTACAACCTGACCTCTGCTGACGATGAGTTAACCTACAACGGTGTTGTATATAACGAGATGAAGGGTGCCTTTTCTTCACCGGAACGAATGGTGCGCAGAGAAGTGCTGAACTCCCTTTTCCCGGATACTACATACTCCTCCGAGTCTGGTGGATTCCCGGAAGCTATTCTGGATCTAACGTATCAGGGGCTGCTGGATTTCCACACGAGATATTACCATCCTTCCAACAGTTACATCTATCTCTACGGGGATATGGATATGGAAGAGAAGCTGCAATGGCTGGATGAGAACTATCTGAGTGCATATGATCGAATCGAGATTGATTCGGCCATTCAACTTCAACCTGCCTTTGCAAAACGGGTAGACACGGTTAAGACTTACTCTGCGGGAAGTACGGAATCGGAAGTGGATAACAGCTTCTTGACCTATAACGCGGTGATTGGCACAAGTCTGGACAAGGAACTGAATATTTCGTTCCAAATTCTGTTATACGCCCTTCTGAACGCTCCGGGAGCGGTATTGAAACAGGCTTTGCTGGATAAAGGAATTGCGAAGGACGTCTATGGTTCGTATGATGACAGCCTGTATCAGCCTGTGTTCACTGTGGGACTGAAGAAGAGCAATCTGGCGAGCAAAGAGGATTTCCTGGGAACGGTCCAAGAAGTGCTTGAGCGTGTGGTAAAAGAAGGCTTTGATCCTAAGGCACTGCTTGCAGGCATTAACTCATATGAGTTCAATCACAGAGAAGCGGACTATGGCAGAATGCCGAAAGGCCTGATCTACGGATTCTCCTCCCTGCAAAGCTGGTTGTACGATGAAGAAGCACCTTTCACCCATCTGGAAGCCAATGACGTATTTGCTGAACTGCGGACAAAAATGAACGAAGGTTACTTCGAGCAACTGATTGAGAAATATATTTTGCAGAACACACATACTTCTTTTGTGGCGCTTACCCCGGATAAGGGGCTGAACTCACGCAAGGATGAGGCGTTGAAAGCACGTCTGAAAACTATTCAGGCCAGTCTTAGCGAGGAAGAAGTTCAGACGTTGATTCAGAAAACGGAAGCACTCGCCGAATATCAGAATACACCTTCAACCAAAGAGCAGCAGCAGGTCATTCCGACGTTATCGATTGAAGATATTGAACCGAAGGCCTCTACGTTGCATCAAACGGTGAACCAGGTCGATGGCACAACCATTCTCCATCATAACCTTTACACCAACGGAATTGGTTATCTGAGACTGTTGTTTGATATCAAAGAAGTGCCACGTCATCTCCTGCCGTATGCAGGATTGCTCAAGAATGTGCTGGGTTACGTGGACACTCAAAACTACTCGTTCAATGAACTGTCCAATGAAATCCATATCCATTCAGGCGGTATTCATAGCGGGATTGGATCTTATGCCAACGCGCATAAGCACAATGAATTCAAGGCGACCTATGAGTTCAACGCAAAAGTGTTATATGACAAGCTTGGATTTGCTTTTGATATGATCAAAGAAATTGTGTTCACGTCCCAATTCGATAATTCGAAGCGGTTATATGAGATCATCTCCCAGATGAAAGGTAATCTGCAACGTAATCTGATCAATAGCGGACATTCTGCGGGAATTGGCCGGTCTTCGTCCAAACATTCAGCAGTTGCCGATTTCAGGGAAGCTGTAAGTGGCATTGCCTTTTACCAGTGGCTTGAGGATCTTCAGGCGAATTTTGAGGCGAGAAAAGAAGAGTTATCTTCCAGCCTGCAAGAGTTGACGGGGTATATTTTCAGACCAGAGAACTTGCTTGTCAGTTACACTGCCGATGAGCAGGGATATGAAGGACTGGAACAACAGGTGTCTGATCTGAAAGCGAAGCTGTTCACACATGAGGTTGCCAAGGAAGAATTTACATTCACACCGGCTACTCATAAGGAAGGATTCCGATCTCCTTCGGAGGTGCAGTACGTGGTGCAAACGGGCAATTATATCGACAAAGGATATCAATACACCGGTTCACTACGGGTCTTGCAGGGAATCCTGTCCCTGGATTACTTGTGGACCAATATCCGCGCCAAAGGTGGAGCTTATGGCTGCATGTCAGGCTTCAGACGAAACGGAGACAGCTACGTTGCATCGTATCGTGATCCGAACCTCGATAAAACGTACAAAGTATATGAAGAGATACCGCAATATTTGACCGATTTCCGGGCAGACGAGCGGGAAATGACACGTTATATCATTGGTGCCATTCAGGACCTCGATACACCGAGAACACCTTATGGCGAAGGGGCATTCTCCCTGGAGTGTTATCTGTCGAATGTGACTGAAGCGGATCTGCAACAGGAACGGGACGAAGTGTTAAGCACAAAGGAAAGCGACATTATTGGTTTTGCTGAGCTTTTATCGGCCATACTTGAACAGCAACAGCGCTGTGTGATTGGGAATGAGAACAAGATTGAGGAACAGAAACAAATGTTTGACGAGACGCTGGATTTAATTAAAAACTAAGCGTTAGTCTCGTTTATTCCACGAACGAATAGGCGTAAAGCGAAAGGCACTTCTATGAGCTGGTTTCAACAGCTTATAGAAGTGCCTTTTCTAATGGGGAGGAACTGTCTCCATCCCATATGATATGAGAATGTGTGACGCGCTGCGTTGTTCAAGTGACAGCGAGCATGTTGTATATTTTCAAGGTCCGAAGATCTTCCTTTGAGATTTTTAATTCATTATATAACTCCTGATTCTCGGGCAGCGGGGTTCTGGAGAATAACATTTTGAGCGCGATAGGCATGAAAGGTCTGAAGGAGACACCCGCCATCAGTCCCCACTTTTTTCTCCGATTCCTGAAAAGACGCCAGAATATTAATATATAGGTTCTCCAGCGGCGTGGCCTGATTTTTCAAAATCAGGGTGGTGAGTGTGTCATAATGCTCGGTGTGGCCCCAATACATATTCTCGCACTCTTGGTAGTTCTCAAAATCCTTCACATTCATATACATCACGGTGCGATAACGGTTGGCATCCGACTGAGCCATCATGTCAATGACACAACGAATGAGACTGTTGTTACGCCCATCATAGAAGTAGGAATAGAAACGAGTGGAGTTCTTGAAAAAGCTGGACGGGACCGCATTCATCAGGGGAGAAGCATGTCTGGGCTCTTGGTATAAGAGTTGCTCCACCTGGATATTGAGCGCGTTCGCAATATGATGTAACGTGACCAGATCAAGTGTAATATCTCCGCTCTCATATTTGGACAGGGTGCCCTTGCTCTTGAAGATCTGATCCGCAAGCTGTTGAATGGTCAGTCCCCGCCACTTCCGAAAGTTTCGTATTTTCTTGCCAACTTCCTGATTGATATTGTTCATAACCGGTTCTCCTTATGCAATGTTTCTTGAGAGTACGTGAAAATGATGAAAGTCATTCATAAAAATGATGTTATATGAGAAATATATCACTTTTTCATCGAAATACCTATTCTGGAGAAACAATAAACTTCATTTGTTTCGTCAGAATAGATTGTATTGTATTTGATGCAATTCCTACGTCATGAAATAATAGGTGTAATACGACATGAAACGACAATGAAAAAGTAAAGCAGATAGAGGAGCAGAAGCTATGAAATACGACTTTGATGAGATTATAGACCGCACAGGTACAAATGCCATGAATACGGATGGTTTCCGTCAATATATTTTTAATGCCACAGAGGACATGACTTTTCCATTCAAAGATGAAGAATTCATTCGCATGTGGATTGCAGATATGGAATTTGCCACACCTCCCGAGATTCTGGATGCAGTTAAGGAGCGTCTGGACCGTAGAATCATGGGTTACTCCCAGGTGTTTGATCCGGCGTATTACGAAGCTGTCTCGAACTGGATGAAAAGATACTATGACTGGTCCTTCCCAAAGGAACATTTGGAGACCTCAAACGGGATCATTCCCGCTTTGTATGAACTGGTGGAATATATCTGTCAGTCGGATGAGAAAGTACTGATTGTGACCCCGTCTTATGGTTTCTTCAAGTCAGCTGCGGAGCATAATGATCTTGAATTGGTATGTTCGGATATGATCAACGAGCAGGGGCGTTACTCCATTGATTATGAGGATTTTGAAGCCAAGGCCAAGGATGAGAAGGTAAGGGTATGTATTTTCTGTAACCCGCATAATCCGTCTGGACGTGTTTGGACTACCGAAGAGTTACAACGTGTGGGTGAGATATGCCTGCGGAACAACGTATGGGTCATTTCGGATGAGATTCACTGTGATCTGCTGCGGACGGGTAAGAGACATACGCCACTCGCAAAGCTGTTTCCGGATACGGATCGAATCATTACATGCATGTCTCCGAGCAAAACATTCAACATGGCTGGTCTGATGTTCTCCAATGTCATTATTCCGAATAAGACACTTCGAGACATCTGGCAGGCACGCCATTATGGTTTCAAAAACCCACTGAGCATCGCTGCCACTCAAGCGGCTTACGAAATGGGCGATGAATGGCTGATAGAATTGAAATGTTATCTGGATGCCAATTTCGCCTGCGTAGAACAGTATGTGAAACAGCATCTGCCACGGGCTGTTTTTCACATCCCGGAAGCCACGTATCTGGCCTGGATCGATATTTCGGCATATGCTCCCCAAAATGTAAGCTTACCTTTATTTTTCGCTGAGCAAGCGGGTGTATTACTCGAAGATGGTCATATGTTTGTAGCCAATGGTGAGGGTTGTATTCGGTTGAATCTGGCTTGTCCCCGTTCTGTCCTTCAGGAAGGGTTACGAAGAATCAGCAGTGTACTTGTGAATGTGGTCGAAGAGGTACCCGTTCAAGTATAAAGTCATCACGCAATAGCGAGGTGACTTTTTTGTATGAGTATACTGAATGTAGCAAGAATACGATTTAATACGAGGTGAACGTATACCCTGATGCGCAATTCTGGTCTGCTGTCCCCGGTTATGTTAAAATGGTGGATAGTCTATGAGTTGCATGACATGCGGCTCTCAGAAGGAAGAGCCCAGTAGATGGGCTGAACGAAACTGCATTCACCAGGGGAAAGGAGCCTATACATATGTTTGGAAACGATTGGGACAAGGTGCTTCAGGAAGAGACGGAAGCCGACTATTTTAACAAGATTCGTTACACTCTCGCCGCCGAGTACAAAACGCAGACGGTCTTTCCGCCCAAAGAAGACCTGTTCTCCGCACTGAAGCTGACGCCATATCATCAGGTTAAGGCCGTTATTATTGGCCAGGACCCTTATCACGGAGCGGGACAGGCTCATGGATTAAGCTTTTCGGTTAGACCCGGGGTACGCGTACCGCCTTCTCTGAAAAATATATATAAGGAACTTCATGCCGATCTGGACCTGCCAATTCCGAATCATGGATCTCTGGTTCATTGGGCACAGCAGGGAGTCCTGCTATTAAATGCTGTTCTGACGGTTCGTGAAGGTCAGCCTAACTCGCATCAGGCACTAGGGTGGCAGACATTTACGGATGCTGTCATTCGTGCGTTGAATGAACGTTCAGAGCCAATGGTATTTATGCTGTGGGGCAGTCATGCCCAGAAGAAAGGTGCTTTTATTAATAGGGACAAGCACCTGGTACTGGAGTCTACACATCCCAGTCCGCTGGCTGCGCATCGTGGATTCCTCGGCAGTCGTCCCTTTTCCAAAGCCAATGATTTCTTGACCTCCAAAGGTATTGAACCGATCGATTGGAAGATACCTGAAAACTAGACAGATGGAGGTGAGAACATTGCGACATTGGATAGGACGAAAAGTAGCGGTATATCGTGCAACAGGCATACGGGAGCCATTGAAGGGAACGCTGGTCGAGTGGGATGAAGAAGCGGAATGTGTACGGATCGGACCGAAACGGATTAAGGTATCGTTTGACAATATCGCAATGATCAGACCTCTTCCCGAAGAGAGTCTTCCCTTAAAGAAAGCACGTTCTGAAGTGCACAAGGTTGGATATGTGATGAAAAAGGCGATTCAGTTCGAAAATGCGATCTATTTCAAGTCACAGGTTATGATCTGGCGCCGGGCCAAAATTGTAGCGTTATCCACGACGATTCTGCGTCATGACGAGGATCAGGTTGAACTTGCAGATGGTCGGGTTCTTCGTAAAGACAAGCATATGTTTGTCGTACGTTCACGCCGTGGGATACGTTAGTTATACGAAGATTTAATATTCATTTCATGCAAAGATCATACGGATTTAATGTTTGGTCTGTATATTAGGTAATAACAACCCCTTCTAAATTGATGTGTATTGAAATGGGAGCCCGGCCGGCTGCAAACGGTCGGGTTTTTTTTGTCCATTGGTTCTGTTAACCTGTTGTACATACCCATTACATTCATGTTGTATACTATTAAAATAGATCATGAGAAGGAGTGAAACCCAATGAAACGTATAGCTGTTTTTGCAGGCTCCAATCCGGGAAATCACCCCGATTATACAGAGAAAGCTGTTCAACTGGGCAAACAGATTGCTGATAGTGGTTATGCACTGGTCTATGGTGGTTCTTGCATGGGCTTGATGGGTGCAGTAGCCGATGCTGCTCTTGAGCAAGGGGGAGAAGTAATCGGGGTTATGCCTACCGGATTGTTCCGGGGCGAGGTTGTTCACGGAGGACTCACACAACTGATTGAAGTGGGAACCATGCATGAACGGAAGGCTACGATGGCTGAATTATCCGATGGATTCATTGCACTTCCCGGAGGCATGGGTACATTTGAAGAACTATTCGAGGTACTGTGCTGGGCACAGATCGGTATTCATCGTAAGCCTGTTGGCTTATTAAATGTCAACGGATATTATGGACCGCTGATGAAGATGGTAGAACATAGCGTACAGGAAGGATTCTCCAACACTTCGCATCTCAGTCTGTGGAGTCTGGAAGCTGATCCGGCTGAACTCATCAAACAAATGTCATCCTATATTCCTGCAGAGATGACTCAGAAGTGGTCACAACTCAACGGGAAATGAGTGCATAAGAAGATGGGTCTGTACCCACTCGTTCCTCGGGAGAATTTTCGATCTGCCCAAGCAAGTTGCGCTATCGGACATAGTCTATAGTGTACTTCGATGAAGAGGGGAGTGTCACTGATGAGCGAACTCAAAGGTACAGGTTACGGATATTGCGGAGGCTTCGGTGGTGGAGCATGGACATCGACAGGTGCAATTTTGGTATTGTTCATTCTGTTGGTTATTATCTCTCGCACATTCATTCTGTAATTCGGTCAGTATCCCGGGACGGGGATCACGCTGCAGAGGCAGCGCCCGAATAAAAAAAATGACCTTTCCAAAGAGACGCCGGTATATGCCGGCGTTTCAGGGGAACGGTTTTTTGACGTTTCCAGCATGCGTTAAGTAATTGAAAAAGCAAAAACCTGCCCCTGAATAAGGTCAGAAGCAGGAGAGAGCCTCCTGAGCCATTAGCTGCGCAACAAGCAGCTTTACACCACAACAGCAGTTTGATCCGGATTACTTAACGATTTCCAGGCGATATATAGCCCGATGGCGGCTGCAATTAAGGAGAGTATTGCTGCAACAATAGCCAGCTGATCCAGTGTGTTGGGTGAACTGGAGTTAAGAGAACGCTGATTAGCCGTCTTGCCGGATTTGTTTTTGATATGGACAGATGATCTGGAAAGCCTGGAAGCCGACTGTAACTGGGATGTGTGAGGACGCGTAGGTATCGATTTTTTCTTTGAGGGATTCAATAGTCAACCTCCTTATAACGGAGTTCAGTGCTTCCATCGTTCATACTATGTTATGTCGATTTTCAGATTGAGTTCGCATAAATGAGTGAATCCCCAGCCCGTTAGATGTTAAACACGGTCGCGAGTATTAGCGAAGTAGGCAACCAATTAAACGCTCTGTTAATACAGGTCTAACAAACGGTGTTTATAGTGAGGATCATAGGTGAAGCTTGAACACAGGAGGCGCTGGAATGAGGAACATGGAGATTATTGCCCATCGTGGTGCATCTGCCGTATGCCCGGAAAATACGATGAGCGCTTTTGAACGGAGTCTGGAGCTTGGAGCGACAGGCATTGAGACCGATGTGCAGATGACGAGTGATGGCAGACTGGTACTGATTCATGATGAGACGTTAAGCCGAACTGGCGGCGTAGAAGGTTGGGTTAAGGATACGACTTACGATCAATTGCGCACACGGGATGCGGGGTCCTGGTTCCATGCTGATTTTACCGGGGAACGTATTCCTTCTCTGGAGGAGTTATTCAAGCTGGTACAGGGGAAAGGAACACTGCTTAATCTGGAATTGAAAAATGGTATTGTGAGTTATAAAGGGATGGAAGAGAAGGTCATACAGGCGATCCGGGATTGGAATCTGGAGCAACAGGTTGTGCTGTCGAGCTTCAATCATGCTTCGCTCGTGAGATGTAAACGTCTTGCCCCGGAGATTCGTACAGCACTTCTATATATGGAAAAGTTATATCGACCCTATGATTATGCCGCCAAACTCGAAGCTTCCGGCCTTCATCCCTACAAGCTGGCAGTCACACAAGAAGATGTTGCTGCTGCATTGGCACATGGCGTTGTTACCTATCCATTTACGGTGAATGATCCTGCCGAGATGCAGGCCATGATTGACATGGGTGTGCAAGGGATCATTACTGATGCTCCGGATGTCCTGGCATCCTTACTTACGGTATATGCCCGTTAAACGAGTCTGTATTTTACATGTTCTACATATGCAATGATAAGGCTGTGTTCGAGCTTTTTGGCTCCTGCGCAGCCTTTTTGCGTGTAAAATTGTGTGCAAATCTTCATATATGCAATAAACATGTCCTATTTGTCCATTGCCAGAGCCCGTGGATTCACTTACAATGGTCTATGGGAATGAGAATCAATATCATTAAAGTTCGGTATTTATAGAGAGGTGATTGTTATGTACATAGGTTTGAGCAGCTCCACTCATAACGAGGGTGGGCGCGTATGAGTTCACAAGCTTCACCAGAAAAACATAATCCGGATTCACCCACAGCGAAGATACACACTCGTCCGTGGGCAGCCACACTTATTCTTACAGGGGGAGTTTTGCTACTCGCTCTGGGTATGGCGTTGTCCATTTCTTTTGGCGCTGCTGATATTAAGCTTAGTGTAGTCTGGAAGGCCATCTTTGACTTCAATCCTGAGCTGACTCCACATCAGATCATATGGGAGATTCGGTTGCCACGTATTCTTGGAGGAGCAATGGTAGGTGCATGTTTCGCTGTAGCTGGGGCGATCATGCAGGGCATGACTCGTAACCCGCTGGCCGATTCAGGTCTGCTTGGGTTGAATGCGGGAGCTGGATTTGCGCTTGCAGTTTGTTTTGCCTTCTTCCCTGGCTTGCCATTTATGTATATCATCATGTATTCCTTCCTTGGAGCAGGGCTTGGTGTCCTGTTGGTGTATGGTTTTGGTGCAGCTTCCAAATCGGGTCTTACACCACTACGCCTTGTGCTTGCAGGTGCGGCTGTATCAGCGATGTTGTCGGCACTCAGTGAAGGGATTGCATTGTATTTCAGAATTGGACAAGATCTGGCTTTCTGGACAGCGGGTGGTGTAGCCGGAACGAAGTGGTCTCAACTTGAGGTCATGTTCCCATGGGTACTCGCGGCACTGATCGCAGGTCTTCTCATCTCCCGTTCCATAACTCTGCTTAGTCTCGGAGAAGATATTGCGGTGGGCTTGGGGCAACGTACTGGGCTGATCAAGCTCATAGGCCTGATTGTTGTACTGATTCTCGCCGGTACGGCTGTGTCCGTGGTCGGTGCGGTCGGTTTTGTTGGACTCATTATTCCCCATCTTACGCGGAAGCTGGTTGGGGTCGATTATCGCTGGATTATTCCATGTTCCGCTGTGATGGGCAGTTTGCTGCTCGTATTTGCGGATCTGGCTGCACGTATGATTAACCCGCCGTACGAGACGCCAATTGGCGCATTGGTTGCCCTCATCGGGGTACCATTCTTCCTGTATCTGGCGCGTAAAGAAAGGAGGACTCTGTAACGATGGAATCCTCAACAATAGTTGGAGCAGAGCGCAAGAAGAGAACCAAGAGTGCGATTGTCCTCATTGTGCTTGCCCTATTAATTATTACGGCTTTTGTGGTGAGTATGAACACAGGTTTTACCAAGCTTTCGCCGCTTGAGGTGATGCGAACCCTGTTTGGTGGAGGCACGGCGAAACAGGAATTGATCCTGTTTGAATTCCGTCTGCCACGTATTGTGATTTCGGTGCTGGTCGGGGCCGGACTTGCGTTATCTGGCTGTATTTTGCAGGGAGTATCTCGGAATGCGTTGGCAGATCCGGGGATCCTCGGGATTAACGCAGGTGCTGGTCTGGTCGTCATGTTATTTGTTTCCTTTTTCCCGACAACGACAGCAGCGCCGGTATTTCTTTTGCCAATTCTGGCCCTGATCGGTTCCGGTTTTGCTGCATTTCTGATCTACATTCTCTCTTACAAAAAAGGAGAGGGCATCCTGCCTACGCGTATGTTGCTTACAGGGATCGGGGTAGCGGCGGGAATCAGTTCTGCCATGATCGTGCTTACATTACGGCTTAGTCCGGAAAAGTATCAATTTGTAGCTACCTGGATGGCAGGCAGCATCTGGGGTTCGAACTGGAAATTTGTAACGGCATTGCTACCGTTTCTTATTATTCTTGTCCCGCTTGTTCTGTATAAGGCACGTGTATTGAACGTACTGAATCTGGGGGACCAGACTGCAAGCGGACTCGGGACTCCGGTTGAGCGTGAGCGGTTGATTCTGCTTGCGGCTGCTGTAGGACTTGCCGGCTCATGTGTATCTGTGAGTGGGGGGATCGGTTTTGTTGGTCTGATCGGACCGCATTTGGCACGTCGTCTGGTGGGTCCAAAACATCAGTTCCTGTTACCCGCATCTGCGCTGATCGGTTCATTGCTCGTGCTGGTTGCAGATACGCTGGGTCGTGTCATACTACAGCCTTCGGAGATTCCTGCGGGGATCCTGGTTGCCATTATTGGTGCGCCATACTTCCTGTACCTCTTAAGCAAGACGAAATAGAACGTAATCATTATTGTGTGATTGCATAAGGAGGACTTCAGTCCATGCTTCGCCGTTTCTTTGCCTATTATAGGCCTTACAAAAAGCTATTTATTCTTGACTTCAGCTGTGCGATTCTGGTCGCGCTGCTGGAACTGGCTTTTCCACTGGCGGTCAACCGGGTAGTCGATGATCTGCTGCCAGGCGGTCGCTGGGACTGGATTCTATGGGCATGTCTGGCATTGCTCGGCATCTACTTATTGAATTCATTTTTGAACTTCGTGGTTACCTATTGGGGACACAAGCTAGGCATTAACATTGAGACGGATATGCGTAAAAGTCTGTTTAATCATGTGCAGAAGTTATCGTTCCGTTTCTTCGATAATACAAAAACAGGACACCTCGTGTCCCGCATGACTAACGACCTGATGGATATCGGCGAGATTGCCCATCACGGTCCAGAGGATGTATTTATCGCGGTCATGACGCTGATTGGTGCATTCAGCATCATGATGAGCATTAACGGAAATCTGGCGGTGTTAACCTTTATCATCGTGCCGCTGATTATTTATCTGTCGCTCTATTTTGGTAGCAAAATGTCCAAGGCATTCAGTCGAATGTTCGGAGATATTGCGGACTTCAACGCTCGTGTAGAGAACAATATTACAGGTATCCGTGTTGTTCAGGCTTTTGCTAATGAAGAGCATGAAAAAGCACAATTCGCTGTGAACAACGGTCGTTTCCGTCAGACCAAGCTAATCGCATACAAAATCATGGCCTGGAACTCCTCTGTCAGTTATATGCTGATGAAGCTGGTATCCCTCTTTGTCTTGGTATGCGGAACATGGTTTGTCATTCAAGGCAGTATGACCTACGGTCAGTTCATTGCATTTATTATGTTGTCCAATGTGTTCCTAACACCAATTCAGAAGATCAACTCGGTTATTGAGACGTATCCAAAAGGGATTGCAGGCTTCAAACGTTATACGGAGCTGCTTGATATGGAACCGGATGTGGAAGATCGCCCAGGAGCCGTATCAGTATCCCATTTGCGTGGAGATATTCGTTATGAGCAAGTGACCTTTGGTTATTCGGATCAGGAGCCTGTGCTCAAAGGTATCGATCTTAATGTGCATGCAGGGGAAACCGTGGCTCTCGTTGGTCCATCGGGTGCAGGAAAAACAACGCTGTGCAGTCTGCTGCCACGATTCTATGATGTGCTGGAAGGTCGCATCACGATTGATGGTCAGGAGATACAGGACATGACGCTGGACTCCTTGCGCAGTCATATCGGAATTGTACAACAGGACGTGTTCCTCTTCGATGGAACCATTCGGGAGAATATTGCCTACGGCAAGCTGGATGCATCCGAAGAAGAAATCTGGATGGCTGCCAGACGTGCACAGATGGAACCTTTGATTCAATCGATGCCGGAAGGATTGGATACGTTAATTGGTGAACGCGGCGTGAAGCTGTCCGGTGGACAGAAACAGCGTTTGTCCATTGCTCGTATGTTCCTGAAAAACCCGCCAATTCTGATCCTGGACGAAGCCACATCTGCGCTGGATACAGAAACGGAAGCGGCGATTCAGCAATCCCTTGCTGAGCTGTCCGAGGGACGGACTACCCTGGTTATCGCCCACCGATTGGCTACGATCAAAAATGCAGACCGCATCATTGTCGTTGCTGAACAAGGCATTACTGAGCAGGGACGTCATGAAGAATTACTCGCAGCAGGTGGGGTGTACAGCCGCCTTCACTATGCGCAGTTTGGTGCGTAACCTATTCGATGTGGATGTAACAATGTAAATACGAGAAGTAACGCCATCGTTCTTGACTTGGAAGGAGTCAGGACGGTGGCGTTTTTTTCTATTTCTTGATTAGGTGTGAGTCTGAGGTGCAACGTTGTTGTCTGCCTGTGATCATGGATATGGAAACGGGTAATATAGTAAAGAGAACACTTAACGTGTAAGATATGTTCATCATCTTGCAAGATATAGGAGGTACACGATATGCAGTTGAACGATATGCTGAAAATTCTTATAACCTGTCTATTATTTATTCTGATTTGGTGGCTTCTGACTCAAGGGATTCGCAAAATTTCCAGAAGTCGTGCGGGGTCCGGTTTCCAACGCTGGGGTGGATGGTCCATTGGAATTTTTATTGTTGGCGCCGTGCCACTCGGTTTTTCGCTGTACACAGAGATCTTTGATGAGCGCCTGGATGCCAACATTGGGTTGGGGCTTGCCATGTTTTTTGTATGGGCTTATTGTGTGATCTTGTTGTGTGCGGCGTTGGTGGTATGGGGAAGGTATGTGTACAAAAGGGATATGAAGAAGTGAATATTTGGGTTGATCGTGCTGAGCCCGTCAGGAAGTTAAGGGTGAGCTGACAGCTGTATTTGTAACAATAAACTGATATGGAACGTTAAATTTAGAAAGAGGTGTTATTAAAGGGGGATTTACATATGTCCAATCTTCGTCGAGTCCTCATATTGCTCTCAATCCTAATCGTATGCATTACGGGATGTTCAGGACATATCGAGTGCAACTCTGTGCAGACTCAAGCGAATGCACCAAGTGAAGATGGTTTCACTGGTTATGTGGTTGAACGCAAAGACAATTCCATTCTTGTGGTTGATCCTGCATATGAGGATTTCAGTGCGAACGGAGGAGGAAATCGGTATTATCCGGCAAAATGGTTCTCCAATGCGCCTGATCCGCAGATCGGCTCTTATGTTGAAGTCTGGACGGATGGAGGCCCGGAAAATCAACCCTATCCTGGGGAGGCCAGAGCAGAAAAGATAGCGGTATCTTGTCCAGTGGCACCAGATGGTGCGCATATGACGGATGCCGATGCGATTCGTAGCGGACTTCTTTCACCTGATGCAGAGAACATCCGTGTTCCAGTCATTGAGGACAAGCGGTTTGATGCAGATTCAGGGACATGGACCCTTCTTATGCGAGATGCGATGACAGCGAATGAAGGGCAAGCCGTGCATGTGACCGTGAAGGACGAGGAGCAAGTGGGGAAGCAGGGCGGAGAATGAGGGGATTCATGGCATTATGATGGTGGAGAAGCGCGAGTTGCACAAGATATGATTCAAATTGAAAGAAGTGACACGGATTGATTCATTGCACAATATCATGATTTTTGAACCGCCTGTAAGTTCCCTCACTGTCCATCATGTATTATGAACTTTAAAAAAAGGGAAAGGACTCTTCTGCCATGGAATTATCAAGGTCTCAGCAGTTAGCTCAAGAGCATATAACCAATTATGCAAGAAGCCGCAAAAATGAAGCGGAGCAAACCATTAGGGAAATCCTTCGTATGTCCAACATCGAGCTGAAGACATTTGAAGATGCTATCACTAAACTAAAATCTCATGCAAGTATCGCGTTACACTTTCACCCAGATCGATTAGATCCGAATATGAAAAGCGTGGCTGAAGCACTACTTGAGCAGGGAGTTTATAAAAGTCAATTTGAAACTTTTTTATCGAATGGAAGTGTATCCGCATTTTCAGGTGGTGAACGTGACGTTTGGGAGAATAAAATGTTTGGCGGAGCGTACCAAATAAATGGCTCAACCAATAGCGAACGGCCCAAGTATGGGGCACTCAATGTCATGTTACATCCCGATGGACCTGCTCCGCGTTTTGGATCATGTTATTTCCTTTTATCCACTGAGGTCTCTCAGCGTTGCACGTATACATATTTGGATTCTCACCAAGACCCCGAGGAAAAGGGAACGTATGAGGAATTTGACCTCATTTTAGCTGCTCTTATGAGGGATGTATTTTATAGTGATTTTGCCATTGGTGAAAGAAATCTAACGGTTCAAAAGTTAATTGACCATATGCACGCCAATCTTGAGAAACCATTCCAAAATCCATCAAACCAAGAGTCAAACCGAAATCTGGACCATTATATCGAAGCTCAGGTTCATGGTGATATTTCCCTTGAAAAAGATGTCAAGATACTTGTTGCCGACCCATCATTTAAAGGCACACATACAGGACGAATCTTAGAGCAGATATGTTTAAAGTATTCAATTGATCTCCACTGGCACATGGGCTTTACACTATTAGTTAATGACGTTCCTATGGATTTTCGAGGTCCTTCGATGACTTCACTAGCCAAAAGAATTGCAAAAAGTGATTTGATTGATGCAAATATCATTGGTTCTGCAGCTATGGACTTGAAACGAAACCCAAGCCATTGGAGCGATAGAGGAACCTACAAAGAAGTTCTACAAGAGTTAAAATTACTCTGGCATGTCTTAGTGAGATATGGAAAGCCAATGGAAGAGTGAAAACATTTTTCGAAATTAAAAATATTGAATATGTAGTGATAAAAATGCTAAAATACCAAATTCTTTTTCCTACTTGTTTGCGTGTCTCCTGAATTTTAAATTGTTACTCAATAATAGTACTCTAACAACCTTGAGCGCCTAGCCGTTCAAGTTTTTTTATCATTGAAACGGATTACAGACTATAAATTTATCTATGAATCTGCTGTCACTAAAACGAACGTAAGTTTTATAATTAAATTGACTTTTTGTCCTGACAATAACATATTATTGTCAGGACAAAAAAAGAGGTGAAGCAATGTCCGCCAAAAAGATGGGGCGGCCTAAATCTGACAAACCCAAAAGCAGAACGATTGAAATACGTGTCGATGAGGAAATTATGAACAAGCTCGATATTTCGGCTGAGAAGCTGAATACGAATCGATCAGACATCGTTCGCAAAGGGATTGAGAAGATTTACGACGAACTCCAAAAATAAAAAAGGAAGCAGCGCTAGTCCCACGAAGAACACGCTGCTTCCTATCACGCAATCACTTGAATGAGCGACTGCATAAATATCCTACCATGTGTAGAACGTTCATTCAAGTGAGGTGTGAATTGATATACAGGAGGATGCACATGAATTCGATATTAGAAGCATTATATAATGGACGACTTCGACCAGATGAGATGATGATGCCGACACATCCTGAATACCAAGCGTTGGGGCGGCAGATTGCAGCTCTGACAGAGCAATGGAAGAATCGTTTGAGCGAGAATGAATTTCTTGAGCTTGAACAGTTATTTGACTTGTGTGGCAGATGTGAGGGCATGCATACGGAAGCAGCGTTTGCACAAGGTTTTCGTCTGGGTGCCAACATGTTGATTGAAGTCATGAGTCAGCGGGAGGAATCGGTGTTGGAGTTTAACTAAGTTTAACGATGTGAGCAGAGATCAGGTTTACTTTTACAGCTAGATTCTCAGGAAATGACGTGCATACAATATACTCATTTTGTATCATAAATTGATTATAACAAAGCCCTCAAATCCTCTCTGCATTCAGTAGCAGGGTTCGAGGGCTTCACTTAAATATAGAGTTAACAATTTATATATAGTGAAAGAACCTGTTAAACAAATTGTTCCTTAATCCGCAATATTCCCCGCCATCTTCAGACGACGTGCAATCTCTTTGAAGTCTTCTTGTGATATACCTGGTGCGAATTCTTCCTCGACCGCAGGAGCTTCCGGAATCGGGAATCCTTCAGGAATCCCTTGGATGACTTCAAGAGGTTGTCCATCTTCGGGGTGAGTTCCTTTCCAGATCTGTCCGATCGTGTTGAAATCTTTATCACTATAGGTGTACAGCTTGGTGTGTACCCCTTTTTCTTCATATTTGCGAGCCTCGTTGAAGGCTTTGTTGTTCAGTGAAGGGATAGGAACCAGCTTGGTCACATTTACGCCAGTTGCAATCTCAAGTGCTTTCGCATATGCGACAACATGCACGCCGCCACGTACCAGCAGGAAACCAACCACTTCCCGGGCTGCCGGGTGATCCGTCATCTCATATACTTTCATCTTATGGGTACGAGCGCCACATTCTAGGAAGAAGTTATGCAGCAGATCCTCGACTAGGTTGCCACTGTTAAAGACGTTTGCTCCCGTCCATGGATTACCCATAGAGTCAAAAGGCATTGCGCCTTGTGCACCTGCCAGATAGTGATACGAAAGACGAGCATCTTTTACGGAACCTAGCGGCGTATCGTCGGGTTCTTTGTACTCGGTTGAACCTCTGAGGCACTTGTTAATGCCATGAGACACGAGCTCAACATGACCCAATTCTTCGGCGGTAATACTCATGACGAGGTCATAGAAGGGCTTCAGCTTTTCTTTGGATCGAAAATTAAACGATTGATAGAGGTAGTTGTTCAACGTTGACATTTCTCCGAATTTGCCGCCGAGCAATTCTTGTATGGCTGCCGCAGCATTCGGATCTGGCTTCTCGACATTGGGAATCTCAATCAGGATTTCATCCAAGCGTTTGAACATTCGGGTGTAACCTCCTCAAATTGGTATTACAGATCGTGTAGGGTTTCAGATCGTGAAGTCACTCTGTCATGGCCTATTACACGTCTATTGGGTTTTTTAAACAAAAAACCAACCAAATGGGACTTAAGCATCGCATAACGCAAGCCACATACCTTCTCCCATTTGATATTTCTATTACGGTAAAATTTATGTATAATCAAACATTCAAACGAGTCTTCAGGTACAAGAGAAGAGAGCCATGAATCCATAAAGGAGTAAGAGATGAACAAGCGTTGGATACAAATAGTTGGGATTGTAATGTTTCTAATGATTCTGATGTACATAAGCAGCGAGCCTGCCACAGCATATGTCGTTACGAACGAGGTTCAGGTGGATGAAGCAACGAGGCAGTTACTTGAAAAGAAATACGGGTTGGAACGTCCTCAGGAACCACAGACTCAACAACACGTTTTCTCGGGTGACTGGGGAATTAGCTTCCGGACTGAGCCTCCTGATTCGTTTGACCGGCTTGTTCATGTGGTTCCTTTTTCCCTACGGCCACTGGCCTGGATCTTTCGTTTATTCGTGTAAAATGAAACCCGGACGGGCAATATAACAGAAACATATTGTCCCAAGGAGTGAGTGAAATGAGAATGCTCATCGTTACCGTCATGTCGGTAGTCCTGAGTTTAGCTGGAATTACATCAGGAACAGGTGGCGCTATCCCAGATTATGCGAAGTGGGGAATTATTGCGGTCAAAGAAACACAGACCAAGTATAATGTGGATATTTTGGACTATAAGCATATCGGTCGTACTTCTCTAACAGCGGATCAATCACGGGAACAGTTCAAGCTATGGGTTCGTGCTAAAGACGGCAAGCAATTCGCAGTCTATGTGAATGTTGATTTTAATCCATCTACACAGCAGTTAAAGAGTGTACAATTTTCGGAATCGGACCGACACTGATCCGTTATGAACCAGACTGCCTTATTCATTAAGGTGAAAGTCTGGTTTTTTTATTTTACAAAAATCCTTTTTTTACTATATGAATAAAGAACTTATGTTCGCATATAATATGAAATACAAACAAACGTTCTTATTGGAGGGATGGTTATGCTAGGGAAATATATTGGCCAGATGGTGGAGCTTGTCTACATGGATCGTGCAGGGCAGATTACGCAGCGACAGATTCGAATTAACAGTGTACGTGGCGGGATGATTAGAGCATCAGCGGGAAAAGAAGGCTCACCCCGAACATTTCTGGAGCAAGGTATTCTGGCATGGCGTCCTGTTACCGATCTGAATGGGGAGGTAAAGTATGCTGAACGACTTTGAACGAAAGATTTTGCGTATTATGGTGAACTATGCTGGACAACGGCGCAGGCTGCCGCGTATGGATGAACTGGAGAACAAGACGGGACGAAGCAGAGCTTACATTCATGAGTCATTGCTGGTGCTTGAACGCACCGGGCACATCGCGTGGGAGAACCGGTCTACTCTTGAAGGGATACAGATTTTGCAGGCATGGGAACAAGTACAACAGCCGGTTCGCAGAAGCCAGCCTTCTGGGGACTCCGTAAAATATTTTACGGACTATTAAGGTGTGCTTTCAAACTTAAGCAAGCTATACGATGATGGATGTCAGCATCTAAACAGTCTGGAAGTCCAAGTTGGCTGATGCTGGCGAATGAGTAGATGATTTTCTAAGGAACACAGGACGTCTTATTTGGCCTTCCGCTCCTCTTTTTAAATTGTAAGCAACATCAGACACCTTATTTCCCGAAATCCCCTGACAAAAACGCTATAAAGGCCAAAAATTCTGATATAGCGTGTCTCAGATTCCTTAGATTTCTAAGGGGGCTTCAAATCCTAGAATAAGACGCCTCAGATTCGTTACCGCTCGTGGGTCTGAGTTCGGCTTTCAGTAGGTTTGAAGACACCCTCTAGTGAACATAAGAAAACGCCAACCCGGATATCCGGATCGGCGCTTACTGTGTCACACATACAACGTGTGCATCTATTTTAGAAATGGGGAAGTTGGTCCAGGTTGTTGGTTGGGTCACCGTCGGCATCGCCGCGAATGTACATTTCGCCATCCTTGCCTTTAAATACATTCACACCGGCAATAGCGCCAGCTTTTACTTCTGCAAGTGCCTGCTGATAATCCAGTACACGTCCTGCTGAAGTTTGAAAAGCTGTCAGGTCACCGTCACCATTTTTCTGTACTGCTGTGAAACTCTCGCGTGTTGTTTGATCCATGATGTCACACTCTCCTTATATGACGAGATAGGAATCTGTCTACCTGATTAGCCTATCCGAATTCATCGGAAGTATGCATCATATGCTGATAAGACCTGCCAACGCCGAGATTTTACAAGCTCTTTTTCATACGAACATGCAGAATATCTGCATCATAAAAAGGTTCTTCCGAAATCACTTCATAACCCAGTTTTTCATAGAATTTCTGTGCCTGACATTGAGCATCCAGTACAGAATAGGATAAGCCGAGTTCACGTGCCCGTTCCTCCATCGCGAGCAGAAGCACACGTCCATAGCCAAATGAACGATGAGACTCAAGCACCGCGATCCGCTGCATTTTGGCCGTATCCTTGCTGTAATAGATCAGACGTCCTGTGGCTACAGCTTGGCCATCCGTACTTAACAATACATGATGCACATCTGGACTGATGACATCATATTGATCAATCTCAATCTCGGCAGGCACCTGTTGCTCGATCACAAACACGTGATGGCGAATCCCCAGGGCTTGCTCCAGTTGTTCTTCTGTAGATACATAACTAATCTCAGCTGCCAATTCCATTCCTTCTTTCTGCTCTTGCGCGACATATCAGACTGAATTATACAAAAAAATGTTTTTCCTGTATAGTGAAGTCTGGAACATATTGGGAGAGGAGGGGGTAGTGATGGGCATGACAGGCATCATGGTAATTACATTGCTAATGTCGGCGGGAATGATTACTCTGTTGTATTACGTTACGAAGAAAGCATACTCACGCAAGTGGGATGAAGATGAGTAATTCACCTGTTAACCTTCACGGCAAGACTTCACTGCTTCCTCGCGGAGAATATACATCTTGAATTACAGATTTGGAGTATACGTCCAGCCAGACGGGCAGAGACTCACCATTTTCATTGGGCTGTTGTAATTGTTGGAATTGTACCGTATGTTCATCCTTCTCCAAGCCGCAACCAGTAACGGTTGTAATGAGAATCATAAGCCCAACGCAGGGGAAGAAGCATTTGGTAAATGTATATTTATTGGATTTTGACCGTTTTGTTATGTTTCTCATAGGGAATTCACCTCGTTGTAGAAATGGTAATCTTTCGTTTATTGTGCACCATTTCGGGTGAATTATAACCAAATAAATCATTGACAATGAACACGGTTACTTGATATGATACTGTTACTTGATTGGGAAACATTTATATATCATGATCTGTTAGCTCAGCTGGGAGAGCACTATCTTGACAGGGTAGGGGTCAGTGGTTCGAGCCCACTACAGATCATACATGAGAAGCCTTACAATGTAAGGTTTCTTTTCTTTTTTTTACATACAAACATGAATGCAATTTGCGATAGTTTCATTTTCGCTCCTCTTTTTAAACAAAACTTAAATAAAACATAAATTCAGCGTAAGCTTCGTCTTCTATACTTGGTTCTGAGGTCAACATAGAACAGGAGAAGGAGAGAACTTATGAATTATTCAAACCCATTTACATCAAAGTTAGCCAGAGTAGGGATCGCGGGTACACTGGCTTTAATACTGGCAACAAGCCCACTTGCCAACATGGGGGTTGTTGCCGCGGAAGCAGACCCAGCGCCTGTATCTACGAAGATACATAACACACAGAAAGACTCTCTAGAGCAGACCCCGATTCAATACCAGATCCAGGCTCGGCTGAATGAGAAGGACATGACAATCCAGGGGAGCGAGAAGGTAACGTATCACAAACACAAGCAAGGATACCCTCCAGCAGCTGGTCCTTCATACATATGCTGATGCAAACCTCTCCAAGTCTACACAGGCGAGCATGTACCAACAGCATAATGAAAAGATTAGTGAAGATCACCCGGAGAAGACAGCGGAGGACTTTCTGGGTGGCATCGATATTCAGGCTGTAACCGCAGATAGCCAATCGCTGGACTTCCATAAGGAAAACCAAGCGTTGACCGTGCAGTTGAAGAAGCCCGTACAACCAGGTGAATCGGTATCATTCCAACTGGAGTTTCAGTTGGATATACCCTATGGCTCACAGCGAGTTTCCTACTACAAAGACATGATCAATGGTGCACACTGGTTCCCGGTGATGTCTGTATACGACGAGGTTAAGCATCAATGGAACAAGGCACCGTATAGTCGAACATTTGAGAGCGATTATTACACCTCATCGGACTTTGAAGTTCAATTAAATGTTCCTGATGAGTATCAGGTAGCCATGCCGGGCACGATCACCACTCAAAACAGTACAGAACATGGACGTAAGATTGTGTCTGCTGTAGCCGAGAATACGAGGGAGTTTGTTTTCTTTGCAAGTCCTAATCTTCAAGTGGAACGCGCTACCCGTAACGGTCTGACGGTGGAATACTACTATTATAACGATGATCCATCCAAGAAAAAGATAGTTGACCGGTACATTAATCAGGCATTCAAGGTCATTGATTTCTATAGTGAGAAATATGGCAAGTATCCTTATCCAGAGTTCCGAATTGTCGAGACGTATGTACAAGGCGTTGCCGTGGAGTATGCGAGGCTCATTCAGATGGGACAGATTCAAAATGGTGCTATTCCAGAAGAAGACACAACATTTGTTCATGAAATAGCGCATCAGTGGTTCCATGCATTGATCGGTAATAACTCGGAGACAGAATCCTTTCTGGATGAAGGCTTTGCTGATTTCTCCATGGTGTATTTTGCCGAGAAACAGAGAGACAAGCTAAATGGGTTCAGATCCATACAGTTTGATACTGCACCCGTAGATATGGCGATTGCGTCAACAAACGATGAAGCTGGGGATTTGGCAGGTTTGGTGTATTATCAGAAGGGAAGACAAGCGATCTATCAGCTTTACCGTTCCGTCGGTGAAGAGAAATTTGACGAGTTGATGAGGACATATTTCAAACGCTACGTGTACCAAAATGCAACGGTAGAGGGGCTGCTTCACACCATTGAAGATGTGCTTGGTAAAGAAGTACGTTCAGAAATGCAAATGGCCCTATATCAGCCTAATTTTGTCTTAAAGCCGGAATACCAATTATCACAGGAAGAGACCGCCGCCTATGTACATGACATGTTACAACTACAGTATCAGGCTGTCATGAGCATGATCCCTAATCTGCCTTATGAAGTGATGAATCGATTGATGGACAAAGTCCTTCAAGGCGAGGAATTAACCATTGTGCTCAGCGATCAGGTGAGTAAACTTGCAGCTAAACAGCAGGAAGATATGGTTAATCAGTTGACCGGATTCCTTGATATGACCGGTATGAGATACGACATTATACGGGATCGCAAGGAACTGAAGCAAAAGATGAAAAAAGAGATCGGCAACAGCAACCTTATTGTCATTGGCAATGCCAAGTCAAACGGATTGGTGCAGGCTTTGAAATTCAACATTATCGACCGGACGAAACAGACGGGTTTTCCTTGGAAAAATACCATGAATCAACCTCTCGCCGCGGGTGCATATGTTATCAAACATCCTTATAACCAGAATCGATTGATGCTTCATTATTTCTGGAATGAGGATCATCTGAGTGATGTTGCATTTGAAGCTTTTAAGCTGAAAATACAGGAGTCTATCGGATTCACTAACGACTTTTATCAGTACTATGTATTGGATAACCAAGGCAAGGAGAAATCCAATAAAAAAGTTGTGAATCCCATATCTTCACTTTTTGCGGAGTAATAAGTAATTGGTTTTAGAAAAGTGAAGAAAGCATCCCTTGTAACACCACGAAATAATTGTTTAAGAGAACATCTATATTGCAGTTTCTTCCTCTAATCAGGTTAGCCAATTGTTATTGGTTAGCCTGTTTAGTCATTTTAACAAAAGCAAACCGATGGTTGCACAACTCACTCCCCTCCAAAGGAAAGATATAACCTTCAAAAAGTCTAAAAGGGGATAAAATTTTATGTTGTTTTGCAAACCAGTCTTGGAATATTAGGCCTTAAAATGGGCATGATGCTTTAACAGAAAGGTAACTTCATGAATATACTTATCGTGAGAAAACAATAGGAGGGATTAATATGAAGGATCAACATTATCCGGGCATGCCATGGAAAGAGACAGTCACTGATCACAACGGTAAGGAAAGCAAAGGAATTAACAAAATGAAAGCGTATTCATATAATACAGGCATTCGCTCTATCATTCGTGTTATTCAGAGGCCGGCTGCGAATATGGGTAATGTTGTTGATCTCTCAAATCTACTAAAGGGCGCATCGGAATTAGTATACTTCTCTCCATTGGACATTGTCACCCTGAACGTTAAGGAGGTTGTGTAACATGTCAATGGTTGAAAAAACTATCCAGGCAGAACAGACTGCTAATGTCACAGCCAACAGTTTCACTTCACCTTATGATTATTGCGATGCAGAAGCCAGACGGATGTACACGCCTCAATTTGATAAAAAAATGGACAATCCTATGTATACCGCTGCAATGGCGGGTCTGCAATCGATCTATTGGTTTCGGGCGATCAAGGTAAAGGGGCTTATCCCTGATGCAAAAGCAGATTATTATGCTACGTATTCTACCAACCATAATCACATCGGAGGAATTGGACTAGCCTATTCGAACAGCCCGACAGGACCATGGACCAAACACGGACAGGTGTATCTCGATACTGTGGTTGGGAATTCGACGGAAACTCCATTTGTGATCTGGAACGATGAAGAACAATTGTTCTTTATGTATTATCAACAAAACGGACTGGGGATCAATCAATCAACGGCACTTGCGACCTCTGTAGACATGATCAACTGGACAAGAGTGGGGTTGATTTTGGACAAACCTCCCGGGTTCCCAGGTGATGGTCATACCGGTTACTTCTCGTGTTTCAGAAATGGCGGCAAATGGATTGGTTTCTCTGTGATGGGCGGTGGTGACTTTGGTCGTAAATGTATCTGGCATTCACATGACGGACGTAGCTGGTTAGCTGATCCAAGACCATTAATAGGTGGGAATGATGCCACTTTAAGTGCAGGAGAAAACATTTCGAGATCCAATGCTGGTGTATTTATGTACAAAGGGAGCATGTGGTGGCTGGGCATGTTATCGGCTTATGCTTCCGGTGGGGTTACGACTGTAGCTCGACCTGCCATTGCCAAGATCAGCGCAGACTTTCGTCAACTGCTGGACAAACCTACAGATATATATTTTCCGGCATTGAATTGGGAAACGACGAATATGCAGTCCTTGATGGTGTCCGTTATGGACGGTATAGTGTACGTGTATTACAATACCGATCATAATATCGGTGTAGCCTATTCGGTGGGGGTGTAGAGATGGTTATACGTGATGCAGCGGGTCAGATTGTGCCCTTTGGAAAGGTTCACAAACAGCTTGTGGCCGATTTTCTTTACGGAACGTTACCGGATTGGATGGAGGTAGTGGGCACCCCTACGTTTGAGCCTTTGCCCGACAGAGGAACCATAACAGTTACAACACCGACAACGGCAGGAGCCACGGCAGAGTTGAAAATGAAACATCTGATTGATAGCTCGAAAGTAACAGCAATTGCAATAACTTTGGAAGCGCTACAATTAAACGGGAACATTGGAATTTCAGTTCAGGTTGGCATTAAATCGAAGGATAGCAAGGCCGGAATCACCTTTTTTCAAAACGTAAATCAGAAGTATGGTATGGTCCGTGCCTATAAAGCAGATGGAACCTACACGGATTTTAATCAAAACATGGTGTTCTTCACCACACATGGCGTAGCAGGAGATGAAGCACAGAACCGTAAGAATCTCACTGTGTTGCTCTGTACCGGATTACAGTTCTCAGCTGGACTCGAGAGACCGTCCGTATGGCTTGGTGCGGATGATCAGTATGGCGGTGTTGCGGCTGACCTTAGTGGTGGGTTGTTCCAACATGGAGAACTGCAATGTCTTTTGAAACTGACTACAAGCAAGGCTGAGGCCAAGTATTTCAAATGTGCACAGATGAAAGTGGATATTTGGAGCAACTGAACTAAAATGGAGTAGATAGAGGAGGTATCTGATGAGAGAATCGATACATTATTCAATAGAACCACCTGAGAGCTTCGACCAATTATTAACGCTATATGAATCTTTGGGATGGAATTCGCTGAATTTATCTCAACATGAATTGGAACGTATGTGCAAACAAAGTTGGTATGCAATGTATGCTTATGATCAGCAGCGCTTAGTGGGCATGGGGCGTGTAATATCAGATGGAGTGATAACAGGTATAATATGCGGGGTAGGCGTTCTGCCTGACTATCAATCTCAAGGAATAGGTACAGAATTAATGAAACGAATCGTTGAGCATTGCGAGAAAAATAAGGTGATTCCACAACTGATGTGCACGGAAGGATTGGAAACCTACTACGCAAAACTGGGATTTGAGAAGTTTACGATTGGAATGACGAAGAGGATAAATCGATAATCTGCATGGAGCGGTAAAAAAGGTATGCTTAGAATAACCTGGTACCCGTACACTTGAACACTTTGAAAAAGAAGTGTTCAAGTGTACGGGTACCTTTTTTGTATACTGGATTGATAAGTGAAGGAAAGCTTATGAGAAAGATGGGATTACTCCTGTAAGAAGCCGAGGAGATGAGTACCCATGCAGCTGACAACACCGAAAATCTCTTATGAAAACAAAGTTAGAGTAGGTTCATGATTGTACCGCCTGCTGCACCAGCAACGACAACGATCCACGGTGGTACTTTCCAAAAAACGAGCATTAGAAACAAGATACATACCAGTGCAAAATCAACAGGAGTTAGGATCGCAGTTGTCCAAAGCGGATCGTACAACGCTGCTAACAAAATACCTACAACGGCTGCATTAATTCCGATTAATGCTCCTTGAATTTTCGAGCTTTTACATAAAGAACTCCAGAAGGGCAATGCTCCTACGATCAGAAGGAATGCGGGCAAAAAGATAGCAATCGTTGCAACCAAAGCACCCGGAACCCCACGCATCATCGCTCCTAAATAACCGGCAAAGGTGAACAAGGGTCCTGGTACAGCTTGTGCTGCTCCATATCCCGCCAAAAAGTCGGACTTGTTAATCAGACCTGTAGGGACGAATTCACGTTCCAGTAACGGAAGTACAACATGCCCTCCACCAAATACAAGTGATCCTGAACGGTAGAAGCTATCAAAGAATAACAGCCATCCCGAACGATCAAAGGGTGTGAGTACCGGGAGAAGAATCAGGATTCCAAAGAACGTAGCCAAACAGAATATTGCCAAGTTACGACTCACCGGGATCGACAAGTCTGCTGTCTTAATGCCTGTCATTTTTCTGAAATGGATCATGCCTACTATGCCTGCAATAACAATAAAAAGGATTGGAGTGAACGCAGTCTGCCACACAAGAGTCGCCGCTGCAGTAAAGATAGCGATGGTTGCCCTGTAACGGTCAGGAGTTAGTTTTTGCCCCATGCCCAATATCGCTTGAGCGACAATAGCTACAGCAACAATCTTAAGGCCGTGAATCCAGCCAGTACTGCTGATATCAAATCCTTGAAGAAAGAAAGCGAACAAAACTAACACAATGACAGAAGGAAGTGTGAAACCAAGCCAAGCTATCAGTCCCCCCACCAAACCGCCGCGGATGATGCCAATTCCAATCCCGACTTGACTGCTGGCAGGCCCGGGCAAAAATTGACATAGCGCAACTAAATCTGCATAGCTTCGTTCATCCATCCATTTTCTACGGCGAACATATTCTTCATGAAAGTAACCGAGATGAGCGATCGGTCCTCCAAATGAAGTCAGGCCGAGTTTGGTAGATACAGCCAACACCTCAGAAAGTGCTCTGACTTTATGTTTGGGCTTGTCCCGGGTTAGAAATGAATTATTCTCCAAACGTGTTATTCCTCCTTAACGGTTCGACTTAGGTTATTCGATGGATGAAAGTTAAGGAAGGATACATTTCCTCTACCGATAACTACAGTATAATCCTCCTCATCGCTATTCATTTAAACGCAGCATTAAATTATATTATTTTTTTATATTAACTATTTACATACACAATTTAATTGTGTACAATGTAATTGTTAGCGACACAAGAGAGATCAAAATTTAGTCAAAATAAATCTAATTAACTAAAGGAGTTTTCACAAATGAAAACATTATATGAAACAACAGTAATCAATACAGGCGGACGTCAAGGCATCGTACAATCCCCGGATAACGTGTTTATGTTGGATGTAGCTGCACCGCCTGAACTCGGAGGACAAGTGACGACAGCTACCAATCCGGAGCAGTTGTTTGCAGCAGGGTATAGTGCTTGTTTTAACTCCGCACTGGAGTTTCAATTGAAGAAACACAAAGTTGAAATTGAAAGAAGTACCGTAGCTGCAACCGTAATGTTGGTGACAGACTCTGAGGATAACGGCGTGAAGCTTCAAGTAGATTTGGAAGTTAAAATCCTTGGTCTGGATGAGGAGACGGCTAATAAATTTGTGAAACTTGCCCATGACTACTGCCCATATTCCAAAGGAATCAAAGGGAACGTGAATGTTAACGTGGAACTGGCGTAATCATTTATACTATTTGTTGTTGATAAGAAGCCTCCGAGAAATCGGAGGCTTTTTGGTGTTTTATGCAGAAAAATCAATTTCATACTCAATTATGGGTTATAATGGTAGTGAGTTTACACACAACTGCTGAAAGGGGAATGTACTTATGATGGATTTTAGCAAACCACCCCATGGCTCTGAGACCGATACTCACCGTCAGCGTCATCAAGAGAATGAACAGAAATATCTCTCCGGAGGCAAGAGCATTTGGTATGAAATCAGCAACTGGCTCATTCTTGGAGGTATCCTCCTTGTCATATTTTTATTATTTAAATACGTTTTTTAAATAGACACACAACCGGGCGAATCCCCATATGATGCATTACATCAGTAAGCACTTGGGGAAATGGGGAATCCGGGATGGCAAAAGCAAAGGGCAAGAAAGCTCCCGCATTAAAGAGTGATAAAATACGTGTATCCATGAAGTTGGTCACTTCGGATGTATGTGAGAGATGTAAGACACCATGTACGCGAGGAATGGATTATGCTGCACGTATGAGAATTGAAGGGGCTTTAGGCAAGGGCGTTCCCTGTATATTGACCCGCCATACTTCTTCATAACTCTTCGTATAATCCCGTATATATAATAATTATAGATCAGGGGCATCCTTTAATGAGGATCGCCTCTTTTTGTGCATTCCAAGGGGTGGAAAAAATTCTGGATAAAAAATGAAAAATGATGAAAAACAGCGCAACTTTGTGGATGAATCTGCAGTATAAATGTACAACAGCTAGCAGCAGGGGAGGGAATATTGACGGGATGAAATGGAAACGAATATTGCTTTGTGTCACGGTATTCTCCTTGCTCGGCGGGTCTTTATTGTTTGCAGATTCGGTGAACGAGAAGATTCGTGTTCTCATTAACGGCAAGGAAGCAGCTGATGGAGGTTATCTCATTGATGGAACGACCTATGTACCTGTAAGAGAAGCCGGAGGCGTCGTCAAATGGGACAGCAGTAACAAGAGAGTAACGGTGATCAAACCGAATGTACATATTTTTCTCTTCAAGGGAGACACTGTATTTGGCAACGTTAACGTAGGTAAGCTGAAATTCAATGTATTTTCACAAGTGGATAGTCTGACAGCAGATGTAGCTGCGGTGAAAGTAACGATTACCAATCCAAGCGGTCAGGTGAAGGATATCCAGTCCCAGGAGCTTACGACCCAGAAGGATAACTTCTGGTTCCGCACATATGATTTTACGTACGATTTCAGTCGTGCCGGTAAGTATCAGGTTGGCTTTCATATTAAAGAAAATGCAAACAGCAGCTACGTCCTGGTAGCGGAGAAAATCATTACAGCGCTGAACGATTGAAGCGAAAATTACCCTGTGAGTTAAATTGACCTGGGTCATTGAACATGTTACGATATGCAAGGTTACACAATTTCTATTTATAAAGCGAGGTATTTCAATGAGCGATCACACACATGAACACGGCGATGGCTGCGGATGCGGGCAAGACCACGACCACGACCACGAGCATGAAGAAGTCCTTCTCACATTAACAGACGAGAACGGCCAAGACGTGGAGATGGTTTTGGTGGAGACGTTTGACGTGGAGAAGCATGTTTATGCGCTCCTGCTGGAACGTAACAATCCTGAAGCTGACGGCATCATCCTGCGTATGGAAGAAGAAGACGAGGAAATGGTGCTCTACAATATTGAAGACGAAGAAGAGTGGAACCGCGTTGAAGCGGCTTACAACGAACTCGTTGCATCACAAGAATAGTCATTCTTTTGGAACATAACATGAAGGCTCCTTGATCTCAGGGGGCCTTTTGTTTGTTTTTTAAGAGGTATACGAGGATTTACACCACCGGTTTGAACGACGAAATAGACGGAAAAATGCAAACTTGCTTGTCTCATAAAATAAAAAAAGGACCAAGCTTAAGGCTTGGTCCTTCAAGTTTATTCCATTCACAGGGTGATGGAGTTGTTTTAGAAAATGGCATCGGCTTCCACGATCACTTTAACGTTGGTTACGCTGCGATCTTCGGGTCCTTTGACGGGTAATCCAACTTCGACATGATCGATGATGTAGTCGATGTTTTCCTGGGTGATAACCTCACCCGGTAACAGGATTGGAATTCCTGGCGGATAGACATAGATGAATTCCGAGATAATACGTCCTGCGGATTCCTTAAACGGAATCACTTCGGTATCACCGTAGAATGCATCGCGTGGAGTCAGCATCAACTGTGGAATATCCGGAACTTTTACGACCAGTTCATGGGCCGGGTTCACTTGATAATAGGTACGGGAGAGATCCTGCAGAGCGTTCAGCAAGATATCCACACTGTCATCCGTATCTCCTGGCGTGATGAGACACAGAATATTGTACATATCACTAAGTTCGACCTCGATGTTGTAATGTTCACGCAGCCAGTTCTCTGTCTCATACCCTGTAATACCCAGATGGCGAACATGGATCGTTACTTTGGTTGGATCATAGTTGAAGGTCGCTTCTGTACCCAGCAGCTCTCTACCGAAGCAATACAGTCCATCCATATCGTTAATCGAACGTCTGGCAAACTCAGCCAGTTCAATCGCCTTCTGTGCAATCTCACGACCGTGGAGTGCCAGGTTACGTCTTGATGTATCGAGTGAAGCAAGCAAAATGTATGAAGTTGATGTTGAGGTGAGCAGACTCAGGATCGTCTGTACACGCTGCGGATTCACGAACCCATTCTTCGTGTTCAGGTTGAGTACGGAACTCTGTGTCATGGAGCCACCAAGCTTGTGAACACTGGTTGCAGCCATATCGGCACCTGCTGCCATCGCAGACAACGGCAGATCCTCATGGAAATGAATGAGTACGCCATGTGCTTCATCAACAAGTACAGGAACTTGGTAGCTGTGTGCCAGCTCAACAATCTCTTTCAGATCGGTAACCACGCCGTAGTAGGTCGGGTTAATTACAAGCAATGCCTTGGCATCTGGATGACGCTCAAGTGCGCGACGGATAGACTGTGTAGTCACTCCATGGTCAATGCCTAGATTGGCATCTTGTGAAGGAGAAACAAATACGGGTTTGGCGCCTGAGAAAATAATCGCGGACAGAACCGATTTATGCACATTACGGGGCACAATAATTTTGTCACCCGGTGAGCATACAGACAGAATCATGGTCATAATGGCACTGCTTGTGCCTTGTACACTAAAATAGGTATAATCGGCTCCGAAGGCATCTGCTGCCAAAATCTGTGCTTCCTGAATGACACCGGTTGGCTGATGCAGGTCATCCAACGGTGCGATGTTAATCAAATCTATGGAGAAGGCATTATCGCCAATAAATTCACGGAATTCGGTATCCGCTCCCAATCCTTTTTTATGGCCCGGAATATGAAACTGTACCGGATTGAGTGCCGCATGATTTTTTAAAGCGGTAAACAGCGGCGTACGGTGGTGATTCATCAGTGCTGTCACAACCCTTCCTAATAAAATTGGTAAACAAAGATGAGTATAGCAAATTAAGAACCGAATGCAACAGTATAAATCGACAATTTTTTAAATTGCCGAGATTTGGGCACATTCCCCACGGTTACACTAAGGATAGGGAATAGGCAAATGAACACCGAAAGGGGAAAAAGAATGCAAACCGATACAAAACCAGCCAAAATTTTGCGATCACCATTTTTTATCGCGATGTGGCTGACACTTTTTCTAGTTGAAATTATCAAAGGGGCCCTATTGGTAGCTGTTTTGCCCGTGTATATGGACAATATACTGGGTCTGTCTGCAGGCGTCATTGGTGTGGCATTTGCTCTTCAATATCTGGGAGATAATCTGTTCCGGGCGCCTTCCGGCTGGGCAGCAGAACGGATCGGGTTCCGCGCAACGATGGTTACAGCACTAATCTGTACCTTAATCGCTGTTATTATGATCCTTTTTCTCAAAAGTGCCTTTGGACTGGCCATGGCCTGTCTCATTCTTGGCATTGGTACGTCACCACTCTGGCCTTGCGCCATGACAGGGGTGACGGCGATGTCAGGCCCACAGAACAAGAATGGTACAGCAATGGGGGCGCTGGAGATGGCTGCTCTCGGCGGAACGGGGCTTGGACCTATAGGCATGAACTGGCTGCTGGAGCGCACGCATCATGATTATCGAACTATATTCCTCGTGCTGATGGGTTGTGCCATTCTCGTTATTCTGGTGGCCATGATTCTTCCTGGACGTGTCATTGTTGAAGGAGAGCATGCCGAGCAAGCAGCGAAGAATAGTGATGTGAAATATCCAGCCAAACCGAATCTGCTCACGCCGTTCATCCGGCTGCAAAAGAGTGTGAAGGGCACACTGCAACGAGTGCGCAGTACGCTTAATGTAAATCCACTGGTGTATCCTGCCTTGTTTATGCAGTCGTTTGTCATTGGGCTGCTCAGTCCAGTAATCACGCTATATACACGCACAGATCTGCACATCTCACCAAACCTTTACAGTTTGTTGCTGATTGCGGGAGGTGGAATAACCGTTATTGCCTTACTGCCTGTAGGTAAAATGGTAGACAGGTTTGGTACGAAACCGTTCCTGAACGTTGGTTTTTTGATGGCGGCGGCGAGTCTGTTTGCATTCTCCTCCATAACATCCATTCCGGTGGTGTTTGGTGTTGTTATGCTGGTGGGCATCAGTTATGCCATGATTCTGCCCGCCTGGAATGCTTTTGTAGCCACACTGATTCCCAAAGGGGAGCGGGGAGCGATCTGGGGATTTTTCCTTACATTGCAGGGATCAGGCATGGTTGTCGGCCCCATTGTTTCCGGACTGCTGTGGGACCACGTGAGCCATCCGGCCCCATTCATTGGCAGTGCCATCGTCATGGCAGGACTTGCCGTTGTGCACTTTGTGTTATCCCGCAATCCGTTTCGCACCGCTCCGGCCAAATAAGCAAAAGAAAAGGGAGTTCCACCAACGGTCTTGGTTGTGGAGCTCCCTTTTTCGCGTCCATTATATCACGATAATCGGGGGCTTGCCCCTGTGCGTCTGCGGAAAGCTGCAATCCTGCGGTCCTTTCGGTGAAAAATAGTCAAATAACCAAGTACCCTTACATAAAATGAAGTATAAAATAGGGTAAGCCGATTGAGTAGAAGCGATTGAAGACGAGGGCCGGAGTTGATCCGGTACAGATGGAGGGAGTGCCGTGAATAAGAGTTATGAAGTTGAATATTGCAATCTGGAGCTGCGGTTCAACCGTCGGCATATCCAAAATTTGATCAGAGACCTTATTCGTGAGGGATATTCACTATATTGGAGCGAGGACGAATCCTTTTTTATCCTGTCAGTCCGGACCGGCCGCAAGCTGGTAAAGCTCCGCTTTCAACAGACACGCACGGGGAACTACAAGATGACTGGAGATTATATCATTAAGGATGCAAAACTTGCAGAGTGGCTGGAGAAGCTGATTGGAGATACACGCGGGCATGCGGTTGTGAAGCGGTTCAAGGATCAGCAGATGACCGTGGAGAACATTTTATTCGGTGAAGTGATTCGGCTCGTGGAAGTTTCCGGATTCAAACAGCGTGTCATTTTTCAAAAGGAACCTGCGCCGACGGCGGAAGAGATGGAAGAAATGTTCCTCTCGCGTGAAGGCGAGGAAAGGCTCATGTTGTTGCGCATGGAAGTGGACGATGAACTGGAGCGCCTCTACACGGCCATGCAGATGGATAATATCGAAAAAGCAAATGCTTGCCGTCAAGTCTTAAAACAGTTGTCCGGACATCTGTTAATGTTAGAAGGCTGACAAGATAAGGCCGTATTTATGAAAATACGATGAACACCTCAGCAGATTGGGGTGTTTTCTCGTTGCGTAGCTGTGCCACGGGGTTCACTTCTATACATAAAACCGTTAAAATGGGAGTATTGTTGAGAATTTATTTCAATAAAATTAATTGGAGCAAAGGATGGAGGACCAGATGACAAAACAACAAATTGGCGTAATTGGCCTGGCTGTCATGGGCAAAAATTTGGCCCTTAACATTGAAAGCAAAGGTTTCTCAGTATCGGTATTTAACCGTTCCCCGGAGAAAACCAATGATCTTCTGAAAGAAGCTGAAGGTAAAAACCTGACAGGCTCATTCTCCATTGAAGAGTTCGTAGCATCCCTGGAATCCCCGCGCAAAATTTTGATCATGGTACAAGCCGGAAAAGCGACCGACGCTACCATTGAACAACTGCTTCCTCACCTGGATGAGGGCGACATCATCATTGATGGAGGGAACGCATACTTCCCTGACACGCAACGTCGCAGCAAAGAGTTGGAAGACAAAGGCATTCGTTTCATCGGAACAGGTGTATCCGGTGGTGAAGAAGGCGCACTGAAAGGCCCTTCCATCATGCCAGGTGGACAGGAAAGTGCTTATAAACTGGTTGAACCGATCCTGACGGCGATCTCGGCCAAAGTCGGTGACGATCCATGTTGTACATATATTGGACCAGACGGTGCCGGACACTATGTGAAAATGGTGCATAACGGTATCGAGTACGGAGATATGCAGTTGATTGGTGAAGCGTACCACTTGCTCAAATCCGTATTGAACGTTTCTGTTGAAGAGCTTCACGCAATCTTTACGGAATGGAATCAAGGGGAGCTGGATAGCTACCTGATCGAAATCACAGCAGATATCTTCTCTAAATACGATCCGGAAACGGGTAAACCAATGGTTGACGTCATTCTGGACGCGGCTGGACAAAAAGGAACAGGTAAATGGACAAGCCAAAGTGCGCTGGATCTCGGTGTACCATTGTCCATGATTACGGAATCTGTATTCTCCCGTTTCTTGTCTGCGATGAAGGACGAGCGTGTAGCAGCTAGCAAAATCCTGAATGGACCAGCGACTGAAGCGTTCTCCGGTGACAAAAAAGCATTTATCGAGAGCGTGCGTAAAGCCCTCTTTGCAAGTAAAATCGTATCCTACGCACAAGGATTTGCACAAATGCGTGCAGCTTCCGACGAGTATGGCTGGGATCTGAAATACGGCAACATTGCCATGATCTTCCGCGGTGGCTGCATCATCCGTTCGCAGTTCCTGCAAAACATCAAGGAAGCTTATGATAAAGACGCAGCTCTGAAAAACTTGCTCTTAGATCCTTACTTCCAAAACATCGTTGAGTCTTATCAAGGCGCATGGCGTGAAGTTGTAGCGGCTGCTGTAAAACAAGGTGTTCCAGTACCTGGCTTCTCCAGTGCTCTGTCTTACTACGACAGCTACCGTACAGAGCGTCTTCCAGCAAACTTGCTGCAAGCTCAACGTGACTACTTCGGTGCTCACACGTTCAAACGTGTGGACAAAGAAGGCAGCTTCCACCACAACTGGATGGAGTAGTAGCACATATACAAGTCTCTTAGATTTGGCCAAAGCGCCTTTAAGCAGGAGCTTTGGCCTGCTAAGAGGCTCAAAAGAGGTTTGGCGTTCCGGGGATTGCCGGTCAACGCTGGGCCTCTTTTTTACTGTGTTATACAGAAATAATGTTGATGGAGAAGACATGTAGCTGCCTCTAGACCTAATGAACATGAGACACCCTATTTTGGCAAAATGAGCCGGTTCTATTTTTTAACGAACTCAGAAGGCCCTATTTCAATAATTCGCAGCGAGATGTCGAGGTTTTGACGGTGATTTTTTGAAATAAGTTTACTGAGATTCGTTAGAAGTTTATCTGCGCCTATTTTACGTAAATAAGCTCATTGCTGTTCGTTAAGTTACTAGTTGGTCACTGATTGAAAACGTTTGGGGGCTCAAAACTGCTTAAGGGTGATCTGCCGTAGGCTTAGATGCCGGGAGTTACTTAATCTGTCTTGGAAGTACTTGCGGATGGTCGAAAGGAAGTCGGTTAGGAGATGGTCTTTCCCAGTCTGCAGGGCTGTGTTATGATAGGACAAAAGTGCTCACGAATTGCTTGAATTAAAGGAGTGTACACCTTGAGCAAGTCTAACAATATTATTCTCATTGGTATGATGGGAACCGGCAAATCAACCGTCGCTGACATGCTTGCACGCGAGCTTGGTTATCGATTGATTGATGTAGACGCCGCGGTGGAAAAAGAGGAAGGCTGTACGATTCCAGAATTGTTCACTGGCAAGGGAGAGACGTATTTCCGTGATGCCGAGAGCCGTATGTTATGCTCGGTGCTGGAGAAGAAGTCACAGGTCATAGCGACCGGAGGTGGCGTGGTGCTGCGTTCGGATAATTGTGACGTGATGTTGAAAAATGGTTGGGTTGTTGCCTTGACTGCTGATCCGGCAGTGATTGTAGAGCGTGTTAGTGGCTGTGACAATCGCCCACTCCTCGCAGGTAATGCAGAGGAACGCATTCAGGCAATTATGGAAGAACGGAAAGACGCATACCGGTTCGCACATTATACGGTGGATACAACCGAGTTATCCGCTGCTGAAGTGACTCGTTTAATTTTAGTGCATTACCGCGTCTAAGCTTGTTATCATCGAAGTTTGATGGTTGATAGGTGGTGGCAGATATAACAAAACGGGCCATATAGGCCCGTTTCTAGAAGTGGAGCAGAGCTGAGGTCACAAGGTTACAAATGACTTCGCTTCTCTCCGGGTTTCTCTAGTCTTCCTGTTGCCACTGAAGCATACCGCCGACCATGTTTGTACAGCCTTCATATCCCAGTTGCTGCAGATATTCACATGCACGCTCACTGCGGTAACCGCTACGACAGATGATCACGATCTCGCCTGATTTCTCAATCTCAGACAGTCGGTCCGGAATCTGTCCAAGCGGAATATGCTTGGCTCCTTCGATCATGCCTTGCGCGACTTCATCGTCCTCGCGGACGTCTATCATCTGCAGCTTCTCTCCCGCCTGTAAACGGCGGCGCAGCTCAGACGTTTCAATTTCAGCTATTTGTGTCATATTCAGGTCCTCTTTTCTGTATGGACTTAACGCTATAATGATACCCAAGCGATGCACGGAATGTCAATTTGGCCACAATATAATCAATGAAGGAGAATTTCATCCATGGACGTTATTGTTAAACCAACCCCCACTCTGAACGGGGAAATCGGGGCTCTGTCCTCCAAAAACTACACTACCCGCTATTTGCTGGCTGCTGCGCTGGCAGAAGGCACAAGTACCATTCATTTCCCGGCACACAGTGAAGACAGTGACGCCATGCGCAGATGTATTCGCGATCTGGGGGCAGTACTTGAAGAAGACGATAGCAAGATTGTGATCCAGGGCTTTGGCAGTCATCCCCGTGATGTGCGTGAGTTGAATGTTGGGAATGCGGGTGCAGTACTTCGTTTCCTTATGGGCGTTACAGCGCTCTGCCCTGACGTTACATTTGTGAATACGTACCCGGATTCACTGGGCAAACGCCCCCATGATGACCTGATCGATGCGCTTGGCCAATTGGGTGTAGATGTACAGCATGAACAAGGACGCCTACCGATTACAATCAAGGGTGGCAATGCCAAGGGTGGACACATTCGTGTATCTGGCTCCGTCAGCTCCCAATATCTGAGTGCATTGTTGTTTGTTACGCCGTTGCTTGCAGAAGACAGCACCATCGAAGTACTGAATGACCTGAAGTCCAAGGTTGTTATCGGACAGACGCTGGAAGTGCTGGAGCAGGCAGGCATCGTTATCCATGCAAGTGATGATTACATGTCCTTCCGTGTACCAGGTGGACAGGCTTACCAGCCGACGACCTACACGGTTCAAGGAGACTACCCGGGCTCGGCAGCCGTTCTTGCCGCAGCAGCGGTTACACAGTCCGATGTGAAAATTCTGCGCCTGATGGAGCAGAGCAAACAGGGTGAACGTGCCATCGTTGACGTGCTGCGCATGATGGAAGTGCCATTGACACATGAGAACGATGTTGTACACGTTCAAGGTAATGGCAGACTGAAAGCGATCGAATTCGACGGGGATGCCGCAACGGACGCCGTTTTGGCTATGGTAGCCGCAGCTGTGTTTGCGGAAGGCACGTCACGGTTCTATAATGTAGAGAACCTGCGTTACAAGGAATGTGACCGAATCACCGATTATTTGAACGAACTCCGGAAGGCAGGAGCGAACGTTGAAGAGCGTCAAGCTGAGATTATCGTACACGGACGTCCGGAAGGCGTTGAAGGCGGCGTTGAGATTAACGCTCATTACGATCATCGCGTAATTATGGCGCTCACTGTCGTTGGTCTGCGTTCCAAGGAGCCGCTTCGTATTCGGGATGCACACCATGTAGCCAAGTCTTATCCGCAATATTTCGATCATTTGCAGGCGCTTGGCGCCTCGGTTCAATGGGTAAAAGAGTAAATAACTGAAAACCTGTTTTTTTGAACACGCACTTTAATTCAGAAAAGGATGGTGCTTGAACATGGAATTTAACAACCCTACTCGTGAAGAAATTGGACAACTTTTGCGCAAGGCAGGCAACATCGCAGTCGTCGGCTTATCAGACAAATCAGATCGCACTTCCTATATGGTGGCAGAAGCCATGCAGAGCAGAGGCTATCGCATTATCCCGGTTAATCCACAGGTGCAAGGTGAAATCCTGGGCGAGACGGTATATGCCACACTCGCGGATATTCCAGAGCCGGTAGACATTGTCAATGTGTTTCGTCGCGAAGAGTTTTGCGCGGATGTCGCTCGTGACGCCGCTGCCATCAAAGCAAATGTGCTGTGGCTGCAGCTTGGCATCCATAGTGATGAAGCGGTCCAGATTGCTGCAGAGAACGGCATGACAGCGGTAACGAATCGTTGTATCAAGGTAGAGGATTCCATCGTTCTGCGCGGCGCTGGACGCGGCTGAGAGGCTCGTTCACCTGTGATCGGATGATCTCCTGATCTGTCCCAATTGAATGAACATAGGATGAATCCCGTTAACTTGAAGTTGACGGGATTTTTTCTGTTCTATTTTTGCCGTTATTAATTACCAATTGGTTACTGTTTTGCTTTGACAAAACGTTGCGTAAAGCTTACCATCTAGGATAGAAAGGAGAGGTCGCCATGAATTGGCTCGGATCCTTGCAGCAGCTCGGACGAGCGGTAATGCTGCCTACAATGGTCCTGCCCGCCGCCGCAATTTTGCTCAGTGTTGGCAGTCTGCCTTGGGACGCCTGGGGATTGGATATTGTCGGTGAAGTGTCTACCGTGGCCGGACACGGTATTTTTTATTTCTTACCGTATTTGTTCGCTGTCGGTGTAGCACTGGGACTCTCCAACCAGGCCGGACAAGCGGGACTTGCTGCTCTGGCTGGTATCGTGATATATGATCAGGTGACTCGGAACTTCGGGGATGGCACCGTTCAGCCGGCTTCCTTAATCGGAATCATACTCGGCGCGCTTGCCGGTGGGATGCATAATCGGTTTAAAAGCATTAAACTGCCTGAAATTTTACAATTTTTTGGAGGTTCAAGGTTTGTTTTGCTCATCGTCGGACTCTGTTCGGCATTGTTCTCCTGTTTTATGTTATGGCTCGCTCCGATCCTACAGCATGGATTGAACGGCATTGCTACCTGGGAATACAGTCTCGGGGGGTTTGGACTGTTCATCTACGGAGTGTTATACAGGGTGCTGGTTGCTTTTGGGCTTCATCACCTGCTTAACAATGTGTTTTGGTTCCAGTTAGGGACGTTTGAAACGCCTGATGGTAACATTGTGCAAGGGGATTTGCCCCGATTTTTTGCAGGTGATCCAACAGCAGGATTCTTTATGGCGGGTTTGTTTCCCATCATGATGTTTGCCATTCCGGCAATAGCCTTTGCTATTATTCAGGAAGCCAGGGAAGATCTGAAACCAAAAATCAAGAAAACTTTTCTGACATCGGCACTCGTTTGTTTTCTAACCGGGGTATCGGAACAGATTGAGTTTGCTTTTTTGTTCGCGGCACCTTATCTGTTCATCGTGCATGCAGTGATGTCCGGCGTTGCCATGTGGATTAGTTACTGGCTTGATATCCGGCATGGATTTTCTTACTCCGCAGGTATTATTGATTACATACTCAATTTCCATCTATCGGAGAATGCTTGGAAGCTCATTCCGATTGGCATACTATATGGGCTGGTTTACTACTTCCTGTTCCGATGGGCGATTCGTACGTTCAAGATTCCAACACCAGGACGAGAAGAGGGCTCCATGCTGGAAGATTGGGTAGGTAACATTCCTTATCAGGCACCTTTAATCCTCGAGGCATTGGGTGGGAAGAGTAACATTGTACAGGTTGAAGCATGTATTACACGTCTTCGCCTCACTGTGCATGATGACCGGCTGATCGACACGGGTGCCATGAAGAGTATGGGGTCCGCTGGACTGATCAAGCTGGGTGGCGGTAACGTACAGGTGGTATTCGGGACCTACTCGGAATTGATTCGGGAAGAAATCGCGAAGCTGCTGGAAAGAGATCTGCAACAGGTTCTGTTCTGTGCCCCCGTTCAGGGCAAAATGCTTCCGATTGAAGAGGTGCCGGATCAGATTTTTGCAGCCAAGCTTGTCGGTGATGGTGTAGCCTTTGTTCCGGAAAAGGGAGAGCTGGTCTCACCCGTGTACGGAACGATTATGCACCTGTACCCGACCATGCATGCCTTGGGTATTTCTACCCGTGAGGGGCTTGAGGTGTTACTGCATATCGGCATCGATACCTCACAGTTGAAAGGCCATTTTGAAGCTTTTGTTCAGGAGGGCGATACGGTGGAGCCAGGGCAGTTGTTGATCAAGTTTGATCTGGCAGTACTCCGCGAGCAAGCGGCATCACTAACAACACCAATGGTAATTACGAATCCGGATCGTGTAAAATCATGGAGTTTTGCTCCATTTAAGCAAGTTAAGAAAGGTCAGGCATCCGTTATGTCCGTGGTGCTCTATGACAGGAACGTTGGAGGGGTAGAATGAAGATACAAGGCATCAACGGAGCTGCAGGCATAGCCATCGGCAAAGCATTTGTCCTGCCCAGTTGGGAATGGGATCTGCCGGATCAGAAGATGGATTCGGTGGATCTCGCCCAAGAGTTCGAACGGCTGTATGAGGGCATACGGACATCAAAGGATGAGATCGAATATATCAAAAATGAGTTCAAGGAAGTCGTTGGTCCAGAGGAGTCCAGTATCTTTGATGCACATCTGGCAATCCTGGAAGATCCGGTATTCATGAACGAAATTCGCGGTATTATTGAGCGTCAATATAAGGCAGCAGAAGTGGCTGTCAAAGAAGCCATAGACCATTTTGTCACGATGTTTGACTTGCTGGAAGACGAGTATATGAAGGAGCGAGCCATTGACATCAAGGATGTGGGTAACCGTCTGCTCAAGCATTTGCTCGGTGCACCGGAGATTACACTTCCTTCGGATACCCAGCCGTATGTACTCGTTGCCAAAGAACTGTCGCCATCTCAACTGGCGCATCTGAATCCGACCCATGTACTAGGCATTGTAACCTTGATTGGCGGGAAAACATCACATTCTGCGATTATGGCTCGTGCCCTTGGCATTCCTCTCGTTTCCGGTCTGGAAGCGAGTCTTGGCATGCCGGTAGAGACAGGGGATATGCTTGTGGTAGATGGTGACAATGGCTTGGTATTTACGGACCCGGATCGCAAGACGATTGAACGGTATACCATGCTTCGCAGCAAGCAACTGAAGAAAAAGGAACAACTTCAAGTCCTTGCTACAGTGGATGCTGTAACCAAAGATGGGGCTGTTTTGCACTTGGCTTCCAATATCAGTTCGGTGAAGGAATTGGACCTTGCTTTGAAACAAGGAGCCAAAGGTGTGGGCTTGTTCCGAACAGAATTCTTGTACATGGACCGTGCTACTTTCCCGGGTGAGCAAGAACAGTATGAGGTGTACCGTCTTGTGGCAGAGAAAACAGCAGGGCAATCCGTTGTTATTCGTACACTGGATATCGGTGGTGACAAGCAACTTGATTACTTTGAACTGCCGGAGGAAGACAACCCGTTTCTGGGTTACCGAGCTATTCGGATTAGTCTCGACCGCAAGGATCTGTTCAAAACACAGCTTACAGCCATTCTGCGTGCCAGCGCTGCTGGAAATGTCAAAATCATGTACCCGATGATCTCTTCGGTGGAAGAACTTCAGCAGGCCAATGAGATTCTCCGTGAGGCGATGTCTGATCTGGACGAGCGCGGATTATCATACGACCCTCACATTCAGGTGGGAATTATGATTGAAGTTCCTGCAGCGGTGATGATTGCTGATCTGCTCGCAGAGGAAGCTGATTTCTTCAGTATTGGTACGAACGACCTGGTTCAATATGTACTGGCAGTGGATCGAATGAATGAGCAGATCGCTCATATGTATCACCCCTATCATCCGGCTGTTCTGCGGATGCTTCGTGCAACAGCAGATGCGGCTCATACGGCTGGAATTGATGTCAGTGTGTGCGGAGAGATGGCAGGGGACGAACGTGCCATTCCGCTTTGGTTGGAGCTTGGCATTCGCCACTTGAGTATGTCTCCACAATCCCTGTTACGTGTGAAGCACAGAGTGCTGAACACAACAGCATCGGCCGCCAAAGAAGAAGCGCGAAAGTGCTTCGCCCTACGGACCAGCGGAGATATTGAGGAGCGACTGCAAGTTTTTAATGACTCTACGGGAAGTCCGGATGAACAAAGTGGTTCGAATGCATCATAATTGGGCGAACTGGATATAAATACCTTTAAGTTAATATATTTACATTTGTGATAATTATTTATTGGAAAACTTGTTATATAAAACAACCCCACTGTGCATGAGAGCACAATGGGGTTATTTTTATTTGTCAGCGAGTGCATCACAGAATGCCTTGCCATAAGGTGGAAGGTCGGGCGGACGACGTGCTGAGATGATATGTCCATCAACAACAACCGCTTCATCTTTCCAGATAGCACCTGCATTTTCCATGTCATCCCGAATGCCTGGTGTAGAGGTTACTGTAACTCCGTCCAGAATTTTGGCAGAAATCAGCACCCAGCCCGCATGACAGATCTGTCCAATCGGTTTCCGGTCTGCATTCATTTCCTTCACAAGCTCCAGTACTTTGGGATAACGACGCAGCTTGTCTGGCGCCCAGCCGCCTGGCACGAGAATGCCATCGTAATCTGAACTGTCGAGTTCATCGAAACTGTATTCGGCTTCAGCAGGCACACCGTATTTGCCAATATAGGTTTTTCCTTTTTTCTCTCCAGCAAGATGCACTTCCGCACCTTCTTCACGAACCCGATGTACAGGGTACCACAATTCTAAATCCTCGAATTCTTCATCGACCAGAGCGATGACTTTTTTACCGGTTAATCTCATGTCCATCTCTCCTTTTTGCGGTAATTAGGTCTGTTGCGTCTTTAATTGTAACAGATTCTCCAAGGGACTTCATGGAAGTGCATATTCCGTTTGGAGGAAGCGATTACAAGTCAGTAACTGCCTGCATTCGACAACCTTCAACTGGAGGGAGTGGTAATTTGTGCAACCTTTCGTTTATAGCAGGATTTGAGCCGAAATAGGTCGAATGGTACTTATATAGAGTATAGAACGAATGAGGTGATGGTGGTGCGCAAGTCGTGCAGATGTGGACATGTAATGGAATTGGAATTAAGAACAGTGGTATACGCCAAAAAAGTGGAGATTCGAAACGTACCCGTATTTGCGTGTACAGACTGTGTATCATACGAAGTGCTTCCGCCGGTCAAGCCGGACTTAACAGAGTGCATAAGCACATTGGGTGAACAACCCGTGAAGCAAGACGTATCTTTTGGTGAACGTAATGAACTGGCAGACCTGTTTCATGAGCAACTGCTGGCCTGGCCGGATGCGACCGATCGGGAGATGGAATATCGAATGCAGCAAGCAGTGGAGGAGCGTATCAATCTGCTGTTGGACATTATGGGTTACGCAACGAAGTCTAGTGATGCAACGTGGATTGAGACCACGGAGCGCAGATTAAGTCAATTATCCGGATTTGTGTGGCAGGAGTACTTCTCAAATGCTGTCTAATTTTGACGTGTAAAATGCTTGTTTTCATGAAAATTGGCTTTTTCGCGCACTTTTTGTTAAGATATCGAAGAGTGAAAACGCTCAACATAGCGGTATTCCTGGTAAAGGGGGATGTATATCTAATGGCTGACATGACTAAAATGACAAGTATTGAACAGCTAAACTCCGCAGTGGAGGCTACCAAGGATCAACCCTTGCTTCTGTTTAAGCACAGCACGCACTGTCCGATCAGCTCGAACGCTTATCAGGAGATGAACGATTATTTGCTTAACAATGCCAATGAACAAGTAAAATATGGCATCATCTATGTTGTGGAAGATCGCCCGGTATCCAATGAAGCAGCAGACAAGCTGGGTGTTAAGCACGAATCTCCACAGGCAATCCTGATCAAAAAGGGAATTCCTGTATGGCATACTTCCCATTCAGATATTACTAGAACCACACTTACGAATGTTTTGAGTGAGTCCTAAAGCCTATTTTAATTGATTAATGCAAAAATTTGTCGTAATATAAATCTTAATGAAAATGGTATGAAAATTTACTGGTAATGGAGAGAAGTACTGTGACGGTAACCATTTATGATGTGGCACGTGAAGCTGGAGTGTCTATGGCAACGGTATCACGGGTAGTTAATAATAACCCTAATGTCAAACCGCAAACGCGGAAAAAAGTATATGAAGCCATCGAACGGTTGGGATATCGTCCGAATGCGGTAGCCAGAGGTCTGGCAAGCAAGAAGACAACCACGGTCGGGGTTGTTATTCCAGATATTTCGAACTCAACCTTCGCGGAGATTGCCCGCGGAATTGAAGATATTGCGAATATGTATCACTACAATATTATTTTGTGTAATGCAGATAAGAAGAAAGAAAAAGAAATTCGTGTTATTAACACGTTGCTCGAAAAACAAGTAGACGGACTGCTCTTCATGGGCGGAACAGTAACGGACGAACACATTCAGGCGTTCCAGTCTGCGGCTGTGCCGATCGTACTTTGTGCAACGAGTGATGAGAAGGGCACATTCCCTTCGGTGGATATTGACCATGAGGCGGCTGCGTTTGATGCGGTAAACACTCTGATTCGTCATGGACACAAGGAAATTGCGATGATCAGTGGTACACTGCAAGATCCGGCGAATGGATATGCCCGTTTCCAAGGATACAAAAAAGCACTGGAAGCAGCAGGGATTGAATACCAGGAGGATCTTGTTCGAATCGGTAACTATCGATATGAATCCGGTGTGGAAGCAATGAAATATTTCCTTGGACTCAAGAAAAAACCATCAGCTATCTTTGCTGCTACAGATGAAATGGCCATTGGTGCCATTCACAGCATTCAGGATGACGGTCTGAAAGTACCGGATGACTTCTCCATTATTAGTGTGGATAACATCCGTATGGCTTCCATGGTGCGTCCTCAGTTGACAACAGTGGCTCAGCCAATGTATGACCTTGGCGCAGTAGCGATGCGTTTGCTGACCAAGTTGATGAAGAAAGAAAATGTGGAGAACCCACGGGTTATTTTGCCGCATGAAACGATTCTTCGTCTGTCTGTAAGTCACGCGGATGTAGTTTAATCGGGATTATATACAGTAAGGGAGAATTCATTCTCTCTACATAGTGGATATGCGAAAGCTCCGGAGACGGAGCTTTTGTGCTGAATGAAGTTAAAAGTGAAAACAGGAGGTATCAGAAGATGCGTGAAACGATTGGGATTATCGGAGCGATGGATGAGGAAGTCGAGCTTTTGCTGGCAGATATGAAGCAGCTTGAGACGGTCAAACAAACCGGCATTACATACGTTGCAGGCGAGTGGCTGGGCAAGCAAATTGTCGTGTGCAAATCCGGCGTAGGTAAAGTAAATGCAGCAGTTACGACGCAGATCTTGATTGATCGTTTTCAGGTTAATCGTATTATTTTCACAGGTGTTGCGGGTGCAGTTAACCCGGAGCTGAACATCGGAGATATGGTTATTTCGTCTGTATGTGTTCAGCACGATATGGATGTAACGCCACTGGGGTTCGCACGCGGGGTTATTCCTTACCAGGAGACATCTGCATTCCCTGCCGAGGCTTCGCTTATTACACTGGCTGAAGAAGCATGTAAAGCTCAGGGAGCCAATTACCTGATCGGTAAAGTGTTATCTGGAGACCAATTTATTGCGAATAAAGATACGGTTAACATGTTATATACTGAAATGGACGGTGCATGTGCCGAGATGGAAGGGGCTGCAGTCGCTCAGGTCTGTTACATGAATCGAGTACCATTTGTTGTCCTGCGTGGGATGTCAGATAAAGCGGATGGTTCGGCGCATGTTAACTTTGCTGAATTTACCGTGGAATCTTCGCAGCGTTCACATCGCATTGTGGAGCATATGTTAGAAAATATGTAATGGCAGTAACTTGAAAAACCGCCTTTTGATTAGCTGCTCCATGAAGTATGGAGTAGCGCTGCGAGAGGCGGTTTTTGTTATGTATATCGTTTTTCGAACAGATCATCGAATTAGTACATGAACCGATGGCGAAAGCGTACACGATCAAACTGTTCTTCTGATGTGATGGGCACCTGACTTCCGATACGTACCATCAAACAGTTCGCAGGATGTGAACAGATTTCAGGGTCGTCTGTTGCATACCAGGTCATGTCGATCGTTTCCATCAGCCTCTCCATCATTTTGCGATAATCCCATACGTTTAGTCCGCTGCCCTTCAGATCCCAATGCCAATAATATTCTGTGGTGAAAATAATGTAATTCTCCATGTATTTATCTTCCAAAGCGGTAAGCAACATCTCACGTCCAATGCCAAGCGAGCGATAGTCGTCCGCAACCTCGATTGCCCCAAGCTCAATCAGATCAGTCATATTACCCTCGGACCAGCGTTCACAATCATCCGCATAATGAAAGGTTACATAACCGATAATCGTTTCATTTTCGTGTGCAATGATAATTCGCCCTTCAGGTAATGCTGCGATCTCTGCGAGAGCTTCCTGCTGCTCCGTTGGGCGCCGAAAGGCATCCAGATCCGGATGGAAGGCAAGACGAGTTATCTCCTTGGCCTGCACGGGGCCTTCAACAGTAATTCGGTGGCCGGACTTGAAGATGGAACGCATATGATGTTCTTTGATATGTTCCATGATTCATGCTCCTCTCTCTCCTACTTATAGAGGTTGTTCCAAAAGTAAGCTATAGTAAAAATCCAAAAAATTGAAAAGCCATAGACGACAATTGAAAAGATTTGCTATAATTGCGTAGACAAAAAATGTTCACAATTCAATACAGTATAGTTAACATCTGTTTGGCCGAGCAAGTACATGATGAGAAGTTCTCTCTACTAATGTAAGCGCTAACTGGAAGTTCAGTCAACACAAAGGCAATGAGGATTGACCCCTAACGGGAATCGAAATGTCGAGTTGAAGGAGGCTGGCAAGCATGAGTCAAGCACATGGTGAGATGCTGCAAACGGTTGTGTCCGAATCTAACCTGGGCGATTACACGGAGGCGAGAAGCCGGTTCGATTGGGAATCGGTGGAAAGGCACTTTACGTGGCACGCCAGCGGAAAAGTAAACATGGCGCATGAAGCGATTGATCGTCATGTACTAGAAGGAAGGGGCGGAAAAACCGCTTTATTGTATAGCGATGCTTCACGTGAAGAGTCCTATACTTTCGCTGATCTGAGTGAACAGTCGAGTCGGTTCGGGAACGTTCTCCGCAAATATGGCATAGCCAAAGGGGAACGGGTGTTTATTTTTATGCCTCGAAGTCCTGAACTGTATTTTAGTCTTCTGGGCATATTGAAAGCTGGAGCCATCGCGGGTCCGTTGTTCGAAGCTTTTATGGAAACGGCTGTGAAGGATCGGCTGGAGGATAGCGGAGCAGTAGCGCTCGTCACCACTCCGGAATTGCTAAAACGCATCAAACGTTCCGAATTGCCCGAACTCAAACATATATTCATTGTGGGTGGGGGCGTGCAGACTGAAGAAGGACTCATCGATTTTGATGCAGAGATGTCTGCCGCTTCGGATGAGATGGAAGTAGAGTGGCTGAATCGTGAGGATGGTTTGCTTATTCATTATACCTCAGGCTCTACAGGTAAACCCAAAGGGGTGTACCATGTTCAAAATGCCATGATTCAGCACTATTATACAGGTAAGGTTGTTCTGGATTTACGTGAGGATGACGTGTACTGGTGCACTGCTGACCCTGGTTGGGTGACAGGGACCTCTTACGGTATCTTTGCTCCATGGCTCAACGGAGTGACCAATGTGATACGAGGCGGTCGTTTCAGTCCCCAAGATTGGTACAGCACCATCCAGAAGAACAAAGTCACGATCTGGTACAGTGCACCAACGGCCTTTCGTATGCTCATGGGAGCGGGAGAAGAGACCATCGCCCAGTTTGATCTGAGTAGTCTGCGTCATGTCATGTCTGTCGGTGAACCGCTAAATCCGGAGGTTGTTCGTTGGGGATGGAAAGCTTATGGTCAACGAATTCATGATACATGGTGGATGACGGAAACAGGCGCTCAGCTGATCTGTAACTATCCCGGAATGCCGATCAAGCCTGGCTCCATGGGACGTCCGTTGCCTGGAATTGAGGCAGCCATTATTGATGATCGCGGGCAGGAATTGCCGCCGTACAGTATGGGTAATCTGGCCATACGGGCACCTTGGCCATCCATGATGGCGAAGATCTGGAATAACCCTGTGAAATACGAGGAGTATTTTAGGCTTACGGGCTGGTATGTATCCGGTGACTCCGCTTATATGGATGAAGAAGGATATTTCTGGTTCCAGGGACGGATTGATGATGTGATTAATTCGTCAGGGGAGCGTATCGGCCCCTTTGAGGTGGAGAGCAAGCTCGTGGAGCATCCTGCGGTAGCAGAGGCGGGCGTAATCGGTAAGCCGGATGTGACACGTGGGGAGATCATCAAGGCCTTTGTGGCGCTTCGTGAAGGATATGAGGCGACACCGGAGCTGAAAGAAGAGATCTATCGTTTTGTCAAAGAGGGCCTGTCTGCCCACGCTGCTCCGCGTGAGATTGAGTTTAAGGATAAACTGCCCAAGACACGTTCCGGCAAGATCATGCGCCGTGTCTTGAAAGCCTGGGAGCTTGATCTGCCAACAGGAGATCTATCCACCATTGAAGACTAACGCGATAGTGCTAGGAGCATCAATGTGTTGGTATCGATGGTGATACATTGAGTAGTGGGAAGAAGTTAATATTCTGCGGTTCTGAATACAGTGACTCTACCCATTAAAATGGATTGTAAAAGCCTGCTGCACATACAAATAAAAAGCCGCACACTCAGATACAGTCTGAGGATGCGGCTTGTTTTGGAACGTTATGCCTGAATCAGGGTTGAAAATGTAGGGCTGCAGAAGGTTCGGATTCACCCGCACTGTTGCTGGCAGATACCTTGAACCATCCACTGGTCGATGCGGGTACTCCATAATCCATGGTATTTCCCGCTGTTGTTCCAATTTTGGTGTAAGGAGCCGAGCCTGTTTCACTGTAATATACAGTATAAGTATCTGCGTTTGGACTGGACGCCCATTGAATACGCAGTCCTTGAGTGAGGGCAGATACGCTGACTTGACCAGGTGTGCCTGGGGCTGTCGTTGTTGTATTATCGGTCTGCGTTTCTCCCGGCGTAATGACTGTACCTGGAACTTCAATCGGTTCATCAATCTCTTCTTCCACAGGGGGAGCTACACCAGCACTATTTACTGTAGCACTAGGAGCAGACTCTCTGCCGGCAACATCCACTGCCGTTACATAGAAGGCGAAGTTACCGCCTTGAGCTGCATATGCAGAGAATGATCTGGATTCACCAGTCAGGACAACCTGACCCTGGTTCTGGAATCCTCCACCGTTTACAGAACGGTACAGACGATAACCCACGACATCATTTTCAGGTGTGGCATTAAATGTAATGACAGCTCTCTCACCTGAGGTTGAAATGCGTACGTTGCCTGGTGCCTCAGGAGCTTTGCCGTTATCTGTCCTTGGATCAATCTGTGTTGGCATGTCTGCACCAGCATCTTCAGGAAGATAATAAGCAAGTGACTCATGTCGACTCATACGTGAGAACGCATTTTGCAATTCTTTGATGAGATCCGAGATTGGTTTTTTACGCTTGATTACTGTTTTTTCCTTCAACATGTCCGAAGGTGTTCCATCACGCGGAATATAGTTTACACCATTGTAAGTAATGTACCTGGCTTTGGCTACACCGTCATCGCTATCCTTCGGAACAAACTTGCTGTTGAAAATATCCGTAACAAATTTATCAGTCATGGATGTTGGCAACTTGCCACTATATGCAGACACCGTGCGCGTTTCGATGCCAGACGGTTTTTTGAACGAATCCGTAACGAACAGTTCTTTTTGCGTATCGATCACTTCGTTCAGGATTTTCGACCACAGTTGCTGCGCACGTTTTCTCTGTGATTTACTTTCCAGCGTATTCACGGGCTGTTTGTATCCAACCCACACGCCAAGTGTGACATCTGGTGTATAACCTTCAAACCAGACATCTGCGTAGTTTTGAGTGGAACCCGTTTTACCTACGATTGGCACACTCTTGGAATATTTGTAATTTTCACGTACTTTATCTGCCGTTCCTTCTGTAATAACGGTCCGCAGCATATCGGTCATCAGGTATGCTGTCTGCTCCGAGAAGGCTTGGACAGGTTCAGTATCATGTTTGTAAACGATGTTGCCTTTGGAATCTACAATTTTGCTAATCATGTAAGAATCGTTATATACACCCTTATTGGCGATAGCACCATAGGCACTGGTTAATTCTTCAACGGTTACACCGTATTGGAGACCTCCGAGAACACCGGTCTGAGCCTGATAGTCTTCCTTCTGAATGGTGGTAATCCCCAGTTTCTTGGCGAAGGTCCAAGCCTTCTCGATCCCCACTTCTTCATTAAACAACTTCAGAGCCGGTATATTAAGAGAATAATTCAGTGCTCTGCGGGCAGTGACCAGCCCCTGATACCGATTGTTGGCATTCTTGGCGATGTGGTAGCCGCTCGGACCATTTTTGAGAATGATCGGTGAGTCATCAATAATAGAAGCAGGTTGGACAAGACCCTCATCCAGAGCTGGCAGATAAGCTGCAATAGGTTTCATCGTTGAACCTGGCTGACGTATCATCTGCGTTGCATAGTTCATCTGTTCGTCCTGGAAATCCCGGCCCTCAATCATGCCCAGAATAGCACCGGTTTTGTGATTAATCAGCATGGCAGCAGTTTGCTCTTTTCCTTTGACAGGATCATCTGCTGAGAAATTGCTGTCATCTTCCGCAATGGTACGCATCGTTTTGTAAATACTTTTGTTGATGGTCGTGTATATCCGATATCCACCTGTCCGCAGTTGCGTCTGAGCTTCCTCCAATAATGCACTGCTTTCCTTCTGAGGTGTGGCTGCATCCGTAGCTTTGTCTGTAGATTCAGCTGTGTCGGAATTCAACTGTTTCATCAAAATCTGTGCAGCTTGTCGTTCCGTTTCCATCATAAGATATGGATAAGTGTTGTAAGCCTTGATGGTTTTCGGAGCGAGAGAGCTTTTGATATCAAAAGCAAGAGCTTTGTCATACTCGGACTGATTGATTTTGCCCAATTCAAGCATACGGCGCAGTACCAGATGCTGACGGTTGATTGCGCGGTCAAAATTCTCCTCTACAAAATCACCTTTACCGTTAAAAGCGGAGTAAGAGGAGGGGAGTTGTGGCAATCCAGCAAGATAAGCAGCTTGAGCGATGTTGATTTTTTCTAGATCGTTAATATTGAACAATCCTTTGGCGGCCGCTTTGATTCCGTAAACGTTGTATCCGCTGGAACCATTACCAAAAGGAACTTTGTTCAGATAGGCTGTCATGATCTCGTCTTTGGTCAGGAAACGTTCGAGTCGGAGTGAGAGCAAAATTTCTTTCACTTTCCGATCTTCCGTGCGATCCAGATTCAAAAATACACGACGCGCCAATTGCTGAGTCAGTGTACTACCGCCGGTCTGTACTGATTCTTTCAGCACTTTCTGTTTCACGGCACGTAGGGTTCCGCTCATGTCTACACCTTTATGTTCGTAAAAATGATTGTCTTCAATCGAAATGACAGCATCAATAACCTTCTGTGGGATCTGGTCTGTAGTGACCGGACGCCTGTCTTCTTCCGTACGTAATTGACCGATCGGACTGCCGTCGGCAAAGTAAGCAAAGCCTGTGATGGAGTTTTCGCTGACTTTTTGTTCAATCAGGGCCCTTGAACGGACAGGCTCGTCTTTCACAATGGAACTGACGTATCCCATCAAAGCACCGCCTACAAATAGTGCCCCCATAAATCCAAGGACAACCATCCATTTGACGAAACTTCCCAGTCTGCGGGCAAAGCTGCGTTTGCGTGCAGGCTGTTCATCGGGCTTTTTCTTATTAACATCAACCATTCAGTGTCTTCCTCCTTTTAACAGCACTTATTATAGCATAAAAAGGCGGGTTTGCATGCCTGAGAAATACAAGTAATGGTCGAAATTTGCCATTCTGCCATGCATTATGCTATATATCATGCGATATTGAAGCACATTTCATGAGTTGTAAGCCAAAATAAGCAGGCCACCTCCATGCTGAGGTGCATAGGGTGACCTGAATGATTAGTCGTATTGGAGCTTCTACATTAGGTTTTGAAGCGTTGAATCAGCTCTAATAATTCCTGGGTAAGATTAGCCAGTGAGGCAGACGCCGCCGTAATCTCTTCCATGGATGCGAGTTGTTCCTCAGAGGCAGAGGCAACACGAGTTGCATGATCTGCTGTCTCATGACCAATGGTTTTGAGTTGCACTAACGTGGCATCAACCTGTTGTGATCCAGCTGACATCTGCTGCGCAATGGCTGAGACATGTTCAATCTGCTCATTAACATCTGTAATCTGTGATGAAATGGAGAGGAATAGTTCACCACTTTCATGGATCACTTCCGCTATATGGCTCACCTCGGCATTCCCCTGTTCCATATTTTCAACGAGAGAAAGGACCTCTTGCTGAACGTTATGAATCAACGCTGCAATCTGCGCTGCTGATATTCTGGATTGTTCAGCCAGATTACGAATCTCGGAAGCAACAACACCAAACCCGCGCCCGTGTTCACCTGCTCGTGATGCTTCAATGGAAGCATTAAGGGCAAGTAGATTGGTTTGACGGCTAACTTCCGTGATCATGCCTGTAATATGTCCAATCTCTTCCGAACGTTGACGGAAATTCTCCAGTGCGGTCATGGACGTCTGCACAGAAGAGGTGGCGCTATCGACCATACGCATAGCGGACTGAATCTTATCAGTTCCGATGGTTGTTCGTTCGGCCACAGTTCGCGATGAATCGGATACATCGGATGCGGCCTTTGCAATTCTTCCGATCCCTGCAGATATTTCATTCATGGAACGGGAGGACTCTTGCAGCTCCTGCACCTGTTTACCTGATTTATCTGCAAGTTCGACTCCTGTTAATGCAATCAGTTCGGCGGCTTTACCTGTTTCTTCGGCACCTGCGGTCAACTGTTGGGAGGTGGAGCCGACAGATAAAGCATGTTCGGATATAACCGATATGGTATGTCGCAGGGTATCCATCATCTGATTCATATGACCCGCCATGATGCCAAATTCATCTTTGGATCGTACAGGTAACTTTTGTGTCAAATCCCCGCCAGCCAGCTGTCCAGCGACGATATTAACTTGATTCAATTGCCTTACAATGGAGACGATGGTGTAGGTAACCACACCTGCAAGCAGAAGTACTGCCAGTGCGGCAATCAGTATGGACCAGTTCAAACTGTCATAGAAGGGTTGAAGGATATGGCTCTTTGGCAGCGCCGATACAAGGTACCAGTTTGAATCTGTTCCTTGTAACTTGGCAGGCTCGGCAATAAACAGTTCTTCCCCTACTTGAGGGTCTGTAGCGTAAAACTGAGACTCGCCAGACTGTATACGCTGAATGACTGTCTTCATTTCAGATGGAATTACGGCACCTTCATTAGCCAGTTCCGGTTTGGAGCCGTGTGCAGCAATCTGTCCTTCACTAGTAATAAGCATGGCATAACCCTGATCCGGATTAAGTGATGCTATATTTTGTTGAAAACGATCAATGGCAAAGTCGGCCCCAACAATGCCTAGAAAATTTTTATTTTCATCTAATAGAGGGAGGACAATCGAAACGAGCAGTGTTTCTTTTCCGCCAACCGTGTAGGTAACAGGTTCGGACCAATAGATGGATTTGGTTTTCTTTGGCTGCTGATAGTAAGTACTAGTTTCACCGCTTCCCTCATAAGTAGGCATAGGCTCAAAATGCAGGGAGTTGCCATCACGTATAACGTATGGAACGAATCGACCCGTAGCATCATCATATTCTTTTTTGTTGATGTGCTCCGCATCTTTTCCATCAAAGGCATTTGGTTCCCAGCCCGTATAAAAGCCAAAAACTTTCTCGTCCTTCTTCAGATATTGTTCAAGGAGTCTGACGACTTCTTCACGGTTGAGTGATCCGTTCTGAGCGGCATCCAATAACGTGGTACTCATGGTGTCCAACGTGTTTTTCACCTGATTAATGTCAGTCATAAACTCATTTGTAGCCCGGTTTGCTGCCTGTCCAGCAACGGTTTCGCCGTACTGGAGGCTTTTGTCGTAAATGGATTTGGTATTAAATGCAATCAGGGCTCCAATACAACAGAGTAAAACGATCCCGAGTAAAAGTCCAAGCTTAACAGCGAGCTTGCGATTGCGAAAAAAATGCATGTTTTAATCCCCCTCGATGTCATTCTTGTGATGTATATATGGATGTGTGCTTCTCCTGAAGGGAGTCTATATTTTATATCGTTATTTACGTTCCTATAATGAAGATAATTAAAAAAAAGCATAGAAAAACAGCTGCCGAGAAAATCTCGACAGCTGTTTGGAGTGAAACTTTAATGTGATTGCAACGATTAACGGTTGTAGAACTCGACGATTTGTTTTTCATCGATGTCTTGGGACAATTCAGCACGCTCAGGCAAGCGGATGAATTTACCTTCTACAGCTGCTTCGTTGTATTCAACGTATGCTGGAAGATGCGAACGGCCTTCCAAAGCTTCTTTAATGGAAGAAAGAGCGCGGCTCTTCTCACGCAAGCCGATTACATCGCCAGTGCTTACTTGGTAAGAAGCGATATCGACTTTTTTGCCGTTTACAGTTACGTGACCGTGTGATACCAACTGACGCGCTCCAGCGCGGGAGTTAGCAAACCCAAGGCGGTAAACGAGGTTGTCAAGGCGGCACTCAAGCAAGAACATGAAGTTCTCACCGGCAATACCTTGCATTTTTTGAGCTTTAGAGAACAGTGTGCGGAATTGCTTCTCGCCCAAACCGTACATGTGGCGCAATTTTTGTTTTTCTTGCAATTGCATACCGTAGTTGCTCATTTTTCTGCGTTGGTTAGCTCCGTGCTGACCTGGAGGGAAAGGGCGTTTCAATTCTTTGCCTGTTCCGCTAAGGGAAATGCCGAGGCGACGGCTCAATTTAAATTTAGGACCAGTGTAACGTGCCATGTTTAAAGTAGCTCCTTTTTAGTTAAAGTTCATATTAGGGCTCTGTTTGCGCTCCAATTTGTTGATGCGGGCTTGGCCTCGCATAGAACGATCAGGAAAGTTCAGCCGCTGTCCTGAAAGCAACAAAAAGAATGAGGGTGACACAACCGGTAATGCCCAAATTTAAAGACCCATTAGTAGTCTTCATCAACAATTTATATTACAGTTTAAGAGAAACAAAGTCAAGCGTAGAATAAAAGCAAAAAAACGTCTAAATTTGTCGATAGGTCATTGGGCCTAAAATAATGGGACAATTTTCTGAAATATGGATGCAAAAAAGCTTTAAACAGAGTAAAATAGATTGTATCTTAACTTTAAATCATCTTTATGTAACAAGGTTATCGCAACGAATTTGCAGGTTTGCGATAACGTCTGCAGATTAATGCATCCTGGTGGATGCAAAAACGGTGCAAAGGAGCGCCTGACATGTTAGAACATCTAAGAAGTTTACCTGCCAGCTTGAATTCACGAAGTTCGGGCGATTCCGCATCTTTTGCCGCTCCTCATTCTCATGAAGAGCATGTGTTGTGGATGCAAAAAATGGATATCACACCTTTTGATTTTTCATATTTAGGTAGCTTGCTAGAGCAGGCATACAGTGACTGGAACTCCAAAGTGGGTTCAAGGCTGGCCAGAACATCAACCTTTTACAGCGTGTGGAACACGGAAGGTGATTGCATAGGATACGATAGCTATCATGAAGCTGATCCGGGCGTAAATGCACGCAGGCTGGTATTGGAATGTTTGGATAAGAGACAGGTCCTGTCCCTTAAAGGGACAAGCGAACACGGACAATATCTTATAATAACACATCCCTTATTCTCCAGAACTAACAAGGATATGTTTGCCGTATTCACCGCTGTGATCTATGAATCCAATGGATATGAAACGTCTGAAGCTGTGGTTCAATCTGAGGCATTGCATTATCACACCTGCTTTTACCGAAGATTCGAATACATATTTATGACGGACCTGTTACATGCTCATGAACAAACAGCTCGTGAGGAACACCGGAGGTCCATTCTCTTTCAGATTGTTCAGCGAATGCATGACAAAATGGATGTCGAGGCCATATTGGATGAGGTATTTGACAGTATGGACTACTTGTACCCGGCCACTTATATCAAATTGTATATGTCTCAGGATCAGAACAACTCTGATCCACGGATTAAACCGTTGCTTGTCCACGAACGAGGAGAAGATATTTGTGTGCGTTCATTTATGGAAGGTAAGCTGATCGTTGCTCGCTCACATGATGCAGAGAACCGCATTGTAGATGTAGGGATTCCCCTGAAAGGCAAACAAGGCATATACGGTGTGTTCCATATCGAAATGAATGAAGAGATTATGGAAGAATCGGACTTGCAATTGATTACGATGATGGTAGACACTGCAGGGACGGCCTTTGAGAACGCCAAGTTGCATGAACAATCCAATATGTTAATTCAGGAACTTCGTTTAATTAATGATCTTACACAGCGGTTAAACAAGAGTCTGCATCTTTCGGAGATTTATCAACTTTCCGAGCAAGAGTTAAAGGAAATATTCCAGGCTGAAACGTGTTGCATCCTTCAACTCAATGACAGTACCAATGACTTCGAAGTCATGTCATCTAACGTGAAAGATGTTTTTCACCAATCTTTTTCTGTAGACTACGGTATCGCAGGTTTGGTGTATCGAACAGAGGAACCACTTATTATAGCCAATTATGCGCAATTTGATAAAGTGTCCTCCTTTTTCATGGAAGATACGGGATCCATGTCACTGATTGCATCACCGATCAGAGTTAATGGTGAAGTGAAGGGTGCCATTTTGCTGGGACACAGTAGAGAGCACTACTTTTCATATGATAACTATAGGCTCTTGCAGATGTTATCCATTCATATCGGGCTTGCCCTGTCAAATGCCACGCTGCATGCCGAGGTTCGGCGCTTGGCTAATCTGGATATGTTGACAGGTCTGTACGTGAGGCATTATCTGGACAGTGTGATTCACGAGCGACAGGCTCATGAATTCTGTGGCTCCCTCATTGTGGTGGATATTGATCAGTTCAAACAGGTGAATGATACATTCGGACACCAGACGGGGGATCAAGTATTGAAGCAAGTGAGTGAGATCGTCACCAGCTCTGTTCGCTCGGAGGATGTCTGCGCCAGATGGGGTGGAGAAGAACTGGCGATCTATATGCCACAGGTGAGTGTAAGGCAGGCGTTAGATTATGCGGAAGTGATTCGAAAGAGAGTCGCAGAAGAGACCCGACCGCCCGTTACGGTATCCAGTGGCATCGCAGAGTGGAATTGGATGGATGAAAAGGTCAGTGTAGAGTCCTTGTTTTATCGGGCTGATATGGCTTTGTACAGCGCCAAGAATGGTGGTCGGAACAGAATCGTTGTAGAGGAACAGGATGTAACACGTTAAGAGAGAACAATTCCAATTGCGGAGTCGTTCTCTTTTTTTTTGTGCATCGCAGATCAAGATGTGTATAGAAGGAAGTATAAGCATATACGGGCGGGGCAATCTATGGAGAAAGTTCACGGAAGGGTGAAGATAGACATGTTTAATCGCCATTCGGTACGTACATTATGGTTATTTGTGAGCATCGTGATTATTGGTGTTCCGGGTTGTGGATTAATGCAGCGAGATCAAACGCCTGAGGAGGTTTTTTCCTTGGCTTTATCGGGGATAGCGGGAAAAGAGACGTTGAGTTTTGAAGGAGAGGCAGGACTTCGACGGGAGAATAGTGGGCTGTTCGAGAATCAGTTCAAGTTTGAAGGCAAGCTGGAGAATCATGATCGTCTGACCCTTCAGACCCGATTACCTGGAGAAGTAACTGCTGTGGGGACAGGCATTCAAACAACTGCCGTAAAAAATAATGGACAGCCCAGTGGGTTTAGCGCCTCTTTCGAGCGGAAACAAGGGCAATGGATGGCATTGTCAGCGCAGCATGAGCCGTTGCGCGGATCACTTTCTCGTTTTAATCCAATTGCCCAATTGGAGAAGATTGATGGGATGCACAAAACCATTCAATCGGAGTATGGCGCTGGTCGTCGAACCAGAACATTACGGATTGAACTTGCACCGGAAGACGCCAAATCATGGGCTGTAACCCAGCTAAACGACGAGATGAACGCCATTCGGGCAGAATATATGCATAAGGCAGCTACGGTGAAAGGGGCGCGTAAGGAGAAGCTTGAGAAGGATCTGGAGAAAGTTTGGAAACAGGGCGAAACAACGATGCAACAGATGATGAAACAAGCGAGCGTGCAGACGGTATATCATCTCACGGTAGATCGGAAGAGCAGTCTGCCTCTTCGTTTATCCTCTGAAAGTCAGATGAGTTACACGGACAACAACCGTAAAAGTAACAAAGAAGCCCTTGTCACCGATGTGAACTTCAAGTCATATCAATAAACGAAGTGAGGGACTGCCTACTGACGGGATGACTGTTCGCGTGCTACAATAGTATCGTAATTTACCGTTGTTCAATTCAAGTATGGCAGATGACAGGAGGATTTTACCAAGATGAAAGACCCAAGAATTCAAAAGCTTGCAGCAAACCTGGTGGGCTATTCAGTAGATGTACAGCCTGGTGAAAATGTATTGGTTGAGATGATTGGATCGGAACGTGATCTGATTAACGCCATTATTGAAGAGGTAGGAAAAAAAGGTGGTAACGTCTTTGTACAGTTGACCGATAAAACCGTACAGCGTGCGATGCTGAAAAATGCCACAGAAGAAATGATGAAAACATGGGCAGAGATTGATCTGAACCGTATGAAACAGATGGATTGTTATATCGGTATTCGTGCGGGAGAAAATGTGAATGATCTGTCCGATGTGCCGGAAGAAAAAATGAAAATGTACAATTCATTGTACTCCCACCCGGTACATAGTGAACAACGTGTCAAACATACGAAATGGGTTGTACTGCGTTACCCTAACGCAAGTATGGCGCAACTCGCCAATACAAGTACAGAAGCGTTCGAAGATTTCTACTTCGACGTATGTAACCTGGATTACGCCAAAATGGACAAAGCGCAGGACTCGCTTGCTAACCTGATGAAGCGGACGGATAAAGTTCGTATCACCGGACCAGGAACAGAGCTGAGCTTCTCCATTAAAGATATCGGTGCAGAGAAATGTTCTGGCCAAAAAAATATCCCGGATGGCGAAGTGTACAGTGCCCCTGTGCGTAATTCCGTGAACGGAACGATTAGTTATAACTCGCCAACCCTGTACAATGGAGTGACTTTTGAAAATATCAAGTTCACGTTCAAGGATGGCAAAATTGTTGAAGCGACAAGTAACGATACAGAGCGTTTGAATGAAATCCTGAATTCGGATGAGGGTGCTCGTCATATCGGTGAATTCGCGATTGGATTTAACCCGCATATTCTTCATCCGATGAAAGATATCCTGTTTGATGAAAAAATCGCAGGCAGCTTACACTTTACGCCAGGTCAGGCGTATGAAGAAACCGACAATGGCAACCGCTCGTCTATCCACTGGGATCTCGTATTGATCCAGCGTCCGGATTATGGCGGCGGAGAGATTTATTTTGACGATGTGCTGATTCGTAAAGACGGTATCTTTGTCATTCCTGAGCTGGAATGCTTGAATCCGGACCGTTTGAAGTAGGAACAGGATTTTGCTGTTGCTAGGAAAGCGGATTCACGGTATCATGTAGTGGTAATTAATAGATGATACCAATAGTAAAAAGACGGAGGGATTCCTATGTCGAGTAATAACGCGGCTGTAGTAGAAATTGCTCAAACAGCAGGCAAGTTTACTTCTTCAATCGTGCTTCATTCGGAGAACAAGTATATCGATGTGAAAAGTATTCTCGGATTGTTTACAACGCTGATCAGCACGCACAGCTATGAACTGCATGTTCATGGTCCAGATGCAGTTGAAGCGAAAGCAGCCATGTCAGAAGTATTTGCCAAGCATGGACTGAATGTAAGCATCGCATCTGAGTAATAGCTCTCAAGAAGCACCTTTGCCTTTTTTGGCAGGGGTGTTTTTTGGCATGGAATGATCTGAATACTCGTCTGGACGTGACTGAAACAGGTGGATTAAGCTTCAACAAAAGGCTTAACTTTGCGGTCTTATTTTGGTCAGGTTCTTGTATTAGCTCTTCATTTCGTCTAATATTAGAGGTAGAACGTCTTTACGCGATTTTTGGGACATAGGGGGGAAAAATGCATGACTTCATCTGATCTGCAGGACCAGCTGAATTTGAAAGCGATCAGTCTTCTTCAAGAAGATGCAGATAAAATACAGAAGCTTATTGAAGTACAGATGGAGAATCTGGCTACCCGCTACTGCCCTCTCTATGAGGAAGTATTGGATACACAGATGTATGGGTTCTCCAAAGAAGTTGATTTTGCTGTTCGTGCAGGGCTCCTTCCAGAAGGTGCAGGTAAGCAGCTGGTTAGCGCGCTTGAGCGGAATTTAGCAATTCTATATGAAGCCTTGAACAAGAAGAATGAGCAATAGCCTGCAGATGCGCGGGTCAGAATAGAAGGCATGCAGGCGTTTATGCATGCTTTTTTTGTGCGTCTGAACGGGATGGGGATGCAAGCCAGCCGGAAGGCTTATACAAGCAAAGAGACAGCACCGAATGTAAATTCGGGCTGCCTCTTTTGTTATATAAATTAAACTAAACATTTACACAAAACGGAGAGGACAGAAATAACCTGAAGAAGCGGAGCGTTCGCCTTTATCCCCGGATTTACCCCTTTATAAAAGGAATCAAAAAATCTGGGGATAACAGCGATCGGAAGGTTGTTCTGTCATCGGAGTGTCCAGTGTAAATATTCTTTAGTTCAACTTATATAGCTTGGTGAGGGCCTGGTTACACCAGGAAGAAGGATACACCGAGTATGATATATACCACGAGCAGGAGTAAACCTTCGTACCAATTCGTTGAACCATCTTGGGTAATGGACTTTGCAATAAATACGGATACGCCGATGGCGACCAGTTCAATCGTTGTAAATACGATATCCATGGTTCTGCCTGTGAAGTAGCTGACAAAAATCAGTACAGGAGCAACGAAGAGTGCGATCTGCAAACTGCTGCCGACTGCAATTTCAACGGCGGCTCCAATTTTATTTTTCATGGCAAGCATGATCGCTGCACTGTGTTCGGCCGCATTACCGATGATGGCGACAAGGAATGCACCGACAAACAGTTCGCTAAGTCCAAATTCCGAAGTGAAGACTTCGAGCGTGCCAACCAGCCATTCACTGACAAAGGCAACCATGACTGTTGCGAGCACCAGGTAGAGAATAGATTTTTTCTTGGACCACGCCGGAGCATGCTCATGAGGTAGCTCTTCATCGCGATCTTCAGTAACGTCTGCAAGGTAGTTCTTATGCGTCACCATGGAGAATAGCAACCAGGCAATATACGCGAGAATGAGCAATCCGGCCACGATGAGACTAAGTGTATTGGTGTCTTTCTGTGTAATGGAATGTGTATTGAGAAAGACTGCCGGAATAAACAGGGCAATGATGGCAACAATCATCAGGGAACCATTCAGACCTGCGAGTGAAACATTATAATTCTGAATTTTGAACTTGAGTCCCCCGGCAAAAATACTTAACCCGAGCACTAACAGCAGATTTCCGATGATGGAACCTGTCAGACTTGCTTTGACCATGTCGAACAGTCCCTCTTTGACGAGGAAAATGGCGATGATCAATTCGGCAGCATTGCCGAAGGTGGCATTCAAGAATCCACCTAGCCGCTGTCCGGCGTAGTGGGCCACATTTTCGGTGGCTTTGCCTAAAAAACCGGCCACAAAAATAACCGAAATGGCTGATATCACGAACTGTAGAATCGAATCCCATTTCAAGTAGTGGGCGATGGCACTGAGTGCAAAGAATGCAATCAGCAAAATGGATGAAATCCGGTTTCTCACAACAAACACCTCGGTTATAAATTATTTTGTTTTGAATTACATTGTAAATCGCTTATGAGATTATTTTCATATTTCAATATAACCAAATGGTGGTAGGTTGTAAACGCATCTTTTTGAGTTTAATTTGCTTTTTGGGGTGGAAAGGATTTAAAATACGAGTAACGAAGTGAAGGAGGATGTGGCATGGCAGAACAACTTCAACTGGAGAGCGGAAACATCCGGATTGCCGATGACGTGGTTGCAAAAATTGCCGGAATGGCTGCAATGGAAACACCCGGAATTGCCGCAATGTCTGGAGGATTGTCAGAGGGCTGGGCGAAGCGACTCAGCGGTAAAAACGTACAGAAAGGCGTGAGCGTTGAGGTCGGCCAGCTGGAAGCAGCCATTGACCTGCGCATCATCGTCCTGTACGAAACCCCGATTCATGAAGTTTCCCGTATGCTTCAGCAGAATGTAAGAGAAGCGGTAGAGACCATGACCGGATTACGCGTGGTTGAAGTCAATGTAAAGGTAGAAGGCGTATCTTTCAAAGGCGACGATCTGTAGAATTCGCAATCCGCAATGGAGGACAGAGCGATATTGACCTGTTCTTCATCTTGATAGACAGAATTGTACCGAGTACACAGAAAAAGGCTGCGCATCCATTGGGTGCACAGCCTTTTTTGAGTTGTTTTTTTATCGAATCCGACGGATGGACTCCCGTGAACGAAGAGCAGGAGAGGTACGAGTCTGTGTCTGTACAGTTACGGACTTGGTTTTCTCTTCCTTGATCACGTCCAGATTGTTGGTGCGTGAGATACTGAGCAGAATGCCCATGGCAACCATCATTACAAAGAGTGAGGTACCCCCATAACTGATAAACGGAAGCGTGACCCCCGTCACCGGAATGGTCTGAGTTACACCACCAATGTTGATAAATGCTTGAATCGCAATCAGTCCCATGATACCTATGCCGACCAATGTTCCGAATGGATCGGGACAGCGGAGAGAGACAATAATTCCGCGCCAGATGAAGTACAGGTAAACAAGCAGGAATAATGCACTTCCGATGAATCCGAGTTCTTCCCCAATTACGGAGAAAATAAAGTCATTATACGCATTTGGCAAATAGTGCAGCTTCATCGTACCTTGTCCAATCCCGGAACCTGTCATGCCGCCATCACCAATGGCAACAAGAGAACGGTAGAGGTTAAGACTTCCACCATTAATATCGGATAATGGATCAAGAAAAGCCTGAATACGTCCGATCTTGTAGTTCTGCTCCGCAGTCACTGCTGTTGTAGCAGTCGTTGTGTCGGAAGGAGACATGGAAGAAAACAGGGAATTCGCTCCAAACGCCAGTGCCCCACCGAGTACAACCAGGAGAATCGAACCCAGGATATGTTTCATACTGGCTCCACCGGCATAGATCAAGAGACCACAGGTGGACACCAGAATGAAGGTGGTACCGAAGTCTGGTTGCAGCATAATCAGCCCTGCGATGAATCCAACGATGAACAAGACGGGAACATAACCTGTCTTGAAAACCCTGAATTTCTCACCTTTTTTGGTAATAAGAGCAGAGAGATAGAGAATGATAGCAATTTTTGCGAATTCCGCAGGCTGAAGACTGAAACCAAAAATGTGAATCCAGCTTCGTGCGCCGTTTAATACCGCGCCTGTGACCAACACAATTACCAGCATGACCGTAGTAAGCAGGAAAAAGGGTGCATAGAGCTTTTTGTACTTGTTGAAGCGGATATTCATGGCAAAAAACATGCCAAATAGACCGATAATCGCCCACATAAGTTGTTTTTTCGTGAAGTAAAGGGCATCATTGTTAAATCTTTCGCTTGCGATTGCAATGCTGGAACTGGAGCTGAATACCATCACCAGTCCAAAGCCCACCAACAATAAAGTGAGGATTAGCAGTTGAAAATCCGGCGTGCCTCTCTTCGTTTTCGTTTGGGCCGTTTGTTGTTTCATCGTTTGGCCCAGCCTATGCTTCCAGCAGTTCTTTAAGCTGCTGTAATTTTTCGGCTGCCAGCTTCACGACTGGTTGCGGAACGGAAGAGTCATAATCCAGGCCGTGAGGGAAAGTGGCTTTGCCAAGGTACACTGCTTCAACAGCAAGAACGGTATCCGGTTTTTCCAATTTTCCTTCCACTGCGCGGGTATTAATGCGTACAAAGTATTCTGAGTTGGTTTGTTCATCTTCAATTTTGTAGTCATATGTAGCACGGTAATATTCCCATTGCCACCGGACAAATCCGACTTTCTCGGCGCTCTCATCCAGGTATGCCAAGTCGCTCTTCAAGCCATCCAAGCCTGTATTCTCAAAAATCATAAGCGTTTGATCCTCCTCATAAGCTTCCGAGTATAAATTCTCGAGTATTTCTCTAGTTCATGATAGTATGTTTCCCCTTCCCGTGCAAGCTTTCCCAAGGCGTTTCGTATCGGTTTTCTTCCAATTCTGCTACAATATATAGCAATAGGTTTGAAGAGGAAGGCTCGGGCTTGATATAAGTCCCGTTTCAAGATTGAAAGGGTGGAGAGACATGACTAATAATATATGGTGGGAAGATCTGCAGATCCACATGGTGGAATGGCGGCGTCACCTTCATCGCAATCCAGAGGTTTCCTTTCATGAGGAGAAGACATCCTCTTTTGTAGCGGATATGTTGGAGAGTTTTGGCGTTGAAGTGAGGCGTCATGTTGGTGGTCACGGGGTCATTGGTACAATCCGTGGGGACAAGCCGGGTCCTGTCGTCATGCTGCGAGCCGATATGGACGCACTGCCAATTCAGGATGAGAAGAATATCGAGTATGCTTCACAACAAGCAGGAGCGATGCATGCATGCGGTCACGATGGTCATATCTCAACCCTGCTCGGTACGGCATTGTATTTCAGCCGTCATAAGCAGGAGATCCGAGGCGAGATTCGCTTTTTGTTCCAGCCAGCAGAAGAATTGCTTCCGGGCGGTGCAGTCCAGGTCATTGAGGACGGTGCGCTTGAAGGTGTGGATGTCATATATGGCATTCATCTGTGGACCCCGCTGCCTGTAGGTGTTGTTGCCAGTAAAGCAGGACCGATGATGGCTGCGGCGGACGATTTTTACATTGAGATCAAAGGCAAAGGTGGACATGGCGGGATGCCACAATCCACGATAGATAGTCTTATCGCGGGTTCTGCGCTTGTGATGCAGCTTCAGACCGTTGTCAGTCGTTCGGTGGATCCATTACAACCGGCGGTGCTGACCATTGGTACAATGCAGGCAGGCTCGGCTCAGAATGTAATTGCAGAGCAATGCAAAATGAGCGGTACGGTAAGAACATTTGATGAAGAGACCCGAAACGGGATGAAAGAGCGCGTGCTTACCATGGTAGCCCAGACAGGGGCAGCCTATGGGGCAGAGACGCAAGTGAAATATATTATGGGATATCCGCCTGTGGTGAATGATGAACAAGAGACAGCACGTTTCTTCAGAGAGGCTACAGAATTATTTGGGGCAGAACGAGTGCAAGCATCCCCGATGCTGATGCCAGCGGAAGATTTCGCGTATTATCTGCAGAAGGTTCCAGGGTGCTTTATGTTTGTTGGAGCAGGCAACCCGGATAAAAATGCGATCTATCCGCATCATCATCCGATGTTTGATTTTGATGAAGACGCGATGCAGACGGCCGTGAAATTATTTATCGCCATGGCCAAAGGTTACACAGCAGAATGACTTTAGATGCAGTTGGGCATCCTGTTCATACCAAGGTATGGGCAGGATGTTTTTTTTGTGGATTTTATTAGAGGTTGTTCCAAAAGTCCACTTTTCGGTACTGAAAATCAGACTTTTTGAACTCGAAATTGTAGCGGTTCATTTTCGGAAGCTGCCGGAACTGGACTTTTTTGTGATAGGAGGAAGGCTCCAAATGGAAGGAACAGAACGTATGGTAAGAACGGATGCTTGTATCGTTCAGCGAGATTTTACAGTTTTGCTGGAAGTTGGCCACCCCGGATTCGAAAGAGCAAGAGAGCAGCTTGGGATGTATTCAGAACTGGTTAAGACACCAGCAGCGTTTCATACCTATCGAATCACTCCGTTATCGCTCTGGAATGCGGCTGCGCTGGGATGGAATGCAGATCAAGTCATCGCAAGTCTGGAGCTGGTATCCCGCTGGAACGTGCCTGCTGCACTCATACAGGATGTTCGGAGAATCATGGATCAGTATGGCAAATTAAAGCTGCATTCCGAAGCAGATCACACCAGAATGCGTCTTTACAGTGAGGATGAGCGGTTACTGGATGAATTAAGTGGATTGAAATCGATAGCTGCCTTTCGTATGGAACGTAAGGACGCTCATGAACTTTTGCTCCCAGGAGAACAGCGAGGGTTATTAAAAAGGGAATTAACACGTTTGGGATACCCCGTACTTGATTACGTGGGGTATCGAGAGGGGACCAAGCTTTCATTTGATTGGCGCTCTAATGATCCAGGGGACCACTCTGAGCGATTTGCGCTGCGTTCTTACCAGAGAGAGGCTGTGGATGCATTCGAAGGCAGTGAGGGCATGGGAGGAAGTGGTTTACTCGTACTTCCTTGTGGGGCAGGCAAAACGGTCATTGGCATGGCCGTTCTGGAGCGGCTTCAATGTGAATGCTTGATTTTGACGTCCAATACAACGTCTGTGCGACAGTGGATTCAGGAAATTCAAGACAAAACCACGATTACCAGCGAACAGATTGGTGAGTATTCAGGTCAGAAAAAACAGGTGAAACCTGTGACTGTAGCTACATATCAGATTCTTACACACCGGAAATCAAAGGATGCTGATTTTACACATATCAAACTGCTCAGTGAGCGGCAATGGGGGCTGATCATATATGATGAAGTACATTTGCTGCCAGCACCAGTGTTTCGTGCAACTGCGGATATTCAAGCTACGCGAAGGCTGGGATTAACCGCCACATTGGTTCGAGAGGATGGCTGTGAACAGGATGTGTTTTCGTTGATTGGTCCAAAGCTCTATGATATGCCGTGGAAACAACTGGAGCAGCAAGGGTGGATTGCCGATGTACAATGTCAGGAGATACGTATCCCGTTTTCCCCGGAACTAAGATCAAATTATCTGCAAGCCGAGGTTAAACATCAATTTCGATTGGCTGCCGAGAATCCGGCGAAGGTACATGTAGTTAAGCGTTTGCTGGAACGTCATCGGGATTTGCCTGCGCTAGTGATTGGACAATATCTGGATCAGTTAGAGTTGATTGCCCGGGAAATTGAAGCACCTCTGATCTCGGGAACCATGTCACAGCAAGAGCGAATCAAATGGTTTGCCGCTTTTCGACGAGGGGAGATTAAAACGATTGTTGTATCCAAAGTTGCCAATTTTGCTGTGGATCTGCCCGATGCTGCTGTTGCACTTGAGATATCCGGAAGTTTCGGGTCAAGACAGGAAGAGGCACAGCGTTTGGGGAGAATTCTGAGACCAAAAGCTGGAGAAAACAAAGCATATTTCTATGCACTGGTATCAGAGGACAGTAAGGAACAGGAGTTTGCATTAAATCGTCAGATGTTCTTGGTGGAGCAGGGATATGAATATGCCATCGTGCATGAGAACGAATAGTTCATTTATACTCGCGAAAAGAGGAGGGATTGGGATATGTCTTCATTTCAACCAATAGATGAGCCTGTGGTACTGAACCTTGATTCATGGTCAAAGCTTACTTTGGTGGAGCAAAAAGTGCTTGGTGCAATTTTTCACAAACATGCCGGTCAGCCTTTTTCCTCCCTCCTGCCCCGAGAACAGTGGGCCATCGAAGGACTAAGTGTCGCAGAAGCCAAATCTTCATTTTCCAACCTTAGGCAGCAAAGATGGATTGAATCTGTATATAAGAGTTGGGGAGAGCGACTATTCTATATTCCTGCTTCGTTGATGGACACATTGACGCTTGCTTACGCACAAAGAGTGGGTATAACCGTTAAACAGATGGCACAGCATGCTTATGTATTACAGGAAGGAAAGCCGGATATTGCTGCAGAGCTGCTTCATCTGATCGCGTGGATCGAAAGAGAAGGACTTCCTTTGACAGGGAAGGGCACTATACATAAGAAAAGTGTTCAAAAATTAAGTGTGATCACGGTGTTATCTTCGACAGACTTTGATGGTTTGGGCATCCGATATGAACATTCGGATTTATATCCGACCCACGTAGCAATCCTTCTGGATCTACTGCTCAGTCTGAATCTGGTCCAGAAGTCAGAAGGCCAAATTCAGATTGTAGATCATCGATTACAAACATGGTTGAAGCTCTCGTGGAGACAGATGCAGCGGGAAATATATCAAGCGTGTATGGAAAGATACGGAGAAGCTGAACCCGCGTTGCAGCATTTCCGTTATCAATTGGCATTGTTTGCTCCAGAAAAAAACATATGGTGCCATATAGAGAATTCGGAATTGAAACCACGGGTCAGGGGCTGGCTCTACGCACTGGCTGGCTGGGGTTATGGTGAAGTAGGAGAAGATCAGTCGGGAGCGCTGGCATTCCGTTGGCTGATTGAACCGCAGACCCTGTTATATCCAGAACGCGAGATTGTAAGTGAGTCGGAGCCATGTGGATTTTACATGCAGCCTGATTTCGAAATGTTGGTGCCGCCGGAAGCAGGGCCTGATGTAATCTGGATGCTGGAGCAATACGCAGAACGGGTGACGCGTGATCGAATGTCCATCTACCGTATGACAAGAGAACGATTCATTTCGGCCATAGCCAGTGGGTATGGACTACATGAAGTGATGGAGTTTCTGGATCAATATGCGCTGACAGGTATACCGGAGAATGTACGGATTGCGTTAGCAGATTGGGGCAAGGAGACGGATGCTGCACCATTGACTGTAGATAGAAGTATGGAGGTAATGGAGGAAAGTACAGGCTCCGCAGATGATCCGAAGTTATTAGAAAAGGATATGTTGAGCGGTGTATATTCTTCTTTCTACACTCCCGATAATCAAGGTCTGGTTGATGTTCCTGCATCTCTGCATGGGTTGGAGCGTGATCATTCTGTCATTGAGAAGAAGTTCTCTCTGTTGGGATTTGAGGAGATACCGGAGACCTGGTACAAGGAGTGGCGTCGATATCATAGTTCAACAGCCCGACAGATTGCTGCCAAAGCTATTGAGTGGCAGACCAAGCTGGGGATACAACAGGAAAATCGTACGCAATACCTCATTCCACATCAGGTAGAGGGTCATGAACAATGGACTTTAAGCGGTTGGTGCATGTTGGATTCAAGTGAAAATACATTAGAGACGGAATGGCGTACATTCTCCCCGTCAGAGTGGGATACAATGCGTCTTATCCTGCCAGATGATGTCATAACCTGACTATTTCACGTGAATATCAGGTTGAAAGGCGAATTTTCAAGTTCCCCCTATTTCTAATTGCAGGAAAAACTCTTCTTAACTATTCATGGATATGCTATGATGAGGTAGTCTACGTTAAGTAGAACTTTATATATAGATAGGATGAATATTTCATGAGCGTAGCGGAAATGAACACGGTCGATATGGCCCAAGTGTTAACGGGCGCATATGAACTGGGCGACATGATTAACCAATCTGCCGAAGTATCGGATTATTTATATTGGAAGCAGCAAGTCGAGACTACCCCTGAGATTCAGATGGGGATTCGGAAGCTGAATGCCAAGAAGGAATTGTTTGAAGAAACACAGCGTTTCGGTCATTTTCACCCGGATTATCATGCAGCAAAAGACCAGGTGAAGGCTCTGGAACAGGAGTTGGAAAATTTCGAGGCGGTAATCCGCTTCAAACAGGCAGAGAAGTCCCTGGATGATATGTTATTCCAGATGTCAGAGACCATTGCATTTGCAGTGTCAACGACCATTAAAGTACCGAGCAATGACCCGAATCCGAAGGGCGGCTGCGGTAGTGGCGGCAAGTGTGGTTGCAGTTAAGTAATCATTATAGAAGGGCGGGGAACGATGATGTTTGCGGAAAGGACAGGATTCATTATTTGGGTCAGTGATTTGAAGGCTGCCCGTAATCTCGAAAAATATGGCACCGTGCATTATATCTCCCGCCGTATGCATTATGTGGTCATGTATGTTAATGCAGAACGGGCAGATGATACGATGAAAAATGTGAAGCGACTTTCCTATGTGCGCAAGATCGAACGCTCGTATCGTAATGAGATCAAAACCGAGTATGCCAGCAAAACGATGGACAAAACGAGCTTTTACGGAATATAGACGAGAAACTGGAGGGACCCTTTGGGGTCGCTCTTTTCTTGAATTATACACAAATTGGCTATTGTGAAAAAAAGTTAAACTTACGCCTTGAGGTTGCGGGACTAATGTTGTAATATATTTGGTAATAAATAGATAGAAAGTCCTATCTGGTGGAGAGTGATTCCCATGCGTGATAAGGTGATGCAACGTTGGAGCACCTACGAGCCGTTTTTCGTGGCTCTTGGAGACAAGAAAGTGGCCGACATCGTCATTACCCATCATGCCAAGATGCGGTATGCAGACCGTATTGAGCCTGCACGTAGTGATGATGACCATATTGCGGCGTGGTTATGGGAGTGTCTGAAGCAGGACCGTATAACACCATACTACCGTAATGAACAGGACGTCTACCTGATTGATGAGGATCTGGTGGTGGTCGCCGAATTTTCCGAACTTGAAGGAGAATATGATATTGCGGGCAACCCGTTGCACAAAATGATTGTAGTTACGTTTCTGGGACGCATGTCGGAGACCATTGAGTTGAGGGACCTGAAATCATATTATTCATGGTTAAGACATTCAAGAAGGATGACTTTGGTCAAAAATAGCCGCAAGCATAAGTAAGTTGAGTAGATTCAATATGTTGAAATCATAGATTCAAGTATTATCGCATGCAGACAAGCTGCATGCTTTTTTTGTTGCCAAGCGGGAAATCGGCTACAATGTAGAGAGTGTAATCGAAGAGGGGCGAAGATATGAATTTTCACCAATTGCATATTTTTTATACGGTAGCAGAGAAGGGGAGTTTCTCGGCGGCTGCACAAGCATTACATATGACTCAACCGGCAGTAACGATGCAGATTCAATCATTGGAGGACTATTTTGGGACCAAATTATTGCATCGTTCCACCAAAAAAATAGAATTATCCGAGGCTGGCCGGACTTTATTACCTCATGCGAAACGGAGTGTAGAGCTGGTCAGACAGACGGACGAAGCGATGTCGGCGTTTACCCAGATGTTACAGGGCCGACTCCAGCTGGGAGCCAGCTTAACGATCGGGGAATATGTGCTTCCACGCATGCTCGGACCATTTGCACTTCAGTATCCCGATATTTCAATTGTCATGAAAGTGATGAATACAACGCAAATTATGGATGATATATTGAAGCACCAGCTTAATTTTGGTCTGATTGAAGCGCCAGTGCACCACCCGGACATGATTGTGGAGCCTGTCATGCAGGACGAGCTGAAACTGATTGTACCTGCCGGACATGATTTGGCTAAGCGTAGCAAAGTGAATATTGAGGATGTAATGAATTATCCTTTTGTGCTGCGTGAGAAGGGTTCGGGTACTCGTCAGGTGATGGAAGACCAATTGCAAAAGAAAAAGATTGATCCACAGGATATGAATGTTGTGATGGAACTTGGCAGTACAGGAGCGGTAAAATCGGCCGTAGAGGCAGGGGTAGGCATTACGATGTTATCTCCTTCTTCGGTGCAGCATGAACTGGCTCTGGGACTCGTTCATATTGTGGATATCCGCGGACTCGAATTCAAAAGGCAGTTCTATGCTATCCATCTAAAATCGTCCTTGTTGCCCCTGTCAGCAGTCGCTTTCCTGAATTATCTGCGCCAGCAGGAGCAGCCTAAGTCGGTACACAAGACAGGGAAGTCATAATAGCCGGAAACTCAATGATAGATGAGATTTAATCCAAAGGACTTACACAAAGGAGCTGTTGTACATGGATCAACGCCAAGGACGCTGTGATCTTCATACCCATAGTCAGGCCTCCGATGGAATGCAGCCACCTGCTGATAATGTGAAGCTTGCCAAACAAAAAGGGCTATCTGCGGTTGCCCTAACGGACCATGATACAGTAGCTGGTGTAGCGGAAGCACAGCAAGCGGGAAAAGAGTACGATATTGATGTTGTTGCCGGAGTGGAGATCAGCACTCGATCTGGTGGGAAAGATATTCATGTGCTCGGGTATTATGTGAATACAGAGGATGAGCTATTCCTGCAACGGTTGCGCGGATTACGAGAAGCGCGAGATGAGCGGAATCATCTGATTATCGCAAAGCTCCAAGAACTCGGGCTTGATATAAGCTGGCAGGAGGTACTGGATGAGCTAGGACGACCGTTAGAGCCGGATGAGAGTATTGGAAGACCTCATATGGCCGATGTGCTGGTGAAGAAGGGATACGTTGTTGACATGCGGGATGCATTCGATCGGTATCTTGCTGAGGGCAAGCCAGGCTTCGTATCTGTACCCCGCGTTGCACCAGAGGATGCGTGCGAGTGGATCAGAGCCGCAGGTGGAGCCGCTGTAATTGCCCATCCGGGTCTCTATAACGATGATGAATTGGTGCGACGTATCATCGAAGACTCTCATCCAGATGGCATTGAGGTGTTTCATTCGGACCATGGCCCGGAAGAGGAACGCAGGTATGGTGAGCTGGCCAAGGAATACGACCTCATTGAAACAGGTGGGTCTGATTATCATGGCAAACGGCAAGGTGTTGTTTTCCACGGAGATCTTGGTAGCAAGACCGTAATGGTTGATGTGTTGGAAAGGCTGAAGGCAGCTGCTTCACAGCAAAAGGGAGTATAACTAGACAGGTTAACATTTTATCTGGCTTTGAGGGTTTTTCTGCTTATTGAGTACATTTTAAGATTGTAGAAGTAAAGGACAGGGAAACAAGGTAGGGCTAGCCTTACCATGTTTCCCTGTCCTTTTTTTGTGTTAAAAAGAGTCTATGTAATCGAATAGTTTACCCAAGCGCCACGTGTAGCCCCAAGACGTTCGAATAATTGCTGTGCCCGCTCATTGGTCACTGCTGTGATCCAAGACATGTATGCACATCCATGGTCCCGCGTATATTGCTGACAGTGTGCAAATAATTTAGCTTCTGCTTCGCCCTCTCTGAACGTCTCCGTAACAAATAGGTCATTCATGATGGCGACACGTTCTGCTTTCATCGTGCTGTATGTAAAGAACAGGGTGGAAAATCCGATAAGCTTCCCGTCCTCTACTGCCACAAATTGAGCACCGATCTGCTGATTAAGCAGGTTGTTGATCAGAAGCTGGATGGATTGATCACCAGGCCAGGGGTTGTTGTAGAATCCCACCACATAGTCATGCATTAATGCCATCAGGGGTTTCAGATCATCAGGTTGAGTTTCTCTGATATGTATGGTCATGATACACTTCCTTTAACTATAAATTTTATTCATCACAATCGAATTATTATACATATAAATGAATTAATATTCAATGAGAAAGCTAAATAAGCTGAGCTTCACATATCATTCAAACAAGTAATGCAACCACAAAAATCCCCTGAACCGTTAATGGTCAGGGGATTCTGTCTTTGTTGCTTTTACATCTATATAAGTTGAACTAATCATTTACACGATAACGGAGAGGACAGAAAAAACCTGAAAAAGCGGAGCGTTCGCCTTTATCCCCGGATTTTCCCTTGAAAAAGGGGATCAAAAAAATCTGGGGATAACAGCGATTGGAAGGTTGTTCTGTCATCGTAGTGTCAGTGTAAATAATCTTTAGTTCAACTTATATAGCCTTATCCATTTTTAATGGTGGATGGCAGACTTTTGATCAATTCATCATTTGGCGTGACAAACAAGGTCTTCTGATGATCATAGATCACAAAACCTGGCTTCGCACCACTTGGTTTGCGCACATGACGGATAAACGTGTAATCCACAGGCACACTGCTGGACTCCTTGGCTTGGCTGAAATAGGCAGCAAGCTGAGCCGCTTCTTCCAATGTAGCTTCACCAAAGTCCGTACTGCGAATGACAACATGTGAACCTGGAATGTCTTTGGTATGCAGCCAGGTGTCGTTGGAAGAAGCGAGACGGTTGGTCACGTACTCATTCTGCAGGTTGTTTTTGCCCACAAGAATATCAATTCCCTCGGAGGAGGTGAACTGGTGTACAGTTGGACGGTCACTTTTCTTCTTCTTTTTACCCTTTTTATTGCGGTCACGAAGGTATCCTTGCTGCACAAGCTCGTCCCGTATTTCCTCAATATCGTTCATGGATGCAATGGACAGCTGCTGCAACAGGTTATCGAGATAGTCAATCTCGTCTTTGGTTTTACCAAGCTGTTCATGAATGACAGCCAGACTGTTCTTGTATTTGTTATACCGCTTGAAATAACGTTGTGCGTTGTCAGACGGTGTGAGCAGTGGATCAAGCTGAATGGTGATGCTGGCCTGGTCTTCATCGTAAAAGTTCACAAGTTCCACGCTCTTGTCCCCTTTGTGGACCTGATGCAGGGAGGCAAACAGCAACTCACCCCATAGTCTGAACTTGTCTGCATCGTCAGCTTCCAGCAGGTCCTTGTTCAGGTTGTCCAGCTTTTTGATATTTTTGCTTCGCTCATTCTGCAGAAAACGGAGCAGATCACTTACTCTCTGTTTTACCGTGTCCCGTTCAGCCTTGTCTCCGTAATAATCTTCCATGCACTTGCTCATCGTGTCATAGGTTTTCTCCAAATCCTGAATGCTCTGAAGATGAACGGCCGAGAAAATCATTTTGCCTTTGGCGTTTGTTCCGGTTACAGGCGTGTAGATATGATCTCTGACAGGTCCCATCACGGCTTCAAAAGCGTTCCAGAGTGCACCAGACTCAACTCGGCTTTCACCCTCAACCACATCTGGAGTGCTCACGGTGCCTTCAGCAGCAATCCCACGAGCAGCAATCTCTCCCGCAATTAACGGGCTAAGACCGCTAAAGGAGTTCACAAGCCAGCGTGATGCATCTTCTTCAGCTGCATGATAGCTGTCCTCGAATGCTGTACGACTCACTTCGAGCGGATTACTTTTATGTTGCTCGGGTGGGGCAGTATACGCGAATCCAGGCATGATTACCCGGTAGCTACTGATGGAAGGAGTCACATGATGAATGCCATCCAGAATCGTTCCTGTAACGGGATCAAGCAAAATAATGTTACTGTGACGCCCCATCAATTCAATAATGATCCGTTTAACGGATACATCCCCCAGTTCGTCACGCTGGCGCACATTGATGTGGATGATACGTTCCATGCCAATCTGACGGATCTCCTCGATGATTGCACCTTCACAGTGCTTGCGGAGCAGCATGCAGAACATGGGTGCTTCCGTAGGGTTAAGGAATGTCTTTTCCGTAAAATGCACACGGGGATAGGTTGGGCTTGCCGAAACAAGCAATTTACTATTTCCGCGCTGAGCACGCAGGGTCAGAACTACGTCATGGCCATTCGGCTGATGGATTTTGCTGATACGTCCACCAATGCAGCCTTGCAGTTCATGAACAATGGCCCGTGTTACAATGCCGTCCAATGCCATTTTTTCCACTTCCTCTCTCTATCGAGCATCTGCATTTATCATGCCAAATGCTTCATCTATATAACTGAAACGTGCAACCAGGTATGTAAAAAAACAAGGACTGGCTACAGATTCTTCGTTGCTTGCCTGTTGAACGCTGGAATTGGTACTGCGCAGAACATCGCAGACTTTTATTTTAGCCTATTCTGTCCATCAGGGAAAGGATTCACCTTCCGGGTGCTAATCACAGACCTGTCCGAATACATATAGAGCAGGTAGTTTGTCCGGCATAGTGTACAGCCTGTCGACCAGCGCGCCGGTGAGTCATGTGAGCTTATTTTGCAGATGAAATACAGACTGGGAGGGAAACTTGAAGCATGGAACATACCAAGTGGCATCAACTTAGTGATGAAGAGCTTCGTAACACTCTTGGCGTCAGCCCGCAGGAAGGATTGACGGATGAAGCTGTAGCAGAGAAGAGGAAAGTGGTCGGTTCGAATGAGCTGAGCGAGGGGAAACGCATTTCTCCAATTACATTGCTCTTGAATCAGTTCAAGGATTTTATGGTGCTGGTGTTGATGGGAGCAACGTTGGTATCCGGATTGCTGGGTGAGTATCTGGATGCGGTAACGATTGTGGCTATTATCGTACTGAATGCGATTCTGGGGTTTGTACAGGAATTCCGGGCTGAACGATCTCTTCGTGCTTTGAAACAGTTGTCTGCACCTCTTGCCAAAGTGCTTCGTTCAGGCCAAGAAGTACACCTTGCCGCCAAACAACTTGTCCCCGGGGATATTATCATGGTGGAGAGTGGGGACCGCATACCCGCTGATGTGCGCTGGCTGCAAACGAACAGTCTGGATGTCGAGGAGTCGGCCCTTACCGGGGAATCGGTTCCTGTAAGCAAACATTGCCTTCCGATTGCGGACGAGGACGTTCCGCTGGGTGATCAGAAGAATATTGGTTTTATGGGTACCATGGTCACTCGTGGCACAGCCAAAGGTGTGGTGATCCGTACGGGGATGGAAACCGAGATGGGCAAAATCGCCGATCTGATCCAAAATACGGAGGAGCAAGAAACACCTTTACAGCACAGGCTGGAGCAATTGGGCAAAATTCTGATTTTTGTCGCATTGGGATTAACCATTATGGTTGTCGTCGCAGGGATATTGCACGGACAACCAGCCGTTGGCATGTTTCTGGCTGGGGTCAGCCTCGCGGTGGCTGCCATACCAGAGGGTCTGCCGGCCATTGTAACCATTGCACTCGCACTAGGCGTACAGCGTATGATCAAACGTAAAGCCATTGTACGCAAACTGCCTTCTGTCGAAACTCTTGGTTGTGCATCTGTAATCTGTTCGGATAAGACAGGTACGCTCACCCAGAACAAGATGACGGTAACGGATGTGTGGTTGGAGGGACGTAACATCAAGGTTACCGGGGATGGTTATGCACCTGAAGGGCAGATGCTGGAGAACGGTCGCATGGTGGAACTGAAGAGTGACCAGTCCCTGCGCAGAATGCTTCAGATTAGTGCACTTTGCAACAATGCGAGTATTGTGGAAAGTGCTGCAAGCGAGGTGGGGAGCAAGAAAAAGGGCAAGGATACCAAAAAGGAAAGCAAGAAAAACACGAAAAAAGGTGACCTCCAAGAAGAAACCGTTCAACGAGATAATGTATTCTGGGAGCTGAAAGGCGATCCGACGGAAGGGGCACTCGTCACACTGGCCTCCAAAATGGGGCTTACTCCTGCCGGACTCAAAGAGTTGTATGCCCGCCAGCAGGAATTCCCGTTTGATTCGGAGCGAAAACGCATGTCGGTCCTGGTTCATCATCAGGGGGGCCGAATGATCTATACCAAAGGTGCACCGGATGTGTTGATCGGACACTGTAGTTATATTTTGTGGGAAGGCAAGGTTGTACCTTTCACTGGAACACTGCGCCAGAAAGTGATGGCAGCTAACGAGAGCATGGCCGGAGCGGCACTACGTGTCCTTGGAATGGCCTACCGTGAAGTGCGGCCGGAAGAAAAAGTGGCTGACGAACACGCCGCCGAAAGTCAACTTGTCTTCGTAGGACTTGCGGGTATGATTGATCCGCCGCGTCGTGAAGTGCGAGATGCGATTGCGACATGCCGCAAGGCGGGGATACGAACTGTCATGATCACAGGTGATCATGGAACAACGGCAGAAGCCATTGCTCATCAGTTGGGGATTCTTCCACGTGGAGGTGCCTCTTTAAGTGGTCAGCAACTGGCAGGCATGACAGACGAGCAACTGGATAAACAGGTAGAGGGCATATATGTGTTCTCAAGAGTGTCTCCTGAACACAAGCTTCGCATCGTAAAATCGTTACAGCGCAAAGGGCATGTCGTCGCCATGACGGGGGATGGAGTCAATGATGCTCCAGCCATTAAAGCCGCAGACATCGGAATCGCGATGGGCATTACAGGTACAGATGTCACGAAGGAGGCTTCGGCGCTCATTCTGAGTGATGATAACTTCTCAACCATTGTGGCTGCCATTGAAGAAGGCCGTAATATTTATGAGAACATTCGCAAGTTTATCCGTTATTTGCTGGCATCAAACGTGGGCGAAATATTGACAATGTTCTTTGCGATGATGATGGGCCTGCCGCTACCACTCGTACCTATTCAGATTCTGTGGGTTAACCTCGTAACAGATGGTTTGCCTGCAATGGCGCTCGGGGTAGATCAGCCGGAAAAAGATTTGATGGAACACAAACCCCGTGGAGCCAAGGAAAACATTTTTGCCCGCAGACTGGGTTGGAAAATCGTCAGCCGGGGTGTATTGATTGGATTATGTACACTTGGAGCGTTCTGGCTCACCCTTCAGGCTGCACCGGATAATCCGGGGCAACTGATCAAGGCACAGTCTGTGGCTTTTGCTACACTCGTTTTGGCACAGCTTATTCATGTCTTTGACTGCCGTAGTTCGCGGTCGATCTTCCACCGTAATCCGCTACAGAACAAATATCTGGTTCTTGCGGTTATTTCATCGGTTGTACTGATGCTGGTTGTGATGTACGTTGAACCGTTGCAGCCGATCTTCAAAACCGTACCGCTTGGTTTGCGTGAATGGGCGATCTGTATCGTTGCTGCGGGCATTCCAACGTTCCTTATGGGCGCAGGCAGTGTCTGGGGTGGTCGTCGTAACCGCCGTCGTATGGGTGGTTCTGGCCGCTTCGTACCGAAAAGTACAAAGTTTTCGGCATAAAATCAATACCTTTTCCTCACCTATTTCGTTATGCTATCCTCAAAATGATTCAAAGCGGCAGCTTTGGCATTTTGCAGGATAGCTTTTTTGTGTAAATGTTGAATATGAATTTCTATGGTAATCCTGTAGAAGAGCAAGAATATAGCTTTGGCAGCAGACTGCCAAAAGGAGTGGGCAAGATTATGGAATTTACGAAAATGCATGGACTTGGTAACGATTTTATCGTTGTATTTGGTGAAAAGGAGCTTCCGGCAGATGCAGCAGAACTGGCTGTGAAATGGTGCAACCGTTTCTTTGGCATCGGTGCGGACGGCCTGGTTTATATACTGCCTTCGGAGAAGGCAGACTTTCAGATGCGTATCATGAATTCGGACGGTTCGGAAGCAGAGCAGTGCGGTAATGCCATTCGCTGTGTATCCAAATATGTATACGATCACGGTCACGTGAACCAGGAGCAGATCACCATTGAAACGATTGGTGCAGGGGTACAACCTGTGAGTCTCAACATTCGTGATGGTAAAGTGGAAACGGTACGTGTCGACATGGGTGAGCCGATCCTGAACGGTCTTCAAGTGCCTACAACGGTGGATGCCAACCCAGTGGTTGATCACTACATTGAAGCAAATGGACATGCGTTCAAATTCACTGCTGTATCCATGGGTAACCCGCATGCGGTTATCTATGTAGATGACGCTGTGAATTTTGACCTCACAACTTGGGGCCCACTTCTTGAAGTACATCCGATGTTCCCGAAAAAAATCAATGTGGAATTCGCCACAGTTCGTGACCGTGGATATGTGGACATGCGTGTATGGGAACGCGGAGCGGGTCCAACACTTGCCTGCGGAACCGGAGCTTGTGCAACACTAGTATCCTCTGTCCTGAATGGACATACAGATCGTACAGCAGTCATCAGCCTCAAGGGTGGGGATCTCCACATTGAGTGGAATGAAGCTGACAATCATGTGTACATGACTGGACCTGCTGAAGTTGTTTTTAAAGGAATCACTTCATAAAAAGTGGAAGGTTTAACCAAAGGGGCCTGCGGGCCTCTTTTTTTGTCAAAAAGGACAGGGCGTGTCTCCTGTACAGAGACATATTGGGGGCTGTATGGCAAGAAAGTCCATATGAGCTGGATACTCATCAAAAACCTGTGTTTTTCTTCGTTTTTTAGCGTTTTTTGTGTTACATTAGTATGTAAATGATCACAGCTAGGCGGGGGGAAATGGGATGAAGGCGGATTTGCGCAAAGTTATGCAGGAACGGGTTCTCGTTGGAGATGGGGCCATGGGAACATTTCTGTACCAAATGGGGTTCCCAGTGGGGATTTCATATGAAGAATTGAACTTGATTTCACCTGAAGTAGTGGCGGATGTACATCGCCGTTATCGGGATGCAGGTACAGAAATATTTGAAACAAATACGTATTCTGCCAATTACGACAAGTTGTCCAAGTTCGGTCTGGAGTCCAAGGTGGAGGAAGTGAACCGTGCCGGCGTACGCATTGCCAAAGAGGTAGCTGGGGATACCGGTTATGTGCTTGGTGCAGTTGGTTCCATTCGAGGTGGCAAGCGGACGAACGTGTCAACGAGTGAACTGAAGCGCTTTTATCAACAACAGATCTCTGCACTGCTAGATGAAGGCGTGGATGGCATTTTGCTTGAGACCTTTTATGATATCGAGGAAATGGATATTGCCCTTTTGCAAGCGCGCAAGCTGAGTGATTTGCCTGTAATTGGACAGTTCGCTGTAGAGGATGTAGGACATACACTGGACGGATATACGATGCCTGAAGCCTTCCGGATTATGCGTGAGCAGGGCGCGGACGTCATTGGTTTTAACTGTCGCTCAGGTCCAAACGGGATTATGCGTGCCATGGAAACCGTCTCCGGACGTATTGGTATTCCAATGTCTGTTTATCCAAATGCGGGTGCAGCAGATTATGTAGATGGTCAGTTCCGTTATGGTGCGACTCCGGAGTACTTTGGTCAGACGGCAGTGCAATTTGCCGAACTGGGTGCTCGTATTATCGGCGGTTGCTGTGGTACGACACCTGATCATATTACCGCCATGAAAGAGGCGCTTGCTGACTATATACCTTCGCCTATTTTGGAGCCTGATCCGTCAGAATCCAAACCGCGTATTGTGTTGCATGAACATGTGGATGAGCGTTCCGGACGTGGAGGACAGCCTACAATCGTTGATCTGGTCAAGCAACGTCACACGGTCATTGTTGAACTTGACCCGCCGCGTGACTTGGACATTGCCAAGTTCATGAAAGGTGCCGAGACATTAAAAGCAGCAGGAGCCGATGCCCTGACACTAGCCGATAATTCACTCGCGGTTACACGGATGAGCAACATGGCGCTGGGTCACCTCGTTCAGGATCGCACGGGCCTTCGTCCACTTGTGCACATTGCCTGCCGTGACCGGAATCTGATTGGAACACAGTCCCACATGATGGGTTTTGATGCTCTGGGCATTAATCATGTATTGGCTGTAACAGGAGATCCTGCAAGATTTGGTGATCTGCCGGGTTCAAGCTCGGTATACGATCTGACTTCTTTCGAAATCATACGCATGATCAAACAGTTGAACGATGGAGTGGCTTTCTCAGGTAAACCGCTGAAGCAAAAAGCTGGTTTTGTCATCGGAGCAGCATTTAATCCCAATGTGAAATATTTGGAGAAAGCTGTACAACGTCTGGAGAAGAAAATTGCCTCTGGTGCAGATTACATCATGACACAACCGATCTATGATCCTGAGTTGATTGTAGCAATGCATGAAGCCACCAAACATCTGGATGTGCCCATTTTTGTAGGTGTAATGCCGCTGGCGAGTGGACGGAATGCAGAGTATCTGCACAACGAGGTTCCCGGAATTCAGCTTTCGGATGAAGTGCGTTCCCGTATGGCAGGTCTGGAAGGCGAAGAAGGCCGTGCAATGGGGGTAAAAATTGCCAAAGAATTGCTGGACGTAGCAACAGCGCATTTCAAAGGCATCTATCTTATGACACCGTTTATGTTCTATGGCATGACGGCCGAACTGACTCAATACGTATGGGAGAAGTCGGAGCATCAATGTCCTACTTGTTTCAACCCTAATAATCAATTACAATAGTAAAACGGATGTGATGCCGATGTCATTCAGTATGACCGGATACGGTCAATCCGCCTTTCATTTTGGCGGCTATAAGGTACAATTAGAGATCAAATCTGTTAATCATCGTTATTGCGAAGTGATGATGCGTCTGCCAAGAGAGTGGACGTATTATGAAGACGGTTTGAGGAAAATCGTACAGAGTCGTTTGAAACGTGGGCGGATTGATGTTTATGTAATGAAAGAAAAAGAGGAAGACCAGGCTCTTCCCGCTGTTCTGAATGAACAGACGGTCAGGGCCTATCTGCAGGCTGCAGAGCAACTGGAGACCCAATATGGAATGCAGGGCAAACCAAGTATTGTGGATATGCTTGGTCTGCCGGACGTCATGGTTCATTCGGATGGGACAAGTTCCATTCCCGAAGAGCAGAAGGACGAATGGGAGCGAGTTCTGCAGGAAGGATTGAAAGAGGCTCTGTCCAGCCTTGAACAGATGCGCGCTCGCGAGGGTCTTCATCTGGCCAGTGATCTGGAACGGCGGATTACCCGTCTGGAGTCACTGCATACCGAGATGCTTGATCTTGCACCGACTGTGGTAAGTGATTATCGCAACAAGCTAAGACAAAGGCTTACGGAAATGCAGGAAGAAGGCTCTTTCCCTTTTGATGAGCATAAATTGGGTATGGAAATTGCAATGTTTGCCGATCGTTCTAACATAGAAGAGGAGCTTACGCGTCTACAGAGTCACTTTGGACAGAGCAGGGAACTGCTGAAGAGTGATGAGCCCGTAGGTCGTAAGTTGGACTTTCTAATTCAAGAGATGAATCGGGAAGTCAATACGATTGGATCAAAAGCCAACCATTTGGCTCTGGTGAATCGTGTTGTCGAGATGAAGGCGGAGCTGGAGAAGATTCGTGAGCAAGCTGCGAATATCGAATGAACGGCCAAATTTCGGCAAAAGAGTCGCATGTATAGGGGGAAGAACCTGATTATGGCAATCAAACTCATTAACATTGGATTCGGTAACATCGTATCGGCGAACCGGATTATATCCATCGTGAGTCCGGAATCGGCGCCGATCAAGAGAATTATACAAGAGGCAAGAGATCGTCACATGCTGATTGATGCAACGTACGGAAGACGTACTCGTGCCGTAATTATTACGGATAGCGATCATGTCATTTTGTCTGCAGTTCAGCCTGAGACGGTCGCCCATCGTCTTTCTTCGAAAGATGATGATAACGACGAATAAAATGGAGTGTAATATGTCTAAGGGATTACTGGTAGTGTTGTCCGGCCCATCTGGGGTCGGGAAGGGTACTGTATGCAGCGCTTTGCGCAAACGGGTGCCGGAATTGATCTATTCCGTATCGGCAACAACCCGTCAGCCTCGTCTTGGTGAAGAACATGGTGTGAACTATTTCTTCAGAAGTCATGAAGAGTTCCAGAACATGATTGCTGAAGATCAATTGTTGGAACATGCGGAGTATGTTGGTAATTATTACGGAACACCGCGTGATTTTGTGGAGAAAACGATTAACGAAGGCCGCGACATCATTCTGGAGATTGAGGTTCAAGGCGCGTTAAAAGTGAAAGAGAAATTCCCGGAAGGGATCTTTGTTTTCCTGCTTCCTCCTTCATTGGACGAGCTGAAAGATCGCATTCAGGGCCGTGGTACCGAAAGCCAAGCGACCATTGATCACCGGATGTCTGTGGCGGTTGATGAGATCAGTCTGCTGGAGCAGTATGATTACGCTGTTGTTAATGATGAAATTGATTTGGCGTGCAAGAGAATAGAAAGCATCATAATCGCCGAACATTGTAAGATCAATAAATAATCCCTTTTGCCGCTGCAGAATGCGATATAAGTGGGGCAGTTGTCATATCATATACTGAAGCACTCCTTCTCGGAATGCCCGGGTGTGAAGACATGCCACATCAGTTCTGTCAGGCGGCAACTTGTGATTATACTAATGCGAAGAGGTGTTTGTTAATATGCTGTATCCTTCTATTGATGAAATGATGAACAAAGTCGACAGCAAGTATTCCCTTGTTGTTGCTGCTTCCCGCCGGGCTAGACAGCTACGTGAAGGTGAAAAATCGGATTTAAGAGGTGCGAGATCCCATAAACAAGTTGGCGTTGCACTGGAAGAAATCTATGGAGACCTGCTCGTTGTCATCAAAGGACAGGACGAAGAAGAAGAGTAAGCCGCCTGCGGCTGCTCTTCAACTGCATACGGCGCAAGCCGGATTAATTGACAACCGCGAGGTTGTTATTTTTTTACGAATAAGCATATTTTAACGGAATCTTACTTAGACGTCGTATAAATATCGGGGGAAATAAACATGTTGAACGGTAAAAAAATCGTGCTTGGTGTGACTGGCGGCATAGCCGCTTACAAAGCGGCAACATTATGCAGCAGACTGGTGCAAAAGGGAGCGGATGTTCATGTGATCATGACAGCTTCCGCTACACAGTTTATTACCGAATTGACGCTGCAAACGTTGACCCGAAACACCGTATATACCGATACATTTGATGAGCGTGAACCAGCAGTCGTATCTCATATTCATCTGGCCGATCTGGCTGATCTTGTTCTGGTTGCTCCGGCTACAGCCAATGTAATTGCCAAGATGGCGCATGGCATGGCAGACGATATGCTCTCAACAACTCTTCTTGCCACGACAGCCCCTGTCATGATTGCTCCAGCGATGAATGTACATATGTATGATCATCCAGCTGTAAAGCATAATATGAACCTGCTTGTTGAACGAGGCGCCATGATGATTGAACCGGGTGAAGGTCTGCTTGCGTGTGGATATGTGGGCAAGGGACGTCTGGAAGAACCGGAGAGCATTGTGGATGTGGTGGAACGTTTCTTTGAACAGCGGGAGTCTGCAGACATTAGCCGGCAGGGACAAGCTTCATTGTTACAAGGCAAGAAGGTTGTTGTTACGGCTGGAGGTACGATTGAGCGCATTGACCCAGTACGATACATTACGAACGATTCATCTGGCAAAATGGGATTTGCGATCGCCGCTGCTGCGCGTGATCTAGGGGCCAATGTTAAATTGGTTATGGGCAATACCCAAGCCAAGCCACCGGAGAACGTTGAGTTGATCCCTGTACAGTCTGCACAGGATATGTATGAAGCAGTAACACGCGAGTGGGACGATGCTGATATCGTGGTTAAGGCGGCAGCTGTTGCCGATTATCGTCCAAAGGAAGTTTACACCGAGAAGATCAAGAAGAAAGGCGACACGTTGTCGCTCGAACTTGTTAAAAATATAGATATTCTTGAAACGCTGGGCAAACAGAAGACCCATCAGTTTTTGATTGGTTTTGCTGCAGAGACTCAGTCGGTTGAGATGTATGCACGTGAGAAATTGGAACGGAAAAACTGTGATCTGATCGTAGCCAATGATGTAACCCATACGGGTGCAGGATTTGGAACAGACACCAACGCGGTACATATCTATGACCGGGAAGGTTTGGTGGAGGAGCTTCCAGTGATGGCCAAGGACGATGTGGCTCATCGGTTGCTCCGGATTGCGGCGGAGCGCATTGCCGGGAGGAATTAGGATATGGAGATTGCCAAGGTCATAGTCGATGTTCCCGTGAAGGAAACAGACCGGCCGTTTGATTACCTGGTACCTGAATCGATGAGGGAATGGATCGAGATTGGCAGCCGGGTGGGTGTACCTTTTGGTCATCGGACGGTGCAGGGATTCGTGATTGATCTTGTGCCGCGTACCGGAGAGGAATCATTCAAGCTTAAGCAGATTCAGGAGTTGCTGGACATTGTTCCCCCGTTGTCAAAGGATTTGGTTGAGTTGGCCGAATGGATGAGTGGACGTTACGCCAGTAACCGGATTTTGTCATTGCAGGTCATGGTGCCGACGGCATTGAAAGGGAAAGCAGAGCGATACATCTCGCTGGGAGATGCACTTGATGGACAGATGGCGGGTGCACAACCGGATGATGAGGTGTTATTTGTTTGGGGAGAAGAGTCTACGACCGAGAAAGTACAGCAGGATATCATCCGTTTTGTCAAAAGTCGGGGTCAGGTACCGCTGCAACAACTGAGTCGAAAATATCCCAATCATGCTGCACTAATTAAGAAATTATTGCTTGGTGGCGTGCTGCTGGAAAGTCAGGCCATCAAGGACAAGTTGAATAAAAAAACGATGAAGTCCGTTGATCTGGCTGTAGATATTGCTGCTGCTCAGGAAGCACTTGCTTCATTCCCGGCGAAAGCACAGCGTCAGAAGGAGATTCTGGCTTTTTTGCTGGAAATGAAAGAACTGCTACCCATGCCGATGAAAGAAGTGTTATCTACACTACAGGTATCGGCCGCAACGATTAAAGGGCTTGAGGAAAAGGGATTGATTGTCACTGAGGACGTTGAGGTCTTTCGTGACCCTTATCAAGGCAGGAAGTTCAAAGCGACTGAACCGTTGGTTCTGACCGATGAGCAAAAACTTGTATACGACAATATCAATGGCCGATTGCAGGAACAACGCCATGGGGTATTTTTGCTTCATGGTGTTACGGGAAGTGGAAAGACGGAAGTCTATCTTCAAACCATTCAACAATGCATCGAACAGGATCGGCAGGCTATCGTACTGGTGCCCGAGATTGCACTCACACCACAGATGGTAGAACGTTTTAAAGGGCGATTTGGGGACCAAGTTGCTGTTATGCACAGTCGTCTGTCTGGCGGTGAACGTTATGATGAATGGCGCAAGATTCGTGAGGGTCAGGTGAAGGTTGCGATTGGGGCGCGCTCAGCCGTATTTGCTCCATTCAGTCGGCTTGGGCTGATCATTATGGATGAAGAACACGAGACTTCCTACAAACAGGAGGAAACTCCGAAATATCATGCTCGTGATGTAGCGGTAAAAAGAGCACAGCAGCATCAGGCCGTGGTTGTTCTGGGTTCAGCGACACCTTCGCTGGAAAGTTATTATGCGGCACGCTCGCAGAGTAATGAGGATTTTGCACCACTCTTGCTGGAGATGCCAACACGAGCACTGGGTAACAAACTGCCTGAAGTGCGGATCGTAGATATGCGTGAAGAGTTGAAGGATGGTAACCGCTCCATGTTCAGCAGGGCTTTGCACAAAGGGTTGGAGGAGCGCTTGGAACGTGGTGAACAGACGGTGCTTCTGTTGAATCGCCGTGGATATTCGACCTTTGTCATGTGCCGAAGTTGTGGATATGTGGCAGGTTGTCCCGAATGTGATATTTCATTGACGTACCATCAGCGCTCGAATAATCTCCGTTGTCATTACTGCGGGTATGCGGAAGCGGCTCCGGAAGTGTGTCCGGACTGTGGAAGTGAGCATATTCGATACTTTGGTACAGGTACACAGCGAGTCGAGGAAGAGCTTGCCAAGCTCTTTCCGGGTATTCGGGTCATTCGGATGGATGTGGATACAACAACGGAAAAAGGGGCGCACGAGAAGCTGTTGAAACAGTTTCGTGAGAAAAAGGCGGATGTATTGCTAGGAACCCAGATGGTTGCGAAGGGACTTGATTTCCCGGATGTAACCCTGGTTGGCGTGATAACAGCGGATTCAGCGTTGAATTTACCTGATTTCCGTGCTGCGGAAAAAACGTTTCAGTTGCTAACACAGGTAGCTGGCCGAGCTGGTCGGCACCAATTGCCTGGTGAGGTGTTTGTTCAGTCCTATACGCCGGAACACTACTCCATTGGCCATGCGAGTCAGCATGACTACGTGTCGTTTGTACGTGAGGAATTGCTGCACCGTCGCAATTTGCAATATCCGCCATACTGTCGCCTGATTCTGGTGACCTTTTCGCATGAGCAACTTCCGGTATTGATTCGTCTTGCCGAGAACTATACGCGAATACTGAAAGAGAAGGCTAATGCGGCTGGATGGCTCGGCAGTCTGGATCGATTCAGCAATGATGCCTTTGATGTACTGGGGCCGGTAGCGTCTCCGATTCCTCGGATCAAGAATAGATACAGATTCCAATGTATGATAAAATGGCGGGGGGATGTAGACGCCATAGGACTCGCTCTGGCTACGGCCCGGCGCATGGACGATGATGTTCAGGCGCAAAAATTGCTTATTAGTCTGGATGTAGACCCGCAAATGTTAATGTAAGCATTTTGCAGCAATGCGGATGTAAACAAGCGGTATAAACATAGATTAAAATGAATACCCCAAAAATACAGATATCGTCCTGAAATTATGATGAGGATTAGGAAGGTGCTTACAACATGTCGATTCGCATTATCGTGCAAGAACCAGATGAGGTGCTCCACAAGAGAGCCAAAGAAGTAACCAAAATTACACCAAATGTACAAAAATTGCTGGATGATATGGCTGATACCATGTACGATGCAGAAGGTGTGGGGCTTGCTGCGCCGCAGGTTGGTATTTTGAAACGTCTGATTGTTATCGACGCCGGTGATGAGCAAGGGCTGATCAAGATGATTAACCCGGAGATCATTGCAAGTGAGGGAGAACAATTTGGACCGGAAGGTTGTCTGAGTATCCCTGGAATTAATGGTGATGTTCGCCGTTTCGAGACCGTTACGGTTAAAGGTCTGGATCGTGAAGGCAAAGAGCTGATTATTACGGGTAGTGGCTTGCTGTCCCGTGCATTCCAGCATGAGATTGATCATCTGGATGGCGTACTATTTACGGATGTCGCCGAGAAAGTGTACGAAATTGCAGCCGATCAAACGGGACCGCGTCGTAATTAAGGAGTGATCGATTTGAATATTGTTTTTATGGGAACACCTGAATTTGCAGTTCCTTCTCTCGATATGCTGATGGCAGAGGGATACAATGTGGTGGGTGTGGTGACTCAGCCTGATAAACCACAGGGACGCAAAAAAGTACTTACGCCAACACCGGTTAAGGCCGCGGCAGAACGCCACGGTCTGCCGGTGTTTCAACCTGTTAAATTGCGTGATCCGGAAGCCGTAGCCCGCTTGGCTGAATGGAAGCCGGATCTGATCGTGACCGCGGCCTTTGGACAGATTCTGCCCAAAGCCGTGCTGGATATGCCAGTTCGCGGTTGTGTGAACGTGCACGGCTCTCTTTTGCCGAAATATCGCGGAGGAGCCCCGATCCAACGTTCCATTATTAATGGGGAATCCGTGACAGGAGTCACATTGATGTATATGGCTGAAGGCCTGGATACCGGAGATATGATCTCTCGTGTGGAACTGCCAATTACGGATGAAGATACATCAGGATCGATGTTTGATAAATTAAGTGAGGCTGGTTCCAAACTGCTTCAGGCAGAAATGCCACGATTGATTGCAGGCGAGACAACGGCGGTCCCTCAAGATGATGCCGAAGCTTCGTATGCTCGCAATCTGACTCGGGATGACGAGAAAATGGACTGGAGTCGTACTTCACGCGAACTGTTCAATCAGATTCGTGGTCTTGTGCCGTTCTCTGGTGCATTTACGATGTGGGATGATCAGGTCTTCAAAGTCTGGGCAACGGCTAATCCCGATCAGATGGATCTGGCAACTTCTTCGGATGCTAGACAAGCAGAGCCGGGAACCGTGCTGCAATTGAACAAGGCAGGGATTGAAGTTCGCACTGGGGATGGGTCTCTGTGGTTGACTGAAGTGCAGCCTGCAGGCAAAAAGGTGATGCAGGCCGCTGACTTTGCTCGCGGTGGTACACTGAAACCTGGAACGGTGCTGCGATGAGTGGTAACATACCAGGTCGTTCGTCAGGAAAAGGCCAGAAAGCTGCTGGAAATTCATCCGGACGTGAAGGAAACCGTCGTCCGAATTCGGGTAAATCGGGTGGTGCATCTCGCTCCCAGAAACCCAAAACATCTGCTCGTGCATTGGCAGTCAAGGTTCTGAGTGCTGTGGAGCAAGATGGAGCATACAGTAATCTGGAGTTGAACCGTCGTCTGAAAGAGGCGGATCTAAGCCCCGCAGATGCTGGACTAGCTACCGAACTGGTGTATGGAACAATTGCCAGATTGAATACACTTGATTATTTTCTGGAACGTTACGTCGCCAAAGGAGTATCCAAACTGCAACCATGGGTTCGTAGCCTGCTGCGAATCAGCGTATATCAGATGATATACCTGGATCGTATTCCGGAGCATGCCGTGGTGAGCGAAGCGGTTAATCTGGCGAAGAAACTGGGCCATCAGGGGATCTCGGGCATGGTGAATGGTGTACTTCGCAACATGATCCGTAATCGGGATGAGCTTCGTATTCCAGAACATCTTCCTGTTGCCGAACGTATTTCACTGGAGCATTCCCACCCGTTATGGATGGTTAAACGCTGGATTGCCCAGTACGGCGAAGAGACGACGGAAGCGATCTGTCGTGCGAATAATGAGCCGCCAGCGGTGAGTGTTCGGGTCAACATAACAATGACCACACGGGAGAAACTGATGCATGATATGGCCAGCACAGGTGCAGTCGTTGAAGCTTCTCGCCTGAGTTCCGATGGTATTCTTGTACGTAGTGGCGGAAATATGGCTCTAACGTCCTGGTATCGGGATGGCCTGTTCTCTGTACAAGACGAAAGTTCCATGCTCGTCGCTGAAGCGGTTGCGCCGGAAGAAGACCAGCTTGTATTGGATTGCTGCGCAGCTCCAGGTGGTAAAACAGCTCACATGGCTGAGAAAATGCAGGATCGCGGTCGTATTGTCGCGAATGATGTACATGCTCACAAGCGCCAGCTGATCCTGGATCAGGCGGAGCGTCTCGGTCTGAGCTGTATCGATGCTGTAACTGGAGATGCGCTAGATCTAAACGAGCGGTATCCGGAAGCGTCGTTTGACCGCATTTTGCTGGATGCACCATGTTCAGGTCTCGGTGTTATTCGCCGCAAGCCAGATGTGAAATGGACCAAAACCGTAGAAGATATCGAAGATATCTCCAACCTGCAGCGTGAACTGCTTGATCGAGTTGCGCCGTTGTTAAAACCAGGCGGTATTCTGGTTTATAGCACGTGTACGATTGAGCCTGCTGAGAATGAGGATATGGTTGCAGACTTTTTGAATCGACATCCGGAATATAGTCCAGCAGAAGCATCTGTCTGGTCCGAATCGGAGACAGTGAATTTGAAGGCCGTGAACGGTGGTATTCAGATTTTGCCACAATACGCTCACAGCGACGGATTTTTCATCGCACGGTTGACAAAAACAGCGGAATAACAGTTTAATAGAGCACGGAAGCATGACCGCCGAGGGGAACTTCGGCGGATTTCTTTGTGATGGGACTTCGATATAATTGTCAGAGAAAAGTGATGACAGGGTGCGATGGCGGCATTGAGGTGTTATAATGCATGAAGTACAGATATCAAGGGTATACATGGATGTAACGTGGTCTTTGTGATAGAATAGGACGAATGGAACGAAAAGAAGGAAGCCAACGAAAAGAAAAGAAGGAATAGGTGTTGACAACAAAATGAAACCTTTTATATATGATTATTCTCTGGAACAACTGCAGCAATGGGCTGTGGAGAATGGGGAGCCGGCGTTTCGCGGTGGCCAAATCTTTGACTGGATTTATGTAAAACGCGTGAATGATTTCAGTGAAATGACCAATCTTTCCAAGCCATTGCGTGAAAAACTAACAGAGCAATTTGAATTCGTAACGCTTAAGGAAATTACCAAGTTTGAATCCAAGGATGGAACGGTTAAATTCCTCTTTGGTCTTCATGATGATCATGCCATTGAGACAGTAATCATGAAGCATAACTACGGGAACAGCATCTGTGTAACCACACAGGTTGGTTGTCGTATTGGTTGTACGTTCTGTGCATCCACATTGGGTGGACTCAAGCGTAACCTTACGGCTGGGGAGATTGTTGCCCAGGTTGTGCAGGCTCAGAAAATTTTGGATGAACGCGGCGAGCGTGTCAGCAGCATTGTAATCATGGGTTCAGGTGAACCTTTCGAAAACTATGAAGCTACGATGACTTTCCTGCGCATTATGATTCATGAAAAAGGGCTGAACATCGGTCAGCGTCACATCACGGTATCCACGAGCGGAATCGTTCCGAACATCTACAAGTTTGCAGATGAAGATACACAGATTAACCTCGCCATTTCGATCCATGCACCAAATGATGCACTGCGTTCGAAATTGATGCCGGTTAACCGTCGTTTTCCTTTTGAAGACGTGATGGAGTCCCTTCGTTATTATCTGGCCAAAACAGGTCGGAGAATTACGTTTGAGTATGCACTTATTGGTGGGGTAAACGATCAGCCAGAGCATGCAGCAGAACTGGCAAGTGTGCTTAAGAACATGTTGTGCCACGTGAACCTGATTCCGGTTAACCATGTACCTGAACGCAAATACGTAAGAACATCGAGAAGCGACATTTTCAATTTTCAGAAGATTCTCTCGGAACAGGGTGTTAATGTAACCATTCGTCGTGAACAGGGACATGATATTGCTGCCGCTTGCGGTCAGCTTCGTGCAAAGCATATGGAGTTGAGGTGAGAACGTTTTGATCAAAACAGTTCATGTGAGCCATATCGGACGAGTGCGTTCGGTGAATGAAGATTCAGCCTGGATTCGTAATCTCGATACAGGATATATTCTGGGTATTGTTGCCGATGGCATGGGTGGACATCTTGCAGGGGATACGGCAAGCCGCTTGGCAGTAGAGACGTTGGTGAAAGATCTGGGAACACTGGAACCAGGTCTGTCACATGCGTCTCTGTCTGCGGCTCTCAGCGATGCTATTTTGCATGCCAACGAAGTTATCTTCCGCACGGCATCCACAGATGACAAGTATCACAACATGGGAACAACGGTGGTTGCGGCTTTATTGAACGATACGGAAGGTGTTATTGGACACATCGGTGATAGCAGAGCCTACAAAATTGCGAACAAAGCTGTAATCCAGCTAACTGAGGACCATACACTGGTGAATGAATTGTTCAAAAATGGTCAGATTAGCAAAGAGGATGTGTCCCATCATCCACGTCGCAACGTACTAACTCGTGCGCTTGGAACAGATGCCGAGGTGAAGGTAGATCTGGATACCGTCAAGCTGGAGGAAGGCGAAGTTCTTCTCCTGTGCAGTGATGGTCTCAGTAACCTGGTCAGCAATGAGCAGATTATTCAGGTTGCCGGCAATCTGGAGCTGGCATTGGAAGATCGTGCAGACCGACTGCTTCAGTTGGCTTTACTTGCTGGGGGAGACGACAACATCACGGTTGCCTTGTTCGAGTTGCAGAGGGAAGGTTCCGTGGATACGGAAACGGGGTGTGAGTCATGATTGGGCACCAACTAGGCGGACGCTATGAAGTGATTGAGCGTGTCGGCGGTGGCGGCATGGCTCTTGTGTACAAAGCCCAGGATCTTCTGTTGAACCGGAATGTAGCGATCAAGGTTCTTAGACAACAGTTTGTGCATGACGAAGAGTTTATTCGCCGTTTCCGAAGGGAAGCACAGTCGGCAGCATCGCTGTCTCATCCGAATGTAGTTAGCATTTATGACGTGGGGCAGGAAGATGACGTTCATTATATTGTCATGGAGTACGTGGAAGGCAAAAACCTGAATGAAATTATCAAAGAACGTGCCCCTCTTCAGGTAGACGAATCGGTGCGAATCGCTTCCCAGATTGCAGATGCTCTTGATCATGCACATCATAATCAAATCATTCATCGGGATATCAAACCCCACAATATATTAATTGGCCGGAATGGCCGTGTGAAAGTAACGGATTTCGGGATTGCCCGTGCGGTTACATCTACAACGATTACGCAGACCGGTTCCGTAGTTGGTTCTGTACATTACTTCTCACCGGAGCATGCCAAAGGCATCGTTACTGGTGAAAAATCGGACTTATATTCTCTTGGGATCGTACTTTACCAAATGCTTACCGGGCAACTTCCGTTTCTGGGTGAAAGTCCAATCAGTGTGGCATTGAAGCATTTGCAGGAAGAGTTCGATGAACCACGCAAATTCAATCCATTGATTCCGCAAAGTGTGGAAAATGTCATCTTAAAATCCATGCGTAAGAATCCGCAGGAACGTTATCAGTCGGCCAAAGAAATGCAGACCGATCTGGAAACTTGCCTGATGCCGGAGAGACGTAATGAAACGAAGATTGATTTTCCGGATGAGGATGATATAGACCAGACTCGCGTTATGCCAGCGATCAAGCCTGAACCTCGCGGAGTTACATCGACGGGTGCAGTGCCTGTGATGGAGTCTGATGAAGAAACTGGCAAGGGTAAGGCAAAATCCAAGAGCTGGAAGAAGCCAGCTCTACTCATTTCATTAACCGTGCTTATTCTAATCGCCATGGTGGGCGTTGTATGGTATGTCAAGGGTATGCTGGTTGTACCTGAAGTAACGGTGCCTAACGTGATCACTCAGACAGAAGAAAAGGCTCGGGAAATGCTTGAGGAGAAAGGACTCGTCGTCAGTGATGAGGTCATCCGTCTGTACCAGGAAGGTATCGAACCCGGTATTGTCTTTGACCAGAGCAGAAAAGAAGGCGATGTTGTCAAAGAAGGATCCGAGGTCCAGATCAGTGTTGGTGCAGAAAAAGAACTGGTGAAGATGATTGATGTCAAACAAGAAACTTATGATGAGGCTGTCAAGAAGCTGACTGCTCTTGGCATTAAGGAAGATCAGATTCAGCGGAAAGATGACTTTTCCAATGATGTGGCTTCAGGTTCTGTTATTTCCCAGACACCGGGTGTCAATGAGGAATTCGATCCAGAGACAGTTCAGATTGAGTTAACCGTAAGTAAAGGCACTGAAACGGTCAAAATGCCTGATCTGAAAAATCTTACCCGCAGTGAAGCCGAAGAAAAACTTAAATCTGCTGGACTTGTGCTTGCGCAGGTGCAGGAAGAATCAAGTTATACGGTGGACCAGGGCAAAGTGACGCAGCAATGGCCTGTGGAAGCGGGCGCCGATGTGAGTCCTGGCGATAAGATTACAATCTTTATCAGTACAGGGTATCCGCCCGAAGCGCTGGAGTATCCTTTTAATATCAATGTTTCACCCAAAGAAGAGGGCAAAAACAGTAAAATCCGTATCACATATGAAGACGCACGTGGCAAGAATCAGGAATGGGGAACTCGCACTGTAAATTCAACCCAGACCTTGACCATTCCACTTGTGCTCGCTCCAAATGAAAATGGGGCTGTGTCCGTATATCGTGATGGACAGTTCCTGGATACGTATCTTGTCTCCTACAGTGAAGCCAAAAACGGAACAGTGAATGTACCTTCCATTGACCCGGAACAAAGCACTGAGACGCCGCCAGAAAATGAGCCTGATCCAGGTGAAGGTAGCGTTGATGAGGGAAGTGTTGATCCCAATCAGGAAGGTGAACCTGAGTCCACACCGGCAGACGGTGAAGGTGAGAGCGTAGATGAGGACACTTCTGCCATGAATAATGGTAAGGGCGGCAAGGAAAAAGAGAAGAAAAAGGAAGACATTAACGCATCAAGCCGTCCATAAGGGCGGCTTATGCTGGCGTCTGGAGTAAATGTACCACCATTTAAAGGAGGGCGACGGAGCTATGCCAGAAGGTATCATCGTTAAAGCGCTAAGCGGTTACTATTATGTCATGCCAGTGGAAGACAACGGGGTTCCTTCGGTTGAAGGTTCCGCCGTTCAATGTCGAGCCAGAGGTATCTTCAGAAAGCGGGGAACATCACCGCTTGTAGGTGATCGCGTCAGCTACATGTTGACTGAGAACGGAGAAGGAACGGTTGATGAAATTCGGAAGCGTGAGACGGAACTTATCCGTCCTCCTGTAGCCAATGTAAGTTTGGCTGTTCTCGTGTTCTCTGTGAAGGAACCGGATATGAACCTGAACCTGTTGGACAAGTTCCTTGTTCACATCGAGCAGGCGGGGCTGGATGCACTCATTGTGTTGACCAAACTGGATTTGGCTGATCCAGCCAAAGACACTGTTGCTGAAGTGAAAGCATTGTATGAACAGGTTGGTTATGAAGTGATCTCCACAAGTTCACGTACCGGTGAAGGCAGTGAATTGCTCAGAGACCGTCTGGCTGGTAAGATCAGCGTATTCTCCGGACAATCCGGTGTAGGCAAGTCTTCGATGTTAAATGCATTGATGCCGGGCCTGACGCTGGAGACAAATGCGATCAGCATGCGTCTAGGACGAGGGAAACATACCACCAGGCACGTGGAGCTTATTCCGTTGGATAATGGTGGATTTGTTGCGGATACGCCAGGATTCAGCCAACTGGACTTTTTGGAGATTGGTGTGGAGGAACTCTCCACTTGTTTCCGGGAATTCGCCCAGTTTGCAGATCAGTGCAAATTCCGAGGTTGTACCCATACACATGAACCGGGCTGTCGTGTGCTTGCGGCCAAGGAGGAAGGTCTGATCTCCGAAAGCCGATATCAGCACTATGTGCTGTTCCTGAATGAAATGAAAGATAAGAAGCGGAGGTATTAACATGATTAAAATTGCCCCATCGATATTATCAGCTGATTTTGCCCGTCTTGGTGCGGAAGTTGCAGAAGCTCAAGCTGCAGGAGGAGACTGGATTCATGTTGACGTTATGGACGGTCATTTCGTCCCTAATATTACACTTGGACCTGCGATTGTGAAGGCGATCGCTCCACATACAAGCTTGCCGCTCGATGTGCATTTGATGATTGAGAATCCGGAGCGTTATGTTGAGGAATTTGCCAAAGCTGGTGCAGCAGTAATTACCGTTCATGCTGAGGCTTGTGTGCATTTGCACCGGGTTATTCATCTAATTAAGGAGCAAGGAGTGAAGGCAGGAGTTGCCCTTAATCCAGGAACGCCAGCGTCTGCCATTCTTGAAGTTCTGGATGATGTGGACATGGTTCTTGTAATGACGGTCAATCCGGGCTTTGGCGGACAGGCATTTATCTCGGGTACCATGAACAAAATCAAGCAGATTCGTACCTGGTTGAACGAAAAGGGACGCCATGATGTACATATCGAAGTAGATGGCGGGATAGCAGCCGATACAGCTCCACTTGTAGTGGAAGCTGGAGCAGATGTGCTCGTTGCCGGGAGTGCCGTATTTGGACGTGAGGATCGCGCTGCAGCGATTACTGAAATTCGCCGTAGCTACGGAGGCTGATCTATGACCCTCAAGGAGACACTGTGGACGATGGCTGCGAGTCTCGTGACGGGACTTGTGCTTGCTTTGTTTGCGGTTATTCAATCCCCGTTTAATGCCATTACGTCATTAATCGGGGTAGGCGTTGTTATTATGTATTTCCGCAAATTTGATCGTACCGGACATCGGGTTACTTTTGTCATATTCAGCATACTGTATTATGTACTGAGTGTTTTCATGATCGCCGTCTATCAATATATTCCTTCCCAAACGTAAATGAACTGATCTTCGGGCTTGTCATTGTGGAATAGGGATCGAAGGTTCCGCATAAATATGGTTACATGAGCAGGTTTCTCATGTAGCCTTTTTTGTCGTGTTTGAGGTAAAGAAGGCCTGAAGCATAGGATACGGCGGACGCATGAGCATGATGGGGAGGGTGAATTATGAAATTTTACACATTCAAACTGCCGAAGTTTTTGGGAGGGTTTGTAAAGGCGATACTTAATACGTTTCAAAAGAACTGATTCGATTGATAAGGTAACAGGGAATACCGCCGCTTTGGCTCAGGCTTATCTGGAATTCGTACCTGCGAAGCGCCATGCGGCGGCCATTCACATGTTAATGAGCGTATTCAAGAATCCCTTTTTTGAATACCAAAAAAGCACCTGCAAGGAACAAGGTGCTTTTTGCTTACCCGATTTATAGTAGCTTTGCGTGATTATACGCGAGTCACTTTACCGGCTTTCAGTGCACGGGTGCTTACGTATACACGTTTTGGTTTGCCGTCAACGAGAATGCGGACCTTCTGAACGTTTACGCCCCAAGTACGACGGTTACGGTTGTTAGCGTGGGATACGTGGTTACCGGTGCCCGGTTTCTTACCTGTCACATAACATTTGCGAGACATAGATTACACCTCCTATCCTAAAATAACCAGTTGCCTTCAGAAACGAAAAGTCATTCCATAAGGACTAAATTGTTCTTCCTGATCATAAAGATCAGGTTTCAGTAGCTAATGGCGTTGTTTAAGCCGGCATGAACCGGATCATTTCCATTACTTAACCTGCATAAAACAATACTTGAATATAATATCATAATTAAAAAAGCTTCGTCAACTGATCCAAAAACTTTATTTATTTCTCCTGTCTAATATAGTACAATGTTGAGTAGTCCATAATACAGTGGTGAACAGGCTGTTGCCGCGAGGAAGTCGGAGAATATACCGTACTTAGAGGTCGGTGGTCTGCTTTTTGGCAACGCTGTGAGCTGCGGCATTCCATCATTGGCACCAGTCTCCATGCGGCATTCATGCCGGCTCTTGATACGGTGCATATCCGTATGCCCCGAAGTTAGGGGTGCAGAGAGTGCAGGATATTGGTAGCCCGGCCGCCCAGACCGTTAATCCGGCTGACATGTTGTATTGTATGCCTGTGCCGGACAAGGTATGGACGAAGAATAACGCAGTCCGCGTTAGCGCATGAACAGACCAGACACATCTTGGTGCAAGGTGTTCGTGTATCAAGCTAGGAAGGGGAATTCTCACTTGAGTATACGTTCTTTAAATGGAACAGATTTCACCGCAATGGTACTTGCCGGAGCGGAACAACTTGGACAGCATGCAGAGCACGTCAATTCCCTGAATGTTTTCCCTGTGCCGGATGGTGACACGGGAACGAACATGAATTTGACAATGAGTGCAGGAGTTGCAGAGATTAAAAGAAAAAGTTCTGCCTCCATCGGCGAAGCTGCCGGTATTCTATCGAAAGGCCTGCTTATGGGCGCACGGGGGAATTCAGGAGTTATTCTGTCGCAATTGTTCCGTGGTTTTAGTCGTTCAGCTGCTCCCTATGAGGAACTGAATACGCTCCAATTTGCAGCAGCCCTGCAGAACGGTGTTGACGCAGCTTACAAAGCAGTCGTAAAGCCCGTTGAAGGGACCATTCTTACCGTAGCCAAGGAAGCGGCGAAACATGCCAACTACTACGCAAGACGGACGAATGATATTACTGAATTAATGAATGAAGTTTTGTTAAAAGCAAAAGAAGCACTGGCAATGACTCCGGAATTACTGCCTGTACTGAAACAGGTTGGTGTTGTGGATTCAGGTGGTCAGGGGCTTGTATATATCTACGAGGGCTTTATGGAAGTATTGCTGCAAAGTGACGGAGGGAGTCGTACTTCGCTGAACAAAGAAGTAACCTCATCCGTGGCAGCATCTGCTTTGAAACCGGCTGCACCAACAGAAGTGGATATCAAGAAGCCTGCACAGCAGCAGGTGATTGCACCGGAGATGCCATTGTCTGCTCAGGCGAGACTGGAAACGGAAGATATTGAATTCCTGTATGATATGGAATTCTTCATTAACCGTGAGCTTGGAGAGAACGCAGGAGTGGCATTTGATGACGAAGCATTCCGGAAAGCGTTGTCAGTTAATGGAGATTCGATCATTATCATTGCCGATGATGAAGTCATCAAAGTTCATGTCCATTCCAAGACACCAGGCGATGTATTAAACCTGGCGCTGCATTATGGTGAGATTACACAGATTCATATTCTCAATATGCGTGAACAGCATCGGGATCTCCTCACAGCAGGCATGGACATTGCTCCATCACCTGAATTGTTTGCAGAGATTCCACCTGAGGCAGCGCGCAGTATGGAAGAGGCTGTGCTTCCTGCAGATGAGATGGCACCGTATGGTTTTATTGCGGTATCCTCCGGTGACGGTATTGCAGAGATTTTCCAAAGTCTTGGCGTTGATGTGGTTCTGTCCGGTGGACAGACGATGAATCCGAGTACTGAGGATTTTGTAAAAGCCGTTCGTTCCATTGCTGCGGAGCAGGTATTTATACTCCCGAATAACTCGAATATTGTACTGGCTGCGGAGCAGGCTCGTGAATTGCTTGAAGATGAGCGCCGGATTACGGTTATTCCAAGCAAAACCATTCCACAGGGGATGGCTGCTGCTTTTGCTTTCCAGGAAGATGAGTCTGCGGAAACAAACCGTGACCAAATGTTGGAGGCCATTAGCCGGGTACAGTCCGGTCAAGTGACTCATGCGGTTCGTGATACGCAATACGATGAATTAGATATTAAGGCGGGGCACTATATCGGTATTCATAACTCCAAAATTGTAGCGACGGATGAAACCATGCTTCAAGCATGTGAAGGTCTGCTCAAACAGATGATGGAGAGTGGAGATGAAGTGGTGACAATCCTTGAAGGGGACGAAGCTGACCCTGAGGTTACTGCTGCCCTCGCTGCATGGCTTGAAGTACAGTATCCTGATGCTGAGGTAGAGGTACATCTTGGAGGACAGCCTGTGTATTATTATTTGTTCTCCGTAGAGTCCTAATAAAGGTTGTTCAAAAAGTCTCTAGTTGACTTTTTGAACACTTATAGCGCTCTAGCGAATAGGAGGAGAGTCATGAGCCACAAGGTTGCGATAGTAACAGACAGTACGGCAGATATTCCCGAAGAACTCATTCGCAAATACGGAATTCACATTGTTCCGCTGCGTGTTCTTTTCGGTGAAGAAACATATGCAGATGGTATTGATCTGACTTCTGAACAGTTCTACGAAAAATTGAAGAAGGTATCTGTGTTGCCTACAACTTCACAGCCATCTCCAACTGACTTCATGAATGTGTACCAAGCATTGCTTGATGAGAACCCGGAACGCCCGATTGTATCGATCCACCTGTCATCCGGCATGAGTGGTACCTACCAATCGGCCATGCTTGGCAAGTCTTTGCTGGAGCGTGAGGGTGACATCACCGTGCTGGATTCGAAGTCAGCATCGTATGGATACGGTCTAATGGTAGTACAGGCTGCTGAACTTGCCGAACAGGGCAAGTCAGCAGTCGAAATCACTGCTGCCATTGAAGGGATGCAACAATCTCGCAAATTGTTCTTTCTCGTGGATACCCTTGAGTATCTGCAAAAAGGCGGTCGGATTGGCAAAGCTTCAGCCATTTTGGGAACGTTGCTTAACATTAAGCCGATCCTGTCTATTGATGAAGAAGGCGTTATCTACGCAGTTGAGAAAGTCAGAGGTCATAAAAAAGCAATGGCACGCATTATTGAGCTGTTCCAGAAGGATCTTGCAGGCAAACGGGTTAACCTGGCGGTAGGTCATACCGCTGACCCGGGATCAGCGATCGCTTGTGCAGAGCAGCTGCGGGGTCATTTTACACTGAATGAAGTGATCTATACCAATATTGGAGCTGTAATAGGCAGTCATGTTGGACCTGGTGTCATTGCGATCTTTATGTGGCCTGTTCCGGAATGAGGGATTAGACATGAAATTGGAAGAAATATCAGTTAAGCAAATTAACGGCGTGAGTGCTCTCAAAGAGGGAGAGCTTCACGCCTTTGGCATCTCTACTGTTAAAGACCTGCTTGAGTACTATCCGTTTCGTTACGAGGATTATCGTCTGCGTTCCCTTAGTGAAGTGAAGGATGGGGACAAGATCACGGTCCAGGGACAGGTGATGGGTATCCCTGTATTACAACGATACGGTAAAAAGTCCCGTCTCACCTGTAAGATCATGACGAAAGAGTGGATGATTACAGCAACGTGGTTCAATCGCCATTTCCTCAAAGAGCAGCTTACGCCCAATCGGGAGATTGTGATCACAGGGAAATGGGAACAAAAACGTATGCAGATGACGGTCACTGACTCGGAGTTCCCCGATAAAGGGGATGGGCGTTCAGGTACACTGCAACCTGTATACTCGGTAACCGGCAAGTTGACGCAACAATGGATGAGGAAAACGATCAATCAGGGATTAATCCAATTCGGAGATATGATTCCTGAGATTCTGCCTCAGCCCTTGATGAAGAAATACAGCTTGATGCCTCGTAAACAGGCGATTGCTGGAATCCATCGTCCTCAGGACAACCGGGAAGGTCAGCAGGCCAGACAGCGGATGGTGTATGAAGAGCTGTTTCTGTTCCAGTTGAAGATGCAGGCGTATCGTGCGCTCAACCGGAATCGCATGGATGGTGTGGTGCATACCACGGACAATACGACAATTCGTGAGTTTGTTCGCAGTTTACCTTTTGAATTAACAGATGCTCAGAAAAAGGTGGAGCTTGAAATTCTGCATGATATGCGTTCGCCCTATGCAATGAATCGGTTATTGCAGGGTGATGTAGGATCGGGTAAAACGGTTATTGCGGCAATTGCACTATACACGACTGTTCGATCTGGGTTCCAAGGGGCTCTGATGGTGCCTACGGAGATTTTGGCGGAGCAGCATATGCGCTCACTGCAAAAGCTGTTTGAACCGTTTGGGGTAACTGTAGGGCTGTTAACGGGCAGTGTAAATGGGCGTAAACGTAAAGATCTGATCGCCTCGTTGCAAATGGGCATGATTGATATCGTGGTGGGTACACACGCCCTGATTCAGGAAGATGTTTTCTTCCGTGATCTGGGTCTTGTGGTGACGGACGAGCAGCATCGCTTCGGTGTGAATCAGCGCAGCGTTTTACGACGCAAAGGATATAATCCAGATGTGTTGACGATGACGGCTACGCCAATTCCACGGACACTTGCGATTACGGCTTTTGGGGATATTGAAGTATCCACGATCTCGGAGCGTCCGAAAGGACGGATTCCGATCTCTACGTATTGGGTCAAACACGATATGATGGAGCGAGTGCTTGGGTTTATATCCAGAGAAGTGGATCAGGGGCGTCAGGCTTATCTGATCTGTCCGCTCATTGAAGAGTCGGAGAAGCTGGATGTGCAGAATGCCATTGATCTGCATGTGCAGATGCAGCAGAACTTTCCAAAATATCGTGTAGGTCTGTTGCATGGCCGGATGACGGCTGCGGAGAAAGAAGAGATGATGCGCGACTTCTACAGCAATGATATTCAGTTGCTCGTCTCCACCACCGTTGTGGAGGTTGGGGTCGATGTGCCAAATGCCACGTTGATGGTCATTATGGACGCGGACCGCTTCGGTCTCTCCCAGCTGCATCAGCTTCGTGGTCGGGTCGGTCGTGGTGCGCATGCTTCCTATTGTGTACTCATTGCTGATCCTAAGACGGAGGTTGGACAAGAACGTATGAAGGTCATGACGGAAACCGAGGATGGATTCGAGGTATCTCGTCGGGATCTGGATCTCCGGGGTCCGGGTGATTTCTTTGGTACCAAACAGAGCGGATTGCCCGAGTTCCGTCTTGCCGATATGGTTGCCGATTTTGCTGTGCTGGAACAAGCCAGAGATGACGTGACCCACTTAATTGAGGATGCGACCTTCTGGACCTCTATGGACTATGCACCTCTGCGTGATTTCCTACAGCAACAGCAAGTATTCAAGGGTGATCTGATTGACTAAAGCTTGCCATAATAACGGTTTTTTCGTATTACCTTTGTAAAAAAAGACAAGTGTACAAGCCCTCCCGACATATGAATAAGAAGTGAGTTCATTCTTATGGGAGGTGCTATACGTTTTGGGTTATCAACAATATGGAATTAGTCCGCAGCTGGTGGAGCGGATCAAATTAAAGATGAAAAATCCCGCTGTCAAAGAGCGTATCAAAAAGTTGATTGATGGCGTAACCAAGTCTGATCTGCAAGATAAAGCCAAGGTCAGAAGGTTGGTCAAGTCTTCAGCTGTCATTATGAATGAGAATTTCTCTCCGGCGCAGGAGGAGCAGTTTGTTGCTTTTGTGCTCGCGCAGAAGATTGATCCGAACAATACGTTTCATTTGATTAAGCTGTGGGGGATGTTTAGGTAGGGATTTGATGTCATGTTGGGTGGGTTAAAGAGCTTTGTTTACACGGGGGCACTACGAGTGCAGTACCATCTTTCGATCGCTGTTATCCCCGGATTTTTTTGATTCCCTTTTCTAAAGGGTAAAATCCGGGGATAAAGGCGCACGCTTCGCTTCTTCAGATTGGTTCTGCCCTCTCCGTTGTTGTGTAAACGAAAGTACTTTAGAAAAGCCAAATTACACTCAAGTTGGTGTGGTAATGTAAAGAAGGGTGTTCCATTAAGTCATCTGACTAATGGAACACCCTTTTTTTGGTGGAGGTAGGGATGAAGAAGGTTTTAGTTGGGCTTTAAATTGTGTTTATGTATTTTCATCCGCTGCACTTTTACTTTTATCTTGGAAAGAGCTGATGAATATTAAAGTTATGAGTAGAACTACAATTATAGTGCTATTATAAGGATCTTCTTTTAAAATGTAGTCCTGTACAATTAAAGTCAGGATTGAAATAAACAAAATAATTTGCAGTACAACCTTTGTTGACCGATCAGGATTATTGGATCGTCTGGAGACAACATATAGGGTAAGCCATATTAGACTAAAAAGCAGAAGCAAACCTAGGAGTAGAATTGGCAAGCATGCATGAACACCTTTCTGTATTAATTTCATTGTATAATTGGAATAACATGACAACTAATTATAACATAGGTTTTTCTGGAATCGCAGATTTTCATAGAAGTTAAGGGAAGAACTATGGTGTGAATGGTGCAATATAGTTGATTTATTTTCACAGGATGGACTTTGCTTTCCTCCGGGGGGAGCGGTAAACTGTTGCATACGAGCATACGAGCATACGAGCATACGAGCATACGAGCATACGAGCATACGAGCATACGAGCATACGAGCATACGAGTGGATTAACGTCCTGGATTTTACTCTAAAAAGGTGTGGCTGTGTCGGTATGCATTTTATTTTTCAAACAGATGTGGAGGAAGTACGATTGGAAATGTTTACGATGCTGCTGGGTTTATTTGAACGGGCGGCGCTGTTGATTATATTTTTATTCTTTCTGTCGAGGGTGCCAAGGTTTAGGCAGATTCTGCAAAAGGGGAAATTAAGGTGGCAGGAGTCTATTGCGGTTACCTTGTTATTCTGTGCTTTTGCCATCTTCGGGACATATACGGGCATTAATGTTGAAGGTTCACTGGTAAACGTGCGGATCATCGCCGTGTTATCGGGTGGTATTTTGTTCGGAGCGCCTGTGGGTATTATTACGGGTATTGTCTCCGGGGTGCATCGGTATTTGATTGATATGGATGGAGTCACAGCTATACCGTGTCTAATCACGAGTATCCTGGCAGGTCTGGTCTCCGGATATATACATAAGTACACGCCCAAACCCAAGCGATGGATTATCGGTATTGGTGCCGGAATGATCTGTGAAGCGCTGACGATGTTATTAATCCTGTTATTTTCCTATCCCGATCCACTGGGTGCCGACATTGTTTCGAAGATTGCGCTGCCTATGATTCTGGGTGAAGTCAACATTGGGCTTATTGTGCTCTTGGTGCAGAGTGTTGAAGGGGAAAAGGAAATGATTGCAGCTCGTCAGGCGAAGCTGGCGCTTGAGATTGCAAACAAAACCTTGCCGTATTTCCGTTCGATTGATGAGGATTCTCTGCGCAAAATTTGCCGGATTATTCAGGAGGATATTCAGGCCGATGCGGTTGCAATTACAGATACCCGGAATGTACTGGCTTATGTAGGATTTGGCGAGGAACGATATCATATCGGTAATGAAATTATAAGTGAGATGACCAAGAAGACGATATCTAGCGGGGAGATTACGATCAGTAATGATGTCATTGATGAAAAAACACCCGATATCCACTCGCTGTTAATCATTCCGCTCAAAGAACGAGGAGACATTACAGGTGCGCTCAAAATCTATTATCGCAAAGCGTACAAAATTACGTATCCATTACAAACGATGGCTGTAGGTCTGTCGCAGATCATCTCAACCCAGATGGAGGTATCGCGGGTAGAGGAGATCAAGGCTGCTGCCAACAAAGCAGAGCTGCGTGCGTTACAGACAACTATTCATCCTCATTTTCTGTTTAATGCGTTAAATGCGATTGCATCATCCATCCGAACCAAACCGGATCGAGCGCGAGAGCTGATTGTGAACCTATCCGGGTACATGCGTTACAATCTGGAGCTGTCGGATGAGTTAATTGATATTCATAAGGAACTGGAGCAGGTCCGTAATTATGTAGAAATTGAGAAAGCCCGCTTCGGCAGCCGACTGAATGTGATCTATGAGATTGATGAGGTCGCGGTGCATATTCCGAGTCTTGTCATCCAGCCGCTCGTCGAAAATGCAATTATTCATGGCATTCTCAAGGTCAAAGGACCCGGGACTGTTCGAATTCGGGTACAGGATTATCCGGAGTTTGTGCGAATCAGTGTCAGTGATACAGGTGCAGGTATCAGTGCAGATATAATTGAACGTGTTTTACCATGACCGTATGCCTGGTAACCAGATCGGGCTATATAATGTACATCGCCGGGTTAAGCTTATCTATGGACAAGGTGTAACCATTACAAGGCTGGAACAAGGAACCGATATTTTATTTGATGTGCCCAAAGGAGATGTCGTAACAAGGTGATGATGGATCAATGAGAGCTCTTATTGTGGAAGACGAGATTCTGGCAAGTGAGGAATTGAATTATTTAATCCAGGAACATAGTCGGATTGAAGTGGTGGATCGCCTTGAAGATGGGCTGGATGTACTAAAGTTTTTGCAGGAACAAGAAGTAGATGTTATTTTTCTCGATATCAATATTCCCTCGCTGGACGGCATGATGCTGGCCCATCATATTGGGAAGTTTGCAACGAAACCCTACATTGTATTTACTACGGCGTATAAGGAACATGCAGCAGAAGCCTTTGAGTTGGAGGCGTTTGATTATATTCTGAAGCCGTATGACGAGAAGCGAATCGCTGCGATGCTCCATAAGCTGGAGATGGCTTTCAAGCGTGATCATACGCCGGTGGAGCAACATGTTGAGGATGGACCAGTTACTATGGTGGACGGATCTGCTGCACAGGGAGATCTGTTACGAGAACGAGATACGAATTCCCATACGGACAGAAGAATTAATCTGCTGCGGAATGACAATATTATTGTTACGGATACGGCAGACATCTACTATGCGGAAGCGCAAGAGAAGGTGACGAAGGTATATACCAAAAATGGTGAGTTCACCATGCCAGTGAGCATATCGGATTTTCACAGCCGACTGCCACAGGACACGTTCTTTCGCTGCCACCGTTCGTACGTCGTAAATCTGTCGCAGATCCGTGAAATTGTACCTTGGTTCAACAATACGTATCTGCTCCGCCTGCGCGATCTGGAGGCTGAAGTACCTGTAAGTCGCGGTAAGGTCAAAGAATTCAGGCAACTCATGCGCATCTAGAAGCATTTCATTCCGCATCTGATGCAACTCATGCTCAAAACGGTGTAGTGAATCCCCTTTCATGTATGATTAGCTTGTGAACGCATTCATGTATATGACATCGGCAAAGGGGAGATCACGATGAAAGCAGCAATTTCATCAGCACCTACATCAACATTTACACCTACAAAAATGAACCGCTGGCTTATTGTTTTGGGGACCATCATTGTACAAATGGGTCTTGGAACCATCTATACTTGGAGTTTATTTAATCAACCGTTGTCTGATCGTTTCGGATGGGACGTCAGCTCGGTCGCGATAACTTTTTCAATTACCAGTTTTGCTTTGGCTTTTGCTACATTGTTTGCAGGACGGTTGCAGGAACGTTGGGGTCTTCAGCGCCTGATCCGTGTAGCCGGGGTTGTACTTGGACTGGGTCTTATTCTGAGTTCCCAAGTTACTTCGCTAACACTGCTGTACATTTTGGCTGGATTTGTCGTTGGTTTTGCAGACGGTACGGCGTATATTACGTCGCTGTCTAATCTGATCAAATGGTTCCCGGAGCGTAAAGGTCTGATCTCGGGGATCTCGGTCGGAGCTTTTGGTACCGGTAGTTTATTGTTCAAATATGTGAATTCGGCATTGATTGGTGCCGTTGGTCCTGCTCAGGCATTTATGTACTGGGGCATTATCGTTCTGGTTCTGGTTGTTGCGGGATCATTCCTGATCCGCGAAGCGGTTGTTCGTGAACAGGCTCCGGCAAGCAAGGAAGGATCCAAACAAGTCGTGGCACGTCATGACTACACGGTGAAAGAGATGCTGCGTACAAAAGAAGCGTACATGCTGTTTGTTATTTTCTTCACGGCGTGTATGAGCGGTTTGTATCTGATCGGTATTGTCAAAGATATCGGTGTACAGCTCGCAGGTCTTGATGTAGCTACAGCTGCAAACGCAGTGGCCATGGTTGCAATCTTTAACACGGCAGGACGTATTATTCTCGGTGCGCTGTCGGATAAAGTAGGACGAATGAAAGTCATCGCTGGTGCGCTGCTGGTTACAGCCGTAGCTGTCATGACACTTAGTCTGGTTCCACTGACCTTCGGGATCTTCTTCGCCTGTGTGGCGGCCGTTGCATTCTGCTTTGGCGGTAACATTACGGTATTCCCGGCGATTGTGGCCGATTACTTCGGATTGAAAAATCAGAGCAAAAACTATGGTGTGATCTATCAGGGATTTGGATTTGGTGCTTTGGCTGGATCATTCATCAGCGCCCTGCTGGGCGGATTCCATCTAACCTTCATTGTGATTGCTGTACTCTGCGCTGTCTCGCTGTTGCTCGCACTGATCATTACCCCTCCAGGTGAAGGTCGTCGTGCACGTCAACGTGAAAAACAGATGAACCTTAACCCTTCATCACGGGCAAGCTAACAACAATCCCATCTTAAAAAGCAAATTAAAAATAAAGTAAACAAAGCGGTCTCCAGATGAGGCCGCTTTTTGGTATCTACAGTTGTCAGATTGCTAACTTGTTGACCTATCGGACCATCTGGCTGCCTGCAAGCGTGGTGCCTTGTGTGCATTCCATCATTCGCATCTGTTATACTCTAGGTGAATTCAACAAGACCAAGATAAGTTATGTACCCCAGAGGAGGCATATCATGAAGTTCATTAAATACACACAACCTGATTTTGATGATTATTATGCATTGGTTTCCAATATGGAAGTAATGAAACAGATTACAGAACGTGCAATACCTGAGCAAGAGGCGAGAACGCAATTTGAGTCCATGCTGGAGTTTAATGAGCGTTCCACTTGCGGACATTACCGAGTATATAGTGAAGATGGTGCCGGTGTGGCGTATGCCAAATTGATTCCGGATCAGGAGGACCCGACCAAGGCTGAGATAGGTTACATGATCCTGCCTGAACATTGGGGCAAAGGTCAAGGCACATCCATAGCGTCACGGTTGATTATTCAGGCACAAGCTGCGGGGATTGGATCACTCTATGCAGTTATCGATCCGGGTAACGCTGCTTCCCGCCGGATCTTGACCAGACAGAACTTTGTATCCACCTGGACAGGCGATTACGATGGTCTTCCCGGCGAGATTTTGGAGTTGAATCTTCAAATGAAGCGGTAAAGGAACTGTTCTGAGGGTAATCAGATAACATAGGGCATCTTGCATGAGAGGGCTAGAACTCATTATCATCATGTACATGGGTTCACCATGCACATTTCATGCAAGATGCTTTCTTATATAGAGATGTGGAGGAGATGACATATGAGCAATTCAACCATGGAACGTCTGAATGCATTGCTGCCGGAGTGGCTGGAGACCAGTCGTCTGCACACAGGGCAGGGTAAGGTGGCTTCTTATATCCCGGAGCTTGTCAAAGCCTCTCAGGATGAGCTTGGTATACATATCATGGACGCCGAAGGGAACTATGTGTCGGCAGGGGATTGCGGTGTCCCATTTACGATGCAAAGTATCTCCAAAGTATTTACCCTTATTCTGGCCTTAATGGACCATGGTGAAGAAGCAGTCTTCTTTAATGTAGGAAAAGAACCCACAGGCGACGATTACGATTCGATGATCAAGCTTGAACTAGTCGAACCCGGTATTCCGTTTAATCCATTAATCAATGCGGGTGCGATTACGGTGTCCTCGCTTGTTGGAGGAGACTGTAAGGAAGAGAAATCACGCCGCATTCTGGAGTTTTTCCGCAAACTGGCGAATAATGATCAGCTGGGCTATAACGAAGAGGTATTCCAGTCCGAATCGGAGAGTGGTCATATGAATCGTTCACTTGGCTACTTTTTGAAGCACAACGGGGTCATTAAGGATGACGTTGAGGACGTGCTTGCCGTGTATTTCCGTCATTGCTCCATTGAAGTGACGTGTGCAGATCTGTCTCGAATGTCACTCGTTCTGGCCTATAATGGAACAGATCCAATTACGGGAGAAGAACTCATCCCTCGTCGCTATGTTCAGATTGCCAAAACCTTCATGACCACCTGTGGTATGTATAATGCATCAGGCGAATTTGCCATCGAGGTTGGATTGCCCGCCAAAAGTGGAGTATCCGGTGGAATTCTGACCCTTGTACCGGGACAATTCGGCATTGGTCTTGTGGGCCCGGCTCTGAATCGCAAAGGCAATAGCATTGCCGGCGTGCATCTGCTCGAGCGTCTGTCCAAGGAATTCGACTGGAGCTTTTTCTAAAAAGTTTTCGAAAAAAGTCATACCCTTATATGTAGCCGATGAATCACGTATCTGATATTTTGCTTCTTTAGAACGAAGTGAATGGTCTGGATATGTCTCGTCGGCTACTTTGGGTATTCACCTGGAAGTGTAGGAAGACAGTCCTGCATGGCAACGGGTATGCTGCATCTATCATGGAATATCCACAACATCGGGGTGGGTATATCTCCCTTCAGTCATCGGATAGGGCCACATCTGTAATGAGGTTCATCTGAATATCCCGGGACCCATCTTCCATCAGTAGTCTGAGGGTCCGGGCAGGACGGTCCAGCCGAAGCACCTGCCCCGTGTAACGGATATCGTCATGTTCGTGAAACAACGTAATGGTAACGATATCTCCAAGCATCATCGAGTTGCTGAGCAAACGGGACATTTCTTCCGCGGCCTGGGCATCCAGGGATGGGCGGGTACGAGGAGCAAGTTGTTCCTGATGAAGAATGTAGGCTTCCCGGTGTTCGGGGAGCATCATGCGTGAGGACTCGAAGATACCGTTTTGCTGCAATTTTTTACTCATTTATAATGACCTCCAATTTTATGAGAACGTTCATGGGCTTGCGCGGACGAGCAGAGGGAGGATGCCCGCATGATGGCGGTTTCTCCGTACCTGCGCTTGATATCATCCGTGGCACGTTCCAATTCTCTTTTACGTTCACGATCATCGAACCAGGACAGCTGCACTTCAGAATCGGGTACAAGTCCGGTCAATGACACGCTGATGCGGCGGATGGGTAATCCGTCCCAATGGCGCAGGAACAGAGCTGCTGCCGCATCGTATACTTCATCCGTAATGTTGGTGGGTTCATTCACCTTCATCTGGCGGGAGAAACCGGTTGGCCGATCATAATCCTGTCCGCGACAACCAACCGAGACTACATGGCCCATGAGCGATTTGTCCCGGGAACGTCGACTGACGAGTTCCGCCAGTTCAAGCAGTACCACTTTGATATCTTCCCAGGAGTCATAGTCCCGGGGCAGCGTCATCTGATGTCCAATTCCCTGCTGCTGATGAGAATACGTCCCAGGTTTGACCGGGGAATCATCAATACCGCGGGCGATACGCCACAGTACCTCGCCATTCACACCCCAACGTTCTCTCAGTCGGGACAGTGGGGTCTGGGCCAGATCACCGATCGTATGCACGCCCATCTTGTAGAGATGCTGCGCCATGCGGGAACCTACCATGAACATGTCTCGCACAGGCTTCTCCCAGATGGTTGAAGGCAGATCTTTGCGAGGCAGCGTGCAGATGCCACTAGGGACTTTTTTGGCATATAGATCACAGGCCATCTTGCTAACGACCTTGGTATCACTGATGCCGATTCGAATGTACACACCCGTCTCATCCATCACCCTCGATTGAATGCTGCGCGCAATCGTCTCGGGGCTGCCGAACAGATCCAGGCTTCCGGTGACATCGAGGAACTGTTCATCAATACTATAGGGTTCCACCAGATCGGTGTAAGACTGAAGGATACGCGTAATATGAAGGGACACCCGAATGTATTCGGCCATCCGGGGGCGAACAACCACAACATCCGGACATTTGGCGAGCGCTTCGCCCAGTCGTTCTGCTGTCGTAATTCCATAGGACTTGGCGAGTGGACAGGCCGCAAGAATAATACCCGAACGGCGCGCCGGATCTCCCGCAACAACGAGGGGGCGGTCCTTGTATTCGGGATGTGCAGACTTCTCCACACTGGCATAGAATGACTGGCAGTCTGCCAGCATGATGACACGTCTGTCTTGGCGGGGCATAAGACTTCTCTCCTTATCCGTGATGCTAAGCTCTTCTGTTAAGCATCCATTATCTTCATTTGAACATCGATAATTAACAGTTTATTTACAGTATGGAACAAGTGTTCTTGTTTTATAAGCATATCTGACAATTCGAAATGCGGCAACCGGAATTATTTTGCAAATTGGACACAATTATGGATTAGCTATATTAGAGGCAGAAATTAGGAAATAAGATGTGCTTTTTTACATTTAATGTGAGAGATCTGTGACCTCTGGGTGATGACCAGGCGTTCATTTAGGTTTTTGTAAAAGGTTTATAAATGGGTACAGTCCTATAGAGGGGGACTGACGTCCTTTTTTGGTTTTCTGCATTTTTCAGAAAACCTTGATGTGACGCGGAATATCGCTGATGCGTTATCGGACTATAGTATCAATTTTGTAATCTTTATGGTTAATACTGTAAAAAGGTCCGCAACTTTAACATATGACTCGCGTTTAATGGGGTATGTGTTCAAACGGAAAACGATGCCTGTACCCGCGTTGCACATAACAATAAAGGTTCCAGAAGTGCAAGATCAGCAGGCATCTAATCCATGCAATTCGAGCAAATATTAGTGTTTGGGAATCAGAGGTATCCCAGAGGCTTCCGAGTGGTAGTTGATGGACCTTTTTACGAATCATGGGCAGAATGTTCCATTTCATGTTTGCTTCCATCAGCCTAGTTACAAATGCAGAGTCTTAGCGCTATAGTGAGAACTACACCGCTGACATCTCTACCAAGCGGACATCCGAAGCGGAATGATTCCTATGCTTCATGTTGGACCATTCGGTGTTGAAGCAGGATGCATAATAGAGAGGTGAGCAATCTAAAGACATGAGCAGACAAAGACGAAGACGCTGGTTATTAACGGTGTTGACAGGAGCAGTGGTGGTGACTGGCGGGATATTTGCCGGGTGGCACTATATGCAACCCAAGCTCGTTACGTACACAGCGGAGAACGGCACGGAGATGAAATTCAAGACCGATGGAGACCGGTTCATGGAATACGGGCCAGATGGAACGTGGAGGGAGATGTTCGTCAAAGGTGTCAACCTGGGCGCAACTTCACCGGGGCATTACCCGGGAGAATTCCCGCTGACCAAAGAGGATTACTTGCGGTGGTTCCAGCAGATCGAGGATCTGGGAGCCAATGTAATCCGGGTATACACGGTTCACGAACCGATTTTCTACTCTGCATTAGTCGAATATAACCGCGGCCGGGAGCAACCGTTATATTTTATACAGGGCATATGGTCACCTGAAGAAGAGTTAATTGAGAAACAGGATGCCTATGCGGCGCATATTGAGCAGACGTTCAAGCAGGAGATTGAAAAGGCCGTATCTGCTGTCTATGGCGATGCGGACATTCCTGCCAAGCAGGGAGAGTCTAGCGGCAAATACAAAACGAATGCAGGAAAATACCTGATGGCCTGGCATGTAGGGACGGAATGGGACCCGGCGATGGTAGACAACACAAACGCAAAACATGCGGACGTGCCGCAGTACAAGGGAGTTCATTTCTCGGCGAGTCCAGAAGCGTCACCGTTCGAGAACTGGCTCGCAGAGCTGCTGGATCATACGGCGGTCCTGGAGAAGAAGTATGGATGGGAACATCCGATGACCTTCACCAACTGGGTAACCACCGATGTGCTGGATCATCCCGGCGAGCCGCTGTATGAAGAGGATCTCGTCAGTGTGGATGCCCGACATATTCAGCCGGAGGCGTGGCAGGGAGGTTATTTTGCAGCCTACCATGTGTACCCGTATTACCCGGATCTGTTCCATATCGATAAAACACTCCAAACCATCAAGGATGAGAACGGTGAATACAACACGTACAAAAGTTATCTGCGCAAGCTGAAAGCCGAGTTTTCCGATATGCCTGTAATGATTACAGAGTATGGCGTACCTTCTTCTCTTGGTATTTCCCATCTGGGTATGGGAGGACGGAATCAGGGTGGACATAGCGAGGTGGAGCAGGGAGATATTGACGCGTCATTGACGCAGGATATCTATGATGAAGGGTACTCGGGAGCAATTGTGTTCATGTGGCAGGATGAGTGGTTCAAAAAAACATGGAACACGATGCCACTGGAAATCCCGGCTGATCGCCGTGCATATTGGCTGAACGTACTGACAAACGAGAAGATGTTTGGCCTGCTTGCCATGGACCCCGGTAAACAGGAACAGTTGACCATCGACGGATCACTGGATGACTGGGATGATCTGAAGGATGAAGAGGTCACGACCTGGCAGGGCCAAGTGGACGGCATTCAGGAAATGAAGATGACCCATGATGAAGCCTATCTGTATATTGGGCTGACCTTGGATCAACCGTTTGACCCGGCTAAGACAGTGCTGCGAATTGGGACCGATACACTTGCTGGAGGCAGTCAGCCTGACAAGTTACTACCGGGCCGGACGCTCAGTGATGGTCTTGAGACGGTGATTACACTGGGGCAGGATGAAGAATCTCAGGTGGAGATCGCCAAGGATTATGACTTTAATCAGCGTCTGTATGGCAAGGATGGATACGACATGCTACCAGATCAGCAGTCAGACTCCGCAGATCCGTTCCATCCATGGAATCTGGCAGTCAGCCTGAGAATGACACCGCCGGATACCCGATCTGCTCATCCATTCATGAATGAAAAGGTCGGAACATTGAAGCGGGGAACGACGGCTCCCGGTCAGCCCGATACGGATTCATTAACGGCATGGCAGTATAACGGCAATCAGGTGGAGATGCGAATTCCCTGGATGCTGCTCGGATTCGGTGATCCGAGTTCGCTGCAAGCGATCGACTATGGACCGCTCAAGAATGGACGTGAGTTCTCTACAGTTGCTGTGGAAGGCGTTGCACTCATTCCGTGGTTAACGGACCGCGCCACGAAGAAAGTATCTTGGCCTGGGGGTGAACAGACGACCCTGGATCTGAAGACATTGCCGGTATATAGCTGGCAGCCTTGGGAGCAGGTGCAGTATAGTGAACGCCTGAAGCTAAGCTACGAAAAAATGAAGAAGAGTTATGGAAAAATTCCTAGTTTTCAGATCGAATAAATGAGTATAAAGGAGGACCTTTTCACATGTTTCCAAGTTTGGCTTTGGCCTATCTGTTTTTGTACATCTGTATCGCACTTGTTGTTGTAGGCGTCATCGTATTGTTTGCCATGAAAATGTCCCACAATGGCAAACGACGCAAGACGGCGTTTTATGAATTGAAGCAGCGTGACTACTTCACCTATCTGCAAACAGCCTTGACCGAGAATAGTCCACTCAAATTGCCACCAGGCAAGCTGGCTCCGCTGGAACGCAGAGTCATTCAGGACAGGCTGATTGAATGGATCGACCAGTTCAAGGGTGAGTATCGCGACAAATTAATCGCACTCTGCCGCGAAGCAGGATTCGTAGAGCATGATCTGAAGGAACTGGGCCGTCTGCGTTACGGTCGCCAGATCGATGCAGCGTATCGCTTGGGCGGCATGCGTTGTCCCGAAGCCGTTCCGGGTTTGATGGAATTGCTGAAGGATGAGAAACCGGGCCCGATGGCCATTATGATTGGTCGTTCCATCTCCAGATGTACGACTCGGCAAGGTGAACTGAAAGACATGCTGGCGTTGCTGTTAACCAAAGGTAAGTCCATTCACCATCTGGCAGCAGATATTCTGCTCGAAACGAGTCTGGATACGAGCAGAATTCTAATCGAATTGCTGGAAGACCGGAATCCTGATTTTGTCAAAGTCGGACTGGTTGCCATGTGGGGGCAGGCTGTACCTGAAGTGATGCCTGCACTCGACAGACTGGTAGGCGCAGAACATCAGGATGTACGTGCTGAAGCAGTGAAGCTGTATCTTAGCGCAAGTCCGGCGCTCCGGGATGAGACAATTCTGAAGCTGATCCAGGATCCCGATCCGGAAGTTCGCGCCGAAGTGGTACAAGCGCTTGGTTCCAAGCATGCATCTGGCAGTATTCCATTGCTGCGCAAAGCGCTGCGGGATGAGGACTGGAGAGTTCGCTATAACAGTGCGGAGAGTCTGAGCAAGCTCGGTGAACCGGGATTCGAAGCGCTGTGTCAGGCTGCGGTGCAAGGTACAGTTGCTGAGCGCGAGATTGCGATGCAGCAGATTGAGAGTACCATGCAGCATACGAGAACCGATGACAGAGCTGTAGAGCAGATGATTGCACATAACAAAAAAAGACTGCTGTACGATCGCTATTTTGGCCCTGTCCGAGAGAACAGAACCAGCAAGAAGCGCACAGGTGTCGCTACGGTAGGAGGGGATTACACTGCTTAGGGATCTACTATTAATCTACGGCATGGTCGCAATCTACTATGTTGTTTTTGTAAATACGCTCTACTTTTCCATTTTGGCCTTATCGTTCCGTAACATCTGGACGATCTTCCGGCGGTCGCATTATTCCAAATACAATACATTGTCAGGCTCGGAACTGGTGCCTTCCGTTTCTCTGCTGGTACCGGCATACAACGAGGAACTGACGATTATTGAAAATGTGAACTGCCTGATGACGCTGAATTATCCAACGTATGAAGTCATTGTTGTGAATGATGGCTCCAGTGATGCCACGCTGAATATCCTGTTGGAGGAATATCGGCTGAAGCCAGTACCCAATACGAAGATTCGGGGCAAGATCGCCTGTCAGAAAATTCGTGGGATCTATCATAACCCGGAGTTCCCGGATCTGTATGTCATTGACAAGGAAAACGGCGGTAAGGCCGATTCCCTCAATGCCGGGATCAACCTGTCCCATTATCCGTTGATCTCTTCCATCGATGCCGATTCGTTGCTGGAGAAGGATGCCCTGATCCGCATGGCACGCATGTATATGGAGAATCCGGAAGAGACGGTAGCTATCGGTGGAGATGTAAGAATCGCCAATGGCTGCAAAATTGAAAACGGGGCAGTGCAAGATGTATCGCTGCCACGCAAAATCTGGCCCATGTTCCAGTCGATTGAATATCTCAAAGCCTTCCTGGGCGGACGGATTGGCTGGAGTCACATGAACGGTCTGATCATTGTCTCCGGTGCCTTCGGCATGTTCCGTAAGGACGCTGTAATCGCCGTTGGTGGATACCGGGATGGTTATCCTGGGGAAGACATGAACATCATCATCAAGCTTCACCGTTACATGCTGGAGAACAAATTGAAGTATCGCATTGCCTTCTGCCCTGAGGCGGTGTGCTGGACGCAGGCACCGGATTCCTACCGGATCTTGTCCAGTCAGCGCAAGCGCTGGGGCCGCGGGAATCTGAAGAACATGATCGAGAATCGCGGCATGTTGTTCAATCCGAAATATAAGGTTATGGGTATGGTGACCATGCCATATAACGTCCTTTTTGAAGCGCTGAACCCGTATTTCCGGATTACCGGACTTCTGGCTCTCGCTGGATATGTCCTTCTGGATATGACGCAATGGCCGATTCTGGTTCTGTTCGGACTGCTGAACTTCGTGAGTGGTTACCTGCTGAGTGTGGGCGCACTTGTCCTGGAGGAGATTGCATTCAAACGTTACAACAAACTCTCCGATCTGGTCAAAATGCTGGTCTACTCCGCGCTGAAATTCGTGGGTTACCATCAGCTCGGCGTACTGTGGAGATTGCAGGGACATGTGCAGTTCATGCAAAACAACAACTCATGGGGTACCATGACACGTCAAAGCTGGTCCGAGGATGAGAAGAAAACAAGCGAAGCCGCTTAAGTAAAGAATAATCAAAGCAATTATATGTCCAACTAGACATTTACACGATAACGGAGAGGGCAGAAAAAGCCTGAAGAAGCGAAGCGTGCACCTTTATCCCCGGATTTCCCCTTGTATAAAGGAATCAAAAAATCTGGGGATAACAGTGATCGAAAGGTTGTTCTGTCATCGGAGTGTCAGTGTAAATAACATTTTTGGGACTTATATAGATAATCGAGGAGAAGGGTGGAAAAGAACATGCCAAATACGGCGACATTGCAGCGTGAGGCTGCCGTTAATGTGTACCGAAGTGTAGAACAGGGATTGAAGGAAACGGGTGCCGAAACATGCGGCTTAATGTTCATCCATTGTGCAGGAAACTCTCAACCTGAGCAGCAGGTCAGGACACATCTGGAGCAAACGAGCGGGACAGCATTCCAGGTGTGGAAGGATGGTGCCACTCAGGCGATTGCCGTCCTGCTGCCAGGGTTGTCACTGGATGAAGTTCATTATGAAGGACTTCGGATCAAGCATGAACTGCAAGAGACCGTGCCCGGTGCCGATCCACAGATTACACTGGCCAGTTTTCCGGAAGGGGAGCGCCCTTCGAAGGCAACTATTCAGCATATGGCTGAGTCCTCGAAGCTCGTAGATTCGTCGGAGATTCATATCTACACGCTGGACAATACGGCGGACGAGCCGGAACGAATTTTGATTGTGGACAACGATCCTACGGTACGCGAATTCCTGCAATTGCGGTTGAAGATGCAGGGCTACGAAACCTATGAAGCCGTCGATGGACTGGCTGCACTGGAATTGATCGAGAAAGTCACACCAGACCTGGTGCTCACCGAGCTGAATCTGTATGGCATCGACGGTCTGCCGTTCATCCATCATATTCAGAACCTGGAGATGGAGCATCCGCCCAAAATTGTCGTGTTGACCGAGCAACGTGTCGAGCAGACGATCAGCCAATGCTTCCGCAGCGGCGTGGATGATTACATGACCAAACCGTTCTCACCTGTAGAGCTGGATGCCCGAATCAGACGCTGCCTGCATTAAAAGACGGCTTAAATAAGCTGATTGTGTGAAGTACCAAGTAAGAGCTTTTTTACACTATGAATCAGATAGATTAGAGCAACATTTAGAGCACAGACACTCATCTATTTATATGGATTTTAAGCACCACCAAATACACTGCCCGGAGGGAATATCATGGAGAATCAACAATTCCACACATTACTGAATGCGATTGAAAATAAAGAAGCTGTACTCGGCGTCGTCGGGCTCGGTTACGTAGGACTTCCACTTGCCGTGGAAATGGTCAATCAAGGTTTCACGGTAATCGGAATTGATCTGGATGCGTCGAAAGTAGAAAGTATCTATCAAGGAGATTCCTATATTCACGATATTTCGTCCGATGAGTTGAAAAAAGTAATGCAAAGCGGCCGTTTCCAGCCAACGACAGATTACAGTATGCTGCGCGTGATCGACGCACTCAGTATCTGTGTACCGACACCGCTTAGTGAGAATCAGGACCCGGATACGTCTTACATCGAGACCGTTGTGGATCAGATCAAACTGCACATGAAACCAGGCATGCTGATTACGCTGGAGAGCACCACTTATCCAGGTACCACCGAAGAACTGATCCAGCAGCAGCTGGACAAGATCGGACAAGAAGCAGGTAAAGACTATTTCCTCTGCTTCTCGCCTGAGCGTGTGGACCCGTCGAACGGACGTTTCACAACATTTAATACGCCGAAAGTAATCGGGGGCACGACTGAAGCCTGCCTGAAACTCGGAACAGCATTATATAGCAAGTATGTAGAAACCGTAGTACCGGTATCTTCGCCGAAAGTGGCTGAGATGTCCAAACTGCTGGAGAACACATTCCGCAGCGTGAACATTGCCTTTGTAAATGAAATGGCGATGATGTGTGACCGCATGGGCATTGATATCTGGGAAGTTATTGACGCGGCAGCGACGAAACCATTTGGTTTCATGCCATTCTATCCAGGCCCAGGCATCGGTGGACACTGCATTCCGCTTGATCCGATGTACCTGTCATGGAAGGCCAAAGGCTTCCGTTTCTATAGCAAATTCATTGAGCTCGCGCAATCCACCAATGACAACATGCCATATTATGTATTGAACAAAACGTCAACGATTCTGAACGAATACGCTAAATCCGTACGTAAATCCAATATTCTGCTCCTCGGCATGTCGTACAAGCCTAATATTGCCGACCTGCGTGAATCACCAGGACTGGAAGTATATGAACTGTTCAAGGAAAGTGGAGCTAACGTTAGCTACTACGATCCACATGCGGATTCCTTCCAGGACAAGCATGGGGAGACCGTACACAGCGAAGCGTTCAATCTGGAGCAGTTCAAGAAGTACGATTGCATCGTGCTGATCACCAACCACAGCGATTTGCCTTACTTTGATATTGCCGAGATGGGTGTACCGATTCTGGATACACGTAATGCGTTCCGTTCATACACACATCCGCATATCTACAAGATTGGTCACTCGGTACAGCATCCTGTGCTTGAGCCAAGTGAAGCGTTGCTCGTCTGAGGAAATATATGAGGCAACGGGGCAAACTGGTGGGTATGGCGAAATGGGCCATTCTGGCTGTGGTGTTGTGCCTGCTGCTTCTTTCCTGGATGTTCAAATGGTTCTCGGCAGAGGAACACAAAGCGACCTGGCTGTGGGACGCGTCCATTATTGCAGAGCAGACACCTGAGATTATTGCTTTCTCCAAAGAACAGGGCGTCGATACCATCTTCCTTCAAATCCAGGATGAGTTGCCTGACGCAACATACCGCAAATTCATTGCGGCTGCCCGACAGGCTGAGATTGAAGTGCATGGACTTAACGGTCATGCAGACTGGGCCTATGAGGAGAAGCGGGATGAAGGACTTGCTTTTATCGAGCGAGTACGAGCATACAATGCAGCTTCGGCCAAGAATGAACGTTTCGAAGGCATTCAACTGGATGTGGAGCCGTATCAGCTGAAGCGCTGGGAGAACGAGGAGAGCAGCGTCATTGCAGAGTGGCAGAACAACATGAAGGCCTGGACAAAAGCCGGCGAGGATGCCGGACTGTACATGAGCGCTGCCATTCCGTTCTGGCTTGATGCCCGTCAGTCGGCTGAAGGTGAGGGTACATTCAGTCGCTGGGTCATTTCCCACTTCGATGCGGTAGCTATTATGGCTTACCGGGATAGCGGACAGCAGATGTATGATCTGTCCAAGGAAGAACTGGACGAAGCGGATGATCTCGGCAAGAAAGTCTGGATCGGAGCGGAACTCGCGGATACACACGAGGGGGATCACCTGACCTTTTTCCGTAAACCGGTTAGCAATATGAATGAAGAAATGGCGAAGGTGTTCGATCTGGGTACCTCTCATTCTTCTTTTGCAGGTGTGGCTGTGCATCATTATGAAGCATGGTATGCCAAGAAGAATGGTATTCCGCTTGCGCGCAAGGATGAAAAGAAGGAATAGCGTTAGGTCAACGTAAAAAAGTTCCTAGTTTCAGGTAGTACGTGTAGTCAAGACTATAGTATAGAAAGAAGGCAAGTCCCGGGTAGATGGGGCTTGCCTTTTTTGGTGACGGATTTCGTAATGGTTTTGCAGCATTAGGATGTGCAGGATATGAAGCACAGGAGTCCATTGCAATTTGGTAGAGGCGACATCTTGCACAACCGTACACAAGGCGTGGTGCATGAGGCATGGATTATAGGCTGGGGAGCGAAAGGTCGCTCCCTCACTCTTTCGTGCTCTCCGCTGTGCGATAACGATTGGGCGGCAAACCGACTTGCTTTTTGAACGCTTTGGAGAAGGAGAACAAGTCCGGGTAACCTACGGAATGAGCCACTTCAGTTAAGCTTAGCGGCGTCTGCACCAGCAGGCGTTTGGCCTGATTCATTTTCAATTGTTGGATATATTGCACGGGGGACAGACCATAGGCTTTGCGGAACTGTTTGGCAAAATGGGTTCGATCCACACCCGCATGAGCGGACACACCTTCCACGGAGATGCCGCCTGCAAAATGAATGTCCATGTATTCCTTGCCTTTCTGGAGCCAAGGTGTGGCTGAATCCGGTTGCAATCCTTTGGTTGCAGGGGACCGGGCAATTCGGTCGAAGAGGTTTAGAAATCGGGTGAGTCGTCCCAGATCACTCGCTCCGTCCTGCGGTTTGCGAACATCCTCCATGAACGAGCGCATGGCACTTGCAGTCTCCGGCGTCAGTACACCTGAACGATACGGTGAGTCGGGTGTAAGTCCAATTCGGGAAAGCAGTTCGGCTGCATGTGCACCATCAAAAGCAATAAATATTTTCTGCAACGTGTTCTCTGGATCAGTCCAGTACTCATGGGGAACATGTGGAAACAGACAGAATGCATCCCTGGCTCGAAGGGCATGACGCTGTCCGTTTTGTATGAATGTACCTTCCCCCTCCAGCACAAATAGCAAATAATAATAAGGTGTAGTGCGCGGGCCAATATGATAGTTGGTCTTGGCTATATTACGGCCGATGCGAATCGGCCAGGCGCCACCAGCTTTCTCGAATTCAGATGGAGTGAAGAAAATAAGTTCCAAAAACTCATGGTGGTCCTCCTTCATGCTCTCGGTCATCAGGAACACCTCTTTATTATATAAGTATCGTTTGTACATTCTAAAATTTTCGCTTATAACCTATTATACAGGTGGGTTTTATATATATTCAAGATCACGAAGACCTAAATCTGAGAAAAGACCACAAAATGACAAAATAAAATTGCCGCGAAATGACATTGCTCACAGACAAATCAATTGTTATGATGTCGATACCTATTAAACCAAGTTAATTAATCGGTATTTGGAGCTTTCATACGAATAAAATGATCAGAAATTAGGCGCACTTTAAAAATAAGTTTCAAGAGATGCCAACGTAGTGGAGGGGACGAAATCGATTCTGAAGAAGCGAAGCGGTCGCCTTTATCCTAGAATTTTTACCTTTAAAAAAGGAGAATCAAAAAAATTCAAGGATAACAGTGATCGGAAGAACGATTCGTACCCGGAACGTCAAGGAGGCGTAACAGTAACTTTTTTTAACATGAGACTTTATTTATTCATAGAAGGGATTGACTTTTGTGAGCGAACAGGAAGATATGAAGTTTGGATGGTTTTTGCCTACAGCAGGGGATGGCAAGTATGTGGGGGTTGCCCCGGAGCGGGAGCCGAGTCTGGATTATCTGATCGATGTGGCACAGACGGCGGAGAAGGCAGGATTCGAATTTGTACTGATTCCGACTGGGGGAGCCTGTCTGGACGCATGGGTGGTCGGCTCAGCTGTGATGAGTCACACGAAGGCATTGCGTCCCCTTGTCGCCATTCGCCCGGGATTGGTTACACCCGTACTCGCTGCACGCATGGGAGCCGCACTGGATCAGCTATCGGGTGGTCGCGCCATGATCAATGTGGTGACAGGCAGTTCTGTTCGCGATCTGGAGGAACTCGGCGATCCGCTGGCACATGCGCATGATGAACGATATGTGCGGGCGAGCGAATATATGGAAGTCATGAAGCGTTCATGGACCCAATCGACGGGACTGAATCTGACGGAGTTTGCTGGAAGTGGTTCAAAATCTGGCGCAGATGCACCCAGCGATCCCAATCCTGAATTCAACGGCCAGTATTACAATTTCAAAGGACCGGTAGGCATGCCGGAGACGGTGCAAAATCCGCATCCACCATTTTATCTGGGAGGAAGTTCTCCAATTGCCAAGAAGGTCGCTGTTGAACATGCGGATACGTTCCTGATGTGGGGCGAGCCTCATGACTGGATTCAGGAGCAGATCGAAGAGATTGAGGTCATTCGTCAGCAGGTGAAAGAGGAAACGGGACAAGATCGTCAACTCCGTTACGGCATGCGTGCTCAGGTACTCATTCGGGATACCGAAGAAGAAGCATGGGCAGCAGCTTGGGAGATTATTAGCAAAGTACCACCAGAAGCAATCGAGAAAGCCAAAGCCGCTTTTGCCGAGACGGATGCAACCAACCAACGCAGACAAAACGAGCTACGGGAACTGTCCGAGAAGCAGCAGTTTGTCGTAGGTCCCAACCTGTGGACAGGCTTGTCCGTTGTGCGTTCCGGCGGTGCGATCCTCATTGTGGGTACAGCCGAACAAGTCGCAGAACGTTTGATGGAATATGGAGATCTTGGCGTGACAACCTTCATTCTGTCCGGTTACCCGCATCTGGAAGAAGCCGAGATCTTCGGCCGGACCGTGATGCCCATCATTCGCGAGAAATGGAAAACAAGACAGAAGCAGCATTCCGTTACTACCAATTAAGTAAGTTAACTTTTTTTACACTTTAACGGAGAGGGCAGAACCGATCTGAAGAAGCGAAGCGTTCGCCTTTATCCCCGGATTTTAACCATTGAGAAAAATGATTCAAAAAATCCGGGGATAACAGCGATCGGAAGATGGTACTGCACTCGGAGTGCCCCGTGTAAAAACATTCGTGCTACTTACATCAATCATCTTTCAGGAGGTCACCTTTTCATGAAAAAAAATAAAAAATTGATCCTGCCGCTTGTCAGTATGCTGGTCATGTCCATCCTGCTGTCAGCTTGCGGCGGCGGGGATAACGCGTCATCTGGAGAGAACGGCTCCTCGGGTTCAGGTAAAGTTACGATCAGCTTCATGCACTGGCGTGGAGAAGATGTGGAAGCACTGAATAAGAGCATTGACGCATTTGAAACAGCAAACCCGAACATCAAAGTGGAGATGCAGACGCTGCCCTCCGATCAATATCAGTCCACCGTACAATCCAAAATCAGTGACGGTTCGGTAGGGGATGTATTTGCTTCCTTCCCGGGTGCACAGTTCGAAGCTTTCACCAAAGCCGGCTTGTTCACGGATCTGACCGGATCATCGTTTCTGTCGGCCTACAATTCCAAGCTGATTGAATCAGGACAGCACGATGGCAAACAATATGCAATTCCGTATCAACTCGTATATAACGATCCAATCTATAACGTAAAACTGTTTGAACAATACGGCTTGACGCCACCAACCGATTGGGAAGGCTTCCTGGCACTTTGCCAGAAGCTGAAAGACAATGGCATCATTCCGATTGCCTTTGCCGGAGCGGACATTGGTCCAGGACAATTCATGAATACGATGGTGATGAACAATGCACCGAGTGACGACATTTTTACCAAAGTAGAAGCGGGCGAAGCCAAACTGACAGATGAGTTTTGGGTGAAAACATTGACTCAATTCAAGGAACTGAACGATAAAGGTTACTTCCAGCAGGATGCACTGGGTACGAAAGACCCTGCGGCTGGAGCGCTGTTTATTCAAGAGAAAGCAGCGATGCTGGCAAGTGGATCATATCAATTGGCTCAGAACAAGCAGCAGAATCCGAACCTGGAGCAAAAACTGCTTGCACCGATTACAGTAAGTGCAGATCAAGCGAAGTATGAAGGAGTGCATACCACTACGTTCATGCTTGCGGTGAACAGCAAGTCGAAACATCCGGAAGAAGCGAAGAAGTTCCTCGAATTCCTGAGTAATCCCGATGTAGCGAGTGACTACGCCAACCAGACAGGACAGAATGTAACGGTGAGTGATGTGAAGTACGATACGCCTGAGCTTCAGGTAGCCGGAGAATGGGCTAGCAAAAAGACTGTGTTCCAGCCACGGTTCACCATCCTGAACGGAGATAATCAAAAAGCCGTAACCAACTCCATCCAGGCTGTACTGAGCGGCACTTCTCCGGAAGAAGCAGCACAGCAGGCACAAGCGATCATTGATCAGCATATCGGGAAATAAAGGATGAAAAACCGTCTTCAGCTATCCCTGTTTCTGATCCCCGGATTGCTGCTGTACGTTGGATTGTTCGTATTTCCTACATTGACGGGGCTGTTCTATTCCTTTACGGACTGGGATGGGGTATCCCCGTCGTATGCATTTGTAGGGCTGGATAATTACAAGGACAGTCTCAGCAGCATCGTATTCCGCAAAGCCTTTGGCAACAACGTGGAGTTCATGTTAACGGTTGTTATTGCACAAACCTTTATTTCACTTGTCCTGGCCCTGCTCCTGGTACGCAATACCAAGACACGCATTGTGCTTCGGGCGTTGTATTTCCTGCCTGCGATTCTCTCCTCCGTATCGGTAGGACTGATCTGGGCCTTCATGTATGATCCATCTATCGGACTAATCAACTATGGACTGAATGAAGCGGGGATGAGCAGCATCGCTCGTAACTGGATTGGTGATCCCAAGATCGCCATCTATTCCATCGCTGCGGTACAGGTCTGGGCCCATGCTGGCCAGATGATGATTGTATTTATCGCGGGTCTGCAAGGCATTCCGGCAGAACTGTATGAAGCGGCTCGCATGGACGGCGGCAGCAAATGGCAGGTATTCCGTACCGTGACCTGGCCACTGCTGGCACCTTCGGCGACGATTGTTGTGGCCTATACGACGATTCAGTCGTTCAAGGCATTTGACCTCATTTTCACCATGACGGACGGAGGCCCGAACTATGCAACTGAAATTTTGACAACATATATCTATCATACCGCCTTTGGCAGCTATTCATTTGGTCTGGCTTCTGCCGGTTCCATGATCTTCCTGGTGTTGCTCGCGCTCTTGACTCTGTTGCAGTTCAAGGCGCTACGAGCTGACCGGGTAAGCTATTGAGGTTAATGCTGGAGCATTCATCCTGCAACCGAGGCAGAGGGGAGTTCACATGTTTTTAAAATGGTTCAATCGCCTGATCCTATTGGTGTACGCGCTGCTGATTCTTGTGCCGCTGTACTTTGTATTTGTATCCTCGTTCAAAACAAGCAGCAACTTCTTCACCAGTCCATTCAGCTGGCCGGACCCGTTTACGTGGGATAACATCACTGGCATGTTCCGCAATCAGCCGATGTGGCAATATTTCGGAAACAGTCTGGTCGTGACGCTTGGTACGGTTGCAATTGAGTTATTGCTGAGTAGCATGATTGCTTACGCCATTGTCCGCTGGGGCGGGAGTGTAGGCAAAATCGTGTTTGCTCTGTTCGTAGCAGGGTTGATCGTTCCTTCCCAAGTGAGTATGCTGCCGATCTATTCTCTCACGCGTACACTCGGGTGGTCGGACAGTTTCACGGGATTGATTGTGGTATCTGCCGCGATGCTGATGCCTGTATCTGTATTTATGCTGACAGGTTTCATGCGCATGCTCAATTCGGAGATTCTGGAAGCGGGCAGTATGGATGGAGCCAGCGAATGGAGACTCTATACCCGGATTGCACTGCCACTGGCTGCACCTTCGCTGGCGGCAACGGCTACGTTCCTGCTCGTCATGGTATGGAATGACTTGCTTATTCCGATGCTGATGCTCAGCAGTAAGTCCAAGCTCACTTTACCTCTCGCGCTTATGCAGTTCCGCGGGGAATATGTGACGAACTATCCGATGATGCTTACGGGTGTGCTGGTAACGGCCATTCCGATGATTGCATTGTTCCTTCTGCTCCAGCGTTACTTTGTTGCAGGTCTGACAGCGGGTTCACTCAAGGGGTAAGGTATCGCAGAAATCGGAAGGAAAAGCTTATTTTGCATTGATTTCTGGAGCATTCTGCATAATAATGATTTAGTGTCAGAATGACTACATAGAGATCAAGGGAGCTATAAGTGATGAGCAAACTGGAAGTATTGCGGAATCCCAAGCAGCGCAAGCTGCTGTTCAGTGCCGGCATGAGCTGGCTGTTTGATGCGATGGAAGTTGGCATGATCTCCTTTATCGTGGCTGCACTCGCCAAGGAATGGAGTCTCAGTCCCGGACAAGTTGGCGTGCTTACGAGTATTAACTCCATTGGTATGGCACTAGGTGCTTTGCTTGCAGGTGCACTTGCGGACCGTTTTGGACGGAAGGCCATACTGATGTGGACCTTGTTAATCTTTACGATTGCAAGCGGTCTGTCTGCATTGGCGACTGGATTTGCCGTATTGTGTGCACTGCGTCTGGTTGCAGGCATTGGACTCGGCGGAGAGCTGCCCGTGGCATCCACACTGGTATCGGAGTCGATGCCTACAGCAGAACGTGGACGTGCCGTTGTATTATTGGAAAGTTTCTGGGCAGGAGGCTGGATTGTATCGGCGCTCATTGCCAACTTTGTCATTCCGGAGTACGGATGGAGAATTGCTTTTGCCATTGGTGCACTTCCGGCGTTCTATGCATTATATCTGCGTCGTGCCATTCAGGACCCGCCGCGGTACAAGAATCATACCAAGCTTCATAAAATCACGTTCCGCGAGAAAGTGGCTACCGTCTGGTCAGCACCACATCGCCGTACAACGTTGATGCTCTGGATTTTGTGGTTTACCGTCATTTTCTCTTATTATGGAATGTTCCTGTGGCTGCCTTCGGTCGTGATGGCAAAAGGATTCACGTTGGTTAAAAGTTTCCAATACGTGCTGATCATGACGATCGCACAGTTGCCAGGTTACTTCACCGCGGCGTACTTCATTGAACGTTACGGTCGCAAGTTCGTACTTGTAGTGTATCTTACTTTGACTGCATTTAGTGCGATTGCGTTTGGATTGGCTACAACGGAAGCCACAATCCTGACCGCAGGAATCTGTCTATCCTTCTTCAATCTGGGAGCTTGGGGTGGTCTGTACGCCTACAGCCCGGAATTGTATCCGACTTCCGTTCGTTCGACAGGTGTTGGACTTGCCACATCGGTTGGCCGAATCGGTGGTGTACTTGCCCCATTAATGGTCGGTATGCTGGTTCAACGTGAAGTTGCGATCAGCCTGATTTTCACGATTTTCTTCGTGACAATCCTCATTGGCGCAGCGGCTGTACTGTTCTGGGGCCGGGAAACAAAGGGTCAGGAACTGGCCGAGTAATTGTCAATAAATACAACGCAACTTTTGTACGGGTCTGCCTGCCTACGGAAATAACGGGTTGGACAAGCGGTATATGGTTGATACAAGAAGGGGCATGACCATGGTGTGACCATGGGCTCATGCCTCTTTTTGTTATGTTCAGCATCGGTTTTTCACTGCGTCATCAGTCCGATAGACTTCATTTTTTCTATATCCTATAATGACACTCGGGATGTCCAACCGTGAGGATTCAGTAGAAAGATGTGGGATCTGGATTCAGAAAAGTGGAGGTTAATGGAATGATGAAGAACAATATTGGAATGGATCAACCGAATGAAATGAATGAAAAGAATATGATAATCGAATTAGATAGCGTGAGTGAGATGAAAGAGATGAAGGTGGTAAGCCATATGAACAGTAATGAACGGACTACAGTTGATAGCACAAATGAGGGGCTGGATCTATTAACGTTTGCTGACAACATGGAGCCTATCACTGTCAGTCGGAAAGTCACTCATGGGAAGGGGAACACGGCTGGCAAAAGAGCAGGGCGGGTCAGCTTGCTTCTCGGTGCCTGCGCATTGACTCTGGGATTGACCGTGGCAGCTCCTTCTGCGGGAGCACAGAAGTTGGAACAGGGCGTTCGTAGCGAGCATGTGCTGCAATTGCAGGAGCAATTAAGCGATCTGGGCTACTTCGATGCTGGAATGACTGGATATTACGGTACCATCACCAAAGGTGCTGTCCGCAAGTTCCAGCAGGCGCAGGGACTGAGTGCAGACGGCGTTGCAGGTCCAGCGACGCTGAACAGGCTGAACAAAAAGGCCAAAGCAGAGGGCGAAACGCTGCGCCAGTTGGCGAAGCTGATCCATGGTGAAGCGCGCGGAGAATCTTTTGAAGGGCAAGTCGCTGTAGGAGCGGTTGTGTTGAATCGGGTACATTCGAGTGAATTCCCGTCGTCTATTTCGAAGGTTATTTTCCAGAAAGGGCAATTCACGGCTATAGACGATGGCCAGTTTAATACCAAGCCAACCCAGACCTCTTACAGGGCTGCTCGCAAGGCTTTGAATGGCGCTGATCCGACGAACGGAGCGCTCTATTATTACAATCCGAAGATTGCCACGTCGGTGTGGAGTAAGAGCAGGCCGACGCTGCTGACCATTGGGCAGCATGATTTTACGAGATGAGATAGTTTGAGTTTATAGATAGAACAAATGTATTTTCTTAATACAACAAGCAACCCCGGCTGTATGCTGCTCATCTGCAGGTACATGGCCGGGGTTTAATAATTATTATATCGTGGAAAAATGGTATCTTAAAATTGAAGAAAATATAAGTTTAATATTACTTCTGGACCGTGAAAGGGATATTCAATGAAGTAGGCTCTACAATGGTTTCTCCAGTATCATAGTCATAGATTCTATTGAAAACCAATTCAATGGATTCCAGCTTGTCGGGGTCATCTGTGTATACTAAACCATAGCCCATATTATCCATGACCACGCCGTCATATTGATGATAAACATAGGGTTTTCTCATGAAATTACGATCCGCTGAGATGGGTTTGCCAGTGTTCGGATGGATGGAATTCAAACCGTAAAATCCGATATTTTGATCCGTTGTATTTTCCACACTGTAGATGATTTTGATATAAGTTATATTAGGACCGATATCTTCTTGATTCAGAATAGAAATGTTTTTACGAGTATCATCTGGAATATCACTAGCCTCTAATAATTGAGCATCCATCATATGAATAGTTAAAGGGCCGAATTCAATACTTTGCTTCAGAGGGACAGTTTTTAACAATTTTAATTGTCCGCCGTAATCAAATGTACCTGTATCTCCGGATTTGGATAGAAGCGGTGGTAGTGCGCTTTCCAAAAGCTTGTCCTGAAGAATTTTAGCGGCCTGCTCAAATTGATTATAGTCTGGTTCAAGTCCTTTGTATGTTAGTTCAGAACGGAAAGGCTTTAAACCGGATTCCAAGACAAGTTCAGAATAAGCAGGGTGAGGCTGTAACGGATTGACTTCCAGTTGTGTAGATGTGGCATCATTGGAGCTGTCTGAACCGCCCAAAAGTGCGAGAGCGAGCAGTAGTTGAACAATAAACATAAGAAGCGGCACCCTTTCTCTTAGACCCTATTAATTTAAATGCATTTTATTTATAATCATAACAAAACAGATCATGGTGACTCATGAGAATATCGACCCAACTTCAGGTAATAGCATATTGACAAGTTTTGATCTGATATAGTAGCAAGGGCCTATTCCTAATAAGCGGGTTCAATCAGTTTGGTGAATTTCGGATCATTAGAATATAAATTAAAGTTAGGGTGAGTAAAATGAAGTTGCTAAAGACCTCATTAGTTATAATGGTAGTAGTGGTCATTGCTTCTTTTTCATGGTATGGCTCTTATAAGAGTGACATGAAGAAGCTGGAGGATGAATTGAGAACATATTTAACCGTCGAAAAAGGAATAGATGAGAATACGATTATAAGCATCACCGCTCGTCGAAGCAAAATGCCGATGTATCCTGTTGTCGTCAAATTCAAGGACAATCCCCAGGAATATATCTACAACTATACAGATGAATGGATTCAGCTGACGCCTGATCCGAATGAATAAAGCAATCATACTTACTAAGACAAAGAGGATAATATGCTTCACCATTGGATTCGCCTGTCCAATCCTGTACAATGGATAACGACAAAAACAACGGTAGATTAAGGATGGATCAGCACGATGAGAATTATCATATCACCAGCTAAAAAGATGAAGATCGATACCGATCTTATGGCTATCGCGCAGATGCCGCAGTTTATAAACGAATCAGAACAGCTATTGAGTCTGCTTCAAGAGTTATCCTATGAGGAACTCAAAGCGATGTGGAAGTGTAACGATGTAATCGCCGAACAGAACGTGGAGCGGATTCAGAATATGAATATTAAAGCAAATCTGACACCAGCAATCTATGCCTATGAGGGCATTCAGTATCAGTATATGGCTCCGGGTGTTTTTCAAGATGAGGAACTGGCGTATCTTCAGCAGCATTTACGTATTTTATCCGGTTTTTATGGCATGTTACGGCCTTTGGATGGGGTTAACCCTTATCGGTTGGAGATGCAGGGCAAGTTGCAAGGTCCAGGTTTCAAAACGCTCTATCAATTCTGGGGTAGCAAACTCGCAGATCAGCTTCAATCTGAAAGCAACTACATCCTAAATCTGGCTTCCAAAGAGTATAGCAAAAACATCACGCCTTTTCTGAGCGAGGAAACTCGCTTTATCACTTGTGTTTTTGGACAAATGGTTGATGGGAAGCTTGTTGAAAAGGCAACCCGGGCCAAAATGGCTAGAGGTGAGATGGTACGTTATATGGCAGAGCGTAAAATTACAGATGTGAAGGACGTAAGAAACTTTGATCGGTTAGAGTTTGTTTTTTCAGAAGAGAAATCGGATGAGAGTACGTATGTGTTTATATATACAGAGGAAAAGTAGTTTGTATTATGTGAGCAGATTATAATGATAAGTGCTTTTTACTAAAAAGTCGCCATCCGGCGGCTTTTGTTGTATGCAGCAACCTTTTGGAGGATGCTCTTACGAGCATCACTTACTACCGAAAATTGATTATTTAATCAGATTGATTCCAAATGTCATCGAAGTATAAAAGAAACAGTCCTTATCATTGAGGACTAAATTACTATTACCGCTTTATCATTTTTCTGCTCCTATGGTTTGCGCTTGGAACCATGATGCCGACCAGCGGTTACGCACTTTCGGATCCATCAACTTCCATAATAATGAACGAGAGTAGCCGTAGCGGTCTCAATACTTCTACGGGGGAGAGCGTAAAATATATTGTGTAAATAGAAAAAGGAAGACCCTTTCACAGCTTTCCCAAACCGATCTGGAGAAGCCTGTATCCGACGCACTTGATCGAATCGTTTAACAAGCAAATCAAGAAATACACGAACCGGAAAGAGCAATGTAATACTACTCTTACCAAAATAAATAAAAAATGCTCATGGCCAAATTCAATTAGAATGAAAGTTATCAAAACATTTCACACCAGAAGAATTCACCATGAGCTAAACAAACCTAGTATAATCGAACGTAGCAGCTAGAAAAATGCTCTATAAGCAGAGCAATATCAGTGTGGAACTCCTCAGATATGCCATTATTCACAGCGTGTTGTCCTTACATTTTTAAAGCAAATGTCCGCCAGACACTTCAATGTCCTGAGCTGTAACCCAGCCGAAATCATCGGACAATACATTCACAATGACCTTCGCAATATCTTCGGGTTGGCCTATTCTGCCAAATAAAGATTGCTCAGCCAGCGGCTTGACGAATTCAGGATGCTTATCGAATACTCCATCCCCAAAATTGCTATGCGTAGGGCCGGGAGAAACCGCGTTGACCCGAATTTTTTCGAGGTGCAAGTTCTTTGGCGATATAGCGAGTCCAAGTTGAGAATGCTGCTTTTAACGAGCCGTAGGCGGAGTATCCTGGAAATGATTGATTCTTGGATGAACTCGTGGTATTTACGATGGCTCCAGCATCACTCATGAATTGGACGAGGTGTTGTGTTAGAAAAACCGGTCCTTTAAAGTTCGTATTAATAATTTTGTCGAAGTACTCTTCGCTCATCTCAGTGAACATCATTGGCCCGCCAATACCGCCATTATTAACTAAGTAATCAAAAGTCGTGCTGTCCCAAATTTCTTTGAGGCTCTTTTTTACTTCTAGAACGAAACCTTCGAATGTTGATATTTGAGTCAGATCCAACTTCAGTGCTACAGCCCGAACTCCGTTGTTCTTCTCAATTTCCTTAACGACAGCTTCCGCCCGGTCCTTATAGGAATTGTACGTGAGAATGACGCTAATTCCGCGCTTACCAAGCTCAAGAGCCGTCGCTTTTCCAATGCCATTACTTCCACCTGTTACAATCGCAATTTTCATAAAATCCTCCTTGTTTTGTGTTTGATCTGTCTTCAATTTTAGTCGCATCTATTGAAATAATATAGATCTAATAATGCCTATTGGTTGCCTAAAAACACCATGTATGATTTCGATAAACCGAGAATATCCCTTCTCTTTATTATAAGATGATCCTAAAAATGCCGATGTGTGTCTGAGTTGTATTGAGGGATAATGTGATAAAATAAGTGCATGAATAAAATTGTAGATGAAATTATTGATCTAATGAAAAGTGCAGGAACTCGACCAATTGAAACCGGAGTGCCGGGGCTATGGATGATTAAGGGAGACATTCCCGCACATCAACTCGCAGCGCTCTACGAGCCGATGATTGGATTTACGGTTCAAGGAACAAAGATTCTATCCATCGGGGGGCGTAGCACTACACTAGAAGGGCCCTCGTATTACGTCGTACCGGTACATGTTCCCGCAACGGCGAGTGTACATCCAGACCGTGATGGCCGTCCTTACATGTCCCTTGGTCTTGAGTTGAATCAGAATGTTCTTCAGAGTTTATTAAGAGATCTTCCTGAAAATCTAATACCAACTGCTTCTGAGCATTTCGCAGCTTGTGAAATAGACATTGAGTTTATGGAGGCATGGCTACGCTTATTGCGATTAACGAATAAACCAAGAGATATTCCAGCTCTTGCACCAGCCTATGAACGCGAAATCCTTTATCGTGTTCTGATGGGATCACAAGGATGGTACCTGAGACAACTTGGTTTGTCGGAAAGTAATTTCTCTAAGATTTCTCAAATTGTAAAATGGTTACGCGATAATTTTATGAGGCCAATAGACATCGGTGAGATGGCATCAAAATCTGGTATGGCTATAAACACCTTTCACCGTCAGTTTAAACGTGCAACGGGTTTAAGTCCTATTCAATTTCAAAAGCAATTAAGGCTGTTGGAGGCTAGAAACCTCATTGCATATGAGGGCTATGCAGTAACCAGTGCAGCATATCAAGTTGGCTACCAGAGTCCTTCACAGTTTAATCGAGAGTACTCCCGCTTCTTCGGTTCATCTCCGGCTCGGGATACTAAGAAACTAAGACTAATCGAAAGCTCGAGGGATTAGTTAGCTGGAATCTTTTTGGTACAATCAAGGTATGTGGAGCGCGAGTATGGGGAAGTGTCCAGTCGATACCTAGAAGTCTATAATTATTAGTGCTCGGCGAAGTATTTCTCCTTTGCATAAGACGACAGCGACTATAAAAACAAGGTGTTGAGAGATTCGATTAAAGTATCGGTTGTATTGGATTTGAAGTAGGTAGATAAGCTGATGAAATAAAAAATAATCCTTGTCACTATTCTGTAGCAGGAGGCTGTATAGAAGGAAAAGCCTCTTTTAACTTGATGGTAGTGGGGAAGCATATGGTGTACGAGAAAAGACGCAGGGATGTATATCCCTGCGCTTGATCAAGAATCAAATCCGTGTCCATCAATCCAGATAGGATAAGGGATTGAAGCCACTACTTGTTTCCTCTGCTTTGTTCCACGCATCCTGGACTTCTTGAGATGCATTCTTCAAGGCGCCTGAACAAATGTACTAACATAATTGTTAGAAGAAGAGTGAGCTGCCATATCCAATTCAGGTGCGATTGAATTCGTATTTGGAGTTGATGGGTTTTTGGGCTTACTTCCCGTATTCCTCATGATAGAACCAGGATAGCCAATTCCTCCAATATTCATATTACATCCTTCCTGTTAACGAACATTAATCCAAGCGGTCCACTGTGTTGGAATATTAATGGAATAGACCGTACCTACAAATTGTCCGCCTGTACTAGGCGCTTCATAAACCCAAGAATGGGCAAAAGCATCTACGACACGATCACCGTCCAGATCAATAGCTTCAGACCAGTTGTTTGTCATTGTATTGCCGGCGAGTGTGCCGTAGTGACTGCTGTCATAACCGATCTGGAAAGTAATACACTGAATCCAAGCCCCGCCATGATCATTGGTCGTGGAGAGCGGGTTGTTGTTGAAGCCGTAAATTTCTTGACCACCATTAGGAGATACGACACCATATACATTAATGTGAGATACTTTCGGAGCAGGCGCAAACAGAACTGGACCACCCGCATTATCAGCCTTCTGCAATTCAAATTCAGCCTTAGCCGTTTTCACAGCTTCACGGAATTCTTTGGAATTAATAATTTCTTCCTTTGTCAACGGTTTGGCTTGAGTCACGTCACCGTCTGCATAGGCAGCTACATTAAATGAAAGCACTAGAACAAGAATAAGAGCTAAACTAATCAACTTTCTCATAGCAATAAATTCCACCTTTCTTGTTATGGGTATTCTTTTACAAAAACATGCGGTTACGACAAATAGACCTGCTTGCAGCTTAAAGCCTCTTGCCCTCCTCTCTTTTAAAGATGGTTCTTCCCCTTTTTTCTTTACTGAAAAAGAAATTAAGGAGGTAGAACTCTACAGGCTAGAAAACTCTATGAAGTAGGAATGTATATGTAAAATGAATGCCTGCCAATGATTAGGTGTTGCAGACAAAAAGTAAAACTCGTTTGTACGTATTAATATCTTAGCTAGTAGTAGTTCCTAATATCGGTTGAAAATGAGATCTTAAAATAAATATTAAAATTTGTAATATATTCCATTTATATAAACATATAGTACTCCTGAGCATCGGTACAAGTCAAGTTTATTCATTAATGCCATGAATAGTTAAAGTCTTTTGCTCGTCGCAGTAAAAATGCCACAGTATCCTGTAGTCGTCAAATTGAAGGACAACCCTCAGGAACATGTATACACATGCAGAGAAATGTAATGGGGCTGAAGGACGGATAAATCATTCTGAGCGTAGATTCATGCAGTGAAATCAGGAGGTTAGGCGGATGTATTGTACTAGTACTTCTGCTAACATAGGTTAAATCATATATTAGATGAGCGTGAAAACGGATGAGTACAATTAAGGTGACTCCTGAGCAACTACATCATGTATCCAATCAGGTGGATCAGGCCAGACAACAGTTGGAGCATATCGCAGTGAACTGACGAGACAGATCATGTTCTTTCAGATGATGTGGATGGGGGCGACGCAGGAGCGATTCTACTATGAGTTTGAACAGTCGCGCCCTATATTGGATAAAGCACTGGAGAGTATGGTGGGCATCTCCAAGGAACTCAAGGAGATCGTTACGCGATTTGAGAATGTCGATGCTGAAAAGGTGAGTCTTGGAAGTGCTGTTGGCGCTGCGGGTGCGGGAACGAGCAACGGTTATGTTGATTTAGGAAAATTAAAGAAAGTACAGTCAACTAAATTGAAATAGTGGGAGGAAATATTTTGATTGCTCAAATGAATGAGGAGATTTTTTTAACAAATTTATCTAAAGCAGTTCATGAGATAAAACAGGCTAGAAACATTTCGAGCGATATAGTTAAATTTGTCATAGAGCCTGTCGAGGAACGTGGGAAAATGTTAGATGGTGGTGATGAAATGATGAAACGTCTTGTGTTATCTAAAGAGAATATTGGTGGTAAAAAACTATTGTTAGAAGATGTTGTTGGGGTTTTAGGAGGGCTTTTTCCAAAAGCCCCCATATGGATTAATGTATCTTTTGTGGAAATTGAAGGAGATACCGCTATATTCAAATTGGAAACTAGTTTACGTTTTAGAAAACCAACCTTATTAAGGAATGCTGAAACAGGTCATGCACCTTTTAACGTGATTGTATAAGGTATGTAAAGATTGTTGTGTAATCTCTTTACAGAAACTCAATGGGGCTACCCAGTACGGAATGAGTCCATCATTCAACGAATAACAGCAGGTTGATCATGGTCAGATACCACCATTATTGACCTGTTCTTTTGTTATTTTCGTTTTCTTCCGGTTTATCAAAAGAATCGCAACTATTTAAGTATCTACAACGATAGGGAGGGGGCGGCATATGAAAAGGATAACGGTATCCATCGACCACATAGTCATTGACTGTACAGACGTATATTGGAGCTTCTTCAATGAGTTCCTTAAACGAATCTATCACTATTGCGGGGTAATCTTCGCCATCTGGAATTGGAATTATACGATTACGTAATGTTTAAACAAATTCTTTAGTACGTACAACACCTCTAAAACGTAAGTCCTATCTACTCTTTTATTTTGTTAAGCAAATAGCCATAATATTAATATCATCATATGCTACCATTTCTTCGAGATACGAACATGATTAAATATAGGTATACCGTTGTTGTTTAATCAAATTAAGGATGCAGGTTATAACGGGATAAAAAATATGATTGGAACTAGAGAAGAAACGCTCTTTTTGGACTTTAAAGCAAAAACAGACCCTCGCACTGTTGGCTTAAAGAAGGAGGATAAAAGAGTAATGCTAAAGCGTTATCTGGATTTTCTAATTCCAGTGGTGGGGTTATCGTATGGGGAATAGACGCAAGAAAAGATGGAAATACGGGACCGGACATAGCTCGCGAAGAAAAGCCAATAGTTTATTTAAAAAGATTTTTGACTAATCTAAATAGTTTGATAAGCGACGCTTGGTCCCAGTAAATACAGGAGTAATAAACGCAGAAATTTACCTCAATGATAATCCAGAGTGTGATGAAGGGTTTATTGTGACTTATGTACCTGTAAGCGATCTTCCACCGCATCGTGCAATGTGTACAGAAAATGTTTATTACACGAGAGCTGGTGATAATTTTGTTACGATGGAACATTATATGCTGGAAGATGCTTTTGGAAGAAGACAAAAGCCTAAATTAAAGATTTATTATGAGCTTCGGGAAGGTGCAAGCAAAGGTAACGAACGATCTTTATATGTACTGATAGGCATAGAGAACGTTGGGAAATACTTAGCTGCTCGTCCAGCTATTAGAATAAAGCCGGGAAAAGATTTAGGAATTACATTTAGCAGCACCAAATTTATAGAATGTTACAATCTGGAACCAATTACACAATCCACTGAAAGAAATTTAAATTCTGACTATTTCTTCGCAGGAGGCATCAATGATACTGTTCATCCATATACATGCCTAGACGTCACTTCTATGACCCCTACTGTTGATTGGGTGAGAAGAGATGAGTTAATTAGAAAGGCAGCTACTGATTCAATTTTGTCCTTCGAATATGAAGTATATGCTGAGGGTTGCACGCCAGAGAATGGTGAAGTAAAGATAACTGCTGAAGATATTATGGATCTTTTAAGAATTTTGAAACGAAAAGCGGCAGACTAAGATGTGAATCCAGGTCTTAGTTTGCCGCTTATTAAAAATAATGCTGGAATGTTTCAGTTGGATTAAATGAGGACTCTACGTTTCGTAATATTGGCTCTGGTATTTTACTATATATTAGAAACTATATAATTCTCCAAAACCTTTAAATGTTGTTATGATACTCTTACTATTTTCAATAGTAAATTTGATGTAGCAATTAGTCGCTTTTAGCGTTTTTCCAAAAATCTCAACTTTAAAACCAGTTCCTTTTTTTTCTCCATATACATCAGCGTATCCCCAAAGATTATCTCCAAAAAACTTGCTCTCAAAGATTTCGTACTTTATAAGAGGCTCAATTTTATCTTTATGATCATTATACTGCTGTAGATTTAAAGTTGCTCTATAGTCAGTAGTGGACAAATTAAATTTACTGCATAGAGATGTGAATGTCCGCCCATCTACTCTCTCTGAGAAGCTCCAAGTACATTTAGTACTAGGTTGTGGAACAGCTAGTGATTGGTTGTCTTGAATTATTACGTTATCATCAGCCTGCTCAATTATTCTATAACCTTGTTGTTCATTAACTGGCTGAGTTGTAATAATTACTTTCCAACTTCCGTTTAAATATTTCATGTGTATAGGAAGACTTATCGTTTCTTTATCTGGAAACTCCAATTCCACAGTATAATTATATTCCTCGTCACTAACCTTTTGTTGATCAATTACTTTGAATGAAAGAGGAATATCTGAAGGGTTTTCGAGAGAAGACTTATATTCTTGTTTCTTCTCTTCTAGACTTGTATAACGTTGATCCTCTGTTAACTGACTAAGTTTGTCATAGTCACTGTTTACTGAAGCTTCAAAGTATTCATTCAATACAGAGTCTGGAGTTTGGTTTGAAGAGATATCCGCATATGCTGAATCATAGTACATTATCCCCAGAAACAGTACACATGCTAAACTGAAAATTTTCATAACTCGCAAGTGTAATTCTCCTCTCAGATTATCTACTAATTTGTTTTAACATTTCTCTGGTTTCAAAAAGGCAGGCCTCAACCTTTTTATTAGTGATTATTCCGCACTTATCCATGGATCCATAATATTCAATTGCGCTATCAAATAAATGGTGGAGAAATTTACTCTCCTCTACATGAAAACGCTGAATGACCTTTTCTTCGTTCATATAGTCATAGTCAATTCTCAGAATAATTTCCATTGTCCCCATAGTATCTTTCTTAAAACAAATAAGTATAGGCTCCGATCCATACAGTGATTCCCCATATATGCAATTACTCTTTAGATACTTGTGCATGACAGATAGGTAGCTTCCCCATAAGTCTAGACCCCAGTTTTCAAATCCTATCAATTGCTCCTGACCTCTCTGAATAACAACAGCCATATTAATATCATTACTTTTCAAAGGGCCTACAGTATCAAGGGAGTATTGTTTTGTAAACTGTTCAAGAGTAATAAACAATTTTGTAAACTGTTCTGTTCCATTAGCGGCATAAACTTGTGGAAGAGATTGTTTTGGTGAAATAAGATATGTACGAATGGATGTCATATACCCTCCTGCAATTAAGTTTGTCTCGAGTTAAATTATTCTGATTCAGCGATATTCCAGCCATATGGGTAAAGAGTAACCACTTCATAGTCGCTGTTTACAACCAGTCTATATTTTTTACCATCATAGTATCCATCAACTGCAACAGGCCCGCTGGTATTGGCTCGGATTGCTTTTTTATTAGATTCACTATAATTTGCTACAGTTGCAATAATAGTTACAATATCTCTCATGCTGGTAGTCTCATAGAAAAAGGAATTTTGCTGGACTGCTTTGTAACCCAATCCAGTCCAATATTTAGGATGATGTTTAGACATTATATGTTCCATTCCGCCATCTTGAGTTCCAAATTTCAATTCAATATAATCACTTGTTCCAATCAGCCATATTTCCTTAATTAGCGAATATCTTGTAACCAAAAATGGAAGCTCGGCCTCAAACTCATTTTCTATCGCTTTCTCAACATAAGCTTCTGTAACTTTGGCATATGTTTTCGAAGTACCATAGAGTAATTTAGCTGCTTGCATAATAATTCTAAAGATATTTGCTGGACGGATTTCGTTTTGAGGTTGAACATTATTTGACTCGCGGGAATTTTCAAGTATTTCCAACGTATCATTCTTTATTTCTTCTGTCACTATTCTTTCTTTTTTGAGGTTTTGATCCTCAGCACCGCTAGCAAATGCTTGTGGAACAGAAACTGTGAACAATGTAACACAAAGCAGTACTGACAAGATTTTTTTTCTAAACAAGTTATTCTCCTCCTATATGTCTTTTATTTGGGTTGTTTACTAAATATCCCTTTGAATATATTACCATCTATAACAAAAATGTAAATATGTTAATAAATAAATATATATACAGTAAATTACATATTAATCTATTTACATATTGTATGACTTCAATTTTTGTGCTTCAGTAAAATGGTCTTGTTCTTCCTCTATAGTTACATAGACGTATACATTTAAAGCAAAGAGCGCAGCGTTTTTGCTGCGGGCGGTACGGACGCCAATCTTTTAAAAGCGTCACACGAATCACCAAAAGCGTCATTTTATACTCCATTAACGTATTTTGATTAACCATTATTGTACATATAACACCCAAAGTCGATCCTTCACTGGATCGGCTTTTTTCATTGGAGGAATTGAAGTGATCAGTAGAAGACGGAAGAAGATACACATTCGCCCTAACAAGCAGCCAGAGAAGTGCAAAGGTTGTGTATGGGGTAGATGGGATGGAGTGAAACAGTTTTGTAGTAGACGACCTTGTGTTAGAAAGGGAAATCTTCCCCGATGTCGAATTATAAGAGACTGGGGGGAGTGCTTTGAAAATTAGTGATGTTATAGATTATTCATTAGAATCTATAGCCGGCAGGATCAAGAATGCACCAAGTCAAAAAATCGCTGAACTTGCAAGTAACAATGTCCTAAGAAGTACGTTTGCGATCACAAGTACATTTGCCATTTTAACTGAGGAGTTAAAGAAAGAATTAATATACTTAATTCAGGAAATTTCTCAGACCGAAGTTAGAAAAAAAGATATATCTGCTCTTCGGGTCAAACTCAATGAGTTTATTCTGTCTGAATTTAAGGAGCATGAGAGACATTTGACAAGTTTGAACATCTTCACTAAATTCGCAAGTCCGGAGATCATCAAATTTATTAATAAAGAAATTGATGACACTAAGTCATCAGTGGAACTGAAGCTGTTGATTCTCGAACGGAAGCTCAGTGAACGACAGTGGCAAATTTATTGGGATTTAACTAAAATAGCACTTTCCGCAATAATAGGCGGTGTTATAGGAGCATATATCAAAAGTGCAATCGGATCCTAGGCGAAGGGAGGTGCAAGAGTCATGGTAAAAGTTAATGCAAATCTTCAAGAAGCAGATGGAAGTTTTGATGAGTACAGCAGTAGAACGTATGATTTGAATGAAGCTCAAGTAACAACTTTGCTAAACTCAGATATTGTTACATATCCACGTAGTCATGGGAGTAACAGCAGGAGTTCAGTTAAGACACGAATTGTACAAAAGAATTTTTCATTGTTCGACCCAGAAAAACCAGTTTGGGAAATAGTCTTCCAGGTGATTGAATAGGCATCCTTTGGGGTGCTTTTTCTTTATCTCAACCAAATACAAATAGTTCGCAACCAAAATTTCCTAATGTTCTTGTGAAGAATGGTTTGGTCAATATAAAAATATTAGTACGCTAACATTAATCTTAAAGATTTTGATCTTGTGGTTGATGTTTCTTATGGATGAACGCCTATAGCAAATTTGAAAGCTGAATGCATTACTAGGGACTATTTTGGCTTTGCTTCCAGCATGAAAGAACTGAGCCGCGGATTTGTAAAACTCAAGCCGAATCACTTTGATGGATATGGTCTCCTTACATCTGTCCGGTTCAAAAGAAAATCTGTGCTGGTCTGATGATAATCAGCAAGCTTAATCAATATAGCGGTTGGAATGTCCAACTCGCCACGTTCATAGTTACTATAGACACGTTGACTACAGCCAAGATAGGTGGCCATTTGTGTTTGGGATAAGTCTTTGTCTTCACGCAAATTGCGTATACGAGCGTACATTATCATCACCTCACCAATATCATACTTTAGCGTGTTATCCGCTATTGATTTTTAGCGGAAAATCCGCTAAAGTATAGTGAGAATAGTTGGTAAAAAGACTAGGTGGGGATAACATGTCAAACCTGATCGAAGATTTGTTTCACGGGAACCTGCGGTTGGACGAGTCGATTCATCCTGAGCAAGCTGAGTATCAGGAGATCAATCGCCAGATATCGGACCTGATGCAGGACTACAAAACACAGCTTACCGAGAACGAATATGATGCTTTGGAGCAACTGATAGACTTGATCGGACAGTCCACGTCGATGTATGTGGAAGCGGCATTTGAGCAAGGTTTTCGCACAGGCGGCAGACTGATGATTGAGGTTTTAGCCAAACCGTGAGTATCTATCTACCTTATAAGCCAGCAGACAATACACAGCAATTCAAAAATCCCCTTCTCCATTACCACCGATCAGGCTGGAATGGAGAAGGGGATTTTGCTTTTAAATTATTCCTTAATCTCAATAACTTTCACTTACCGTGCACCAATATTCGTACCCGCTGGCGTACCCGAGCCAATCAAATCACTGCCGTTCGCAAGCTTGAGGAAATTGCCCAGGACAGGTGTTCCGTCCGCGCTACGCGTTACCGAAGGCACGAGGGAGACAAAATCGGCTGCGCTGGCGAGCAGGCCTTTGGCGTTCTCGCTTTTTTTGTTCTTCCACCAGACGTTGGTGCTGCTGACGTCGGTTCCGCTTGTTTTGTCACTGGCGCCGCCTTGGAAGGACAGGTTGTTGGTGAAGATATGGGTGCCTACATCAAAGGCAAAGTTGCTTTGCCCATTGTTCCAGGAGGTGTTGTTTTTCATCTGGATCGAACCGGGATTGCTGTTGTAAGTGAAACCGTGCTTTTTGTTATTAAACGCAATGCTGTTCTCAACGATATGATTCACCGCGATTTTCTCGCCGCCAAGCTTGAAGCCGTTACCGTCGCTATCGGAGGTGGATGTACCATCCGAAGTTTGACCGTTGTGATGTGCAATGCTGTTACGAATGGTTACTGCGCCAATGGCACCTGTGTCCGTTTTACTATAGAGATCCCAGCCATCGTCGACGTTATAGGCCGCAATGCAACCGTCGAAGACGTTGCCCGGGCCAACGGTCAGTTTGGCTGCAAAACCGTCAGCATCCTCGCCATTATCCGGGTCATAGTTATCATGGGAATACGAACGAATCACTTCATTATATGCAGGCCATTCACTCTTGGCGGCTGTGGAAGCATAACGTCCCATTTGAATACCCGTATCACGGTTGTGATGGGCCTCGATCTGCTCCAAGCGGTTGTAGCTGCCCCCGATGAAGATGCCGTTATCGCCTGCACCCTTCACCTCAAGCCCTTTGACGAACCAGTAGTCTCCGAACATTTGCAGTCCACGATTGGTGGAAGCGAAGGCTTGGGCCGAGAAATCAAAGACCGGTTTCTCCGATCCATACGCCACCAGGTTTTTACGTTGTCCCGATGTGCCGCTGTTGCCACGTTCAATGGTAATGGTCTGGGAGAAGCTGTAGTTACCGCCGCGTAGATAGATGGTCTTGCCTGGGGCGATCTGGGTTAATGCGTTAGCCAGTGACGTTGGACTGTTGATCGTACCCGGATTGCTGGCTGAGCCGTTAGGGGAAACATAGAGATCACCCGCAGCAAGCGTCATACTTGAGGTGGTGGCTGCTTCTGATGGGTTATTTTGGAAGCTACTCTCGATCAGTTCCGCCGCCCCAACCGACCCACCACCAATCAATAATAGAGGGAACGCGGCACTCAGACAGATCTGGGCCATTTTTGATTTGAGGGAGCTTTCCTTCTGAGAACGTGCAGATCGTGCAGATACATGAGTAGATGTGGATGGAAATAATTTCATTACGTAGACCTCCTTGGTTAATTGGGAATAGAATGAGTGAGCTGTTGCTGTATGCCGGACAGGTGAATGAATGGGGTGAATCATTGTGGTTGGATGGAACCCATCTGTACAGCACAGCTTCATGGTAAATGTTGTAAACGCTATCATCAATAATCATTTACTCAGATGAGTGTACAGGTTGGTGTAACAGGCTTCTCCGGTTCGAACGCCATGCATTGCACAGGTAGTACATAATCCTGCCATCGGTTCATCGCCCTCATTTAACAGTCCATCCTCCCAAATGAATGTAAAAAGGCTCTCTTTTGTCCATAGATGACACCCAAACACACCCTTAATCCACCAAAATCAACCTCGCCATCCTGCGATGACGGTGGGGAAAAGGAGATTTGTGACTGCAAAAACACGCCCTTCATTCATCGTGTCAAAAAAATGTTGTCATTCACGTCATGACGTGAGATAATTAACTTTTGCCCAGCGGCCTTTTTGGAACGGAAAATTGAAATTGGACCGCTTTGTCTAAGAATGGAGGCTGACCTAGGATTGTCTACACAACGTTATCCTTTTGCATATGATCCGGCTGAACCTTTTGTATCCCGTCTCGGGGAGTGGGTTGCCGATGTTTTTTACGATATTTTGCCAGAGTTCGGCTTCGAGGTACGGGATGAACAGATTTTTATGGCGTACCAGCTCGAACGGGCCTATGGAGATAAAAAGACCATTATGGCGGAGGCTGGTGTCGGAACAGGCAAGACGTTAGTCTATCTGCTCTACGCGGTCTGTTATGCACGTTATACGGGCAAACCGGCAGTGATTGCCTGTGCCGATGAGTCCTTGATTGAACAGCTTGTGAAGCCCGGCGGAGATATTGCCAAGCTGGCTGCACATCTGGACTTGGAAGTGGACGCACGTCTGGGCAAATCACCGGACCAATACGTTTGCTTGAACAAATTAAGTGCGATGCGATTTGCGGATGAAGATGCGCCTGTCATTGAAGAAGTACATGAGAGTCTGCCGGATTTTGTGAATACGCCGGGTACACTTCAGGCCTTCCATCCGTATGGTGACCGCAAACAGTATCCACATTTGAATGATCGTCAGTGGAATAAAATCAACTGGGACCCGTTCCAGGATTGTTTTGTTTGTCCTAAAAGACAACGCTGCGGCCTGACGCTGTCACGTGACCATTACCGTCGATCCAAAGACATCATCATCTGTTCCCATGATTACTACATGGAGCATGTGTGGACCTATGATGCGCGCAAACGCGAGGGACAATTACCGCTGCTGCCTGATCACAGCTCGGTAGTATTTGATGAAGGACATTTGCTGGAAGAAGCAGCCCTGAACGCACTGAGCTACAAACTGAAACACCGTATCTTCGAGGAACTCGTCACTCGCTTGTTAGAAGGAGAGATTCGTGAATCCCTCGCGGAGCGTGTGGATGAAGCAATTGAGAGCAGTGAGCGACTGTTTGCGCTGCTGGATACGTATACGGTGGCGATTCCGGGATCGGAACGGAAAGAAGTTCGGGTAGAAGCACCGCTTCTGCGTGAGATTGAACGTCTGACGAGTGTGCTGGATGCAATCGGCGAAGAACTGGTATTTGAGAGCGGATTGTTCTCTCTGGATGGTTATCAGATGCGTGTCGTGGAAGAACATCTGGACATGATTCAGTCTGCACTTGCTTTGTTCCGTAAGGAAGATGGTTACATCTGTTGGGCGGAAGAGAGCGAGGATGAGACGACCTTATCGATCATGCCGCGCACCGTGAAGGAAATGCTGAACGAGCGTGTGTTCAACACAGGTATTCCAATCGTGTTCTCCTCCGCAACGTTATCTGTGGACAGTTCATTCCGTTATGTGGCGGACAGCCTGGGCATTGATGATTTTGTATCATTCTCGGTGGCTTCCCCGTATGATTATGCGGACAAAATGAAGATGAAAATTACCGATGAAGCTATACCGGGTCACCCGGAGAACGAAAATCGCTTGCGTGATGCGGTGTCGTTACTTCAGGAGAGTGGAGGGCGTGCGCTGATTCTGTTCCGTACGATGGAAGAACTACGTGCGTTCAAGCAGGACATCGTTCATGTACCTGAAGCAGAAGGTTTGCGCTTTATGTATGAGGGCGACCGGGAGATCAGTGATCTGATCGCTGCGTTCCAGCAGGATGAGGAAAGTGTACTGTGCTCCGTTAATCTGTGGGAAGGACTGGACGTCCCAGGTCCGTCATTATCCAATGTCATGATCTGGTCGCTTCCGTATCCACCACAGGACCCTGTCTTCAATGCAAAACGCAGTGCGTCAGCAGCACCATACGAAGAGATTGATCTTCCGTATATGCTCTTGCGTGTGAAGCAAGGTCTCGGACGTCTGATTCGGACAAGCACGGATTCCGGTTCCGCGGTCATTCTCGATGAATCGCTGTATACCAAAAAGGAAGCCAAAGACCGCATTGCGGCCCTGCTTCCCGAAGGTGTGGAATGGACAACCCTGACACACTAACCAGATTACGTTAAATGTTCTTGCTTTATTTTTGATGATAAGGTTTCTTACCAAAATAAGTTCTTGTTCTCTGCGGATACACCATCCGTAAGTGAGCAAGAGCTTATTTTTTTATTTTGAGGGTTCCTTCAATGTACTTCTCTTCCCTTTTGTTCGAGGGATTTCCCTCGCTCCCAATCGCTCCAAAATTCTAACGAACCTACCGCACCTTATTAGGGTGATAATGAAGAGATGTAAATTCTAACGAATCTCAGTAATGTTATCCCGCCGAAAATAGCTTTTAAGCCTGTAAATCGACCGAATTTGGAGAAATAACGTCGCTGTGATTCGTTACACGTCAGACCTGCGCAAATAGGAGCGAATAGCGTGTGTCAGGTTCATTAGAACCAATGACCAATGAGCGCTAATAAGGGAGGACCTCTGTCATGCTCATGACTTATGGGACATGGAAGCCCCTTTTTGATGTGTACAGATTTTTACTGTGTTAAAAAATACCCATGCTCAGATACCGTTCCCCGGTATCCGGTGCAATGCAGAGCACGCGGTGCCCCGGCCCCAGTTCCTTCGCGATGCGAAGGGAGGCCCACACCGAAGCGCCAGAGGAAGGGCCGAGCAACAGCCCTTCCCGGGCAGCAAGCTGCCGCATCGTATCCAGTGCGTCCTCATCGGACACCTGGATGATGGCATCCCACACGTCGGTATTCAGGATGTCCGGAATGAACCCCGGACTTGTACCGACGAGCTTGTGTGGTCCGGGCTCGCCACCGGACAACACCGGAGACCCTTTGGGCTCCACCGCATAGATGCGGATATCGGGTAACTGCTTGCGCAGTTCTTCCCCGGTGCCGGTAATGGTTCCGCCGGTTCCCGCCGTAGCGATGAAGGCGTCCAGCCTGCCATCCATCTGCTGCATAATCTCAGGAGCCGTCGTGATCCGGTGAATGTCCGGGTTCGCCTGATTTTCGAACTGCTGCGGAATGAAACTTCCCGGAATGTCTGCCTGAAGTTCTTTTGCTTTGCGAATCGCACCAGGCATCCGCTCCGCAGCAGGGGTGAGCACCACATCTGCGCCGTAGGCTTTCAGAATGTTGATGCGCTCCTTGGACATATTGTCCGGCATGATCAGAATGGCTTTATATCCTTTGGCGGCGGCATTCATCGCAAGACCAATCCCGGTATTGCCACTGGTTGGTTCGATAATGGTAGCACCAGGGAGCAAGTGTCCCGCAAGTTCAGCCTGAACGATCAGGTTGTAGGCGGCACGGTCTTTGACGCTGCCACTTGGGTTGAAGTATTCCAGTTTCACGTATACATCAGCGGAGTCGCTGCCTGTGAGTCGGTTCAGTTTAACGGCAGGTGTCTGGCCGATCAGTTCTGTTACATCTGCGGCAATGCCTGTATGTGCGGGTGTTTGTTTAATCGAATGTGTATTCAAATCCATGAAGTACAGCTCCTTGATTGATAAGACGTTGAGAGTATATCCGGTTGAAATCAATTCATGCCTTATTGGAATGGTTGGATATCTCTATTCCATCTTAATGAACGTAACCTTCCGTGGTCAACTTGTTTTGCTGGGGATAGGTTCAATATTGTCAGAGTTGTATCAAGTCTGCGCCAAGTCCATCTGCAGATGCCGACTGAGTTCTTTTTTGACCTCATTGCGTGCGAATGTCCACAGCATATAGAACCGTTGCCAATACCCTCTGCACATATACAGAGTTTCGATTCCCTCGGCTTCCCGTTTCTCTTCCAGTACTTTGACACCGCGGGTTCTCATCTGTTTACGAAGGGTCAACATCTCCTTGAGCACATTGTTCTGAATGCGGGTCAGCGACAGAATGTAGACTTCGGGCATCTTCAGCAGCAGCGTATCCAGTGTGCGAATATCTCGTTCAAGTACATCCAGCAAAAGCGTGCGCACAACCAGACCTTTAATCAGACGATGGTCTTCATCCGCAGGGGATGGTGCGGAAGTAGAGGATGTCATATGTTCACTTCCTTAACCTTTAATTGGAATTTTATATTTACAGAACATGTGTTCCTATATTATAATCAATATATGTAATGGAGATACACAATACAACCGAGAAATATTGGAAGCACACATTACCGCATTTTCCTAAAGGTACAGATAGTGATGAGGCTAGGGATTTAAGGACAAGCCTGCTCCAAAATAAGGTATAATTTATGGGTTTTGCAGGAAACCTAAGGCCATAAACCAAATAAGCCTTATGCAATGCAGTCTGCTACAGAAGTGATTACAAGCAATGAATTACTGCAATGAATTGCAATAATGATTCAAGGATGTCTTGCCTTAACACGATGGCACCAGGTCAACGAGTAGAAGCAGTTTTATTTTAGCGAAAATGAGCAACAAAAAAGCCCCTGCCTTGGGCGGCGGGGCCTATGGAATACTGCCGATTCAGCGGCAGGTTTGATGATGTGTTCAGAAATTAAGCAAGATATTGAGGTTTTTCGTAGAACGCCTCTTTTTCAAGGATGACCTTATAAGGTCTTTCCTTGCCCTTCAGGGAGGGCCCAATGGTAGTTAGCGGTACGGCCGGCTTGTGGAAACGATCTTCTTCCTTGGGTTCCGGAACCGGTCGTGATGATTCGGGCGCAGAACTGAGGCGTACCTTTTTTTCGTTGCCCCAGCGCTTGCTTATTTTTTTCGTGTCCGGTTTCATTCCGGTTCGCCTCCTAACAAATCGTTGATGGCGTTGAACAGTTGACGATTCTGTAGGTCAATCTGCTGAAATACCGCCTCATCCGCTTCAATATGTCCAATAATGTGAACGGTGATTACATACCTCTTGGCTACAGGATAGCATAGCAGATACTCTTTCTCAAGGTAATCATCATACAGGTTAATCTTGATTTTATTCTCCCGGTAAGAATCAATCACCAGGATGCGCTTGGGGTCATCCGGTTGTTTGTCGTCGTTAGCGGACAAGTCATACTTTCTCCCCGGTTCTCCAACATTACCACATAATTGCTCAATATAACCACTGTCATCTGTACGGTATATGGCTGTGCCACGTACAGCGAATGGAGGATGAGAGACAAAGGCAGTACGCAGGGCATCGCTCATTCGCTCCAGCATCTTGGCATCTGCTTTGCGGGTACGCAGCAATTCCCTAAAGAACCGCAGCAACTTAAGCAGTTGTAACCTTGCTTCTCCCTCAGTGCGTTTATGCTTCTCAATGATGTTCTCCAATTCTGGATCACTCCAGCGTCCTTGTTCCTCAATACTGTCTGCGATTTTGGAACATGCCACGGATACAGCTGGTGCCCACTTTCCGTCAGAACGGATTTCATATACGAGTGGATTTAATCCCAGCAGATCTGTGGGCATACGCAATCCTTCAACCTTGGTTGTGTCCTTAATGTCTGTAATATCCTCAGGAAGAATGAAAAAGATACGTTTTCGTCCCAGACGACCCATAAACAGACCCATTTCCAGCATTGTATTATCCCGGACCGACGCGTAGTACTTCCCGCGAATTTTGGATATATCATCCGGATGAAAAATAAAAATGGCAAAGTCAGTCGTACGGACCTCTACTTCCAGATCGTCCATGGTATAGCTGCTTGGATTAAAAACCCCAGAATACCAAGGGGTAACTTCGGCTGAAAAACGTAAGTTTTCGTGTACTGCGGCTGCAATCGGCTTCGCTTCCAGCGAGCAGCCAATAAAGACTCTTGGCTTTAACGTTTTCATCAATCCGCCTCGCTTAAACGGTAGTGGGATTCAATTGTTATATTATACCATAAACAGCAGAGTAAGTCTGGAAACGTCTGAACTGGACAAAGAATAAGCCGATTACGTTTTGCTATAGTGTATGTACGAAAGGAAAATGATTCCTTTAAAAAGCGCAAGAAAATAAAAAAAGGCCCCAATTTGTCACAGTTGGGTGACTGACAGTTATTTTTGGAAGCTTTGGTCATAGAATAAAGGAGCAGGTTGCACCATTAGCAAGCATTGCTTATCCTGGTGTTGCCGTATGACTGCTGGAGCAGTCCAAAGGCTGCTTTATGCCTGTTTTTGAGGGGTCTGCTGTTTAGACCCGGTCACGTTGGTGTTATATAATAGAAGAACAAGCAAGTTAGCTTTGGTGTTTAAACTGAATGAACTTGCAACTGCTGTAAGTTGGATTTACAATTTACACAGGAACGAAGAGTGCAGAACCCATCTGTAGAAGCGAAGCGTTCGCCTGAAAGCTTTTTGAATGAAAGCAGCTTCGGAAGCATAAGCTATCACCGGATTTTCCCCAGAGGGAAAATGGAATTCCAAAAATCCGGGGATAACCGCGATCGAAAGAGGGTACTGTAATCCAAGTGTAAGTGTACAATTAAATGTTCAAGCTTATGCATTGTAGTTATTTTTCAGTTTAACTGAGCACAGCTAACCACAACAGAACAGAAAGGATCAGGATACCATGAGTTCCCGAAGGACAATCTCCCCAAGGACGATCTGGAAACGTTACGATCTCTCATACACATAGCGCCCCTTGTAGAGTACACCAACCGGTTCAAAAAAACGGCTGACTCTGCGAAAGAGGGGATTGGAATGAATATTCGAAGGACGTACACGATGATTTCTTCCAGGCTTACCTTTTGCAGGGTACGGTCGGTCTAAAAAACCAACCTACAAACTGCGAGGGAACCTGAATGAAGAGAACATCGTTAACCTTACAACACGTTAAAACAGAGGCGATCAAATTCGCCATTATGCTACTCGGTACATTTATTTTAGCTTTTGCTTATTATCACATTAACTTTCAGAATCATTTATCGGAGGGCGGATTTGTTGGTCTGGCCCTGCTCGGAAAATACGCAACAGGCTTATCACCTGCTATCGGTATGTTGTTACTGGACATTCCGGTCATGATCCTGGCTTTGTTCCTCAAAGGCTGGAAATTCATGATTCAGGCATTGCTTGGCGTCGGTGCATTTTCCCTATTCTATGACGGCTTTGAACGATACTCCACACTGGTATTGTCGTTTAACGGAAATCTGTGGATTCCGGCAGTTCTATCCGGTATTTTGACAGGGGTAGGCGCTGGGGTCGTGCTTCGATTCGGTGGAGCGACAGGCGGAGACGATATTCTCGCCGTGCTGGTTAGCCGCTGGAAGGGATGGAAGCTGGGAACAGTTTTCTTTGTCAGTGATGCTTTTGTATTGGGATTGTCGCTTTTCTTTCTTCCGGTAAAAGAAACTTTATATACGATTCTGGCCGTATGGATTGCCAGTAAAGTCATTACGTACGTCGTTAGTGTTCCGGCTCGCGGAACCGTGGTTACAACTTCGGCTGTGAAATTGCCGATGCCATCGGCTGCAGCCAAGGCAGTTAACGCTGCTGCTATTTCACAACGGACTACGGTGGCTAGAGGGGTATCCAATTAACCATACGTTTCAGAACAACCATAACCTGTATACATCACATTCAGGTCTTGATAGTTAAAGTTCATACAAAATCCCTTTTGACTGCTCTTCAGCAGCAAAAGGGATTTTGTTGTTTTCCGATTCATTCAGGGTTTGATCGAAGAAGCAATCTGACCATCCTGATTATGGATAATCGCTCGAATATTTTGTTTGCTACTCAGTTCTTTGGCCTTATCTACAGCTTCTGCCTTAGTATCAAATGTGGACAGATAGGTAGACTTTCCTTCTTCCTTGATCGCCCAACCGGAGTCGGTAGGTACTACATGGATGTTATCATGACTTTTGGACGAAGAAACGGGCTCAGAATGACGACGTTCCGTGGAAGACGACTTTTTAGGGTTGGAATTATCGGAAGAAGATGTGGAGTCCGATTTCGAACTTTCCTGTGCGGGATGATTCTCATCCCATTCTTCCGCCTTAGCTGTCGCTATAGCAATCGAGCGTCCTTCCTCATACCCGTCATCGAGCAGAGCATTGGCAATCTCAATTGCTTTGTTTCTGACACGTGGTTCCAGGTTCTTCATGGATACCGGATAATCCTGTTTGTTCCAAGGCATATGAACCCCTCCTGTAGAATTATGGATTAGTTGTATATTACCCTCTGAGGGGAGGGATAAACGATAAACAGCCGAGGTCGTAAGTGCATTTACCGATGATCTATATAAGTTGAAATAAACATTTACACGAAACGGAGAGGACAGAAAAAAACTGAAGAAACGAAGTGTTCGCCTTTATCCCCGGATTTACCCCTTTATAAAAGGAATCAAAAAAATCTGGGGATAACAGCGATCGGAAGGTTGTTCTGTCATCGGAGTGTCCAGTGTAAACATTATTTATTTCAACTTATATAAAAGGATCTCGTTCCTATACTTTTGCAAGCCAGAGGAGTATAATGCTGTCCATGAAAGAAATAAGTTCAATAACAGGAATATAAAGGAGTACATACATATGTTTAGTCTTAGCCTGGCAATCCCTATGCTGTTCACCATGCTGATTCATGCCGCAGACAGCTTGTCATACGCGCTCCGCCTTGGTGGACTACGCACCCGCAGAATCGCGCTAGCCATTTCTTTGGCGGGTATCTTGCTGTTGGTTTCTCGAACCTCGAATATGGCCCAGGGCCCAATGGTAGGTAATCTGGTGGATACCGCAACACGTGGAGCCAATCCACACTTTGCGGCGCAGCTGCACTGGTTAATGGGTGCGGCAACAATTGGAACGGCATTAGCCATATTGTGTTTTCCAACCATGGTGAAGCTCTCATCGAGAATGGTCGTGCATTTTGAAGCAGCTGGTTCTATCCCTGCTATGGTTCGCGGTATGCTGAAGCGAAGCAAGTTTAGAAATGCAACGTATTACATCACCCCGCCATCCTGGAAGATGGCCAAACGATTGGTACAACATGGGATGCCAAGACGGTTAATGCTGCTTAATGTAGCGGTAACCGCAATCTATACCACAGGTGTCCTGTCCAGCTTATACGCAGCGTACCTTTACCCAGGGCAGGCTGTAGCTGCATCCCAATCAACCGGGTTAATTAACGGAATAGCGACTATTTTGCTAACCATCCTGATTGATCCGCGGATTTCCCTGCTCAGTGACAAATCATTACGTGGCGAGATCCGTTTGGATCGCATGAATCAGATTTATGGCTGCATGCTTGTATCCCGTTTATTCGGTACACTGTTGGCACAGTTGTTATTAATTCCATTTGCGTATTGGATCGGTTGGATCGTAAGTATGATGTGACGACTTCTTTCCTGAATTGTCGCCAGGCACTCTCTTGTACATCTTTTGAAGCAGCAAATGAGAGGGTGCCTGTGCAAATAGAATTGACGGGGTATTTGTGCTGTGATACTATTAGACCGAATAGTCGGTTTATTTTATGGAGGTTTTTCCAATCGAAGTCAAACGAAGAAAAGATGTTACCCAGATAAAGAAAGACATTGCACGTAATACCAAGGAACTGTTTGCCCAAAAGGGATATAGTGCAACTTCCATGGAAGACATATGTACGATTAACAATCGGAGTAAAGGCAGCATCTATTATCATTTCAAAAGCAAAGAAGAGTTATTCATGTATCTAATCAAGCTTAATAATGAAGACTGGATGGATGCTTGGCTAGAGAAAGAATCCGGGTATGAGACAGCTGTAGATAAACTGTACGGACTTGCTGACCATTATGTAGATGATTTGGCTAACCCGCTGAATCACGCCATTAACGAGTTTGTCTCGGGTCAGGTCGTTAGTCAGGAGATGCTAGACGAGATGCTTTCGCTGATCCGAATTCCGTATGCGACATACGAGTCCATTATTACTAAAGGGATGGAAGATGGGGAGTTAAAGACGGATGATCCACAGGATGTAATGCACATTATCTACGGTCTGTTTAGCGGATTGACTACACTCTATTACGAGAAGGACTTGGCGGATATTCGTCGTATTTACCACAAAGGCATGGCCAGTTTGCTGGCAGGCATTCAACAACGTTAACCATGAAAAGCTGATGTAACGTCAGTTTTTCTTTTTAAATATTAATAAACCGGACAGTCGGTTTAAAAGAGGAGATGGCGAATGAACACATTGTTCAGGAATAAAGCTTTTTTAATCGTGACAGGGTCTGATTTGTTGCAAAATCTGGCGATATGGATCCGGAATATGGCGATCCTATATTATGTAATGGATCGAACTCAGGGAAATCCAATAGCTGTCTCGCTGATTACCGTACTTGAATATGCCCCGATTTTTGTTTTCTCCATCATTGGCGGTGCACTTGCTGATCGCTGGAATCCCAAACGTACGATGATACTGGGGGATATTCTGAGTGCATTGTCTATTGTCATGATTATTGGCGTTTTATCTTCCGGGTATTGGCAGATTCTATACGTAGCCACGTTTGTATCCTCTATCGTTAGCCAGTTTTCTCAGCCATCCTCTCTAAAGATTGTGAGGCGAAATATAAAGGGAGAACATTTGCAATCTGCAATTGCGATTACACAGAGTGGTCAATCGTTGTTTTTAATTCTCGGACCAATCGTCGGAACGTTTATATACACTGCAATGGGAATTCAGGCATCCATGTACGCATTACTCATTCTATTCCTCACCTCTGCGCTTCTACTCACATTGCTGCCTAAAGACGCCACCCAGCGGGAAACAAATACCTCATTATTAGCGGATATCAAAGAAGGCTGGCAATATGTTGCTCGATCTCGCTCGTTAAAAATGCTTAGTCTGGTATTCATCTGTATAGGGCTTTCTGCGGGTCTCATCAGCCCACTTGGAATATTTCTGATCACCGAACGTCTGGGACTTGAAGCAACGTCGTTACAGTTTCTCTCTGGAGCGTCCGGAATAGGTTTATTGATTGGAGGAGGTATTGCAGCTGCTGTAAGTGCCAAGCTGAACCAGACCTTAACTCTGCTTGTAGGTGTGCTGTGTCTGGCTGTAGCCACGATGGGTGAAGTGTTATCCAGTTGGTTCTGGTTGACCCTTTTGATCAGCTTCTTAAGCTCAATCAGTTTGGCATTTATCAACGTCATCATCTCCACGTATTTGGTCACCCGGATCGATGAGCACTTGATCGGGAGAGTGAATGGCACCATCACACCTTTATTCATAGGAAGCATGCTTCTTGGATCTTCCATGGCAGGTGTACTGATGAACAGCACATCCATTTTTATCGTCTACACAATCTCGGTTACCGTGATGATCATGGGTATCGTTCCAGCGATGCGAATTCAATTTCGTAATGATCAGACGGCTCCTGCCAGTCAACTGAATTCGGAAATCTCTTCGAGCCAAACCTAATCAATGCATTCTCGTGCAACAATAGTTCGTCTATTAAAAACAAAAATGTACAACAAAAAAGCAGCGGGATCATCCCACTGCTCTTTTTGTATTTGTATTATAACTTATTGGAAAAGGACGGCGTACTCACCGTATCCTTCTTTTTGCAAGTCTTCTTTGGGTACAAAACGAAGTGCCGCAGAGTTGATGCAATAACGCATTCCACCTGCTTCGGCAGGACCATCGTTGAACAGGTGACCCAGATGGGAATCACCCTCACGACTTCTCACTTCGGTACGAATCATGAAATGGCTGAGATCGGTTTTTTCCTTCACGTTGTGGTCACGCAATGGACGTGTGAAGCTCGGCCAGCCGCAGCCGGAGTCGTATTTGTCGGTAGAACTGAACAATGGCTCGCCAGATACGATGTCCACATAGATACCATCACCGTGGTGATCCCAGAATTCGTTATGGAAAGCAGGCTCGGTTGCGCTGTTCTGCGTCACTTCATATTGAAGCGGCGTCAGACGCTCTTTCAGCCCGTCTTTATCCACGTTACCGGACCAGTTGCGTTCGATGAAATCTACACGTCCAGAACCTTTGCTGTAGCGTTTGTAGTGGGCAGGGTTCTTCCGGTGATAATTTTGGTGATGTTCTTCCGCTTCATAGAACGGTTTGGCTGGCAAGATCGGAGTGAAGATTGGTTTGTCAAAACGCCCGCTTTGACCCAGCTCCGCTTTGGAAGCTTCCGCAATCTGGCGCTGTTCTTCGCTATGATAGAAGATGGCCGTCTGATAGGAAGATCCACGGTCATGGAATTGCCCGCCTGTATCCGTAGGATCAATCTGCTGCCAGAACAGTTCAACCAGTTTCTTATAAGGGAAGATGGCAGGGTCAAACGTAATTTGCACAGCCTCTACATGTCCTGTTGTCTCCGAGCAGACCTCTTCATATGTTGGATTCTCGGTATGTCCTCCTGTATAACCCGATACGATTTTATGAATACCGGGCAGTTCTTCAAAGGGGGATACCATACACCAGAAGCATCCGCCTGCAAAAGTTGCTAACTCACTTGAATGTTGTTCCATGCTATAGTCACTCCATTTCTGATGAAGATTTAGCGCTCGTATTCGAGCTCCAGCAATCTACCGTTTTATTAACACTTGTTACACAAGCATTAGGCTTGCTCTTCTATTATATCCTGAATTGGCAAGCCAACCAAGCCGGAATGAAAACAAGCTGAATCTGAACGGTTTGCGAATTCTGAATTCAGGCTTTGTTGCGTGACCGAAAGCGAAATAAGAGCAATACAATGGCCATGAACACCAGATATCCGGCAAGGATGGCCAGGCTCAGCCAGATGGAGGTTTCAGCCTGTGCACCTGCATAGGCAAAAACAAAAATCGCTGGCAATTTGCCAATGGCCGTGGCAACCATGAAGACCCAGAATGGCGTGTACGTTATACCTGCGTAAATATTAACGGCCATCTGAGGCACGATCGGCAACAGTCGCATCGCCATGACACCCATGAACGGATGTGCTTCCATCCATGTGGTAAAACGGTTCAGACCCCGAATGCGTTCGAGGTACGATCTCGCCTGATGTCTGAAGATGGTTCTTGCTCCGCCATAAACGAGCATGGCTGCAAGTGTGGTGCCAAGCCAGCATATCCAGGCTGCCGTGGTGGTACCGTAACTGTAACCAAACGCGATAATAACAAACTTATAAGGAATGACAGGCACAAGAGCAAACAATGTTGCCATGGCGAGTAACAGCGGTATGGACTGATGAAGATCGGTCCAGGCCAGCAGTTCATATCTGTAAATAAACGTGACTCCAGCAAGTAAAACATATAGGAGGAGCCATAACCATTTTCGCAAAATCCCAAACGCTCCTTTCAGATCAGGCAGGTCTGGTCGTGTCCCGATCTGTACTGCTGTTCCTCCTAAGTTTACCACGTTCGCCCATTGTCTGAACAATATGATCGAAGTCTGCTGCAATCACTGGCAAGTTGCTGTCCGAAGGGTTACACTATAGGACGTGGAAATATAGAACCGAACTGAAGGTGGAATGATCATCATGGAAACAACCCAACGTAAACGAGTTGCAATTATCGGCCTCGGCGATATTGCACGTAAAGTATATTTGCCGCTGTTAACAGCTCATCCGAACGTGGAGATTGTAGGCATTATGAACCGATCTCCGGAGCCGGTCAAAGCCGTTCAGGAGGCGTATCGATTAGAACGGGGAACAACGGATCTGAAAGAACTGTTGTCCTGGGACTTGGATGCGGTGTTTGTACATACAGCAACGGAAGCGCACTTTGACATTGTCATGCAATGTCTGGAACAGGGATTAGCCGTGTATGTAGACAAGCCGTTGTCCTATACGATTCGGGAGTCGGAAGAGATGACTGCTTTTGCCGAGGCACAAGGGCTGCTACTGGCAGTGGGCTTCAACCGCAGATTCGCACCGATGTACCAAAAAGCGAAAGAATGGATGCAGGGTGGAAAAGGTTTTGAATCCTTGACAGTGACCAAACATCGTACAGGCATTCAGGATCGTCCTGCGGCAGAAACCATCTATGATGATCTCATCCATATGCTGGATCTGATGTTGTGGTACTCGGATCATAATGTGGAGTTGCTTCATCAATGGATTCGGAAGAATGATCTGGACAGACTGCTGCATGCAACCGGAACGGCCAAGCTGGGCAGAACAGCCTACGGTCGATTCGATATGGTGCGTGAAGCTGGGGCAGATCTGGAGAAAATCGAATTGCATGGTGGTGGACGATCTGTTGAAGTGGTGAACATGGACACGATCAGCTACATGGAACAGGGGAGTCTGGAAACCAAAGAAACGTTCGGGAGCTGGGACACCGTGTTAGCACGCAGAGGTTTTAGCGGAGCAGTTGATAATTTTCTGGCTTGTCTGGACTCACCTGATGATTGCCTGATCAGTGCAAGTCATGTCATGGACAGTCATGAACTGGCGGAACAATTGATTCGCAAATAATTGCAGAATACACATACGGAGGAATACAAGTCATGGATGAATATGAAAAGGAACGTAATAAACAGATCGAGGAAGCTGTTGTAGAAACCTATAAACAGGAAGAAGAGATGATGATCCTCGTATTTGCCCAGTGGTGTGTCAATAATGGTTTGGACCCGGAAGAGATGTACCGGCAAGCCTACCCGAATCAGCAGAGCAACGAGCGTTTGCAGCAGGTGCAGAAGCTGATTGTATCCAAGGAGGAAGCCGGTGAGATCCCGGATGATACGGTACTTGGCGTGTTGTCCATGTTTGGCAATGATGATCTGGCGATGGTTGTATCCGAGGCCATAGCCGCGCGCAAATAAGTTCAACTTACGTATACTAATATGATTACATCTGTTCCCGGTGAATGACGCGGAATTCCTTCGGAGACATGCCGAACCGGGAACGGAATACCCGATGAAAATAGGTATAGTTGTTAAAGCCGGAAGACTCAGACACTTGCTCCAGGGTCATTGGACTGAAAATAATCCGTTCCCTGGCCATATTCAGCCGTACGTCAAGCGTGTATTGCATGATGCTTTTGCCAAACGCTTCTTTGAAGAGATGTACACCCCGTGAGACACTGATGCCAATATGTGTTGCCACATCATCCAGCTTGAATAAAGAGGAAGCGTTTTCTTCAATGTAGTTCTTGATCTCATAGGCCACATAATTGGTGTTGGTTATCGTTGGATGCTCCGCGAGCAGTCGATCCACTTCGAGACATAAAATTCGCATATAATAACTTGAAATTTCCGGGTAAGGATTCGAGATGCGGCGCTGCTCCAGTACGAGCTGTCGAAACAGGACCAAGAGACTTTCCGTCAGTTCGACTTTGATCCGGGTCGGCCGTTTGTGACGCTTCCACCACTCATCCACCCAAGAACCATTAAAGAAGATGTGATAGTCGCCACTCTCCACCAGTCGTTCTCCCATCGGATTGGTTTCATTGTCTATTCTCAGCTCATAGGGCTCGTCAGGATCAAAAAGAAGCAGATCGCCCGCATCCACCAGGGACATGTCCCCGTCTATGCGTGCACGGCAACGTCCGTCTGTTTGCAGTCTTAACAGGTAGTTCTTCACCCCTTCAGGCTGCACCATAGCGTAGGGTTTACGATGAAATGAAAAGCCTGCTGTAAGAACTTGGCAGGATTGATCTGTCGGCATGGGCATACTCCTTGCAATTTGAAAATTATGACCAGATAGTTCATGTTTCAATCATATTATTCATTTTAATTGAAGCTGAAACGGAATACCATAGTATTAGATTTAAGGAACAGGAAACATCCAACAAAACATATGTATCTCAACCATTCAAACGCAGATTTTCACCATGCGTAAGGAGATGAACGTCACAGTGGAGAAAATGAAAGCAGGCATCATCGGGTGTGGTAACATCAGTTCCATCTACTTGGAAAATCTCAAAAACAACCCGGTCATTGAAGTCGTGGCTGTTGCGGATTTGATTCGTGAACGCGCTCAGGAACGGGCAGATGAATTTAATATCGCAAACGTTTACAATGTAGATGAGTTGCTGCAAAATAACGAAATTGAACTTGTGTTGAACCTTACGGTTCCTGGCAGTCACGCCATGACCGATCTGGCTGCACTCGAAGCAGGCAAACATGTGTATGCCGAGAAGCCGCTGGCAATTTCTCTTGAGGATGGTCGCAAGGTTGTTGAGTTGGCTGAGGAAAAGGGATTGTATGTTGGTTCTGCACCGGATACCTTCCTTGGTTCAGGCATACAGACAGCTCGTAAAGCCATTGAGGATGGGCTGATTGGCAAGCCTGTTGCAGCGACTTCATTCTTCATGGGTGGAGGACCAGAAGCTTGGCATCCTAATCCGGAGTTCTTTTATGTCGCAGGTGGCGGACCGATGTTTGATATGGGACCTTACTACCTGACCGCTCTGATTACGCTGCTTGGACCGATACGCAGAATCAGCGCCTCGGCAGGGATACAGATTGCAGATCGCAAGATTGGCTCTGGGCCGAAGGAAGGTACAGCACTGCAAGTAGAGACGCCTACTCACTTGGCAGGAACCATTGATTTTGCAGAAGGTGCCATTGCAACCATGATCACCAGTTTCGATATTCGCGGAGCTTCGGATCTGCCACGTATTGAAATCTATGGTACAGAAGGTACGCTTAGTGTACCGGACCCCAATTATTTTAACGGGGAAGTGAAGGTTCGCAGATACGGTCAAGACACTTGGGAGACGGTCAAACCAGTCTTCGAAAGTGGACAAAACGAACGAGGCATCGGCGTAACGGAAATGGTTGAATCCATTCGTGCCGGACGGGAACACAAAGCCAGTGGCAAGCTTGCTTATCACGTACTGGAAGCCATGCATTCATTCCAGCGTTCTTCACTTGAAGGCAAGCACATCCATCTGGAGAGCAGCTATGATTCTTTTGCAGTAACTCGCACAGTTCAAACTGAGATTGAAACCGTGGAATCACACTAGTCTGAGTAAAAAGTGTTCAAAGCTTGATGCTCTTACGAGTGAAGCAGAATAACCAGTATTCTTACGTTCAATTTCAGGATAGAAACACTCTCGATTTTCCACACTAATCAAACAGGCATGTGATCTGAACGGTAATTGTAGTTCAATATTCATGAATTCAGCAATCATACGATATCTAATCTAGGGAGGAATCGCACTTGAAACTCGGCGTATTTTTGGTACTATTCGGAGGACGTAAATTGGAGGATGCTCTTGATTATGTAGCATCAAAGGGATTAAAAGCAGTAGAGATCGGAACAGGCGGACATCCAGGAAATGCACATTGTAAGCCAGATGAGTTGTTAAGTAATCCTACAGCATTGAAAAACTTCAAAAATGCAGTGGAATCACGTGGTTTGACGATCAGTGCACTCAGCTGTCATGGTAACCCGCTACATCCGCAAAAGGATATTGCCAAAGGATTTCACGATGATTTTGTTAAAACGGTAGAACTGGCTGAGAAGCTGGAAGTACCTGTAGTGAATACATTCTCCGGTTGTCCGGGAGACCATGAGGATGCCAAATATCCGAACTGGCCTGTTGCACCCTGGCCGAATGATTTCCAGGAAATCCTGAAGTGGCAGTGGGAGAACAAAGTGATCCCTTACTGGACAGAGTGGGGTAAATTTGCAGCAGATCGTAACGTAAAAGTTGGATTGGAGCTGCACGGTGGATTCTCCGTTCATACTCCAGCAACGTTGCTGAGACTGCGTGAAGCAGCAGGTGAAGTGATCGGAGCCAATCTGGACCCAAGTCATATGTGGTGGCAAGGTATTGATCCGGTTCAGGCAATTCACATCCTGGGACGTGAAGGAGCCATCCATCACTTCCATGCAAAAGATACAACAATTGATCCGGTAAACGTGAACAAACACGGTGTAACGGATATGCAGGACTATACCAATATGCTGGATCGGGCTTGGCAGTTCCGCTCGGTCGGTTATGGACATGATAACAAGACATGGGCAGACATTATGAGTGCCTTGCGTCTGGTCGGATATGATTATGTAGTAAGTATTGAGCACGAAGACGGTCTGATGTCGGTTGAAGAAGGATTCTCTAAAGCCGTGCAAAATCTCCAGCAAGTATTGATCGAAGAACCGCTGGGCGATATGTGGTGGGTTTAGAGCTACACTAGGGGGAAATTGAATATGATCAACGTCACCATTTGGAATGAATTTGTCCATGAGAAAATTCACGATGAAGTAAGGGAAGTCTACCCGGATGGTCTGCATCGAGCACTGGCTGACGGACTTGGCGGCGAAGGCTTTGCTATTCGTACAGCTACACTGGATCAGCCTGAACACGGATTAAGTGATGAAGTGCTGAATTCCACAGATGTGCTTATATGGTGGGGACATATGGCACATGATCGCGTAAGCGATGAGATCTCACAGAAGGTCGCGCAGCGAGTGCTGAACGGCATGGGGATGATTGTGCTCCATTCAGGTCATTTCTCCAAACCATTCAAAGCGCTGATGGGAACCAGCTGCGATCTGAAATGGCGTGTAGCTGACGAGCAGGAAATTGTATGGTGTGTTAACCCATCTCATCCGATTGCGGATGGCATCGAGGGCAAGATTGTATTGGAAAAAGAAGAGATGTACGGTGAATTCTTCGATATTCCAGTACCGGATGAACTGGTGTTTGTAAGTAACTTCCAGGGTGGGGAAGTATTCCGGAGTGGATGTACGTTCCGGCGTGGTGAAGGTAAAATCTTTTATTTCCGACCAGGTCATGAGACGTATCCGACCTATTACAAGCCGGAAATATTAAGAGTGATCAGCAACGCAGTGAAATGGGCATATCCTGCCCGCAGCTTTAAGCCGGAATTTGGCAAGAGTGAACCTGTAAGACCATTTGGTGGCGTGCTGGTCTAATTCACTAACTCAATCGTGAAATGGAAATTATACGTTTTATTCAAAAAGAACCCTTCTCCGAGTCAATGATGACTGTGGCAGTTGGGTTCTTTTTGGGTAAGATAGTACTATGGGGAAGTTATACGATATTTCCCATGGTTACGACGCAACGTGTAATGTATACTGGGATGTATGATCCATTTTGGATGTTATGCTTCTAAAATTTAAACTTTTTAGTTGCAGGCGTTTTCTTTGAAGCTTAAATATGTTAATATGAAATATACTAACAAAATGTAAGTTGATTTGAGTGATCTCTAAAGAGGTGATTAATGTGGAAGGTCAAGACTTGCGGATGTGTCCGCGTTTTGAGACGGCGTTTTCTTTTTTGGGCAAGCGCTGGAATGGTTTAATTATTCAAACGTTGATGAGTGGTTCGAAGCGATTCAAGGATATCTCCAATCTGATTCCATCCATGAGTGATAAGATGTTATCCGAACGGATGAAAGATCTGGAGAGTGAAGGTATTCTGGTTCGTCACGTCTATCCCGAGACGCCAGTTCGTATTGAATATGAACTGACGGATAAAGGTAGAGCGCTCCAGCCTGTCATGAATCAAATTCAAGACTGGGCTGAGCAGTGGGTTGACTAACGTATAAGCATCACCCACTTTTGTTGCATGAATGACATAGACTCCTGATTTCCGTGGAAATCAGGGGTTTTTGTCTTAAGTATTAGGTGGATCGGCGTTTTTCTCCTGGGCTATGCACATGTTGTCATGAGTTGTAGTATAATCTATAGAAAATGGCCACAGACGGCCGGAGCGAAGGAGGCCCACTTGTCATGAGAGAAGAAAGCTTATCCCTTGAAGTACGCTACGGCAAAGAAGATATTGCAGAACTTGAGAGCGCATCCATTCAGGTCCATCTAATTTATAAAAAAGCTGCGGAGTTGTTTAAGCGCACAGCATATTCCCGTTCAGTTAAGGATGATCTTGCCGAAGTGAATACGCATTCTGTGAACAGCGATGGTCCGAGATTAGCTCCGGCGGTGCTGCAAAAATGGATTCAAACGTCCAGGGGCTGGAAGTGTATCGGATGTGAGCTGGGACAACCTGATTCAACGACTTCTCAGATGGAAGAAACCATCCATGGGAAGCGGTTGGTTCTGGATGTGGGAGAAGGTCGGCTGGTTCAGGCAGAAATGCTGATTCAGGCGGTTGTTTGGTCACAATATGAGAAGATTCGAATGTTTGCACCATGGCTTGGTGATGAACCCTTTTACAGCGTGCAGGAACTGGATGTCATTGCCCGTTATATTGTGCCTACCTATTTCTCGGAACGACCTTTGCATGAGCAAGGCAAGGTATTCAAGGTACATCAACAATATGGGCAGATTCCGTTGTATCAGGAGTATGTAGACGCACCTTCATGCTGCGTGCAGGTGGACGGTGGATTGCTTGAAGGGCGATTGCTGACAGGTGTTTACGTATCTGAGGAGCAGTTCTTCGGGCTTAATCCATATCTGAAAGATGGCGATGGAGGACGGACATACATGCAGGCTTGTGTCCAGTGATAACGTAACCAATTAGAACATAAAAATGAATTAGATTGGGGAGCCTGTGTGCAGGCTCTCTTTCTTGTACAAGCCCTATTTGGAGGGGACAGCATTTAAAAGTAACGGCTTTGACACTTTTTTTTGCCGAAGGTTGTGCCATAATAGAGGTTATGGACAACAGGGTGAATGATTTTACGCAGGGTGGTGTTACCTACATGATGAAGAAAATCCCCGGTTACATAGGTGTATGTTTGCTCCTACTGGCGATCTTGGCTGGTTGTAGTGAGACACAGCCTTCTGAGCAGCCAATTGTCAAAGAAACAGAAACAGCGAATACAATCACAGTGGCTGTAGATGGCAGTACGTTTTTGCCTGATGCGACAAAGTCCATTAAGCGAGATTTTAGTGAGGGTTTGACACTCAAAAAAGCATTACTCAATAGCGGACTGGTTGATTTTACGGCAGATGGCAAACGGATTCAATCCGTCGGTGAAGTTTCTCTGGATTCTTCGCTTAGCTGGGCTGTCAAATTGAATGGCAAGGATATTGAACAGGAAGATTGGGACATGGAACTTCATGCCAAAGATGAAGTGATCATTTACGTGAAAGCCGCTGACAGTGGGGGGGATGGCGTTGCATATCAGACAACGTTACTCAAGGTTAGCGGTGGAAACATTATGCCAACCCTTAATCGTCAATATGCCGGCGTCTACGTTCAAGAGTGCACAGTTCGTGATGTGTTGAAGTCCAGCGGCATTGTAAGAATGTCGGAGAATAACAAATTTGTCGTTTCGGTCGAGAATGTCACGCCTCGTATGAATGAGCGGTGGGTCATTATGGTGAATGACAAAGAATTAATGGAAAATGGTCTGGACATGAAATTGAATCCACGTGATGCGGTTAAGCTTGAATTAACCAATGCATCCTAAGTATACCAAGAAGCCCAATCTCTTTTTAGAGAACTGGGCTTTTTTCATTAAATATATAAACAAGATCCGATCAGCATAGTCAAATATTAAATACGACAGATCTCGTTCGGGCAAAGCTCACAGTGACAGATTCCTTGCAGCATCTTCAGATCTTTGATGACAATCATGCCATTGTCATATTCAATCCCATCTTTCTTACGCAGGTCGCTTAACATGCGGTTTACACTTTCACGAGTGGCTCCAATCATATTGGACAGGTCCGTGTGGGTAATTTTTTTGTGAATAATGACATGCTCTCCATGAGGCTCACCATACGAATTCGACAACCGAATGAGGGTGGAGCAAAGTGCACCCGGTTTGCCATATAACATGAGATCCCGGAATTTGGTCTGTGTCAACCGGTGGTGGATGCCCATCCATTTCATAAAATCGATCGCGAAGTCACAATGCTGGCAGATTAACATTTCCAGGTCTTTATGTTCCAGTACACCGATCTCACTGTCCTCCAATACTTCCGCTGAGAAGCTGTGTTTAGAGCCAAAGAAGGGATCAGCCTGCCCAATCATATCACCGGATTGATACATGTACATGATCAGTTCCTTGCCTTCATCCGTGGATTTGGTGATCTGGGCACGGCCCCGTTTCATATAATAAAGTTTGTCAGAGATGTCGCCTTCCCAGTACAGATGTGTACCTTCCGGATAGGTTCTATCTTTCATGGTAACCAGCAGATGGTTGAAATTTGCTTCCGAGAAACAGTTAGTATTACCGCGCTTTTCCAGTACAGTTGTTAGTTCTCTCATAAGTCTATCTCCCCTTTATGTCCATCGGACGACCTTCTGTAGTAAGCAGTAGCCTCCGAGGTTCGCCGCAAACCGTTGCCGTCCTGATCAGGGTCATCTCGGCCGGGAGGAAGGACGGTACAAATTGCGGTGGTTCAATTTTTAAGTTCAGTATATACCTAATCTTACCGTTTGAGGGGGAAGGAAAGGGGGCAAAAATGACGAAATTTCAAACATTGTGATAAAATTCACTTTTAATGGAGAGGATGAATTTTACAGCCCTATATTTTAAATAGGAAGTGAAAATGGTCGTATGAAGGACACTACAAAACTTAAATTAAATTTGTTATACTTTGTGAAAAAAATCACATAATTAAGTTTATTGTCATGTTACGATGTGAATGTAAACGAGAGAGACAAACTAATACGAACCTTTAGGAGGATGAGGGAGATGGCTGTAAAGAACGAAGTCGCCCCAGCAAAAGAACCGACAGCAGGTCAGTATATTCAAACGTTAATCGACAAAGCGAATAAAGCACACGCCGCATTCATGAAGATGGACCAAAAGCAGATTGACCGGATTGTGCAAGCGATGGCACTTGCGGGTCTGGATAAACACATGATGCTCGCCAAGATGGCCGTAGAAGAAACAGGCCGCGGAGTGTATGAGGATAAAATCACCAAAAATATATTTGCAACAGAATATGTGTACCACAGCATCAAGTATGACAAAACCGTAGGTGTGATTGAAGATAACGAGTATGAGAGCTTCCAGAAAATTGCGGAGCCGGTCGGTATTATTATGGGGATTACCCCGGTTACGAATCCAACATCAACAACGATGTTTAAAGCACTGATCTCCATTAAGACGCGTAACCCAATCATCTTTGGTTTCCACCCATCTGCACAGAATTGTAGCCGGGAAGCTGCCAAAATCCTGCTGGAAGCGGCTGTGAAACATGGTGCACCAGCGGATTGTATTCAGTGGATTGATGATCCTTCCATGGATCGTACAAACGAACTGATGAATCACAATGATGTGGCTCTCATTCTGGCAACAGGCGGATCAGGCATGGTACGTGCAGCGTACAGCTGTGGTAAACCTGCACTGGGCGTAGGACCGGGTAACGTACCTTGCTTTATCGAGAAAAGCGCAGATATCAATCAGGCAGTGACGGATTTGATCCTGTCCAAATCTTTCGATAACGGCATGATCTGTGCTTCTGAACAAGCGGTCATCATTGAAGAACCGATCTTTGATCAAGTGAAGAAAAAAATGATTGCAAATGGCTGTTACTTTGTTAACAAAGATGAAGCAGCAAAATTGACAGCAGGTGCGATTAATGCCGAGAAATGTGCGGTGAACCCGGCGATTGTTGGTCAATCTGCGGTGAGTATTGCGAAGTTGTGCGGTATTGAAGTTCCGGCAGGCACCAAAATTCTCGTGGCCGAGATTGAAGGGGTAGGTACCAAATTCCCATTGTCGGCTGAGAAATTAAGCCCGGTACTGGCTTGTTACAAAGTTAAAACGGCAGCAGAGGGAATTGAACGTGCAGCAGAAGTGGTTGCTTTTGGCGGCATGGGTCACTCCTCGGTTATCCACTCCACAAATGAAGAAGTGATTGGCAAATTCGCAGATCGTCTGCAAACCGGACGGATTATTGTGAACTCGCCATCCACACACGGTGCCATCGGTGATATCTACAACACAAACATGCCGTCATTGACACTGGGATGCGGATCATACGGACGTAACTCGACTTCTTCCAACGTAACCGCTGTGAACTTAATCAATGTGAAAAGGGTGGCTCGCCGTACCGTGAATATGCAATGGTTCAAAGTGCCGAACAAAGTCTACTTCGAAAAAGGCGCAACGCAGTATCTTGCCAAAATGCCTGACATCACACGTGTTGCGATTATTACGGATGCCATGATGGTTAAGCTTGGATATGTTGAAAAGGTAGAACACTATCTGCGTCAACGCCAAATGCCGGTAGCAATCGAAGTATTCTCCGATGTTGAGCCAGATCCATCCACAACAACGGTAGATCGTGGAACCGAAATGATGCGCCGCTTCCAACCAGACTGCATTATCGCACTTGGCGGTGGATCACCGATGGATGCTGCCAAAGCCATGTGGTTGTTCTATGAATATCCGGACACGGACTTCAACGATCTGAAACAGAAATTCATGGATATCCGCAAACGGATCTACAAATATCCACGTCTCGGCGTAAAAGCGAAATTTGTAGCGATCCCAACCACATCGGGTACAGGTTCTGAAGTGACATCGTTCGCGGTTATCACAGATAAAAATCAAGGTAACACCAAATATCCATTGGCCGACTATGAGCTGACTCCAGACGTAGCGATTGTCGATCCGGAGTTTGTATACTCCCTACCTAGAACAGCCGTTGCCGATACAGGTATGGACGTACTGACTCATGCGATTGAAGCTTATGTATCTGTTATGGCAAATGATTACACGGATGGACTTGCGATTAAAGCAATCCAACTGGTATTCCAATACCTGGAGCAATCTGCGCTGCAAGGCGACAAACTGGCACGTGAGAAAATGCATAATGCTTCCACGATTGCAGGTATGGCGTTTGCCAACGCATTCCTGGGCATTAACCACAGCTTGGCGCACAAATGGGGCGGTCAGTATCACACCGCACACGGACGCACCAATGCAATCCTGATGCCGCACGTTATTCGCTACAACGCGAAAAAACCGACCAAATTTGCATCGTTCCCGAAATATTCGCACTTTGTAGCGGATGAGCGGTATGCCGAAATCGCCCGCATACTGGGATTGCCTGCTCGTACGACAGAAGAAGGCGTTACCAGTCTCATCAATGCCATCCGTAACCTGAACAAAATCTTGGGCATTGAAGAATCGTTCCAGGAAATCGGATTTGATGCCAAAGACTTTGAAGCACATGTAGATTATCTGGCAGACCGTGCCTTCGAAGACCAATGTACAACCGCCAATCCGAAGTTGCCGCTGGTAACTGAACTGGCTGATGTATACCGCAACGCTTTCTACGGAAAGTTTGAATAATAAATCTAGAACGAAGCGTGCCTTACGGCAAGAAGATCAGGGTTCCCCGAGAGGGGAGCCCCGATTGCCGTCTTTCACACAATAACGAGAGGGCAGAAAAACAGAAGAGCGAAGCACCTGTTTTTCAGGATTTACTTTAAGATTTGGTTTGCTCCGAGCATAGAGGAGCAATGGTTCTTAAAGAGGTTACACGGAATCCGTGATGTGGCTGTTTGGGCCAGATGTTCACACAATAACGAAGAGGGCAGAAAAACAGAAGAGCGAAGCACCTGTTTTTCAGGATTCAATCTAAGATTTGATTTGCTCCGAGCATAGAGGAGCAAAGGGTTCTAGAGAGGTTACACGGAATCCGTGACGTGGCTGTTTGAGCCAGGTGGTCACACAATAACGAAGAGGGCAGAAAAACAGAAGAGCGAAGCACCTGTTTTTCAGGGTTTATTTTAAGATTTGGTTTGCTGCTCCGAGGATAGAGGAGCAACGGGTTCTAGAAAGGTTACACGGAATCCGTGATGTGACCGTTTGAGCCAGATGTTCACACAATAACGGAGAGGGCAGAAAAAACTGAAGAAGCGGAGCGTTCGCCTTTATCCCCGGATTTTACCCTTTGAAATATAAAATTGAAAAAATCCGGGGATAACAGCGATCGGAAGTTGTTCTGCCCGCGCAGTGGCTAAGTGTGAAACTAAATAGGGTTTAATGGGACACAGCGCAGGTGGAGTGAGTTAGTTCACTGGCTTTGTGACAAAAATCACAGATGATGAAAGCCCCAAGTCGTATACTGAAAATGTAAGAAAAACATTCATCCCGCGGTTCCGGTTCCCAAGTAGAGAGAACATGTTCCGGTTTATGTGAAACAATTCACATTAATCGCGGCTCTGGGCACACAATGCTACGAATGAAGCAAGATGTTATGTGTCCAGAAATCCAAATTAGTGGAGGGATTACGATGTCGGTGATTGAAAAAGATGTCAAACAACAAACAGGCTGGAGAAACTTTACCAAAGGAACATGGACCAAATCCGTAGATGTGAATGATTTTCTGGCACACAACTTGTCTCCGTATTACGGTGACGAAGCATTTCTCGCAGGTGCAACCCAGAATACCAAAGAATTGTGGGAGATCGTATCTGATCTGACCAAAAAAGAACGGGATAATGGCGGTGTCCTTGACGTTGATGTGAACACACCAGCGACTATTGTTTCTCACCAACCAGGTTATCTGGATCAATCCAAAGAGCAGATCGTCGGTGTTCAGACCGATGCTCCGTTCAAACGTTCCATTCAACCAACAGGCGGAATCCGGATGATGATTGATGCATGTGAAGCATACGGCTTCGAATTGCCTCAAGGCGTCATTGATATATTTACAAACATTCGCAAAACACATAACCAAGGTGTATTCGATGCTTATACCTCCGACATGCGTGCAGCGCGTAAAGCAGGGATTATTACCGGTCTGCCAGATGCTTATGGCCGTGGTCGGATCATTGGTGACTATCGTCGTGTAGCTTTGTACGGGGTAGACTTCCTGATTCGTAACAAAAAAGGTGAACTGAATGCACTCGAAGTTGATGTCATTGATGAAGATGTCATTCGTCTGCGGGAAGAATTGTCTGAGCAGATTCGTGCATTGCAGGAATTGAAACAATTGGGCGATATGCACGGGTTCGATATTTCCTTGCCAGCGACAACAGCAAAAGAAGCATTCCAATGGTTGTACTTCGGTTATCTCGCTGCGATCAAAGAACAGAACGGTGCTGCGATGTCTCTGGGACGTGTATCTTCTTTCCTGGATATCTACATTGAACGTGACCTACAAGAAGGCATTCTGTCTGAAGAACAGGCTCAGGAATTGGTTGACCATTTTGTAATGAAACTGCGGATTGTCAAATTCCTGCGCACACCGGATTACAACGAACTGTTCAGTGGAGATCCAACATGGGTGACTGAGTCCATCGGTGGTATGTCTGTGAATGGCGAAACACGCGTAACCAAAAACAGCTTCCGTTTCCTGCATACGTTGCACAACTTGGGTCCTGCACCAGAACCGAACCTGACTGTACTATGGTCCACGAAACTTCCGGAAGCTTTCAAAGATTATTGCAGTAAAGTATCCATTGAAACTAGCTCAATCCAGTATGAGAATGATGATCTGATGCGTCCAATCTACGGTGACGATTACGGTATTGCATGCTGTGTTTCGGCTATGAAGATCGGGAAACAAATGCAATTCTTCGGCGCTCGTGCCAACCTGGCAAAAGCCCTCCTGTATGCGATCAACGGTGGTCGTGACGAGAAATCCGGAGCACAAGTTGGACCTGAGTATCCTGCCATCACTAGCGAAGTACTGGATTACAATGAGGTTATGAAACGCTTCAAACCAATGATGGAGTGGCTGGCGAAACTGTATATGAACACCCTCAACGTCATTCACTACATGCACGATAAATACAGCTATGAGCGTATCGAAATGGCATTACATGACCGTGACATTGTACGTACGATGGCGTGCGGTATCGCTGGTCTGTCGGTTACAGCAGATTCACTGAGTGCGATCAAATATGCCAAAGTTAAACCAATTCGTAACGAACAAGGCATCGCTGTTGATTTTGAAATCGAAGGAGACTTCCCTTGTTACGGTAACAATGAAGACAGCGTAGACAGCATTGCTGTTGAACTGGTGGAGAACTTCATGGGTATGATTCGCAAACACAAAGCTTACCGTAATGCAGTTCCAACACAATCCGTTCTGACGATCACTTCCAACGTGGTATATGGTAAGAAAACAGGAACTACACCGGATGGTCGTAAAGCAGGTGAGCCATTTGCTCCAGGCGCGAACCCAATGCATGGTCGTGACAAAAAAGGTGCACTGGCATCCCTTGGCTCTGTAGCCAAATTGCCTTATGAACACAGTCTTGATGGTATTTCCAATACCTTCTCCATCGTGCCAAAAGCATTGGGTAAAGAGGAGACTACACGTAAATCCAATCTGACTGCGATGATGGACGGTTACTTCGGTCAAAACGCTCATCACCTGAACGTTAACGTATTTGATCGTCAACAATTGATTGATGCGATGGATCACCCGGAAAACTATCCGCAACTGACTGTACGGGTATCCGGATATGCCGTTAACTTCATTAAACTGACTCGTGAACAACAGCTGGATGTCATCAACCGTACGTTCCATGGCTCGATGTAAGTAATTTGCAAGTAGAAGACCGCTAGAGCAAGGCATTCCAAATCATATTAAACGCACAGCGGATGCGGATACAGAAAGGAAGAGGCAGCATGGTTAACGGACATATTCATTCACTCGAAACTTTCGGGACGGTTGACGGCCCAGGCATCCGCTTTGTGCTTTTTATGCAAGGATGTCTACTCAAATGTCAATATTGCCACAACCCTGATACATGGGCGCTGGATGGCGGAAAAGAAATGACGTTAGAGGAGGTACTGGCTGAAATTGAGCCGTATCTATCCTATTACCGCAGCTCTGGAGGCGGACTCACGATATCTGGCGGAGAACCAACGTTACAGGCTCATTTTGTAGCCGAAATCTTCAAGGAAGTGAAGCGGCGTTGGGGATTGCATACGACGCTGGACAGCAACGGGTTTAACGAACCGGAGCGGATTCACGATCTGTTGGATAACACAGACCTGGTTCTGCTAGACCTCAAGCATATTGATGATGAGAAACATATCAAGCTGACAGGCAAATCCAACGAGAGAACGTTGAAAACGGCCAAGTGGTTATCGGAGCAAGGTCGGAAAATGTGGATACGCCACGTGTATGTGCCTGGCATTCATAACGAGGAAGAGGATCTGCTTAACCTCGGACGGTTTATTGGAACATTAAATGGTGTCGAGAAGTTCGAAATTCTTCCATACCATCAGATGGGGATCTACAAATGGGAGGCGCTCGGCAAAGTATATCCACTGGATGGAGTTCCTTCACCAACTGAAGAAGAAGTGGAGCGGGCGTATCGCCTGATCGAACAAGGTCGCCAGGAAACGGCTGGCGTGGCTTGTTCAGGTAAGTAATCTGACCTTTATATAATAAAAACAATCAACCAAGCAGTCCTTGCGAACATGTTTCGCAGGGGCTGTTTTTTTGCTGTTATCCATTGGAAATGCAAGATTATGGGTCCAGTGAAGGATTTTATCCCTCCATTGATGAATTGTCATCCTTACGATGTAAGCTCCGGCTTTTTATAATCAGAGTGTAAAGCCAAATGCTCAATATCTTGAGGAGGGTCAACCAGATGAAAAAAAGAATGACATTACTGCTTTCATTATTGCTTATCACTTCATGGACTTTGGCGGGATGTGCAAGCTCAAGTAACGAGCCGCAGCAAGGCGCAGGCAATACACCTGTGGAGGAAACAAGTAAGGAACCGGTTGAAATGCTTCTCCGCCACACGCAGGTGGGAGCCGACAAACAGAAAAGACTGGCCATTCTGCAGGATGTTGTGGACAAAGTTGAGGGAGAGGTACCCAATCTGACCTTTACGCTGGATGGTGTCGAATCCGATGTGAATCGTAAGGAAAAGCTTCGCGGAGAGATGGCGGCAGGCAACCCGCCGGATATATTTGAACTGTTCGGTAGCCCGGATTCCAAAGTTTATGCCAAGGAAGGTATGCTGCTTGATCTGACCCCAATCCTGCAAGAGCTGGGCATTCAGGACCAGTTTACATCCCTTGAACCGTTTACGTATGAAGGCAAAGTATATGGACTGCCGATTGGCGGTTCGGGCGAAGGTTTTTTCTATAATAAAGAGTACTTCGAACAAAAAGGATGGAAAGCCCCAACCACCATGGCTGAACTGGACAATATACTGGCCGAGATCAAGGCTGATGGTAAAGTGCCGCTTGCTTCCGCATCTAAGGCGGGCTGGGTACCGCTTATGTTAACCAACCACCTGTGGTCCCGGTATGCCGGACCGGAGATTACCGCAAAGTTTGCAACAGGTGAAGCGAAGTGGACCGATCCGGGTGTTGTGCAAGGTTTTGCCAAACATAAGGAATGGGTGGATAAGGGTTATTTCAAAAAAGGTGAGCTGGGCTTTGAGTATGCCGAATATACCACGCAATTTACGAGCGGAGAAGCGGTGTTGATGTATGACGGAACGTGGAAATCCTCTGTATTCAAAGAAGGTCAGAGCGGTGAATCGCTCATTGGCAAGGTTGGATTCTTCAATATGCCTCCGGTAGAGAACGGAGCAGGAGATCAGACGTCTTTGATGCGTGATGTGAACAATGGATACGGATTCTCGGCAGCAGTGGCGGATGACCCGCAGAAGCTGGAAGCAGTGAAAGCTTTTATCAAAAATTTCTACAATGAAGATATGCAGATCCGCGGCCTTGTGGAAGACGGTGTGTTGCCTGCCATGAAGCTGGACGAGAAAGTGCTGACCGATAGCATTACCGATGATCTGATGAAAGAAATTGTGGCTGTGCTTAATGCGTCCAAGACGTCGTTCCCTGCATTTGATGCACTCGTTCAGGCCGATGTGACGACAGAGATCAGCAATCTGCAAATCCAGAAGTTGATTGGTGGGCAGACGACGCCAGAGAAAATGGCAGAAGAGTTGCAAAAGGTGCAAGAGGAAGCAAACGCTTCCGTGGAATAAACCAATTCAAGTCGAAACTGCGATCGTTGAAGTGACTGAAGGAGGCTGACCATGAATACTTCACTCCGCAGCCCGTTAATCTATACGTTGTTTGTAATGCCAGCCCTAATTCTGTTTGTAATGTTCTTTCTATACCCTATTGGTAGCTCCCTGTATTACAGTCTGACGAGTTGGAATGGGGTATCGGCTGAGCCACGTTTTGTGGGTTTATCCAATTATGTGAAGGCACTGACCGATGAACGTTTTTGGATTTCCACACGGAATAACGGCTTTTTCATCGGATTTTCGGTACTGATTCAGGTACCCCTAATCGTCCTGTTTTCGCTTCTGATTGCCAATGTGAAAAGGCTGAAAGGTCTGTATAAAACCGCTGTTTTTTTACCATCCATCATGTCGACAGCCGTTATCGGTATTTTATGGGGATTCATCTATGAGCCCAATATCGGACTATTAAACAAAATGCTTCATGTGCTGGGCATCGATCCAATCTACTGGTTATCGGATAACCGATTTGCCATGTTGTCCATCTTGGTGACTAATGCCTGGCAGTGGACGGGATTTTACATTGTCATGGTGCTGGCGGCCATACTGGCGATTCCCCGTGATCTGGATGAAGCGGCTGCAATTGATGGGGCAACGGCGGTACAACGTGCAATGCGAATTACGTTGCCGCTGATCCGGCCGATCATTTCAGTGGTGATCATGTTGTCCATCGCAGGTGCCATGAAAGCAGCCGACATCGTGATTGTCATGACCAAAGGTGGGCCCGCTGGGTCCACCGAGGTTCTGGCGACATATATGATCAAATATGCAATTACCAACTTCAAATATGGTTATGGCAATACCATTGCAGTGCTGATCTTTGCTCTGACGCTTGTGCTCACTGCGGTGTATCAACTGCTGGTGGCGAGGCGGGGCGAGAAGGTGGAATATTGATGGCGAAAAGCATAAAAAGCAGTATACCTCATGTGTTGTTAATGTTGTATTTAATCGCGATTTTGTTTCCCTTTTTATTTGTGATTTTCTCTTCCTTCAAGCAGGATAACAATGAAATCGCCCTGAATCCATTCGGTTTGCCTACAACATGGGAGTTTAACAATTACGTGGAGGCTTGGGTGAATGCCAAGATTGGCACGTATTTCTGGAACAGCCTGTACATTTCGATTTTATCATCGGCGTGTACGATTGCGCTCGGTGCCATGTTTGCTTTTGCCGTAACCCGGATGAGACACCGGAGATGGAGCCTGTTTCTGTACAGTCTGATTCTGGCGGGTATGCTTATTCCCAACAATGCACTTATGCTGCCGATTTATCTGCTTGTACGCAAAATGGGCATATTGGATACGCATCTTGCATTGATCGTGCCCTATGTGGCCAATGCGATCCCCTTTACCATTATTATACTGGCGGCTTTTATGCGTTCTCTGCCTGGAGAAATTGAGGAAGCGGCGGTCATGGACGGCTTGAGGGCCCCGGGTATCTTTGCTAAAATAGTGATACCTCTTACGGTTCCGGCTATTGTTACCGTTTTTATCGTTAATTTCCTCGGCAACTGGAACGAATTTTTACTCGCCAACTATTTCTTATCCACCGATAAATTGCGTACGCTGCCAGTGGGCATGGTCCAGTTTCGGGATCAATATCAGATGAACTATGCCCAGATGTCGGCAGGTATTGTATACAGCGTTGTACCTGTACTTGTGATCTACGCTATACTCCAGGAGAAAATTATAGAAGGAGTAACTGCAGGTGGTGTCAAAGGTTAATACCATGAACCAGTTAATAGGGAGAACGGGATATGAACTTGCGAATGAAGCTGGCCTTGGCATTTCTGCTGCTGATTATTGTACCGATGTGTGCGCTAGGCATTGGCATGTTTCTGGTCACATCACATACGATTGAGAAAAAATACAATCAACAGGCCGAATATGCGCTTCAGGCCATCAGTTACAATATCGAAAATGTATTTCAGCAGATTAACAATGTGACCGACAACGGGATAGCGACCTCGGTTTTCCAAATGGCGTTGAACGCCAAAGATCCGACCAAGCAGGATCTGGGGACCGGTAATCAGTTATCCCTGAATGCCAGCCAGCGCAATTTCCGTTCCCTTCTATATAATTATCCGTTCATCAGTTATGCCTTTTTATACGATTTGCGTTCGTCCGAGAACAACCAGATTGTCTCCATTTTCACCAAAGAAAACTTTCAAGCCCTTCCTTTTCAACAATTCAAAGTGCATCCCTTATTCAACGAAATTCAGCAACTTAATGGCGTGCCCAAATGGCTCGCACCTCTGGAATATCCCGAATTAACCGGGGTAGAGCCTGTCTTCACCCAGATCAGACTGGTCAAAGAACTCAGTTATTTTCAAAATATCGGCGTGCTTGTTGTTCAGATCAAAAAAGGAGAGATCGACCGGATCTTCCGTCACCTGCAAATCAGCGATTCAGCACAGGATACGTCGTTCCTGTTAATTAATGAAGAAGGGCTGATCGTTTATGATCCTGCAGGTATGTATAACGGTGAGAACATGCAAAACCTTGGTGCTGAATCCGGCAGTTACGGTCCCGGCTTTAGCAGTGTCAGAACGGTTTTTGACGGCAAGGAGAGCATCATTTCGCAATATCATCTGAAGAACTATAACTGGAGCCTCGTCAGTGTGACTTCATGGGAAGCTTTATCTGCGGAAACCAATGCCTTTGCCGGTTGGTCTGTCATCATTATTCTGTTATGCCTGCTCGCAGCGATGATCTTTAATCTTTTTTTCATGAATCGCATTACGGGTAACATTGCTGTACTTGTAAGGTTTATGCGTCGTGTGGATGATGGTGATTTTAATGCGAGGGTGGAAGGAAAAGGATTCGATGAAATGCAGCTGCTTGCGCAAGGGTTCAATGAACTATTGGATCGGATCGGGGGATTATTCCGTCGTGTTCGTGCAGAGCAAGAGCAGAAGGCCCAAGCGGAACTGCGTGTACTACAGGCCCAGATCAAACCTCATTTTCTGTTTAACACATTGGAATCCATTAATGGATTAGCGCTGCGAGGGGAGGGCCGCAAAGTAAGCGAGATGGTGACCAGACTTGGCAATATGCTTCGTATCAGCATTCAGGATCAGGAGGAGATTCCGCTGGGTGAGGAAATCAGGCATTTGCAGAGTTATCTGGAGATTCAACAGTACAGATTCAGTGATTTGTTCACCTATGAGATTGACATTCCACCCCATCTATACAGCTCAATTCTGCTTAAGCTTACCCTTCAGCCTCTGGTGGAAAATAGCATTCAACACGGGTTTGAGGGGATCACCTACCCAGGTGTACTGCGGATAAGCGCATATGCGGAACGGGGCCATCTGGTGTTATGTGTTGAGGATAATGGGATCGGTATTCCCCAGGAAATGCTCGCACGATTTGAGTATATGGCAGAAGATCCGCCGGAAGATATGCTCGCGGAAGGGGCGGAATCATTAACGTCCATAACGGAACGCAGGGGATTGGGATTACGAAGTGTGGCAGATCGAATTCGTATTCAATACGGGGCCGGATATGGCATATTTATATGTTCAGCACCGGGGTATGGCACAGTTATTCGATGCATCATTCCATTATATGAGCAGGAGGAAGCCGGATGAATCTGACTGCAATGCTGGTTGACGATGAGCTGCCGATTCTGGAGAATCTGAACTTCATTTTACCCTGGGAAGAGATGGGGATTGAAATCACAGGTACAGCGAGAAGTGGTGTAGAAGCGCTGGGGAAAGTAAGAGAAAGTCATCCAGACATTCTCTTGTGTGATATTCGGATGCCGTCTATGGACGGATTGGAACTTATTCGTTTGCTGCGAGAGCAGGGTGAAACGTGTGAGATTATTTTGCTGACCGGGTATCAGCAGTTTGAATATGCTCGAACCGCTATCAAGTATAATGTACATGAATACATATGTAAGCCAATTGATTATTTGAATCTGGAACATAAACTGCGTGAGCTTGCCGGGCAGATCCAGAAGAGACGTCTGGAAAACGAATCGCAACGTTATCGCAGCCAAGAGATGGAAAGCTGGATCAGACACAAACAGTTGATTGACCTGTTGCGAGGAGAAGCACCATTGAAGATTTCCTATCCTTCCTCTGTTCCTGAATTCATAACAACTACTGCACCGTATACGTTGCTGCTGGTGGATGCAGTCGGTTATTTTCGCCATTCTATCGGCTGGTCCGAGCTTCAGCATCAACGATGGCATGAGACCATAAGTTCCAGACTTAGGGAAGTGGCAGAGAGAATTACGGAGGATTGTCAGATTCTTTCGACCCGCAAAGGGGAGTGGTGCATCCTGCTGGAGGCATCGGGTGAGTGGAAACGTCGCTCAGAGGAACTGGCCCATCAACTGTGTCTCGAATTAAATGAAATATTATTCTTGGATTCAAGTGTGAAGGTTAGGGTTGTTCAGGATGCTGTACCCGTGAACCTGGAAAGTCAAATTCTGGAGCGATACCGGCATTGTCAAAAAATACTGATGTCCCATTCGGAAAGTGAAGACGGGGTGCTAAAGGCGAGTTGTCCCGAAAACACATTATCGTATGATCATACGGCCTCCAAAGGGGCTAACTCATGGATTACAAGAGAAGATCTGGAGCTTGTTACTCGGTGGATTCGGCAAGGGAACAAGCAGGGGTTACGTGATGTATTGGATCGCCTTAAACAGCGAATGGGGAATTCAGGACAATCCTTCAACAGGATAGATGAAACCAATCTTCGGTTTATGCTTGTACACATGCTTCGGGAACTGCGTGAAGTACAGGCCCTCGCTGAAGAGCACGAAGTGAATTACTGGAATGCACTGCAAGGGGCCGTATCCATGAGGGAACTCCTTGAACTTGCAGAGGTTGTTACCCATGCCTGTCAAGGCAAACAAACACAACCACGTCCTTCTGTATCGGAACTGATCCTGTCTGCATGTGAGTATATGGATGCACGGCTGCAACAGGACTTGGGAATAGATGAAGTCTCAGATTGGCTCGGAATCAGCCCGGGTTACTTTTGCCAGCTATTTAAAACTCAAATGGGTGTTACTTTTGTGGAATACATGACGCAGAAACGGATGGAAAGTGCCGCTTTATTGTTGAGTACAACCGAATGGAGCATTACAGCGATTGGGGAAGCCACAGGGTTCAAGGAGCGCCGTTACTTCTCCAAGGTGTTTCATAAACACTTCCATATGAAACCCTCCGAGTACAGGCAGAGTAAACAATTGGGTTTGTAGTAGCAAGGGAAACGGGAGGAGAGGTCGAATGAAACCCTTGAATGATCTGACATTGGAGCAAAAGGTAGGCCAATTGTTGATGTGTGGATTTCACAGTCAGCACGCAGATGAACAGATTACTCGCTTAATCCGTGACTATCACGTCGGGGGTGTCATTTATTTCCGGCGTAATGTCGAAAGTGTGGATCAATTGACACGGCTATCCGCCGAACTGCAAGATATGGCTGCTGAAGCGGGGGCCCTACCACTCATGATTTCGGTGGACCAGGAAGGTGGCATGGTTGCACGGATTGACCAAGAGGGAATGACCCAAGTACCGGGTAATATGGCACTTGGTGCGACAGGCAATCCGGAATATACACTGGAGTGTGCTCAAATTCTGGGTCGTGAGTTAAAAAGCATCGGTATTAATATGAACCTTGCACCAGTGGTCGACGTGAATAACAACCCGCTTAACCCGGTTATCGGTGTGCGTTCGTATGGTGAACATGCTGAAAGTGTGGCCGCTCATGGCGTAGCAGCCATCACCGGATATCAATCACAGGGCATAGCTGCTACTGCCAAACATTTTCCGGGACACGGAGATACCGCTGTAGATTCTCATCTTGGTATGGTTACGGTACCTCATGATCGAAACAGGCTGGAACAGATGGAGTTGTTACCGTTCCGCAAGGCGATTGAGGCCGGAGTTGATGCTATTATGACAGCTCATGTGATGTTCCCTTCGATTGAACCCGAGTCCATTCCGGCTACGTTGTCACATAAGGTGTTAACGGGTCTGCTACGTGAGGAAATGGGTTTTGAAGGCATTATTATTACAGACTGTCTTGAAATGCATGCGATATCCAAGCCATATGGGGTAGCTGAAGCCGCCGTTCGTGCTGTGGAAGCAGGAGCAGATCTGATTCTGGTGAGTCATACCTTGCACGATCAGGTTGCTGCGCTGGAAGCCATTGTGGAAGCAGTTCGAACGGGCCGGATCTTGGAAGAGGTTATTCATCAGGCGGTGGAACGCATTATGACATGGAAAAGAAAGCGCTGCGGGCAGCAGAATGATCTTCTTGTTTCGCCGAAAGCGAGTGAAACGGTCGAAGCAACCGATGTTGAACCTGTTAATTTCACTGAATCCACTAAACCCACTGAGCCCAACGAATTGACGTTGTTCAAGATTGCTTCAAGCAGTATTACCATCGTTCATAATGATGGGCTGCTGCCGTTGGACCCAGAGAGGGACGTGTATGTCATCTGGCCTGAGGTTGTGCAACGGACAGAGGTGGATGAACCGTGGTCCCATACAGAATCGCTGGGTATGGCGTTATCGCAGCTGCGAGGCAGAGTTCGTGAGCACAAAATTACTACTCAGCCCACTTCTGATGAAGCAGATCGGATATTAAGGGATGTGTCGGATAGTGAACAAGTTATCGTATGTACGTACACATCGGCAGGTCATCTTCCGAAAGGGCAACAGTATTTGGTTGAAAAGCTTAGTAAGAACCATTCGCTGATTGTAATTGCTTTGCGTAATCCATATGACCTGCTGGAGATTTCGAGGCCGGGAAGTTATTTATGTACGTATGAGAATACACCAGCAGTTGTTCGGGCCCTGTCCCATGTGTTAACCGGTGGACTGAAGCCAACAGGAAGTCTGCCTGTCCGTTTGCGCTAGGCCTATTCAAACCTTACATCTCTCTGCGATATGGTGCTGATTGACCATCTCCCGGAGAGATTTTTTTGTTGGATTTTTCTATTGGTTAATATTGGGATATGAATGCCAAAAAGATAATTGATAGATAACTATTTTCATAGTATTTTCCTTCTATTAAAAGTTTACAATTCTCCTCTTAACTTTTTAGCAACTTTTCCCGGTTCCAAGCGTCTAATAATATGACTTTTTGAGGGGGATATTTATAAAATGGGAGCAGAAGGAGCCAAAGACAAAGAATGAATTTGAAGAAGAAATTGTCCATACTTACCGCTTTTGCTGTGTTTCAGGCGTTTGCAGTGATTCCTGCCAATGCACAATCAGCAGATCAGAGCGATACTACATCAGTGAATACAGCCAAAGTTAAATCCGTGGAGGTTGTGAAGAAAGAACAAACCATCGCGGAATCCGAAGTGAAATCCGGAACAAACACTCCAACATCAAATAATGAAACAACTGAAGAAGTGAACCCTGAAACAGATGTTCCTACAGGAACAGACGCGACTCCTGTTGAGCCGGTAATTGAACCTACGGACGAAGAAGGTACAGCTGAGGAAACACCAGCACCTGCACCGGTAGAAGTGGAGCAACCATCTACAGGCGGTTCATCTGTTGCTGGAGGCGGGGGTGGAGACCTCACTCTTTATATGAACAGTAATAAAATGATGCAAGATGGCAAAACGTATCTTGCTGGACAGCCGATGGCTGTTAAAAATGGTGTATCCTATGTAGCGATCCGTGCTCTCGTTGATCGGGTTGGCTATGATGTTAAATATGATAACACAACCAAAGAAACGATCATTATTAGTGGTGAAGATGAGTTGCGTTTCAAAACAAACAGCAAGATCTATACCGTTAATGGTGTGTCCAGAACGATGAAGGGCGCGGCTTATCAACAAAAAAATACGTTCATGGTGCCGTTGACTTCAATTACACAGGCTCTGGACATTACGTATAAAGTAAATCAATCTGCCAAAACGGTTGTATTGAATCTGAGTACCAAACCGGTGGCAAGCTTCACGGTACAAAAAGAGGTTTTTGCCGGAGACCAGGTAACTTACACAACTAAATCCAGTTCTCCCAAGGGACTCAGCATTGTAGATGAGCGTTGGACTGGCCGTCAGGATTCATTCGACCAACCAGGTGTATACACAGTAACCTATGCGGTCCAGGATTCAAGTGGTCAATGGAGCGATCCGTATTCGGTTACGATTAAGGTTGAAAGACCAAATCTGCCTCCTGTCGCGATGTTTACGACAGATAAAGAAGAATACAAAATGGGTGAGAAAATCACTTATATTGATCAAAGTACAGATGATGAGAACGCAATTGTAAAAACAGAATGGGATAACAATGCACTTGCATTCTTTGTTCCAGGACCGAAGACCGTAACGATTACAGTTACCGATAAACATGGTGCTAGCGATAGCTATACCAAGATGATCAATATTACCGGAGAAACACTTTATAGTGTGACTGACTTCAATCAATTGTTCACACCAGTCGGTGAAAAGTTCACTTTTGATGGTGGTGGAGTACCGGCATTGGAGAAAGTACCTTTCACTTATTATGATGAACCAAGTCTGCTGATCCGCAGTAACAGCCCGGAAACC